>NZ_JBXAMV010000003.1:0-752018 GCF_058801005.1 Variovorax sp. GW822-FHT04A09 | reverse complement strand
ACCCGCTGCTGAGCGACCGTTTCAAGGGCTACCCGCGCACCCAGCCGCCGCGCCTGCGCAGCGAAGTCGGCGCCGCCTGCTGGAACGTGCTGGCCGGCGACCTGCCGCTGCCGCTGGCCGTGCTCAAGCGCGAGGCGCTGGAGCACAACCTGGCGTGGATGCAGGCACGCGTGCGCGAATGGGGCATCGACCTGGCGCCGCACGGCAAGACCACCATGTCGCCGCAGCTGTTCCAGCGCCAGCTCGACGCCGGCGCCTGGGGCCTGACCTTCGCCACCGTCACGCAGCTGGCCGTGGGCGTGGCCGCCGGCGCGCGCCGCACGCTGATCGCCAACCAGGTCGTGAGCGACGAAGACCTCGCAGGCATCCAGCTGCTGCTGGCCGACCATGCCGATCTGCGCGTCGTGTTCCTGGTCGATTCGATCGCGCAGCTGGCGTTGATCGAAGACTGGTCGAAGCGCCATCCTGCGAGCGTGCCCTTCGAGGTCATGCTCGAGATCGGCGTGCAGGGTGCGCGCACGGGTTGCCGCACGCACGACGAAGCCATTGCGCTCGCCACGCGGGTGCGCGCCAGCGACGCGGCCAAGCTCGTGGGCATCGAGACCTATGAAGGGCAGGGCGCCACGGGCGAAAGCGGGCCCGACACGGCCTACGCCACCACGCTGATGGACCGCGTCGAAGCCGTGGCGCGTCACTGCGACACGCACCAGCTCTTCGAGACCGACGAGGTGCTGGTCTCGGCCGGCGGATCGGCCATTTTCGACCTCGTGGCCGGACGCCTGAAGCCCGCGCTGGGTGCGCCGGTGCGCGGCCTGCTGCGCTCGGGCTGCTATGTCACGCACGACCATGGCTTCTACAAACGCATGGTGAGCGTGGTCGACGAACGCCTGGGCTGCGACTGCGGCGAGGGCCTGACGCCGGCGATGGAAGTCTGGGCCAACGTGCAGTCGCGGCCCGAGCCCGGCCTGGCGATCCTGTCGGTGGGCAAGCGCGACATCTCCTTCGACCTGTCGCTGCCCGTGCCGATCGCACGCGCCGCACGCGGCGCGTTGCAGCCCCAGGGCGTGCCCGCCGGCTGGAAGATCACCGCGCTGAACGACCAGCACGCCTACCTGCGCTGGGACGCGAGCGAAGAGGCCGATGCACCGAAGGTCGGCGACCGCGTGGGCCTGGGCATCTCGCACCCCTGCACCACCTTCGACAAGTGGCACTGGATGCCCGTGGTCGAGAACGACTACCGCGTGAGCGACGCTGTCGCCATGCACTTCTGAAAACGCACCGATGACGCCCTCCTTGCTCCAGAGAATCGCCGAGGCGCGTGGCGATGCGCCGGCCACGCGGCGCGCGATCCTCGACCTGATCCTCGAAGACCCCGATCGCGCGCTCGAAGAGAGCTTCGAGCAGCTGGCCGAACGCTCGCGCAGTTCGGTGCCCACCATCATGCGCACCTGCCGCGACCTCGGCTTTGCCGGGCTGCGCGAGTTCAAGCTCGCGCTCGCGCAGGAGCTGGCGCTCGGCGGTTCGCCGCTGCACCGCCGCGTCAACATCGAAGACGCCGCCGACGAAGTGGTCGGCAAGATCGCGCGCAGCGCCGCGGCCTCGGTCTCGGGCGTGCGCGGCCAGCTCGACATGCAGGTGCTCGACGGCGCCGTGCGCGCCATCGCGGCCGCACCGCACGTCGACCTGTACGGCGCGGGCGCCACCTCGTGGTTCATGGCGAACGACCTCCAGGCGCGGCTGTTCCGCCTCGGCCTCTCGGCCAACGCCTGGGCCGACTACCACCTGCAGCAGGTGGCCGGCGCGGCGCAGCGCCCGGGCGGCGTGGTTATCGCCATCTCGCACGTGGGCGGCATGCCCTCGCTGCTCGACGCGGTTGACATCGCACGCGGGCAGGGCGCCCAGGTTGTCGCGATCACGCGGCCGGGCACGGCGCTCGCAGTCAAGGCCGACTTCCTCATCGGCCTGTCGGTGCCCGACGACGCCGTGATGCACGTGGGCATCGACGCCTACCTCACGCACCTCACGGTCATCGAGATCCTCACCGTGCTGGTGGCGCAGCGCCGCGGCGAGCCCGCCGTGCAGCGCCTGCAGCGCGCGCGCGAGGCTTTCCAGCGCCACGGCATCGACGCCACCACGCACCCGCTGCAAAGCTGGGACGGCGGCGGCATCAACACGAAAAAGGGAGACAGCGAACCATGAGCGACACCCAAGCCGTGCTGCTCGAAGCCGGCCTCGTGGTCGACGGCTCGGGCGGCCCTTCGTGGCCCGGCGACGTGCTGTTGCAGGGCGACCGCATCCTGGCGCTGGGCGAAGGCCTGCGCGCGCGGCTGCCTGCAGGGCTGGACATCGCCGATGTCGACGTGGTCGACTGCCGCGGCAAGGTGATCGCGCCCGGCTTCATCGACGCCCACACGCACGACGACGCCATCGTGCTGCGCGACCCGCTGTGCCTGCCCAAGGTCTCGCAGGGCATCACCACCGTGGTCACGGGCAACTGCGGCATCTCGCTGGCGCCGTACCGCACGCCGCAGTCGAAGCCGCCGCTCACGCTGCTGGGCGCCGACTCGTTCAAGCACGCGACCATGGCCGAGTACCGCGCCGCGGTCGATGCGGTGCAGCCCGCGCTCAACGTGGCGGCCCTCGTGGGCCACACCACGCTGCGCTTCGCGGCGATGCAGGCGCTCGACCGGCCCGCCGACGGCGACGAGCTGGCGCGCATGGAAACGCTGCTCGACGACTGCATGGCCTCGGGCGCGCACGGCATGTCGTCGGGCCTGTTCTACGAAGAGGCATTTGCCGCACCGGCCGAGGAAGTCACCGCGCTCGCGCGCGTCGTGGCACGCCATGGCGGCGTGTACGCCACGCACCTGCGCAGCGAGATGCAGCAGATCATCGAGGCGCTGCACGAGGCCGGCGACACGGCCTTCAGCGCGGGCGTGCCGCTGGTCATCTCGCACCACAAGTGCGCCGGTCCCGCGAACTGGGGCCGCACCAAGGAGACCCTGCCGCTGATCGAGGCGCTGTCGCAGCGCCAGGAGATCGCGATGGACGTGTATCCCTACGTGGCCGGCTCCACCGTGCTGCGCGAAGACCTGGTCGACGGTGTCATCGACGTGCTGCTGACCTGGTCCGACCCGCACCCCGAGATGACCGGCCGCCTCCTCTCCGACATCGCGCGCGAGTGGGGCACCACCGAGCAGGAGGCCTGCCTGCGCCTGAAACCCGGTGGCGCCTGCTATTTCCAGATGCAGGAAGAAGACGTGGAGCGCGTCATTGCGCACCCGCTCACCATGATCGGCAGCGACGGCCTGCCGCACGATCGCCATCCGCACCCGCGCCTGTGGGGCGCGTTCCCGCGCGTGTTCGCGCGCTACTGGCGCCAGCGCAAGCTCTTCACGCTGGAGCAGGCGGTGCACAAGATGACCGGCATGACGGCGCGCAACCTGCGCATCGCCGATCGCGGCCTGCTGCGCGTCGGCACCATGGCCGACGTGGTGGTGTTCGACCCCGAGACCATCACCGACACCGCCACCTACGACCAGCCGCTGGGCGTGAGCGAAGGGATCGAGCGGGTGTTCGTGAACGGCGTGCAGGCCTACCGCGGCGGCGAGGGCGAAGCGAAGGTGCTGGCGCGCGCGGGGCGGATGCTCACGCGCGGACGCTAGGCATCAGGCAAACACCAGGCAGACGGGCGCGGGCACCTGCGCCACCTGCACCGGCTGGTCCAGCCTGCCGCTGGCCGGGTCGATGCGCAGGCGCAGGACGCTGTCGCCCTTCTGGCTGAGCGCGTAGAGGTGGCCGCCGCCCGGCGCCATCGCCAGCGCACGCGGAAAGCGCAGGCCCTCGCTCCAGTGCTGCAGCGGTGTCAGCGCGCCGTTGCTCGGGTCGATGCGGAACGCGGCGATGCTGTCGGCCATCGGGTGGTCCGACTTCAGGCGGCGGTTGCTCGCGTAGAGAAACTGCCCCGACGGATGCATCACCAGCGCCGCCGCGTTCTTCTGGCCGGTGTAGCCCTCGGGCACGGTCGAGACGCGCTGGCGCTGTTCCCCGACCTTGCCGCTCGCCGCGTCGTAGCCGAAGCCGGCGACCGTGGCGTCGAGTTCGTTCACCACGTACAGGAAGCGCTGCGACGGATGCAGCGCCAGGTGGCGCGGGCCGCTGCCGGGCGCGACGGCCGTGCGGCCGAGCAGGGCCAGCTGGCCGTCGGCGAGCGTGAACGCGTTGATGCGGTCGGTGCCCAGGTCGGTGGCGAGCAGGCGCTGGCCCGTGCCGTCGAACAGCACCATGTGCGGATGCGGCGATTCCTGCCGCTGCGCGTCGGTGCCGGTGCCGGTTTCTTTCTCGATGCCCGAGACCTTGCCGAGCCTGCCGTCCGCCTCGATGGGCAGCACGTTGTAAGCACCGCCGCCGTACAGCGCCACGGCCAGCGCGCGGCCGTCGGGCGACACGGCCAGGTGCGCGGGAACCACGCCCGAGAGCGAGAGCGGCTGGCGGTTGAGCAGCGTCAGGCGCCCGTCGTTCGCATCGATCGCATAGGCCTCGGCCGTGCCGGTGGGCAGGCCCTGGTAGGTGTCGATCTCGTTGATCGCGTAGAGGAAGCGACGGCTCGGGTGCACCGCGAGGAACGAGGGGTTCGCGCTGGCGACGGTCTGCACCGGCGTCCAGTTGCCGTCGCGGATCGCGAGCACGTAGATGCCCTTCGATGCCGGGCTGCCGGCGGTGCCGCCCGGCGCGTCGTTGGTGTAGGTGCCGACGTAGGCGAAGCGGGGCGCGGGCACGGCGCTGGCGGTGGTCGCGGCCGCGCCGGTGTCGGGTGTCTGCGCGCCGGCGGGGACCATCGGAGTCAGTGCGCCGAGGGCGGAAGCACCGCCGATCCATTGCATGACGGCGCGGCGGTTTTGGCCGAAGCGGTTGGGGCTGTGTGGCATGGAAGTTCTTCCTCTCGTTCAGGGCCGCACCGACATGGCGTGGTGAAAGATGTTGTTCGGGTCGTAGCGCCGCTTCACTTTCCGAAGGAAGGCGTAGAGGCCCTGGTCCCCGTAGTAGAGCTGCGGCCAGAAAGGGTGCGCCAGCATGTCGTTGTCCGGGTAGTTGATGTAGCAGCCCTCGTAGCGCTCGCCGGGGTAGGGCGTGCCGGCAAAGCGCTCGGGCACGTCGGGCGTGCCGTACACGTCGCGGTAGAAGTCGCCGATCCAGCGCAGGTGGCCCGCATCGTCCGCCGCGCTGCGCCAGTAGGTCTGGTACTGCAGCTTCATGATCGACGCGCGCTGCGGCACGGCGGTGTCGTCGATGCGCTCGGGCTTGTTGATCGCGCCGCCATAGGAGTCGACCTGCACCAGCGACTGGCTCAGGTCGATGCCGGGCATCGTGCGCGTGAGGTGCGTGTAGATGCGCTGCGCCTCGCGCGCGGTGAAGCTGCGCTTCATGTAGGCCGACTTGTACTTGCCGCGCTGGTTCTCGCCCGAGCCGTTGAGGTACTGCGTGGCCGTGAGCCAGTCGTAGCGCGTCACGGTGTGCGGCTTGGAACACAGCAGCTGGCCCGTGTCCCGCTGCGGCGCCGGGCCCACACCGGGCGCGCGGCCCTTCAGCGGCACGGGCGTGCAGGCGCGAAAGCGCTCGAGAAAGTCGTGCAGCACGGCGAGGTCGTTGCAGGTGCCGTCGGGGTTGCAGAACTGCGTGAGCATCACGATCTGGCCCGACGAGCGGTGCGTGAGCTTGAGCAGCGAGAACATGCCCCAGGTGTCGGGCGAGGTGCCGCGCGTGGCCCAGTAGTCACCGTAGATGGCGAGCAGCTGGGCGAAGCGCGCGGGCGTCATGCTGGCCCAGTCGAACGCGACCACCGCGAGCGCCACCTCGCGCGGCGCGGTCGGCAAGGTGTCGAACACATAACTGGTGATCGCGCCGAAGTTGCCGCCGCCCGCGCCGCGGCAGGCTCGGAACAGCTCCGGGTCGCGCGTCGCATCCACGGTGCGCGGCACGACCTTGCCGCGCGCATCGACCGTGAGGATGTCCACCGCCGAAAGCCAGTCGACCGTGAGGCCTTGCAGGCGCGAGAGCAGGCCGTAGCCGCCGCCGCAGATGTGCCCGCCCGCGCCCACCGAATAGCAGGAGCCGCCGGGCAGCGTGACGTTGCTCTGCTTGTACAGCTCGAGGTAGCCGTTCCAGTTCTGCGTGCCGGGTGCGACGCGGTAGCGGCCGTCGCCCTTGCGCTCGGCACTGGCCTGCGTGAGCAGGCTCAGGTCGAGGATCGCACCGCCGGGGTTGTTGGAGACGAAGTCTTCATAGCAATGTCCGCCGCTGCGCACCGTGGGCCGCCGGCCCGCATCGACGATGCGCTGCAGCGCGGCGGCGGCATCGTCCGCGTTCTCCACCAGCTCGATGCGCGACGCCGCATCAGACTCTGCGGAAGGCCATCGCAGGTTGAAGCCTTTCTTCAGGGTGTTGTAGCGCGGATCCTGGCGTGTCACGGTGATGGTCATGGGCACTTTCTGAAGGACGCCGAGCGACGGCGGTAAGACGAAAGAAGGACGCGAAACCTGGGGCGTGTCTTACGCGCGGGTATTCATTTGCAAGGCCGACCGGAAATGGAAGCGTTATGTCTTATCTCCAGCGGGCCGGGCTGAATGCCGCGCGATGGCGCTCATCTTGCCGTCAATTTCGAGCGCGCCGCACCCCCTCGAAAGCATGTGGGTTTCGTGTCACGAACACCGCATTCGGCGCGCAACAAGGGCGCGCAGACAGCGCCTGCGATCTCAGCGTGCGCCTGCCGCGGCTTCGTCTTCCGGCTGCGCCTGGAACATCCGCGTGAAGTCGCAGCACGCCTGCGCCAGCATCACGATCGACGACGTGAGCGCGCTGCGGTGCTCGCCCTTGTGCATGGCCACGTAGCGCACCACGGGCAGCGCGGGTGTCACGTCGAGCACCTCGAGCATGCCGGCATCGACCAGCGGCGCGAGGCATTCGCGCGGCAGGTAGCTCACGCCCAGGCCCGACACGGTGAGGCCCGTGAGCGCCACGAGGTTGCTCACCACGATCGCGTTGGCGGGCTGCACGCCCTGGTCCTTCATCCATGCGTCGTAGGCGCGGCCGGTGCCCGAGTTGTTGCCCTGCACCAGCATGCGATGGCGCGCCAGGTCGTGCAGGCGCACGGTGCCGCCGGCCTGCACCACGCCGGGCTTGCACATCCACGCACTCTTCACGCGGCCGATGACCTTGCTCTGCATGCGCGAGTCGGCAAAGGTGTGGGGCACGATGACCACGTCGAGCTCGTCGGCCAGGAGCTTGTCGCGCAGCTGCAGGCTGTCGTCCACGTCGGGTTCGAGGATCACCTTGGGGTAGTGCTGCTGGATCAGGCCGACCAGGCGCGGCAGCCACGTCATGGCGGTGAGCTCGGTCACGCCCAGGCGGATGCGCCGCTCCACCACGCCGGGCTTGCCGAACTGCTCGACGGCGGCATCGCGCTGGTCGAGCAGCTTCCTGGCGAGCACGAACATCTCCTCGCCCTTCTCGGTGAGGCGCGCCGTGCGCTGGCTGCGGTCGAACAGCTCGGTGTCGAACAGCTGCTCCAGCTCGTGCACGCGCTTGGAGATGGCCGACTGCGAGGTGTGCAGCTGGTTGGCCGCCTGCGCGAAGCCGCCCAGCCGGGCGATCCAGTAGAGGGCTTCGAGTTGCTTGAAGGTCATCACGGCGGGCGGCTCCTGAAAGAAAGAACGCTTTTTTTCATGCGATTCGATCACAAAAAATCGCTTTTAGAAATTCATCGGGACGCAGAAGATGCGCGCCAGGCCACCGTCATTGCAACCCAAGGAACACACCATGGACTTCAAACTGCCTCTCGCACCTTTCGCATTGGCACTCGCCCTCGTCTTCGCCTGCGGCGCCGCCAGCGCGCAGGACGCCGGCACGCTGCGCAAGATCAAGGACAGCGGCACGATCCAGATCGGCGCGCGCGACAGCCAGATCCCGTTCTCGTACAAGCTCAGCGCCGACAGCGCGCCCATCGGCTTCACCAACGACATCTGCCTGAAGATCGTCGACGCCGTGAAGGCCAAGCTGGGCCTGCCGAAGATCGAGGTGCGCTACACCATGCTCAACTCGACCAACCGCATCCCGCTGCTGCAGAACGGCACCGTGGACCTGGACTGCGCGACCACCACCAACACCACGCAGCGCCAGGCGCAGGTCGACTTCGCGCCCAGCCACTTCGTCACCAACATCACGGCCGCCGTGAAGAAGAGCTCGGGCATCAACGCGCTGCCCGACCTCAACGGCAAGAACGTGGCCACCGTTTCGGGCAGCACCTCGATCCAGCTGCTGCGAGGTGCACGCAAGAGCGGCACCATCGAGGTGAACGAGATCGCGGGCAAGGACACCTCCGACGGCTTCCTGCTGCTGTCCACCGGCCGCGCCGATGCCTACGTGCTCGACGACGTGCAGCTGGCCGGCATGATCGCCAGCGCCACCAACCCGGGCGACTACAAGATCCTCAAGGAGTCGCTGCGCCAGGAGCCCTACGGCATCATGCTGCGCAAGGACGACCCCGAGTTCAAGGCGCTGGTCGACGAGACCGTCAACGGCCTCATGAAGTCGGGCGCCATCGAGCAGCTGTACACCAAGTGGTTCCTCTCGCCGATCCCGCCGCGCAACGCGAACCTCAACTTCCCGATGACGGACGCGGTGCGCGAGATCTACAAGAACCCCAACAACAAGGGCGTCTGACACCATGGCAGCCACACGTGCGGACCTGCCCCAAGGCGAGCTCCTTTCCGATGCGCTGATGCGCCAGGTGCGCGAGCGCTTCCTGGGCATCGAACGCGACCACCACGGCCGCGAGCGCCTGTACTTCGACAACGCCGGCGGTTCGTTCCGGCTCAAGGCGGCGGTCGAGCGCTTCGCGCTGGTCGACGCCATTCCCGACAACGCCGAGCGCATCCACGCCACCGCCGTCGAGCTGCAGGCGATGCAGGCGCGCGGCGCCGACGACCTGCGCACCATCCTCAATGCCACCGGCGGCAGCGTGTACCCCTCGCTCACCGCCTCGGGCGCGATGTTCGACATGGTGCGCGCGGTGGCCGAGAACGTGCCGGGCACGAACATGGTCACGACCGCGCTCGAACACCCGTCGGCGTTCGACGCCATGCGCCTGTATGCCGAACGCCTCGGGCGCGAGCTGCGCGTGGCGAAGAGCAACCCCGTCACCGGCGGTGTCGACGTGGACGCCATCGTGGGGCTGATCGACGAAAACACCTGTGTGCTCAACGTGATCCATGCGTCGAACATCTCGGGCGCCAAGCTCGACATGGCGGCCATCGTGCGGCGCGCGCGCGCGATCAAGCCCGACCTGTACATCCTCGTCGATGCTGTGCAGCACGCGCCGCACGGCGTCATCGACCTGCAGCAGACGCCGGTGGACGGCATCAACCTGGCGCCCTACAAGTTCTTCGGCTGCCGCGGCTCGGGCTTCTCGTGGATGTCGGAGCGCGCGGCTGCATTGCCGCACCACAAGCTGGCCGGCAAGAAGCCCGGCCATTGGGAGCTGGGCAGCTCGGCGCCTTGGCAGTTCGCGGTGCTCACCGAGATCGTCGACTACGTGGGCTGGCTCGGCGGCCACTTCACCGACGCGACCGACCGCCGCGCCCGCTTCGTGGCGGGCATCGAACGCATCGAGCTGCACGAGCGCGCGCTGCTGGCGACGCTGCTCGACGGCACCGCGCAGACGCCGGGCCTGCGCGCGCTCGACGGCGTGCAAGTCTTTCTCGACCACGAAGACTTGACGCAGCGCGACCTGATCCTGGGCATCGGCTTCGACGGGCTCGACTGCACGCAGGCCGTGGTCGAGTACGGCCAGCGCGGCGTCACCGTGTACGAGCGCGTGGCCAGCAGCATCTACTCGAAGCGGATGCTCGAATCCTTCGGGCTCGAAGGCACCGTGCGCGTGTCGCCGCTGCACTGCCACACGGTTGGCGAGATGGAGGCCTTCCTGCGCGTGACGCGCGAGATCGCCGACGCTTTCACGCCTGTAGTCAGCGCGGCGTAGGGCGCGCCAGCGCCGCGCAGGCCGCCGTGTCGTTCGCCTGCCGCAGGTAGGCGAGCAGGTCGGCGCGCTCCCGGGGGGCGGGCACGCCGTCGTAGGTCATGCTGCTGCCCGGCACCATCGCGAGCGGGGCGCTGAGGAAGCGGTCGAGCGTCTTGTCGTTCCACACGATGCGCGACTTCTTCATCGCCTCCGAGTACGCGAAGCCCGGCACGCTGCCGGCGAGCCGGCCGAACAGGCCGCAGTGGCGCGGCCCGACCCGGTCGGCGGCCAGCGCGTGGCAGGCCTGGCAGCGCGCGTAGATCTGTTCGCCGCGCACCGCGTCGGGCGTTGCGGCAGCCGCACAGGCCCATGCGGCCAGCAGGCTCGCAGCGAGCCCGCGCGCCGCACGGCTCACGACACGAACGCCGAAGGCACCGGCGCCTCGCCGAGCGCCTGGCGCAGCACGGCCCAGTGCATCGCCTCGTCGCCGAGGATGCTGGCTGCGGCCTTCGACAGCTCGCGGTGGCCGAACAGCGGCACCGCGCCCAGGTAGGCGCTCACGGCGCCTTGCTCGAGCTTCGCCGCGAAGCGCAGCACGTCGGCCTGCGACTTGAGCTGTTCCACCGGGAAGTCGTAGCGCGCCTTGGCCGTGACGGCCTTGCCGCCGAGTTTGGCGATGGTCTTGGCCAGCACGTCCGCATGTTCCTTGTGGTGGCCCTGGAAGGTCACGGCGAGGTCGAGCACGGGCTTTTCGAGCAGCTTGCTTTCCGCGCCGAGCTGGTAGGCCGCGATGGCCTCGAGCTCGGCGCCGAGCGCGGTGTTGAGGATCTGCACGTCGTTGCCGGTGGCCCCGCCGCTCTTCGCGGCGAGCGCGTCGCGCCCCGCCAGCAGCGCCACGGCGGCGCCCGACAGCATCAGGCCGGAGTGGCCGAGAAAGGCGCGCCGCGCGGCGACCGGGGTGGGCATCAGGAAAAAGGACATGGTGGGGTCTCCTCTGGGGTGGTGGTTGTGGGAAGCCATCAGGGCAGCGCCGCCAGCACGCGCGCCACGATGCGGTCGCAGCGCGCGCCGTCGAACGCGAAGGCGTCGCCCGTCGCCAGGTCGATGTCGCGCGACAGGCTTTCGCGCAGCAGGCTGCGGGCGCGGAAGAAACGCAGCCGCACCGTGGCCTCGGGCAGCTGCAGCGCCTCGGCGGTTTCGCCGACGCTGAGTTCCTGCACCGCGCGCAGCACGAACACGGTGCGGTAGGCGTCGGGCAGCCGGTCGATGCGGCGCTCCATGAGTCGGCGAAGGTCTTCCCGCATGGCGAGGCGCTCCGGTTGGCGGTCGGGGTCGTCGGCGAGCTGCGTGTCGGGGGCGTCGTCGTCGTCCCCCGCAGCCATGCCGCTGTCGAGCGGAATCACCTGCGCGCCGCGGCGGCGCAGGCGGCCCAGCGCCTCGTTGATGACGATGCGCACCAGCCAGGTCGAGAGCTTTGCTTCGTCACGGAAGCCGCCGATGGCGCGCCAGGCGCGCAGGTAGGCGTCCTGCAGCGCGTCTTCGGTGTCGGCGTCGCTGTGCAGGATGCTGCGCGCCGTGCGAAACAGCAGCTGGTTGTGGCGCCGCATGATGCGCGCGAAGGCCTGCGTGTCGCCCTGCGCGGCGCGTGCGGCCAGTTCGGCGTCGGACGCGCTCGCGTCGGCATCGGCAGTCAGGGGCAGGGCGGTGGGCGGCATGCGGTGAGTTCCTTCTGCCCATTGGATGGCGCATCCCCCCGCCGTGTTGCAACTTTCTCAGGCGCCTTCCTGCGGCCCGTGCGGGGCCTGTTGCGCGCTCACGCGCGCGATGTTCTGCTGGTGCGACACCAGCATGGCCGTCAGCTCGCCGTGGATGTGCGCGTCGACGATGCGCGGCAGCAGCGCCTGCAGCTTGCGCACCACCCAGCCCTGGCCGTGGTTGAGCAGCGCCAGGCGCGCGCCCAGTTCCGGCACGGCCATCGCGCGCTCGTAGAAAGCGCCGGTGCGCGTGCTGGGCGTGGCGGCCAGCGACTGGATCGCGTCGATCAGCACGCCGCACCAGTGCACCTCGTCGCGATGGATGTCGGTCACCAGGCGCCGCAGCGCGGGGTCGTCGGTCTCGGCGGCGCTGCGCAGCGTGATGCGCGCACCGGCGCGCTCGGCTTCGAGCAGTTCGTTCAGTGCGGCCAGCAGCGCGTCGCGGTCGCCGGCTTCGCGGTAGGCCGCGTCCAGCTCGTCGGCGTAGCAGACCGGCGAGGACACCTGCACCCGCTCAGGAAAACGCAGCCCCTGCGCGCGCAGCGCGGCGGGCGTGTCGGCGAAGGGCGCAGCAGCATCGTCGGGCGGGGCGGCGTGGGGCATGGGCGGCAGGGGACGCATGGGGCGGGGCTCCTGAAGTCGTGCGCTCATGGTGAACCGATGTTTCTCCCCAAGCCAATGAATGTTCATTGCAAATGAGTGCAAAAAAACTAATATGAATCCGATGGACATCGGCCTCGCCCGGACCTTTCTCGAAGTCGCGGCCACCGGCAGCTTCGTGGCCGCGGCCGAGCGGCTGCACCTGACGCAGACCGCCGTCAGCGCGCGCATCCGCCTGCTCGAAGACCAGCTCGGACGGCGCCTGTTCGTGCGCAACAAGGCCGGCGCGCGGCTCACCGCGTCGGGCGAGCGCTTCGTGGCCCACGCGACCACGCTGGTGCAGGTGTGGGAGCGGGCGCGCCAGCATGTGGCGCTGCCGCCGGGGATCGAGGAGGGCGTGAGCGTGGGCAGCGAGCCCAGCCTGTGGCATCCGCTGCTGGCCGACTGGCTGATCTGGATGCACCGCGTCTGCCCCGAGATCGCGCTGCGCGCCGAGGTCGACAGCGCGCAGCGCCTGCTCGACGCTGTGCAGGGCGGCGCGCTCGACCTGGCCGTGCTCTACAACCCGCCGCAGCGCCCCGGCCTCGTGGCCGAGCTGCTGGCCGAGGAGCGGTTGGTGATGGTCACCACCGACCCCGAAGGCCGGCTCGACCGCACGCGCTACGTGTCGGTCGACTGGGGCCCGGCCTTCGCGGCCAACCACGAGGCCGCGTTTCCGGAGCTGGCCCATGCGCCGGTGTCGATCTCGCTCGGGCCGCTGGCGCTCACCTACCTGCTTGCCGTGGGCGGCGCGGGCTACTTCCGCATCGGCGTCGCGCGGCCCTTCCTGGCCGACGGCCGGTTGCGGCTGGTGGAGGGTGCGCCCGAGTTCTCGCACTCGGCCCACGCGGTGTATGCACCGCAGCGTGAGAACGAGACGCTGGCGCGCGTGCGCGCCGGGCTGCGGCTGGTGGCGGCAGCGGAAGAGGGGCGCCAGGGCGGCGGCGTGCATTCGCCGGCTTGAGGCGTCGTCCTGCATCGCCGGGTGCTACTTTCAGGTACTTACGCTCGGGCCACCGGGACTCCGACAATCGGACGCATGCCACCCCGCGCAACGCGGGGAAGAAAAATAAGTTCGGGGAGTTCCATGTCCAACCACGGCAGCGTGCCTGTGCGCACGCGTTCGTCGTCACCTTCCGCTGACCGCAGCGCCCTGTGGGCCGAGCTGAGCCAGACGGCGCGGCTGTACCGCCTTGAAGCACCGAGCGCGGCTTCATCTTCTTCGTCCACGGCCCGCGAGAGCATCGAGGCCTTGCGCGTGGAAGGCTGGGTGCAGCGCGAGGCGGTGTCGCAGCTGTTCGAGCTGCGCATCGTGTGCCTGAGCCTGCGCGCGGACCTGGCGCTGTCATCGCTGATCGACCAACCGCTGACGCTGGTCACCGTGCTGGCCGACGGCTCCGTGGGCCGGCGCACCGGCCTGATCCGCGCCGTCGAATCGCTGGGCGCCGATGGCGGCCTGGCCCGCTACCGCCTCACCTTGGTGCCCTGGCTCTGGCTGGCCACCCAGCAGGGCCGCAGCCAGGTCTTCCAGCAGCGCAGCGTGGCAGACATCATCGAGCGCGTGCTCGCGCCGTACGCCGAGGCCGGCAGCTGGGCCTTCTCCTCCGAAGTGAACGGCTTCCTGGCCGACGCCCCCGTTCGCACCTACTGCACCCAGTACCGCGAGAGCGACTACGACTTCTTCTCGCGCCTGCTGGCCGAAGAAGGCCTGGCCTGGCGCATCGAGGAAGACGCCCAGGCCCCGACGGGCCACAAGCTCCTGATCTTTGCGTCCAACGACACCCAGCCCGCCGATGCAGGCTCGCCCGTTCGCTTTCACCGCAAGAGTTCGCAGGAACGCAGCGACGCCGTGCAGGCGCTGGTGCGGCGCATGCGCCAGTCGGTGGCCCAGGTGCATTTGAGCGCCTGGAACGTCGACGGCAAGCGCCAGCTCACAGGCAGCGCCCCCGCGCGCTTTCCGGTCGGCGGCAAGAACGCCCCGCGCCTGGAGTACGACGACGTGCTGGGCCTGAACGACCGCAGCCGCGGCTGGGACACCAACCGCACCGTCGAGCGCTATGCCGCATTGATGATGGAAGCGGCCGAATGCCGCGCCGACCTGATGCTGGGCCACAGCACCGTGCGCACCCTGCGCGCGGGCACGCGCCTCGAGATCGACGACGCGCCTGCACTCGGGCTGCAGGCCAAGCCGGCACTGCTGCTGGACACCGTCGAACACGTGGGCATCAACAATCTGCCCAAGGACACGGCGGCGTCGATTGCGGCGCAGCTGGGCGCGCTGACGGAACACCTGGTGTTCGACCAACCCTGCACTCCCGTGACGGCCGAGGCCGATGTGTTCGGGCTGGTGTCTGCAGCCACGGGCACGCACAACAACACTATCCACCCGCAGCCCCAGAGCCTCGCCACCGCCCAAGCCCAGGGCTACGCCAACAGCTTCTCCGGCGTGCACGCCCCACGCCCCTGGCGCCCCGCCTTGGCGGCGGCCGACGGTGCCCGCCTGCACGCCAGGCCCACGGCCAGCGGCGTGCACAGCGCCATCGTGGTCGGGCCTTCGGGCGAGACCTCTCCCAATGGCGCCGACGAGCTGTACTGCAACGACCGTGGCGACGTGCGCGTGCGCTTCCACTGGCAGAACGGATCGAGCGAGAACGGCGGTAACGGCGACAGTGCCCAGGACAACCGCAGCACCCGCTGGATCCGCGTGGCCCAACGCCAGGCCGGTCCCGGCATGGGCTGGCAGTGGCTGCCGCGCATCGGGCAGGAAGTGCTGGTCAAGTTCGTCGACCTCGATGTGGACCAGCCCGTCATCGTCGGCGCGCTGTACAACGGCCGCGGCGACGGCGGCATCGCCCCCACACCCGGCGGTGCATCGCGTACTGGTGAGAACAGCGAACAGGGCAGCAACGACAACAACGACGTCTTCGCCCAGGCGAGCAATGCCTCGCCCAGCGCCCAGGCCAACCTCGCGGCCGGCCACGCCCCACCCTGGCACGGCGCCAGCGCCGACGACAAGGGCCACCGCAATGCGGCAGCCCTGAGCGGCTTCAAGACCAAGGAGTTCGGCGGCGAGGGCTTCAGTCAGCTGGTGTTCGACGATTCGAACCAGCAGCTGCGCGTGCAGCTGCATGCGAGCACCGCCCACAGCCAGCTGAACCTGGGCCACCTGATCCACCAGGCCGACAACTTCCGCGGCAGCTTCCGCGGCCAGGGCCTGGAGCTGCGCACCGACGGCTATGCCGCCCTGCGCGGCGGCAAGGGAGTCTTGCTGAGCACCTACCACGGCGCAGGCGGCCAGAAGCTGGAGCCCGTGGGCGACTTCGCCGCCGGCATGGCGCTGCTCAAGCAGGTGCAGCAGCTGGGCCAGGCCCTCAGCGATGCGGCCAGGACCCACGAGACCGTGCAGCTGGCCGGGCACATCGGGGCCGGCAAGGCCAACGAATCGCAGCTCGACAAGGAGCGCGCGCCCTACGCCGCGATGGAGCGCACCGCCAGCGGCATGGTCGCCGCCGATGCGCTCGATGCCGCCTACACAGATGCGTCCGACAAGGCCGTCGCCACGGGCGAAGGCAAGGTGCCCCACACCAGCGACGCCGTGATCGCACTGGCCGCGCGCGGCGGCCTAGCGATGGTGGCGGGCCAGCAGCTGCAGGTCGTCAGCGGCGAGACCGCCACGCTGGCCAGCGGCGGCGACATCAACCTGGCGCTGGCCGACGTGCTGCGCGTGCACAGCGGGCAGGCCATCGGGGTGCTGGCCGGGGCGCAGAAGGCCGATGCGGACGCGGGCCTGTCGGTCATCGCGGGCAACGACGACCTGGACTTCCAGGCGCAGCACGACGAACTGCGCGTGCAGGCCAAGGAGGCCCTGAAGATCGCGAGCACCGACCAGACGGTGGAGTTCGCGGCCAAGAAGAAGATCCGCATCGCGACGGCGCAGGGCGCGTCGATCACGCTGCAGGATGGGGACATCACGTTCGAGTGTCCGGGGAAGATCACTTATCACTCGGTGCAGCGGAAGTTGGCTGGGCCGGTGCAGAAGAGCTACCCGTTGCCGGCATTTCCCAAGAGCATCTGTGTGGCGTGCCTCTTGAAGTCGCTCAAGTCGGCGCCGGCCTTCACCCAGGTGGAGTAACGCACGATGAACCTGATCGACAAGCACGCACCCGGATGGATCGACGCCCTGTTTGCGGACGACGGCCCTCTTGCCTCTTGCACCGAGGGACTTCGCTACGCCTTGATCGATTGCGCATTCGCCCCGCAATGCCATCAGCTGCTCGAGAGCCACCTGGGCTCCGGCTCCTGGCGGTCGCTCTACGAGAACATGCCCGGCGCTTCAGACGAAGCGATCCGGCATTCACCGGTTCTGCTGAACATCGATGCTGTCGAGAGGCCCTTGCTCGATCGTGTGCTGCAGCTGACGAATGGCTTGCCGATGCTCAGCTTCATCCGCTCGGCCGAGCCGCTCGAGTCGCTGTTCGAACGCTTGAGCCCCTGGTGCATCGTGAATGCGGACGGACAGTATTTCGTGCTGCGTTTTCCCGACACGCGCCGCCTGCCGGATGTGCTGGCCGCGCTGTCGCCGTTGCAGCAGATGGCGTTCTGCGGTCCCGGAGCCACATGGCATTTCCGCCGGCGCGACGCCAGCTGGAGCAGTTTCCTTGCACCGGGGAAAATGGCATCCACGTCGCTGGCTCCATGCGCACCGGTACTCGATGGTGATCAATGCGCGCTGCTCATTGCCGGCAGCGAAGCGGATGAAGTGATCGCGAACCTGCTTCAACTCTCGCCAGCCTACGAAGCGCAGCACCGGCCCTCGGTGCTGCACGCACTGGCTGTATGCGGGCTCGCCGCAGCCGATGCCATGCAGTTCGATACGGTGGCGCAACGGATGAGGCTGTGTGAAGTTTTTTGGCAGCACCCCGAACTCAGCCACGGCACTGGCTCGGACCATGAAGCGCTGCGCGCCTTGATGGTCTAGCGCATTGCCGCAGGAACAACAGATGATTCTCAAAAACTGGCTCCTTCCCCTCGCGTTTCTTGCATCCCTGGCTACGACGGGATGTGCCACCGGTCGTGCTGACACGGTTCCAGCCTCGGTCAGCGGCGTCAACTACACCGACCAGGACATCCGCTACCGGCTGTTCGACCCCAAGGACCCGAAGCAGACCGTGGTCGCCTCCGAAGAAATCGGCCCGTTCGCCGCGGGGGGCGTGATCTGTTGCTACAACGTGCCGAAGACGTGGGCACCCGGCATCCAGGTCGGCGTGATCCTTCAGAGCTACGACAACAAGGCGGGCGACTATCGGCCGCGCCAGACTTTCATCGTCGACCTGCCGCCCTATGACAAGAGCGGCAAGGCAGGGGATGTGTGGTTCATCAACTATCCCGATGGAACGGTGGGGGTGGTTTCAACCGCGTACCGTCCCAATGGCGACGAGTGGCCCGGGAAGATCAAGGGGTGGCCCAAGCCTTCATTGGCCTTTCAACGTGAGTTGTGGGAGCGAGATATTCGGTTGGCGCAGGAAAGTCTCAACGCAAGCAAGAAGTCCATGGATGAATTCAATCAGGACCCATTGGCGTCTCTCAAGAAGACTTGGGACTTTTACTTGGAAGAGCGAAAGCAAAAACGACCTCCCAAAGAACTCCAGATGTTTACTGGCCCAGCCGACCCGGAATTTCTCATCCACGAACGCCAGTGGAAGGAAAAATCACTGCAGTACTCTCGCGAAAAGGTCGAGCACCTCATGAAGGTGAAGCCATGACTGCGCAGCTCATTTCTTCTCTTGATGAGCTCGCTTTTTCAGATCTATTGAATCGAGAACGATTTTTCGGAGAGAAACAGAGTGAACGCATCAAGAGAAATTACGAGATAGGTCGGGAGTTGCGCCCCATCGGTCAGCCCGGCAAGTCCTGCGACGTGAACCTCTTCATGGGCTTCTTCTTCGACGGCACGCGCAATAATTACGACCGCAGCACCAGAGAAAAGGATCACACGCACTCCAACGTCGCGCGCCTGTACGGTGCCTATCCGGGCCAGCACGTGCCCGGGGTGCCAGCCGACCCCGATGCGCAGTGGACCACGAACCCCGACAACTACCAGCAGTTCTTCAAGGTGTATGTGCCGGGCGTGGGGACGCCCTTCACGCAGGTGGACGACAGCGGCACCGGCAAGGACGCGCTGCTGGGCAACGCCACGGCGCTCTACGGCGAGCGCCGCATCCTGTGGGCGTTGGCGCAAGCGCTCAACTGCGTCTATCGCTACCTCACCCGAAGCGGCAACGGACCAGGGCTGTTCTCCACCGAAGAAGTGCTGAAGTTTTGCAAGGCCTTCGACCTCGGACGGGAGGAGCTGCTGGAAGCGGGCAAAGGGCCCGCCGACAAGCGCCAACGCGAGAACAAGAATCGTCGCACGCTCGAAGCGATGCTTAACAAGCTGCACGAGTCAGTCAAGCCGCACATGATCGATCCCGCAACGGGCCAGTGCAACAAGGTCGACCCGGGGCGCGTGCAGCGCATCTTCGTCAGCGCATTCGGCTTTTCGCGAGGCGCAGCGGAGGCACGGGTCTTCGTCAACTGGTTCCTCGCGATGTGCGAGATCGATGCCGAACTCCGCGGGCAGACCGGGCCGACACTGGCCTCGTTTCCGGTGACCTTCGACTTTTTGGGACTGTTCGATACCGTCGCGTCGGTTGGTGTGGCGGCCTCGTCCCTTTTCGCCGACGGCCATGGCGGCTGGGCTGATGCTGACACGTCGATGCGCATCCCGGCCGACGTGCCCTGCCTGCACATCGTGGCCGCGCATGAGTTCCGTCGCAGCTTTCCATCGGATTCCATTCATGTCGGCAATACGTTGCCTGAGAACTCTCGGGAGTGGGTGTGCCCTGGCATGCACTCGGACGTCGGCGGAGGCTACATGCCGAAGGAGCAGGGCAAGGGGATCGATGAGGCGGGCGAGGACATGCTTTCGCGCATTCCTTTGGCCCTGATGTACCGCGAAGCACGAATCTTGGGCGTGCCCCTGAAACTGGAACTGGCACGCCCAGTCATCCAGAAGCAGTTCATGGTCGCCAAGGACCTGATCCGGGACTTCAACGCTTACCTTGCCGTATGCCAGGTCAAGGAAGGCGTGCTGCGCGACATCATGGCGGAGCAGCGCAAGCTGTTCATCCAGTGGCGCAAGTCCTGGGCTGGCCACGCGGCCACGATGCCGTTCGTTTTGCGCGCTTCGAAGGAAGACCAGGCGGACCTCAAGTCGGCCGACGAGCAGTTCGTCAAGGAAGTGAAGGACTTCGAAGCCTGGCTCAAGAAAAAGAAACGGATCAGCGGCCGCAACAGCCCGGACGGCACACCGCACGAAGTCGACAACGTGCCCGGCATCGATTCGGAGCGGGTCGGCGAGTGGGGCCGCATCGAGCCGTACTGGAACGAGCCTGTGCTCACCAGCAAGCTGTTCGAAGACCGCGTGCACGACTCGCACGCATGGTTCAAGCTCACCGGGCCCGAAGCGGCCGAGTTCAAGGAGCAGCTCGAAAAACTGGTGGCCCGGAAGAAAAGAGCGGACGAGGCGCGCGGGCAGATCGATCCCCCCAGAGGCGGAGCGCCCGCCGGGCTGACGCGCCGGCAGGAGCAATGGGTGAACCTGTACCTGACCAAGGGCGAGTACGCGCCCGAGTTCACGGAAGGGCGCGAATGGTATGCATGGGGGGCCGGCTACCTGCGCTATCGCCGCGTGTATGCGGGCGCGGACGAGACACGGCTGACCCAGAACCGTCGGCCCGCCGAAAGGGCTTCGCCGGAGCCGATGATGGCCTGATCGGAACGGCGGGGCGGCGTCCTGCCGCTCCTTTGTTCAGAACGGATAGTGCCGAGGCGTCGTCTGCACCGTAATCCACCGCAGCTCCGTGAACGCCTCGACGCCGGCTCGCCCCCCAAACCGCCCGTACCCCGACGCCTTCACCCCCCCGAACGGCATCTGCGCCTCGTCGTGCACCGTCGGCCCGTTGACATGGCAGATCCCCGCCTCGATGCGCTGCGCCACGTTCCACGCACGCGCCACATCGCGGCCGAACACGGCGGACGACAGGCCGAACTCGTTGTCGTTGGCGATGGTCACGGCTTCCTCCACGCCGTTGACGCGCACCACGGCCTTCACTGGACCGAAGGATTCCTCGCGGTAGATCTCCATCGCCGGCGTCACATGGTCGAGCACGGTCGCCAGCATCAGCGTGTTCTCGGCTTTGCCTCCGCACACCAGCGTCGCGCCCTTGGCCAGCGCATCATCGATGAGCGCGTTGCAGCGCTTCACCGTGCTCATGTCGACCACCGAGCCGAGCACCACCGGGCCTTCACGCGGATCGCCCAGAGGCAACGCCCGCGCGCGCGCCGCGAACTTAGAGACGAACTCGTCGGCCACCGCGTTGTCGACCACGATGCGTTCGGTTGACATGCAGATCTGCCCCGAGTTGGCGAACGAGCCGAAGATGGCAGCGTTCACCGCCGCGTCGACGTCTGCGTCGTCGAGCACCACGAAGGGCGCCTTGCCGCCGAGTTCGAGCACGGCGGGTTTCAGGTACGTGGCGCAGGTCTGCGCGATGAGGCGGCCCACGCGCGTGGAGCCGGTGAAGTTGACGCGCCGCACCGCCGGGTGCGCGACCATGGCCTCGACCACGGCGCCCGCGTCGGCCGGCGCGTTGGTGACGAAGTTGACGGTGCCCTTGGGCAGGCCGGCCTCGGCAAGCGATTCGATGATGAGCGCATGCGTCTCGGGGCACAGTTCGGAGCCCTTGAGCACGACGGTGTTGCCGCAGGCCAGCGGCGTGGCGATGGCGCGCGTGGCCAGGATCACGGGGGCATTCCAGGGCGCGATGCCCAGCACCACCCCTGCCGCCTGCCGCACGCCCATGGCGAGGCTGCCGGGCACGTCGGACGGAATGACCTCGCCCGCGATCTGCGTGGTGAGCGACGCGGCCTCGGTGAGGATGCCGGCCGCCAGGTGCACGTTGAAGCCCGCCCACAGCGCCGAGGCGCCGGTCTCGCGCGCCATGGCTTGCACGAAGGCGTCGGCGCGCGCTTCGAGCGCGTGCGCGGCCTTGAGCAGCAGGGCGCGGCGCTCGTTGGGGCCGGTCTGCGACCAGGCGGCGAAGGCGCGCTGCGCGGCGTCGACGGCGGCGACCGCGTCGGCCGGCGTGGCGGCGGGGGCGCGCGTGGCGATGCCGCCGTCCAGCGGGTTGCGGCGCTCGAAGGTGGCGCCGCCGGCGGCCGCACGGCGTTCGCCGTCGATGAGCATGGAGATGTCGGTCATGGGTGTCCTTTTCAGAAACAGAGGAAGAGGAAGGGTGTTCAGGCCACGCCCAGGTAGGCCTGGCGCACGGCGTCGGAATGCAGCAGCGCCTGCGCTTCGCCCGAGGCGACGACGCGGCCGCGCTCGAGCACGTAGCCGCGGTCGGCGGCCTGCAAGGCCTTGCGCACGTTCTGTTCGACCATGAGCACGGTCACGCCCTGGTCGGCGATGCGGCGCACGATGGCGAGCAGCTCGTCGACCATGCGCGGCGCCAGGCCGAGCGAGGGCTCGTCGAGCATCAGCAGGCGCGGCCCGCTCATCAGGGCGCGCGCCACGGCGACCATCTGCTGCTCGCCGCCGCTCATGGTGCCGGCGAGCTGCGTGGCGCGTTCCTTCAGGCGCGGAAAGTCATCGAAGGCGCGCGCGAGCCGCTCGGCGCGCAGCCGCGCGGGGATGAGCCAGCCGCCGAGCTCGAGGTTCTCGGTGACGGTCATCTGCGGGAACAGCTGCCTACCTTCTGCCACCAGCGCGAGGCCACGCCGCACGCAGGCTGTGGCATCGGCGGACGGCAAGGCCGCACCGTCGAGCACCGCGTCGCCCGTGCGCGGCAGCAGCCCCGCGAGCGCCTTGAGCAGCGTGGTCTTGCCCGCGCCGTTGGGTCCGAGCACGACGGTGACGCCGGGCGTCACGTCGAGGTCCAGGCCCTGGATGACCTGGAAGCCGTGGTAGCCGGCCGAGAGGCCGCGCACGGTCATGAATGTGCCGCTCATGCCGTGGCCTCCATCTCGTCGCCCAGGTAGGCCTCGATCACCTCGGCATTGCGCACGGCCTCGGCCGGCGTGCCGTCGGCGATCTTGCGGCCCTGGTGCAGCACCAGCACGCGCTCGACGTACTTCAGCAGCGTGGTCACCGCGTGCTCGATCCACACGACGGCGAGGCCGTGGTCGTCGCGCAGGCGGCGGATGCGCCGCGCCATGGCATCGACCTCCGCCTCGGTGAGGCCGGCCGCCACTTCGTCGAGCAGCAGCACGCGCGGCCGGGTGCCGAGCGCCATGCCGATCTCGAGCAGCCGCTGCTGCGAGGGCGTGACGTCGGCCGCGATCTGCGTGGCGAGGCCGCCCAGGCCCAGCATGTCGAGGATCTCGCCGGTGCTGCCCAGGCCTGCGATGGGCGCGCGGCGGCGCCCCGCGAACTGCATGCCGAAGCGCACGTTGTCCTCGAGCGTCATGTCGGCCATCACGCGCGGTGTCTGGAAGGTGCGCGCGATGCCGTGGGCGGCGTACAGGTGCGGGCCGCGCCGCGTGAGGTCGACGTCGCCTTCCACCAGCAGCTGCCCCGAGGTCGGCATGACCACGCCCGAGATCGCGTTGAAGAAGGTCGTCTTGCCCGCGCCGTTGGGGCCGATGATGCCGACCAGCTCGCCCGCGTGCAGCGTGGCGCTCACGGCATCGACGGCGGTGAGTCCGCCGAAGCGCACCGTGAGGTCGCGGGCTTCGAGAAGCGGCGTGGCCTTCATGGTGCGTGCCTCCGCAACGCGGCCGCCTTGCGCTGCCACAGCGACGCGAGGCCGTTGGGCAGGTACATCACGCACAGGATGAGCAGCAGCCCCAGCACCATCATGTAGCCGTAGGGCAGCTGCAGCCGCAGTGTCTCCGACAGCAGGCTGAACACGATGGCCGCGGCCACCGGCCCGCCGATGCTGGCGGCCCCGCCGATCATCGCGATCAGCACGGTCTGGAAGCCGATGAAGGGGCTGAACACGGCGGCCGGTTCGATGTAGGTCCAGCGCACGGCCATCGCGGCGCCCACCGCGCCGGCGAAGGCGGCGGTGAGTGCGAAGCCGGCGATCTTCACGCGGCGCGTGTCCACGCCCAGTGTCTGCGCGCGTTGCTCGTCGGCACCGATGCCGGCCAGCGCCAGGCCGAAGCGGCTGCGCTTCACGAGCAGCGCCGTGGCAATGGCCGCACCCGCAATCGCCAGCACCGTGAGGTACACCGTCTCGTTCGACGGCACCACGGTGAGCACGCGGCCCACCGTGCCCGACACCTGCTTTTCGACGAAGGTGACCGCATGGCGGATCAGCTCGGTCATGCCGAAGGTCAGCACCGCGAAGTAGGTGCCGCGCAGGTGCAGCACGGCCGCGCCCATCAGCACCGCCACCGCGCTCGCGATGGCCGCGCCGCTCAGGATGACCAGCGGCCACGGCAGCACCTCGAGCAGCGTCGCGCTCGCATACGCGCCCAGGCCGAAGAAGGCCGAGGTGGCCAGAGACAGGTAGCGCGTGGCACCGCAGAACAGCGACCAGCTCGTGGCCAGCGCGATGTACATCAGGCAGCCGAGCGCGACCGAGGCGATGAACTCGCTCGCGACCCACGGCACGGCGGCTGCCAGCGCGAGGCCGATGCAAAGCACCCACCACGGTTTGTTTTGAAAAAGGGAATTCATCTTCTGGAGAACAGTCCGTTGGGCCGCCAGATCAGCACGCCGATGAACACGGCGTACGACAGCAGCATCTTGAGCGAGGGGCTCGTGTAGTACATGCCCAGCGCTTCCACCACGCCCAGCAAGAGGCCGCCGACGAGGCTGCCTGCGATGCTGCCGAAGCCGCCGAGGGTGATGACGATCAGCGCCGTCACGGTGTAGGGCTCGCCCATCGAGGGCGAGATCTCGTAGGTCATCGACAGCAGCGCGCCGGCCACGCCCGACAGGCCCAGGCCGATGCCGAACATCAGCGGGTGCAGCCGCTTCGTGTTGATGCCCACGAGCTGCGCGCCGGTGGGCGACTGCATCAGCGCGCGCACCGCCTTGCCCAGCAGCGTGAGCTTGAGCAGCGCGATGAGCACGAGGCTCAGCGCCAGCGCCACGCCGAACAGCACCAGCTTGTTGGCGGTGAAGCGCATCTCGCCCAGCTGCACCGGCTCGGCCAGGTAGTCGTAGCCGCGCAGGTCGCCGCCCCACACGAGCAGGGCGGTGTTCTGCACGAAGAACATCAGGCCGAAGCCGACCATCAGGCTGCGCGCCTCGAACACGTCGACGTTCGGCGCGCGCGCCGCCACCTGGCGAAAGCACAGCCAGTGCACCGCCATGCCCAGCGCCATCAGCAGCACGAAAGCCACCGGCATGAACAGGAGCGGCGAGATGCCCAGCGCCGTGTGCGCCCACCAGGTGAGAAAGGCGCCGAGCATCAGGAACTCGCCGTGCGAGATGTTCATGATGCGCATCAGCCCGTACTGCAGGTTCAGTCCGATGGCCACCAGCGCATAGATGCCGCCCGTGATCAATCCGCCGGCCAGGAGCTCGGCCCATCCAGAGAACGACACGCTGTTATTTCCAGGCCGGCTTCGGCATCAGTTGCGCGGTGGCACGGTCTTTGGGCCACACCACTTCGAAGTCGCCGCCCTGCCACTGCGACACGGTGCCGGGGATCGACGCGTTCTCGCTGCCCTCGAAGCGGATCGGCCCGAGGATGGTCTTGAACTCGTTCTTCGCGATCTGCTCGCGCAGCGCCTTGCGATCGAGGCCCACCTTCTCCACCGCCTGCTGCAGGATCTGCAGGCCGGCCCATGCGTGGCCGCTGGCCCAGCGGTCGGGTTCCTTGCCGAACTTCTTCGTGTGCGCGTCGAAATACGCCTTGGCCTCGGGGCTGGTCTTGCCGTTCCACGAGCCCATGCCGATCACGCCCTCGGTGTTGGCAGCCATCACGTTCTTGTAGAGCTGGAAGGCGGTGCCCACCGAGGCGTAGAAGTACTTCGGGTTGAAGCCCACCTCGCGCGCCTGCCGGCTTGCGAGGATGGTGTCCGGCGGGTAGGTGATGCCGATGAAGGCGTCGGGGTTCAGGTCCTTCATGGTGCGCAGCACGGGCGCGAGGTCTTTCACGCCCAGCGGGTAGCTCTTGCGGTCGAGCACCTGGATCTGCGTCTTCTTCAGCGCGTTGTTCAGCGCCGCGAAGTTCTCCAGCCCGAACAGGTCGTCCATGTAGACGATGGTGATGGTCTTCACGTTCTGCGCCACCAGCATGTCGACCAGCGCACCCATCATCTTGTCGGGCTGCTGCAGCAGCGAGAAGAAGAAGGGCAGGCGCATGTCGATGAGCTTGCGCGACAGGGCCGTGGGCGCCAGCAGCGGGTAGCCGAAGCGGTTGGCCAGCGGCGCGACCGCGAAGTTGGCGCCCGATCCCCAGGGCGGCAGCACGAGATCGACCTTGTCGCTGCCCATGAGCTTCTCGAAGGTGCGCACGCAGGTCTCGGTCTCGCTGCGGTCGTCGTAACCGATCAGCTCGATGGGCCGCTTCGTGCCCTTCACCGACAGGCCGCCCGCGGCGTTGACCTGCTCGGCCCACAGCAGGTAGTTGGGTTCCTGGCTCACCTGCGCGCCCGCGGCCCAGGGGCCGGTGCGGGCGATGGCGTAGCCGATGCGAACGGGCGCGCTCTGCGCGAACAGCTGCGGCGCGACGGCGGCCGCGCCCAGCGCGGTGGCCGTGCCCTGGATCCAGTGGCGGCGGGTGGGGTGAAGCATGGAGGTCTCCTTCCGGGCGTCGGTATGCGCCCGCTGACCGGGATCGTAGAAACGCACGCCCTTTGCCGCTGTGCCTGCCGCGCACAAAGCACTTGACGCAGCGTGCAGGCGCCTAGTGGTTAACCCGCAAAGGCGAGGGCTTTGCGGGCACTCCACAATGCGCGGCATCCCGCTGCCGTGCTGCAATCTTTCGTCTTCACTGCTTTCGCCCCATGACCGCGTCCCTGCTCCTGTCCACCGACGCCATCCCGCCGAAGGAACGCGGGCCGCTGTGGTGCGAGTGGGTGTGGCGTCACTTCGGCGGCCTCGGCTCCGACCTGTACGGCGACAGCGATTTCGACGGCCACCTGGCGTCCTCGCACGCGGGCGACGTGATCCTCACGCGGCTCGAGGCCAACCGGCATCGCGTCTTGCGCACGCCGCAGATGGCGCGCCTGAGCGATGCGCCCTACCTGAAGATCGTCGCGCCCTGGCAGGGCTCGGCCGAGGTCACGCAGCGCGGGCGTGCGGCGGCGGTGCGCGCGGGCGGCTGGACGCTGTACGACACCACACTCGACTACACCGTGGCCAACCCCGAGCGCAGCGACCACCTCATCGTGATGCTGCCGAAAGACCAGATCGCCTCGCCCGCGCTGCCGCTGGGCGACCTCGTGGCGCGACGCATCGGCGGCGACAGCGGCATCTCGCGCGTGGCGCTGGAGACCATGCGCAACACCTACCTGGAGCTGCCCCACATGAGCGAGGCCGCCGCGCGCGGCGCGGGCGAGCTGCTGATCCAGCTGGTGCGCCTGTCGCTCATGGAGCTCGCGGGCCGCAGCACCGCCCAGACCCAGCGCGAGGCGCTGAAAGACCGCATCCACCGCCACGTGGCGCAGAACCTGCGCGACCCGGCGCTGTCGATCGACGGCATGGCGCTGGCCCTGCGTTGCAGCAAGCGCCTGCTGCACCAGGCCTTCGCGGGCGACGACGACACGCTCACCGGCTACATCCAGCACCAGCGGCTGGCGGCCAGCATCCGCGACCTGATCGACCCCGCGAACGCCGCGCGCTCCATCACCGACATCGCGCTGGGCGCGGGCTTCAGCAACCTCTCGCACTTCAGCCGCGTGTTCCGCGCGCACACGGGCGGCAGCCCGAGCGAGTTCAGGCGGCAGGCGATGGTGCCGCGTTGATCGTGCGGGTGCGCGTCGCACACCGCGCGCTGCTTGCAGAGTTGCCATGAATGCTTAAGCAGCGCTTGTGTCGAAGCAGGCATCAAACTTAAATCTTCTCGGTTAACTGGTTTCGCGGCAGGCGTTCTCGGCTCAAAAAAAAGATGCTTTAACGCATGCGCAACCTCGAGAGCGACGCTTCCCGCTGGTATGGTCGTGCGCGCAATTCAGCTCCACGCCACCACGCCCGTTGTCGACGCATTGGGTACTTGCTTCACATGCCCCTTCGTCACGACCGCATCTTTCCGCGCTACGCGTTCTACTGTGTGCTGGCCGGCCTGGCCGCGATCTATGTCTTCTGCGCCATGGTGCTGGTGCCGGCCAGGATCTACATCCTTCCGTACCTCATCACGCCGGACTTCGTGCGCTACAAGGGCGCGTTCTTCGTGCTGGTGCTGGCGATCCCGGCCGCGATCTACCTGATCTGCTGGAAGGGCAGCGACTTCTTCGCGTGGCTGCGCACCCCGCAGGTGCTGACGCTGACCGCGCACGGCCTGCAGCTGGGCACGCAGACCATCGCCTTTGCCGACGTGACGCGGCTGCGCCATCGCCACAACCGCAACCACCTGCTGCTCACCACCCGCGACGGCCAGACGCTGCGCCTGCGGCTCGACCTGTGGGACGACCCGTATGCGCTCGTTGTCGAAGTGGAAGAGGCCGTCGGCGAGGTGCTGCGCCACGACGTCGAGCGGCGCCTGCATGCGGGCGACACCGTGCCCTTCGGCGCGCTGGCGCTCAATGCGGAAGGGCTGGTGCACAAGGGCCAGCTCATCGCGTGGTCGAGCATCGACACCATCCGCACGCAATCGGACGCCGAAGCGATGGACGTCGACGAGCACCTGCTCATCGTCGCCAACGGCAAGACCCGCAAGATCGATCGCTCCAAGATCGACAACGAACCGGTGCTGATGGTGTGCCTCATGCAGCGCCTGCCGTCGGCCTGAGCCCCTTTTCTTTTTCTTTCTTCAATCTCCAAAGTACAGCGACTCACAAAATGGAAATCTACAGCTCCGCCAGCCAACAGGAAAAAACCCGCCAGGACCGCCCCGTCTTCTACTCCCGCACGCGGCTGATCGCCGGTGCCACGCTCTGGGTGGTGGTGGCGCTCGTGCTCGCCGTGCTGTGCATCCGCGCGCAGGATAAGAACATCGGCATCCTCATCGCGGCGGGCTTCGGCCTGCTGGCCGCGTGGCTGGCCGTCAAGTGCATCCGTACGCTGGCCAACATCGCCACGCCCGCCTTCGTCATCGGCCGCCAGGGCCTGACCTTCGAGAACGGCCTGCTGCTGCCGTGGCACAACATCGTCGAGAACACCTGGGTCAACCAGGACTACATGGGCATTCCCATCGGCAAGCAGATCCAGATCAAGACCGACCTGCCCAAGCCGAAGGCCCGCGTGCTGCGCCGCGCGACGGCGCTGGAGATTTCGGGCGACGAGTACCTCGCCCTGTGCGACGCCTACGCGGCGTGACGGGCAAACAACCGCGCGTTTGAGCCGCCCGGCGCCTGCTGGTAGGCTGGCGGGCCGCCATCCTCCGGGCTCGCTTTCGCGGGCCCCACGCGCATGAACGCCTCTCACCGCCGGCCGGTTCCGCTGAACAAGGCCTACCGTCTCCTGAACCACGGACCCACCGTCCTCGTGAGCGCCGCGCACGACGGCCGGCGCAACATCATGGCCGCGGCGTGGGCGATGCCGCTGGACTTCGATCCGCCCAAGGTGGCGGTCGTGCTCGACAAGAGCACCTGGACGCGCGTGCTGCTCGAAGGCGCGGGCACCTTTGCGCTGCAGGTGCCCACGCGCGCGCAGCTCGACCTGACCGAGGCGCTGGGCAACAGCTCGGGCCGCGAGATCGCCGAGCGCGACGGCAGCGACAAGTTCGCCGCCTACGGCCTCTCGACCTTCGCGGGCGAGGCCACCGGCACGCCGCTGCTCGAAGGCTGCGCGGCCTGGCTCGAATGCCGGCTGCTGCCCGAGCCGCCGATCCAGCAGCGCTACGACCTGTTCCTGGGCGAGGTGATCGCGGCGCAGGCCGATGCGCGCGTGTTCTCCGAAGGCCGCTGGCATTTCGAGGGCCACGGCGAGCTGCGCACGCTGCACCATGTGGCGGGCGGGCACTTCATCGTCGATGGCGAGGCGGTCGATGCGAAGGCGCTGCCGCGTTTGACACCGTAGCCTGCATGCCGGACCTGAATCAGATCATCACCGTCGTCGGCTACAGCCTCATGGGCCTGCTGGCGGCCATGATGGGTTCGCTGGGCCTGGCCGCGCTGTGGACCTGGCGCGACTGGCCCGGCGCCGACCGCCTGACCGGCCTGGCCGCGCGGCTGGCGATCCTCACGTGGATGGTGGGTGGCGTGATGCTGGTCGCCGGCGGGCTGGCGATGGCCGGCCTGGCGGTCTGGGTCATCTTCTGGGCGTCCAAGCCGCTGCCGTCGACACTGCTCGGTATCGCGGGCTACGTGGCCTCGCGGGCCGTGCTCGTGGTCATGGCGGTGCTGCTGGTGCGCAAGGGCGGGCTGGTGCTCGCGGCCTGGTGGGGCGCGAGGAACGAAGAGGGCGCGTCCGAAGCGCCCGGCGCTACAGCACGAAAGGAATGAAGCGTCGCGTGCCGCGCATGTACGCGCGGTAGTCGTCGCCGAAATGCGCGAGGCATTCCTTTTCGTCGCGCAGCGCCGTCAGGAAAAGGAACAGCGTGGCCGCGAGCACCAGCGCCAGCGTGAGCCAGGTGAACTGCTTGAGGAACGCGCCCCAGGCCAGCAGCATCAGCGCCGTGTACATCGGGTGGCGGATGTAGCGGAAGGCGCCGGTGGTCACCAGCGCCGAGGTCTTTTCAAAACCGTACAGGGCCGGGTCGTCGTTGCGCGCCTCGCTCGGCTTGCCCTGCGCCTTGAGCAGCCGCACCGCGTGGATCGGCAGCCAGATCGACAGCGCCAGCAGCACGCACGAGAGCAGCTGCGTGAACGAGAGCGGATCGACATGCCACACCGGCAGGTTCAGCACGATCAGCACCAGCATGCATTCCCACGCGAAGAAGCGGTAGAAGCCGTGCGAGCCGGGCTGGCTCAGCGGCCCGCGCGACACGTACAGCAGCGCGGCCGTGCCGGCGACGAAAAGAAAGAGCTGGAACCAGAGGAGCATGGCGGCCGAATTTACACGGCCCGCAAGACTCAGCCGGAGATCGAAAACCCGCCGTCGACCGGGATGGCGGTGCCGGTCACGTAGTCGGAGGCGGCGCTGGCCAGGAACACGGCCGTGCCCGCGATGTCCGAAGGCTGGCCCCAGCGGCCGGCGGCGGCGCGCGTCTTCACGCGCTCGTACAGGCCCGGGATCTGAGTGCGCGCACCGTCGGTCAGCTCGGTCTCGAACCAGCCCGGAAGGATGGCGTTGACCTGGATCTGGTCGGCCGCCCACGAGAGCGCGGTCGACTTGGTGAGCTGCACGATGCCGGCCTTGCTTGCGGCATAGGCCGGGGCGTAGGGTGCGCCGAAGATCGACATCATCGAACCGATGTTGATGATCTTGCCGCCGCCCGCCTTCTTGAGATGCGGGTGCGCGGCGCGGCTGCACAGGAAGGCGCTGGTGAGGTTGGTGTCCATCACCTGGTGCCACTCGGCCAGCGCAAGCTGGTCGACGGGCTTGCGCACCGTGGTGCCGGCGTTGTTCACGAGGATGTCGAGCCGGCCGCAGCGCGCGGCGACCTCGTCGAAGGCCTTCTGCACCGAGGCTTCGTCGGTCACGTCGAGCGCGAGCGCGAAGCTGTCGCTGCCCAGGGCCTTCAGTGATTCGACCGCGGCGGCCGACTTCTGTGCATTGCGCGCCGCAATGACGACGCGGGCGCCGGCCTTGGCCAGGCCCTGTGCCATGCCGAGACCGATGCCGCCGTTGCCGCCGGTGACGAGCGCGACTTTGCCTGTGAGATCGAACATCAGGTGGTTTCTGGTTTCTTGGAGACGAGCGTCAGGATATCGTAGCTCGCGACCAGCTCGCCGAGCTGGTTGGTCACCTCCACGTCCCAGGCCACCACGCCCTGGCCCTGGCCGCTCGCGTCCTTCTTGTTGCGGTCGATCTTGCGCTTGCAGGTCAGGCGCGCCTGGATGGTGTCGCCGATGCCCACGGGCTTGACGAAGCGCAGCGTGTCCAGGCCGTAGTTGGCCAGCACCGGGCCGGGCGAGGGCGACACGAACAAGCCCGCGGCCGCCGACAGCACGAAGTAGCCGTGCGCGATGCGCTTGCCGAAGGGCGAGGCCTTGGCCGCCTCTTCGTCGAAGTGCATGTAGAAGTAGTCGCCCGAGATGCCGCCGAAGGCGACGATGTCGGCTTCGCCCACCGTGCGGCGGTGCGTGAGCAGCGAGTCGCCGATGCGCAGTTCTTCGAAGTAGCGGCGGAAGGGATGCACCTCGCTCTCGCGCAGCGCGGCGCCGCGCACGTGCTCGCCGGTCACGGCCGCGAGCATGGTGGGCGAGCCCTGCAGCGCGGCGCGTTGCAGGTAGTGCTTCACGGCGCGCAGGCCGCCGAGTTCTTCGCCACCGCCCGCGCGGCCCGGGCCGCCGTGCTTGAGCACCGGCAGCGGCGAGCCGTGGCCGGTCGATTCGGCGGCGGCCTCGCGGTCGAGCACCAGCAGGCGGCCGTGCCAGGCGGCGGCGACCGGAATGGCCTTGACCGCGATGGCCGGGTCGCGCGTGACGAGCGTGCCCACGAGGCTGCCCTTGCCGCGCGCGGCCAGCGCCAGTGCTTCGTCGATGCCGTCGTAGGGCATGAGCGTGCTGACGGGGCCGAAGGCCTCGACGTCGTGCGCCGCATCGTGTTCGAGCGGCTTGCGGCTCAAGAGCAGCGTGGGCGCGAAGAACGCGCCTTCGCTCACGCCGTCGCCCACGGGCGAGAAGCCGTCGCGCGCGCCGTACACCAGCTCCGCGCCCTGCAGCAGCGTGGCGACGCGCTCGGCCACGTCGGCCTGCTGGTCGCGCGAGGCGAGGGCGCCCATGCGCACGTCTTCGCGCGACGGATCGCCGATGACGGTCTTGGCCAGTCGTGCGCGCAGCTTCTCGGCCACGGCATCGAGGTGCTGGCGCGGCACGATCGCGCGGCGGATGGCCGTGCACTTCTGGCCGGCCTTGATGGTCATCTCGCGCGCCACTTCCTTCACGAAGAGATCGAACTCCTCGTCGTCGGGCGTCACGTCGGGCGCGAGGATCGCGCAGTTGAGCGAGTCGGCCTCGGCGTTGAACGGGATCGACTGGCGCACCAGGTTCGCGTTCACGCGCAGCTTCGCGGCGGTGTCGGCCGAGCCGGTGAAGGTGACCACGTCGGGCCCTTCGAGGCGGTCGAGCAGGTCGCCCGTACTGCCGATCACGAGTTGCAGGCTGCCTTCGGGCAGGATGCCCGACTGCACGATGAGCTTCATCAGCGCTTCGGTGAGGTAGCTGGTGGCCGTGGCCGGCTTGCCGATGCAGGGCATGCCCGCCAGGAAGCTGGGCGCGAACTTCTCGAGCAGGCCCCACACCGGGAAGTTGAAGGCGTTGATGTGCACCGCCACGCCGCCGCGCGGCACCAGGATGTGCGTGCCCGCGAAGCCGCCCTTCTTGCCCAGCGGGAAGGCCGGGCCTTCGTGCACGAGGTTGCCCGAGGGCAGCTCGTTGGTGCCGATGCTGGCGTAGGCGCTGAGCGTGCCGGCGCCGCCTTCGATGTCGATCCAGCCGTCGGCGCGCGTGGCGCCCGTGTGGGCCGACACGGCATACAGCGCTTCCTTGTTCGCGGCCAGGTACTTGGCCAGCGCCTTCAGGCGTTCGGCGCGCTGCTGGAAGTCGAGCTTCATGAGCGCGGGGATGCCGACGCGGCGCGCGTGCGCCAGCGCCTCGGCGAAGTCGATGGCCTCGGCGTGCGTGCTCGCAACGGCCTGGCCGTTGACGGCGCTGCGCAGCGATTGCGCGGCCTGCTGGCCGATCCAGCGGCCGGCGATGTAGCTTTGAAGGGTGGTCATGGCGCGTGTCCTTTGAAGAGGGAAGGCGCAGCGGCGCGGTGCGCGCGCTGCGCGGGGGTCATTTCTTGTTGCCGATGCCCAGGTAGGTATCGATGATTCGCTGGTCGTGCAGCAGATCGCCGGCGTTGCCTTCGAGCGCCACCGCGCCCATTTCGAGCACATAGGCACGGTCGGCCACCTGCAGCGCGGCGCGGGCGTTCTGTTCCACCAGCAGCACCGACACGCCGTGCTTGCGCAGCTGCGACACCACGCGCAGCACCTCGCGCACCACCAGCGGGGCCAGACCCAGCGAGGGTTCGTCGAGCATCAGCAGGCGCGGGCGCGCCATGAGCGCGCGGCCGATGGCCAGCATCTGGCGCTCGCCGCCCGAGAGCGTGGAGGCCATCTGCGGACGGCGTTCCTTCAGGCGCGGAAAGATCTCGAAGATCTCGTCCATGCGCGCGCGCTGGTCGCGCTGGCCCTTGCGCCACTGGTAGAAGCCGCCGAGCAGCAGGTTGTCTTCGACCGACATCTCGCCGAACAGCTCGCGCCGCTCGGGCACCAGCGCCACGCCGCGCGCCACCATGGTCTCGACGCCGGGGCGCGCGATGCGCTCGCCGTCGAGCGAGAGCTTGCCGGTCGACTGGAGCAGGCCCATGGCCGCACACAGCAGCGTGGTCTTGCCGGCGCCGTTGGGGCCGATTACGGTGACGATCTCGCCTTCGTTCACGTGCAGGCGCACGCTGTGCACCGCCTCGACGGTGCGGTAGGCGACGCAAAAGTCTTCCAGTTGAAGGATCGGGTGGCTCATCGGGCGTCTTCCAGCAGTTCGTCGTCGGCGCCGCCCAGGTAGGCCTCGAGCACGCGCGGGTTGGCCTGCACTTCGGCCGGTGTGCCGGTGGCGATCACGGTGCCGAACTCGAGCACGGTGATGCGGTCGGCGAGGTTCATCACGAACTCCATGTCGTGCTCCACCACGAGGATGCCCAGGCCTTCGGCACGCAGCTGGCCCAGCAGCTCGGAGAGCGCGCGCTTTTCCAGGTGACGCAGGCCGGCGGCGGGTTCGTCCAGCAGCAGCACCGAGGGCTGGCCGGCGAGCGCGCGGGCGATCTCGACCACGCGCTGCTGCCCCAGCGACAGCGACGCGGCCGGCGTGTCGGCGTGCGCGCCGAGGCCGCAGCGCTCGATCTGCTTGCGGGCTTCGGCCATCAATGCAGCCTCTTCGGCGCGGTCCAGCCGCAGCATTGCCGCGAGCCAGCCGCGTTTCGCGCGCAGGTGCGCGCCGAGCGCCACGTTCTCGACCACGCTGCGCTGGCCCAGCAGGCGCACGTGCTGGAAGGTGCGGCCCAGGCCGCGCGCCGCGAAGGCGCGCGAGGGGCGGCCCGACATGGCATCGCCTTCGAGCCGCACTTGGCCCGAGCTGGGGTCGTCCACGCCCGAGATCATGTTGAAGAAGGTGCTCTTGCCCGCGCCGTTCGGGCCGATCAGCGCATGGATCTCGCCGGCCTTCAGCGTCATCGAGATGTCGTTGTTGGCGATGAGGCCGCCGAAGCGCTTGCTGACCGCGTCGGCCTGCAAGAGCATCGTGCCTGCCGCCGGCAGCACGCGCTGCGCGAGCTGCGCCGCCGGTGCGGCTGCGTTGGCGGCGGGCGCCTTGGCCACCGGCCGCACCCAGCGGCTCACGAGCCGCGCCAGCGTGGGCCACAGGCCGTCGGCAAAGCGCTGCAGCACGAACAGCATCAGCAGGCCGAACACCACCACCTCGAAGTTGCCGCTGGTGCCCAGCAGCGCGGGCAGGATGTCCTGCAGTTTCTCTTTCAGCAGCGTGATCAGCGTGGCGCCGAGCACCGCGCCCCACAGGTGGCCCGCACCGCCGACCACCGCCATGAACAGCATCTCGATGCCGATGTTCAGGTTGAAGGGCGTCGGGTTCACGAAGCGCTGCATGTGCGCGTAGAGCCAGCCCGACACGGCCGCCAGCAGCGCGGCCAGCACGAACAGCTTGATGCGGTGGCGCGCCGTATCGACGCCCATCGATTCGGCCATGAGCCGGCCGCCCTTGAGCGCGCGGATGGCGCGGCCTTCGCGCGAGTCGAGCAGGTTGTGCAGCGCCCACAGCGCCAGCAGCAGCACGGCCCAGATCACCACGCCGAGCGCGCGCGGCGAGGCCAGCGAGATGCCCGCCACCACCAGCGGCGGCACGCCCGTGATGCCGGTCTGGCCGCCCAGGAACTCCATGTTGCCGAGCAGGAAGTACAGGCTCAGGCCCCAGGCGATGGTGCACAGCGGCAGGTAGTGGCCCGACAGCTTGAGCGTGACCGCGCCGAGCGCCCAGGCCAGCGCGAAGGTCAGCACCAGCCCGAGCAGCAGGCCGAGCCACGGCACCAGCGCCGAACCGGCGAGGCCGCCGAGCCAGCCCGCGGCCGTGGGCGAGGTGCAGATCCACGCGGTGGCGTAGGCGCCCATGCCGACGAACGCGGCCTGGCCGAAGGAGGTCATGCCGCCCACGCCGGTCAGCATGACCAGTCCGGCGGCCACCAGCGCATACAGGCCGATGTTGCTGAGCACCGCGACCGTGAAGTCGGGCAGCCAGCCCCAGGCCAGCGCGAGCGCCACGATGCACACCAGCGTGAGCGTGCGCGGCGTGACCAGCGGACGGCCCGCGTGCGCGGCGGTGGCGGGCGAAGATGAAGTCGACGGCGCGCTCATTCCTCGTCCTCCACGTGGTGGCTGCGCAGCGAACGCCACCACAGCACCGGAATGATCAAAGTGAACACCAGCACTTCCTTGTAGGCGCTGGCCCAGAACGAAGAGAAAGCCTCCAGCAGGCCGACCAGCAGCGCGCCCGCGAGCGCCAGCGGGTAGCTCGCGAGCCCGCCGACGATGGCGGCCACGAAGCCCTTCAGGCCGATGAGAAAACCGGTGTCGTAGTAGACCGTGGTGATCGGTGCGATCAGCAGGCCCGACACCGCGCCGATGAGCGCGGCGAGCGCAAAGCTCAGGTCGCCCGACAGCTCGGTGGGAATGCCCGAGAGCCGCGCGCCCACGCGGTTGATGGCGGTGGCGCGCAGCGCCTTGCCGACCATGGAGCGGCCGAAGAACCAGAACATCGCAATCACCAGCAGCAGCGTGACGCCCACCACCACGAGCGACTGGCCGCTCACGGGGATGCCGCCGATGTCGAAGCGCACGTCCGAGAACGGCGTGGTGCGCGAGCCTTCGGCACCGAAGAAGAACAGGCCCAGGCCGACCAGCACGCCGTGCAGCGCGACCGAGACGATCAGCAGCATCAGCACCGTGGCGTCGGCCAGCGGGCGGTAGGCCAGGCGGTACAGCAGCGGGCCCAGCGGCGCGATCAGCACCAGCGTGGTCACCGCCTGCATGGTCATCGACGTGGGCTTGAGGCCCAGCACCAGCACCGCGGCGATCGCCGGGAAGGCCACGCACCAGGTGAAGGCCGAGCGCCAGTCGATGGTCGCGCCGCGCTTCCAGCGCCACACCTCCACGGCCAGTGCCATGACGCCCAGCGCCACCAGCAGCCACAGCGTGGCCGGCGTGCGCCCGCCCTGCAGCGCCGCCATCGAGAGCGCGCCGAAGGCGACGAACTCGCCCTGCGGAATGAAGATCACGCGCGTGACCGAAAACACCAGCACCAGCGCGAGCGCCATCAGTCCGTAGACCGCGCCGTTCACGATGCCGTCCTGCCCCAGCAACAGGGCAATCTGCAAGTCCATATGAAAACCTTCGGGCGGGGCCCGTGCGTCAGATCAGATCAAGAGCGACCGTCGTTGCGGTCGTTGCCACGCACACCAGCGTGGCCTGTTCCAGAAACACCGAGGAACCGGCTTCGCCGGCCCTCAGGTGTTGCCCCTGGAAGGGGGATGGCTCAGGGCTGGAATTTCCAGGCGCCGTTTTCGATCTTGACCATCACGCGGGCGCGCTGGTCCAGGCCCAGGTGGTCGGCCGCGGTCATGTTGAACACGCCGTGCGCGCCCGACACGTCCTTGGTCTGCTCAAGCGCGTCGCGCAGAGCGGCACGGAACTCGGGCGTGCCCGGCTGGGCCTTCTTCAGCGCGACCGGCACGGCCGAGCTCATCAGCAGGCCCGCGTCCCAGGCGTGCGCGCCGAAGGTCGAGACCGTGCCCTTGCCGTAGGCGGCTTCATAGGCGGCGACGTAGGCGAGCGCAGACTTCTTCACCGGGTTGCTGGCGGGCAGCTGGTCGGCCACGAGCACCGGGCCGGCCGGCAGGAAGGTGCCGTCCACGTCCTTGCCGCCCACGCGCAGGAAGTCGGCGTTGGCCACGCCGTGCGTCTGGTACATCTTGCCGGTGTAGCCGCGCTCCTTGAGCGTCTTCTGCGGCAGCGCGGCCGGCGTGCCGGAGCCGGCGACCAGCACCGCGTCGGGCTTGGCCGACATGAGCTTCAGCGCCTGGCCGGTGACCGAGGTGTCGGAGCGCGCATAGCGCTCGTTGGCCACGATCTTGATCTTCTTCAGGTCGGCGGCTTTGGCGAATTCCTGCGACCAGCCTTCGCCGTACGCGTCGGAGAAACCGATGAAGCCGACGGTCTTCACGCCGTTGGCGGCCATGTGCTCGGCGATGGCCAGCGACATCATGATGTCGTTCTGCGGCGTCTTGAAGACCCACTTCTTCTTGGCGTCCATCGGCTCGATGATGCGGGCCGAGGCGGCCACCGAGATCATCGGCGTCTGCGCCTCGCTGGCCACGTCGATCATCGCGAGCGAGGCCGGCGTGGTGGTCGAGCCCAGGATCACGTCGACCTTGTTCTCGGCGATCAGCTTGCGCGTGTTGTTCACGGCGGCCGTGGTGTCGGAGGCATCGTCCAGCACGATGTAGTTGATCTTCTGCCCGCCGATCGTCTTGGGCATCAGCGCGATGGTGTTCTTCTCGGGGATGCCGAGCGACGCCGCCGGCCCGGTGGCCGAGATGGTCACGCCGACGTTGACGTCGGCCCAGGCCGAGAGGGCCGTGGCGCACAGGGCGGCGATCAGCAGGGGCTTGAAGAATTTCATGGTTGGTTTGTCTCCGGGTTGAAAGGGGAAAGGCCGAGGAAAAAGCCGTGCGTTCAACGCTCGTCGAAGGACAGCGTGACGCGTTCGGTCAGGGGGTGGGCCTGGCAGGTCAGCACGAATCCCGCGGCCACCTCATTCTTGTCGAGCGCGAAGTTTCTTTCCATGCGGACTTCCCCGTCCACACACTTCGCGCGGCAGGTGCCGCACACGCCCGAGGTGCACGAGAACGGCACCTCGAGCCCGGCCGCCGACGCCGCATCGAGGATGCTGGGCTGGCCCTCGGTGTAGGTGATCTCGCGCTGCAGGCCGTCGCGCACGATGGTCACGCGCGCCTGCTTGGCGTCGCCCGGCTGCGCCTCGTGCACCACCGCGCCGACCTGGCTGGCCGAGGGCAGCGCGACGCCGAAGCGCTCGATGTGGATGCGGTCCTCGGGCACGCCCGCGGCGAGCAGCGCGGCCTCGGCCTCGTCGTTCATCTGGAACGGGCCGCACACGTACACGTGGTCGATCTGCGCGGCGGGCACCACCGAGGCCAGGAACTCGCCGATCTTCTCGCGGTTCATCACGCCGAAGCCCAGCGGCGAATCGGTGTGCTCGTCGGAGAACACGTGCTGCAGCACGAGGCGCGTCATGTAGCGGTTCTTCAGGTCCTCGATCTCTTCCTTGAACATCGTGGACTGCAGCTGGCGGTTGCCGTAGATCAGCGTGAAGCGGCTCTTGGGCTCGCGCGCCAGCACGGTCTTCATGATCGACAGGATCGGCGTGATGCCGCTGCCGCCGGCGATGCCGACGTGGTGGCGCGCGGCCTCGGGCTCGATGGGCACGAAGAAGCGGCCTTGCGGCGCCATCACCTGCAGGCTGTCGCCGGGTTGCAGGTGGGCGTTGATCCAGTTGGAGAACACGCCGCCGCGCACCTTGCGCACGCCGACGCGCAGCTCGCCGTCGTCGAGGCCGGCGCAGATCGAATAGGAACGGCGCAGGTCCTGGCCGTCGATGTCATGGCGCAGCGTGAGGTACTGGCCCTGCGTGAAGCCGAAGACTTCGCGCAGCGCCGGCGGCACCTCGAACGAGACGATGACGGCCTCGTGCGTGTCGGGCTCGATGGCCTTCACGCGCAGGGGGTGGAAGAGGGTGCTCATCGTGGGCGTGCCTCAGATAGGCTTGAAATGTTCGAAAGGTTCGCGGCAGGCCATGCAGCGGTACAGGGCCTTGCACGCCGTGGAGCCGAAGGCCGACAGCCGCTCGGTGCGCTCGCTGGCGCAGCGCGGGCAGGCGATGCGCTCGCCGGCCATGCGGCCGAAGAGCCTGATCGGCACGGCGGTGTTGGAGGCCTGCTCGGGCGTGAGGTGCGCGGGCGGCGCGATGCCGTAGGCCTTGAGCTTGTCGCGGCCTGCGTCGCTGATCCAGTCGCTGGTCCAGGCGGGTGCGCGGCGCAACGTGGCGCGCGCGCGGCCCAGGCCTGCGTTCTCGATGGCGGCCAGCACGTCGTGCTCGATGGCTTCGGTCGCGGGGCAGCCGGAGTAGGTCGGCGTGAGCACGATCTCCAGGCCGTCGTCGTGTTCGATCACCTCGCGCACGATGCCCAGGTCGCAGACCGACACGGCCGGCACTTCGGGGTCGAGCACCGAATGGAGCACGGCCCACGCCGCATCAATGCGCGACGCCACGGCGTTCATCACCACACGCCTCCGGGGAAGCTGCGCTGCAGGTGCTGCATCTCGGCCAGGATGTAGCCCATGTGCTCGCTGTGCACGCCGTGCTTGCCGGTGCTGCGGAACGCGGCTTCCTTCGGCATGGCGAGGCCGGCGGCGTCGAGCACCTGCTGCATCTCGGCCAGCCACGGTTCGCGCAGTTCGCTCCAGGCCGGGCCGAGGCCGCTGGCGCTGGCCTGCGCATCGACGTCGTCGCTGTCGAACAGCTCGGGCACGTAGAGCCACAGCTGCTTGAGCGCCTTCTCGGTACGGCGGCGCGATTCGTCGGTGCCGTCGCCCAGGCGCACGACCCAGTCGGCCGAATGCTGCTGGTGGTAGCGCGCTTCCTTCAGCGCCTTGCCGGCGATGGCGGCCACCTCGGCGTCGCTCGATGCGGCCAGGCGTTGCCACAGCAGCTTGAGCAGCGTCGCGACCATGGTGTTGCGCAGCACGGCAAAGGCGAAGTCGCCGCGCGGCAGCTCGACCAGCGTGAGGTTGAAGTAGTCGCGCTCGTCGCGCAGGTAGGCGAGCTGGTCTTCGTCGTGCGCGCGGCCGGCGCCTTCGAGCTGGCCGGCGTGCGTGAGCACCGCGCGGGCCTGGCCGACCAGGTCGAGCGCGATGTTGGCCATCGCGATGTCTTCTTCGAGCACCGGTGCGTGGCCGCACCATTCGCCCAGGCGCTGCGCGAGCACCAGGCAGGTGTCTCCGATGCGCAGCAGGTAGTGCACGGCGGGCGTGCGGTTCAGTTCGATCGAGGCTTGCATGGCGTGCCGCTCGCTCACATGTGGTCCACGGACTTGGGCAGCGCGTAGAAGGTGGGGTGGCGGTACACCTTGTCTTCGGCCGGGTCGAAGAACATGTCCTTGTCGCCCGGGTCGCTGGCCACGATCTGGTCGGAGCGCACCACCCAGATGCTGCTGCCTTCCTGGCGGCGCGTGTAGACGTCGCGCGCCATCTGGATCGCCATCTTCGGGTCGGCCGCGTGCAGGCTGCCGCAGTGCTTGTGGTCCAGGCCGGCCTTGCTGCGCACGAACACTTCCCACAGGGGCCACTCTTGCTTCACTTCGGTGCTCATGCTGCTTCCTTCATCGGTTGTTTGTTGGCGTGGGCCATCGCGGCTTCGCGCACCCAGGCGCCGTCGTCCCAGGCGTCCACGCGGGCCTGCAGACGTTCGCGGTTGCAGGGGCCGTCGCCGGCGATCACGCGCCAGAACTCGCTCCAGTCGATGACGCCGAAGTCGTGCGCCTGGCGTTCCTCGTTCCACTTGAGGTCGGGGTCGGGCAGGGTCACGCCGAGGATCGCGGCCTGTTCGACGGTGGCGTCGATGAACTTCTGGCGCAGCTCGTCGTTGCTGAAGCGCTTGATGCCCCAGCGCATCGACTGCGCCGAGTTGGGCGACTGGTCGTCGGGCGGGCCGAACATCATGATCGAGGGCCACCACCAGCGGTTGACCGCGTCCTGCACCATGGCCTTTTGCGCGTCGGTGCCGTGGGTCATCATGGTCAGCAGCGACTCGTAGCCCTGGCGCTGGTGAAAGCTCTCTTCGCGGCAGATGCGGATCATCGCGCGCGCATACGGCGCGTACGAGCAGCGGCAGATCGGCACCTGGTTCATGATGGCCGCGCCGTCGACCAGCCAGCCGATGGTGCCCATGTCGGCCCAGCTGAGCGTGGGGTAGTTGAAGATCGAGCTGTACTTGGCCTTGCCCGTGTGCAACGCGTCGAACATCTGGTCGCGCGAGGTGCCCAGCGTTTCGGCGGCGGCGTACAGGTACAGGCCGTGGCCGCCTTCGTCCTGCACCTTGGCCAGCAGGATGGCCTTGCGCTTGAGCGTGGGCGCGCGGCTGATCCAGTTGCCCTCGGGCAGCATGCCGACGATTTCCGAATGCGCGTGCTGGCTGATCTGGCGCACCAGCGTCTTGCGGTAGTGCTCGGGCATCCAGTCTTTCGCCTCGATGAAGTCGCCGGCGTCGATGCGCGCGTCGAAGCGTTCCTCGAGACGCAGCTCGTCGGCGGAGCGCACGGCCTTCTGCTTGCCGTCGCCTGCGTCCTTGCCCATCGTGTCCATGGCCTGGGTGTACATGTGCGTGTCCTTTCGGTGCGGTGTGTGGGGGCGCGGGCGCTCAGCGCGGGCGCGTGTCGACGACGCGCCGGGCCTTGCCGGTCTGCGTGCGTTCCATTTCGTCGGGGCCGTGCACGACCACGCGGGTGGAGATGCCGATGAGCGTCTTCACGCGGTGCTGCACCCACTCGGAGATGGCGTTGCGGTCGGCCGCGGCGGCTTCGTGCGGCGTGAGTTCGCAGTGCACCTCGACCTGGTCGAGCAGGCCTTCGCGGCTCACGCGCACCTGGTACAGGCCGGTGAGGGCGCTGTGCGCGAGCACGATCTCTTCCACCTGCGTGGGGAAGACGTTGACGCCGCGGATGATCATCATGTCGTCGCTGCGCCCGACGATCTTGCCCATGCGGCGGAACGCGCGCGAGGTGGGCGGCAGCAGGCGCGTGAGGTCGCGCGTGCGGTAGCGCACGATGGGCATGGCTTCCTTGCTCAGCGAGGTGAAGACCAGTTCGCCTTCTTCGCCGTCGGCCTTCAGCTCGCCGGTTTCGGGGTCGATGATCTCGGGGTAGAAGTGGTCTTCCCAGATCACCGGGCCGTCCTTGCTCTCGACGCATTCGCTGGCCACGCCCGGGCCCATCACTTCGGAGAGGCCGTAGATGTCGACGGCGTCGATGCCGGCGCGCGTCTCGATGTCGCGGCGCATGGCTTCGGTCCACGGCTCGGCGCCCAAGATGCCGACCTTGAGCGAGCTGTCTTTGGCATCGAGGCCCTGGCGCTCGAACTGCTCGATGATCACCTGCATGTAGCTGGGCGTGACCATGATGATGTCGGGCTTGAAGTCCTGGATGAGCTGCACCTGCTTCTCGGTCTGGCCGCCCGACATCGGGATGACGGTGCAGCCCGCGCGCTCGGCGCCGTAGTGCGCGCCCAGGCCGCCCGTGAAGAGGCCGTAGCCGTAGGCGACGTGGATCATGTCGCCGGGCCGTCCGCCCGCCGCGCGGATCGAGCGCGCGACCAGGTCGGCCCAGGTGTCGATGTCGTTCTTGGTGTAGCCCACCACGGTCGGCTTGCCGGTGGTGCCCGACGACGCGTGGATGCGCGCCACCTGCGTGCGCGGCACGGCGAACATGCCGAAGGGGTAGTTGTCGCGCAGGTCGGTCTTCACCGTGAACGGGAATTTCGACAGGTCGGCCAGCGACTTCAGGTCGTCGGGGTGCACGCCCTTGGCATCGAAGGCCTGGCGGTAGTGCGGCACGTTGTCGTAGGCGTTGCGCAGCGTGGCGCGCAGGCGCGTGAGCTGCAGGGCGGCGATCTCGTCGCGGCTGGCGGTTTCGATCGGGTCGAGGTCGCCGGGGGCGGGGCGTTTCACGGTCATGGTGGGGTGTCTCCTCAAGCGGCCGGGACGGCCGGCCGGCCCTTGGCGGTGTAGGAGCGACCGCGGAACATCGCGATGCGCTCGCCGCGCTGGTTGGTGATTTCGGTGTCGTACACGCCGGTGCGTCCGGCCTTGGAGACTTCGAAGCAGCGCGCGGTGAGCACGTCGTCCTCGCGCGCCGGTGCGAGGAAGTCGATGGCGAAGCCCGAGGCCACGGTCAGCTCGTTGTACGAGTTGCAGGCGAAGGCGAAGGTGGAGTCGGCCAGCGTGGCCATGAAGCCGCCGTGGCAGATGGCGTGGCCGTTGAGCATGTCGGGGCGCACGCGCATCTCGAGCGTGGCCTGGCCGGGGCCGACCTCCACGATGCGCATGCCCAGGCCCTTGCTGGCGTTGTCGTTCGCGAACATGCCGTCGCGCACGAACTCGGCGGTCTGTTGCGGGGTGCGGGAAGCGTCGGTCATCTCAGCGGTCCTTGAACACCGGGGCGCGCTTGGCGCGGAAAGCCTCGACACCTTCGCGGTAGTCGTCGGCGTTGCCCATCTCACGTTGGATGCGCGCTTCTTCGGCAAGTGCCGCGCTCAGGTCGAGGTTTTGCGCGGCAGCCATCGCTTCGCGGGTGGCCACGAGTGCGCGCGTGGGCATGCCGGCCAGGCGCGCCGCCAGCGCGGCGGCCGTGTCGGCCAGGGCCGCGTCGTCCACGCACTGCCAGATCAGGCCGATGCGGGCGGCTTCTTCGGCCGGGAGCTTGTCGCCCAGCATCGCGATGCCCAGCGCGCGCGCCGGGCCCACGAGGCGCGGCAGCAGCCAGGTGCCGCCGGTGTCGGGCACGAGGCCGATCTTGGTGAAGGCCTGGATGAAGCCGGCCGAGCGGCCGGCCACGACGAGGTCGCAGCACAGCGCGAGGTTGGCGCCCGCGCCGGCCGCCACGCCGTTGACGGCGGCAACCACCGGCACCGGCATCGAGCGCAGGCGCGCGACCAGCGGGCCGTAATAAGTAGAGATGACGTGGCCCAGGTCCTTGGGCGCGGCGCCCGGCGTGGGGTCGGGCGCGACCGACGGGTCGGCCAGGTCCTGCCCGGCACAGAAGGCGCGGCCGGCGCCGGTGAGCACCACGCAGCGCACGCTGCTGTCGGCGGCCGCGGCTTCCAGCGCGGCCAGCAGCTCGGCGTGCAACCCGGTCGTGAAGCTGTTGAGCGCCGCGGGGCGATTCAGGCTCAGCGTACGGACGGCGCCGCTGTCGCTGATGAGTACCAAAGGCTCAGTCATGCGTGTCTCTTTCATCCTTTGTGGGGACGGCTCGGCGTGTAAACACTATTGACCGACCGTTCGGTTGATTTTAGGATCGACCTCGATTCCGGCACAAGCGGGGTGCATTCAGGGCAAACCCTAGGAAGGTGTGAATGAATCCGGCGTGGCCGAGCAGCCCGCCCAGGCACGTCCCCTCAAGGCGCAAAGCGCAGCCATAGCTCGGGCTATGGCGAGCATTTGCAACGCAGAGGGGGCGCGCCTGGGTGGGATGAGCGGGCATGCCGGGTTCGTTCACACCTTCCCCAACCCGCAAAAAACAAGGAGACCGAATGCCCAGCTATTCCATCGACGGCGTGATTCCCGTCGTCGACCCGAGCGCCTACGTGCATCCCACGGCCGTGCTGATCGGCGACGTGATCGTCGGCCCGCACTGCTACGTCGGCCCCTGCGCCAGCCTGCGCGGCGACTTCGGCCGCATCGTCTTGCAGGAAGGCTCCAACGTGCAGGACCACTGCTGCATCCACGGCTTTCCCGACAACGACACGGTGGTGGAGGTCAACGGCCACATCGGCCACGGCGCGATCCTGCACAGCTGCATCGTGCGGCGCGACGCGCTGGTGGGCATGAACGCGGTGGTGATGGACGAGGCCGAGGTGGGCGAGAAAGCCATCGTCGCGGCCTGCGCCTTCGTGCCCGCCGGCATGAAGGTGCCCGCGCGCTCGCTCGCGGCGGGCATCCCGGCCAAGGTGCGGCGCGAGCTCAGCGACGAAGAGATCGCCTGGAAGCTCGAAGGCACGCAGACCTACCAGGCGCTGACGGTGCGCAGCCTGGCCAGCCTGCACGAGGTGGCGCCGCTCGCCGAGGTGGAAAAAGACCGGCCGCGCCTGCCCGCCACCGACGTGAAATCCCTGATCGCCACCCGCCGCGGATAGCCCTGCGGCTTCATGCAAGATCGAGCCTGCTGCACGCCAGCAACCGACAGACAACCCAGGAAGAAGACCCGATGCCGCGTGGAAGATCCGCCACCTACGACGACCAGCGCGAACTGATCCTCGCGCAGGCCGCCCAGCTGTTCGCCCGCCGCGGCTACCCCGCGACCTCGATGAACCAGGTCGCCGAGGCCTGCAACCTGTCGAAGGCCACGCTCTACCACTACTACAAGGACAAGAGCAGCCTGCTCATCAGCATCGCCGAGACGCACGTCTCGAAGCTGGCGGCGCTGGTGGCCGAGGAAGAGGCCCAGCCGTCCACCGACGAGGAGCGCCTGCGCCGCTTCATCTACCGCATCGTCGAGGAGTACGCCGGCGCGCAGGACGCGCACCGCGTGCTGACCGACGACGTGCGCTTTCTCGAGGACGAAGACCGCGAGCGCGTGCTCGACCAGGAGCGCGCGGTGGTCGCCGGCTTTGCGCGCGCCGTGTCGGCACTGAGGCCCGGCGCGCCGAGCGACGAACTCGCCAAGCCGCTGACCATGCTGCTGTTCGGCATGATCAACTGGATGTTCACCTGGATGAAGCCCGGTGGCCGGCTCGATCACGCGGCCATCGCGCCGATCGTGGCCGACCTGTTCCTGGGCGGGGTGGGGGCGGTGAAGATGCCGCCTGCTGCACCCTCGGCGAGCGCTAAAGAATCCGGTTGAACCAGAGCAGCGACAGCCCCGCCGACAGCAGCGTGAGCACCGCGGCGCCCAGCGCGAACAGCGCCGAGATCTCGGTTTCCTTCTTCTCCACGGTGAGCTTGGAACTCAGCGTCTCGTAGACCTTCTTCAGGTCGCTCGCCGTGCCGGCGTAGAAGTACTCGGCGCTGGTCTTGTTGGCGATGGCCTTGAGCGTTTCTTCGTCCAGCCGCACGCGCATCGACCAGCCTTCGAAGCCGATGGTCTCGCCGTCGACCGTGCCCACGCCCACCGTGTAGATGCGCACGCCGCGGTCGGCCGCGGCCTTGGCGGCGTCCAGCGGGTCGACACCGGTGGTGCGCTGGCCGTCGGTCAGCATGATGATCGCGGCCGAGGTGAACGAGCCGGGCGCCACGGGCGTGAACTCCTTCAGCTGCTTCTCGTTCTGGTCGATCGGGATGCCGCGCTGGCGGCTGGGGGCGCTGAACTGCGAGATGTCGATGCCCGCGTCGGGGAACAGCGTGGCCAGCGACACCACGATGGCATTGCCCGTGGCCGTGGCGCGCTGCAACTGGAAGCTGTCGATGGCCGTCACGAGGTCGTCGTGGTTGGTGGTGGGCAGCTGCGCGACCTGCGCGCTGCCCGCGAAGGCGACGATGCCCACCTTCACGTGGCGCGGCAGGTCCTTGATGAAGCTCTTGGCCGCCTCCTGCGCCGCCACCAGCCGGTTGGGCTGCACGTCGGCCGCGCGCATGCTGCCCGACACGTCCATCGCCAGGATGATGGTCTGCTGGTTCGACGGCAGCACCACCACCGCCATCGGCCGCGCCGCCGCCACGAGCATCGCGGTGATGGCCACCAGGAACAGCAGCGGCGGGATGTGGCGCCGCAGGCTCTGGCCCGGGCCCATGGCCTCGCGCACGATCGACAGGCTGGCGTAGCGCACCGCCATCTTCTTCTTGCGGCGGATCAGCCAGACATACAGGAGCACCAGCAGCGGCAAGGCCGCCAGCAGCCAGAGGAATTGAGGCCAGAGGAATGTCATGCCGCCACCACCGCCTTCCCGCCACCCGCTGCGACGCCTCGGACCCGGCGCTTGCGCAGGTCCGCGAATCGCACGATGGCTTCGACCAGATCGTCGTTGGTCGAGAGTTCGAGGGCGTCGACGCCGGCCCGGGCCAGCGACTCGCGCAGGGTGGTCTCGCGCTCGGCGGCCAGCCGCGCGAAGCGTTTGCGGAACCCTGCGTCATGGGTGTCGACCCACAGCTGCTCGCCGGTCTCGGCGTCGCGCAGCGGCACCAGGCCGAGGTCGGGCAGCTCGAGCTCGAGCGGATCGAACAGGCGCACGGCAATCACTTCGTGCCGCTGCACCAGCTGGCCCAGCGGGCGCTCCCAGCCGGGCTCGCTGAGAAAGTCGGACACCACGAACACGGTGGAGCGGCGCGGCATGAGCGCGGCGGCGGAGGTCAGCAGGTCGGCCAGGCGCGTCATGCCCTTCTGGGCGGGCGCGGCCTCGGCCTGGTTCGCGCGCTTTTCCATCGCGTGCAGCAGGTGCAGCACATGGCGGCGGCCGGTGCGCGGCGGGATCACGGCCTCGAGGTCGCGGCCGTAGACCAGCGCGCCGACGCGGTTGCCGTGCCGCGTGAGCAGCCGCGCGAGCACGCCGACGAAGCCGGCCGAGATCTCGCGCTTGGCTTTCAGGCCCGAGCCGAAATCGACCGAGCGGCTCAGGTCGAGCACGAACCACGCGGCCATCTCGCGGTCTTCGGTGAACACGCGCACGTGCGGCGTCTGCAGCCGCGCAGTGACGTTCCAGTCGATGTGGCGCACGTCGTCGTGGTGCTGGTACTCGCGCAGGTCGGCCAAGTCCAGGCCGGTGCCGCGCATGAGCGTGCGGTAGTCGCCCTGCAGCAGGCCGTCGAGGCGGCGGATCACGGTCCATTCGAGCCGGCGCAGCGCGCGTTCGGCCCCGCCGGCTTCGATCGCGAGCCGTTCGTCGTTCGCGGCCTCGGGGGCCTTACGCCACCAGCTTTTCATGTTCGAGGGGCTTGGGAGGAGCGGGGACGGCCTTCATGATCTTCTCGATCAGCCCGTCGGGCGTGAGCCCTTCGGACAGGCCTTCGTAGGACAGCGTCACGCGGTGGCGCAGCACGTCGGGCACCAGCGCGCTCATGTCTTCGGGCAGCGCGTAGCTGCGACCGCGCAGCAGCGCCAGGGCGCGCGCGCCTTCGGTCAGGCTGATGCTGGCGCGCGGGCTGGCGCCGAAGGTGATGAAGCGACGCAGGTCCTTCAGGCCGTGCTTCTCGGGCGTGCGCGTGGCCGACACCAGCTTGACGGCGTACTGGATCAGCGAGGGGTCGACGTACACGCGCCGCGCCTCGGCCTGCAGCTCGGCCAATTGTTCGGTGGTGGCGACCGGCGTGGCCGAGACCACCGGGCCGATCACGCGCTGCACGATCACGAACTCTTCCTCGTCGCTCGGGTAGTCGACCATCACCTTCATCATGAAACGGTCGACCTGCGCCTCGGGCAGCGGGTAGGTGCCCTCGGTTTCGATGGGGTTCTGCGTGGCCATCACGAGAAAGGGGCGCGGCACCTTGTGCGTCTCGCCGGCGATGGTGACCTGGCGCTCCTGCATCACCTCGAGCAGCGCGCTCTGCACCTTGGCCGGCGCGCGGTTGATTTCGTCGGCCAAGAGCAGGTTGGCGAACACCGGGCCCAGCGAGGTGCTGAACTCGCCCGTCTTCTGGTTGTAGATGCGCGTGCCCACGAGATCGGCCGGCACCAGGTCGGGCGTGAACTGGATGCGCTTGAACTGGCCGCGCACGGTGTCGGCCAGCGTCTTGATGGTGAGCGTCTTGGCCAGCCCCGGCACGCCTTCGACCAGCAGGTGGCCGCCCGCGAGCATCGCGACCATCACGCGCTCGAGAAAGCGGTCCTGCCCCACGACCACGCGCTTCACCTCGTAGAGGATCTGCTCCATCAGCTCGGCGGTGGCGGGGGCGGTTGCAAAGGTCGACGAGGTCGGGTTTTCTGTGCTCATGCGAAGGGCTTTCGAAGAAATCAGAAAGGCGGCGAGCCTGCCGCCGAAGCGGCGTTCTCGATCGGCACCGCGAAGCCGATGCCGATGAAGGTGCGCTGCTGCGTCGGGTTGAGGATGGCGGTGACGATGCCCAGCACCTCGCCGTCCATGTTGATGAGCGGTCCGCCCGAATTGCCGGGGTTGGCGGCGGCGTCGAACTGGATCAGGTTACCCAGCTCCTGCTTGCCCTCGGGCGAACGGAAGGAGCGCTTCAGGCCCGACACCACGCCGGCCGACACCGAAGGTCCGATGCCGAACGGAAAGCCTACGGCCGCCACCTGGTCGCCGGAGCGCAGGTCGGCGGTGGAGCGCATCACGGCGGGGATCAGGTCGTCGGGGATCTTCTGCGCCTGCAGCACGGCCAGGTCGTTCTCGGGCTGAACGCCGGTGATGACGGCGATGGCCTCCAGGCCGTCGGCGAAGGTGACCTTGATCTTCTCGGCGCCGGCGACCACGTGCAGGTTGGTGAGGATCACTCCCTTGTCGACGATCACCACGCCCGTGCCCACGCCGCGCTCGACCTCGCCCGGCGTGCCGCCGTCGGCGGGCGCCTCGGGCGGCTTGCCCTTGGCCATGTTGCGGCCGCGCTTCTGGGTCTTGGCTTCGGGCGTGGCCTTCTCGGGGCCGTAGCCGACCACGCGCACCACCGAGGGCCGCACGATGTCGGCGGCCTTGGCGGCGGGCGAGGGCAGGGTGGCGGTCTGCAGCGTGCGCAGCACGGCGGCGTCGATGTCTTTCTGCGTGAGCGCCTTGGCACCCGGGCGCGGTGCCCAGAAGGCGCCGCCGGCGGCGATGGCGATGCAGGTGACGGTGAGCAGTGCGAAGGCGCGGCGTCCGGGCTGCCAGCGTGCGCGTGGTGGTGGGACTGGCACGGCGTCGGCCCCGGCCACAGCCGCGGCATCCGCCGGCGACCCGGCCGCCGGTTCTGCGGCCGGCGGCAGCGTGCGGGGCGAGCGGCTGTAGAAAGCGGGCCTGCGCATCGGAGAACCTCCGGCTAATAAGACGCGAGAAGGAGTTCACAGTAGCACGCTTTCCGCGCCTGTGCATCCCTTCGGGCATCATCGCGCGATGGCTGCGTTTGTCGATACCCACTGTCACCTTGATGCGCCCGAATTCGGTGCCGAGATGCCCGCCATCCGTGCCCGCGCGGCGGCGCAGGGCGTGGTGCTGTGCGTCATTCCGGCCGTGGCGGCCTTCAACTTCGCCACCGTGCGCGCGCTGGCCCACGCGCAGGGCGACGCCTACGCGCTGGGCATCCACCCGCTGTGCACGGGGCAGGCGAGCGACGCCGACCTGCAGACGCTCGACGACGAGCTGCACGCGCGGCGCGACGATCCGCGCCTGGTGGCGGTCGGCGAGATCGGGCTCGACTACTTCGTCGAAGGCCTGGACGCCGATAGACAGGAACGCTTCTTTCACACTCAGTTGCAACTGGCGCGCAAGCACGGGCTGCCCGTGCTCATCCATGTGCGGCGCTCGGTCGACAAGGTGCTCAAGCACCTGCGCCAGACCGCGGGCGGGCGGCCCTGGCACGGCATCGCCCACGCGTTCAACGGCAGCGAGCAGCAGGCGCAGGCCTGCATCGAGATCGGCCTGAAGCTGGGCTTCGGCGGCGCCGTGACCTTCGAGCGCGCGCTGCAGCTGCGCCGGCTCGCGGCCACCTTGCCGATGGACGCGCTGGTGATGGAAACCGACGCGCCCGACATCCAGCCGCACTGGCTGTACCGCACGCAGGCGCAGCGCGACGCGGGCCAGGCGCAGGGCCGCAACGAGCCCGGCGAGCTGCCGCGCATCGCCGAAGTGGTCGCGCAGTTGCGGGGCATCGACATCGCGTCGCTGGCCGAAAACACCACGCGCAATGCGGTGGCAGCCCTGCCGAAGCTCCAAAGTCTGCTGAACGTGTCGGAGGGGCGTCCGCCCGCCGCGTAGGCCAAGTTCCCGAGTTGCGCCAGCGCAGGCCATCGGGCCGGTTTTGCTGTCATCCTTGAAGTTCGAAGTGGCGTTGGTTGTCCAGTGGCACTGTCGTCACTCCGCACTTCACTCAAAAAAGGAGTCTTTCATGACCACATCTTTTGTTCGTACCCTGCCCGTCGCGCTCGCACTGGCGCTGGCCTCCATCGGTGTGTCGGCCATCGCGCAGACCACCGCGGCCGAGCCCACGACCACCGAGAAGGTGAAGGAAGCCGGCAAGGACGCCGTCGATGCGACCGCACGCGGCACCGAAAAGGCCTGGGACGCCACCAAGAGCACGACCAAGAAGGCCGTGAACGCCACCGAAAGCGGCGCCGAGAAGGCCTGGGATGCCACCAAGAGCGGCACCAAGAAGGCAGCCAACGCCACCGAGCGCGGCACCAAGAAGGCCTGGAACGCGACCAAGAACACCACCAAGAAGGCCACCACCGCCACCAAGAAGGCGGCCGTGAAGACCGGCGACGCCGTGGAAACGGCCGGCCACAAGACGGCCGACGGCATGCGCAGCGCCGGCAAGGCGATCGGCGAGAAGGTGCCGGGCACGGCCGAGAACGAAGCGGCCAAGAAGCCGTAACTTCCATGCACCGGGCTTCGGCCCGTGCTTGACGAAAGAACCCGCTTCGGCGGGTTTTTTCATGGGCGTTCAGGCACGCCGCGTGGCAATGCCAAGATACCGCCCATGAAACCGACCGCCGTCCCGTCCCCGACCGTTGCCGCCACGGCCGGCATGGTGCTGACCGGCCTTGCGCCCATCGTCTCGCCGAACACACGTGTGCTCATCCTCGGCAGCTTCCCGGGCGTCAAGTCGCTCGAGCGGCAGCAGTACTATGCGCATCCCCAAAATCAGTTCTGGAAGATCTTGCAAGCCCTCTGGCCCGACCCCCTGCTTCCGACGGGCGCAGACAGCTACCGCGCGCGCTGCGACTGGCTGCTCGATCGCGGCCTCGGCGTGTGGGACGTGTACGGCGCCTGCGAGCGCGAGGGCAGCCTCGACACCGCGATCCGCTCGCCGGTCGTGAACGACATCGCCGGCCTGCAACTGCCGAAGCTCGCCGCCATCGCCCACAACGGCGGCGAGAGCTTCAAGCACGCACGCCACACGCGCACCCTCGGGGTGCCGGTGTATTCGCTGCCCTCCACCAGCCCCGCCAACGCGTCGTGGTCCTTCGAGCGCAAGCTCGCGGCCTGGCGCGAGGTCTTCGTTGCCCACCACCTTCTCTGATGGCTTCTTCCGCTTCTTCCAAGAAAACCCCCGTCCTGCCCGAAGTCAATTTTTCCGACTGGGGCGACATCCGCTACCTGCACCTGGGCACCGAATGGGTCCAGGGCTCGATGAAGCTCGACGCGCCCTTCGAGATCGAGCTCGAGTACGTGCAGCGCATGATGGCCTGGCTGCTGTTCGTCGACAGCAAGGGCGTGGGCAACCGCCACGCGATGCAGCTGGGCCTGGGTGCGGCCACGCTCACCAAGTTCAGCCGCAAGACGCTGCGCATGCGCACCACCGCGGTCGAGCTGAACCCGCAGGTGGTGTCGGCCTGCCGCGGCTGGTTCAAGCTGCCGGCCGACGACCTGAAGCTGCGCGTGGTGATCGCCGACGCCGCCGAGGAAATCCGCAAGCCCGAATGGCAGGGCACGGTCGACGCGCTGCAGGTCGACCTGTACGACCACGAGGCCGCCGCGCCGGTGCTCGACAGCGAGGACTTCTATGCCGACTGCCGCGCGCTGCTCACCGAAGACGGCTGCATGACGGTCAACTTGTTCGGCCGCTCGTCGAGCTACGAGCGCAGCCTCGAGAAAATCGCCGCCGCTTTCGGCGCCGATGCCGTCTGGGCCTTCAAGCCGACGCGCGAAGGCAACACGGTGGTGCTGGCCCAGCGCACGGCGTCGCGCCCGAAGCGCGAGGTGCTTGCCGAGCGCGCCCAAACCATCCAGACTCGCTGGGGCCTGCCCGCGCCGAAATGGCTGCGGGTCTTCAAGCCGATGACGCTTTCCCTCACCACCTGATCACCTGACCTCCGGTTCATGAGCGCTGTACCCGCCGCCGCTTCCGCCTCCGCTGCCCGCCACGAAGGTCCGCTCGACCTGCGTCGCCTGATCGAATGGCTCGCCACCGACGGCGTGATCTCGCCGATGGAGGCCAAGCGCACCATCGCACGCTGCGCCCAGGCCGAGAGCCGGCAGGCGCCGCTGGTGCGCCTGGCCAACGTGGCCATGACGCGCGAGGCCGACGGCAAGCCGCTCGACCTCGAGGCGCTCACGCAGTGGCTCGCCGGCCGCGCCGGCCTGGCCTACCTGCGCATCGATCCGCTCAAGGTCGACGTGGGCAAGGTGGCCGACACCATGAGCGCCGGCTACGCCGAGCGCCACAAGGTGCTGCCCGTGCAGGTGCTGCCGAACGAGGTGGTGGTGGCCACGGCCGAGCCGTTCCTCACCGACTGGATCGCCGAGGTCGAGCGCCAGTCCAAGCGCACCGTGCGCCGCGTGGTGGCCAACCCGTCGGACATCCAGCGCTACACGGCCGAGTTCTTCGCGCTCGCCAAGTCGGTGCGCGCCGCGCAGAAGGCCGGCGGCAACACCGGCGGCGCGAGCTTCGAGCAGCTGGTCGAACTGGGCAAGAGCACCAAGCAGCTCGACGCGAATGACCAGAGTGTGGTGCAGGTGGTCGACTGGCTGTGGCAGTACGCCTTCGACCAGCGCGCCAGCGACATCCACCTGGAGCCGCGCCGCGAGCAGGGCGTGATCCGCTTTCGCATCGACGGCATCCTGCACCCCGCCTACCAGATGCCCATGGGCGTGATGAACGCGATGGTCGCGCGCATCAAGCTCCTGGGCCGCATGGACGTGGTCGAAAAGCGCCGTCCGCTCGACGGCCGCATCAAGACCCGCAACATGCGTGGCGACGAAATCGAGATGCGCCTGTCGACCTTGCCGACCGCCTTCGGCGAGAAGATGGTGATGCGCATCTTCGACCCCGACACCGCGGTGAAGGACCTCGACGCGCTGGGCTTCGCGCAGCACGACGCGCAGCGCTGGGAGCAGCTGGTCACGCGGCCCAACGGCATCATCCTGGTGACCGGGCCCACGGGCTCGGGCAAGACCACCACGCTGTATTCCACGCTCAAGCGCGTGGCGACCGAAGAGGTCAACGTGAGCACGGTGGAAGACCCGATCGAAATGATCGAGCCTTCGTTCAACCAGACCCAGGTGCAGCCGCAACTCGACTTCGGTTTCACCGAGGGCCTGCGCGCGCTCATGCGGCAGGACCCGGACATCATCATGGTCGGCGAAATCCGCGACCTCGCCACCGCCGAGATGGCGGTGCAGGCCGCGCTCACCGGCCACCTCGTGTTCAGCACGCTGCACACCAACGATGCACCCAGCGCCATCACGCGGATGATGGAACTGGGCGTGCCCTCGTACCTGATCACCGCCGTGATGCTGGGCGTGCTCGCGCAGCGCCTCGTGCGCACGCTGTGCCCGCATTGCAAGCAGCCCGACGACGCGGTCACGCGCGAGAGCCTCGAGGCCATCGTCAAGCCGTGGCAGATCACCGGCCCCGTGCGCGCCTACAAGCCGGTGGGCTGCGTCGATTGCCGCATGACCGGCTACATGGGCCGCATGGGCCTGTACGAGCTGCTGAGCGTGACCGAGCCGTTCAAGGACCAGGTCACCAAGGAGCCCAACCTCACGGGCCTGCGACGCCAGGCCGTGATCGACGGCATGCGGCCGCTGCGCCTGGCCGGTGCGCTGCGCGTGGCCGAAGGCGTGACGACCATCGAGGAAGTGCTCAGCGCAACGCCTCCGCTGGAATAGGAACAGCGGCCTCATGTCTGACGAGGCATGAGTCATTTCGGGTTATCCCTAGTCCCTCGGTTAGTGGAATCCACATCGGCCTGACCGGAGGCTGACTCGACAATCCCGCATCGAAATTGTTCGAGGAGACTGTTCGTGAAAATCAAAAGTCAGAAAGACTTTTTCTCGGGACTGATGTTCACCGTCGTGGGCGTGGCGTTCGCATGGGGCGCCACCACCTACAGCGTGGGCAGCGGCGCCCGCATGGGTCCGGGTTACTTCCCGCTCATGCTGGGCATCCTGATGGCGCTGATCGGCCTGGGCATCATGTTCAGCGGGCTCACCGTTGAAACGACCGATGGCGAAAAAATCGGCAAGTGGGCCTGGAAGCAAGTGGTGTTCATCCTGGGCGCCAACCTCGCCTTCGGCGTGCTGCTGGGCGGCCTGCCGAGCATCGGCGTGCCGGCCATGGGCATGATCATCGCGATCTACGCGCTCGTGATCATCGCCAGCCTCGCGGGCCACGAGTTCAAGCTGCCCACCGTGCTGATCCTGGCCACCGTTCTGGCCATCGGCAGCTACGTTGCATTCATCTGGGCGCTGAAGCTGCAGATCCAGGTCTGGCCGACCTTCATCGGTTGAGAGAAGAAAGCTGCTCACATGGAACTGTTTGAACACCTCTCAATGGGTTTTGGCGTTGCCTTTACCTTCACGAACCTGCTGTACTGCCTGGTCGGCTGCATTCTGGGCACGCTGATCGGCGTGCTCCCGGGCATCGGCCCGGTCGCGACGATTGCGATGCTGCTGCCCGCCACGTATGCGCTGCCGCCTGTGTCGGCGCTGATCATGCTGGCCGGTATTTATTACGGCGCACAGTACGGTGGCTCGACCACCGCGATTCTGGTGAACCTGCCGGGCGAATCGTCGTCGGTGGTGACCGTGATCGACGGCTACCAGATGGCGCGCAAGGGCCGTGCAGGTCCGGCGCTCGCTGCGGCCGGTCTGGGCTCGTTCTTCGCGGGTTGCGTCGGCACGCTGATTCTTGCCGCCTTCGCACCGCCGCTGACCGAGCTGGCCTTCAAATTCGGCCCGGCCGAATACTTCTCGCTGATGATCCTGGGCCTGATCGGCGCCGTGGTGCTGGCGTCGGGTTCGCTGCTCAAGGCGATCGCGATGATCGTGCTGGGCCTGCTGATGGGCCTGGTCGGTACCGACGTGAACTCGGGTGTCGCACGCTACAGCTTCGACATTCCCGAACTGACCGACGGCATCGGCTTCGTGGCCATCGCCATGGGCGTGTTCGGCTACGGCGAAATCATTGCCAACCTCTCGCGTCCGGACGACGAGCGCGAAGTGTTCACCGCCAAGGTCTCGGGCCTGTTCCCGACCAAGGAAGACTTCAAGCGCATGGTGCCTGCCGTGCTGCGCGGCACGGCGCTGGGTTCGGCCCTGGGCATCCTGCCCGGCGGCGGTGCGCTGCTGGCGGCTTTCGCGGCCTACACGATCGAGAAGAAGACCAAGCTGAAGCCGGGCGAAGTGCCCTTCGGCAAGGGCAACATCCGCGGCGTGGCGGCTCCCGAGTCGGCCAACAACGCCGGTGCGCAGACCTCCTTCATTCCGCTGCTGACGCTGGGCATTCCGCCCAACGCCGTGATGGCGCTGATGGTGGGTGCGATGACCATCCACAACATCCAGCCCGGCCCGCAGGTGATGACCAGCAACCCCGAGCTGTTCTGGGGCCTGATCGCCTCGATGTGGCTGGGCAATGCGATGCTGATCGTGCTGAACCTGCCGCTGATCGGCATGTGGATCAAGCTGCTGTCGGTGCCGTACAAGTTCCTGTTCCCCGCCATCGTGCTGTTCTGCGCGATCGGCGTGTACTCGACCAACAACAACACCTTCGACATCTGGATGGTGGGCATCTTCGGTCTGGTGGGCTACACCTTCTTCAAGCTGGGTTGCGAGCCTGCGCCGCTGCTGCTGGGCTTCATCCTGGGCCCGATGATGGAAGAGAACCTGCGCCGTTCGCTGCTGCTGTCGCGTGGCGACTGGAGCGTGTTCGTGACGCGTCCGATCTCGGCCAGCCTGCTGGCGGCCGCGGCCCTGCTGCTCATCATCGTGCTGCTGCCGGCCGTGAAATCGAAGCGCGAAGAGGCCTTCGTCGAAGACTGATCGACGGGCTTTCTCTGAACGCACAAACGGCGCCCTCGGGCGCCGTTTTTCTTTGGGGGATGCCGTTGTCCCTATCTGCCCAGCGCGCTGAGCACCGCCACGGTCATCGCGTGCACGCCGGTCTTGATCGACGGCTCGGGCACCGGTGCGAAGAAGGGCGAATGGTTGCGGGCCAGCGGCTTGCCGCCGGGTTGGGCGGAGGCTGCGATGTCCCGCGCATCGAGCACGCCGATCGTGAAGTACATCGACGGCACGCCGGCGTTGATGAAGGCCGAGAAGTCTTCGCTGCCCGTCGAGGGCACTGTGGATTGAACGACCTGCGCCGCGCCCAGCGCCTGCTTGAGCGCGGCGGCCGCGCGGGTCACGACCGCTTCGTCGTTGACCAGCGCTTCTCCGCCCGGCACCAGCTTGACCACGGGTTCGGGCGCGCCGCTCGTCGCGGCGGCGGCCATGGCCATGCGGCGCACGCCGGCCAGCAGCTGCTCGCGCACCTGCGGCTTGTACGAGCGGATGGTGCCGCGCAGCGTGACCGTGTCGGGAATGATGTTGCCGGCGGTGCCGCCCTGGATGGCGCCGATCGTCACGACACCGAATTCGGCCGGGTCTTTCTCGCGGCTCACCACGGCCTGCACGTCGGTCACGAAGCGCGCGGCGATCACGATCGGGTCGATGGTGGTGTGCGGCCGCGAGCCGTGGCCGCCGCGTCCCTTGAACACGATTTCCAGCGCGTCGGAGTTGGAGCTGCTGATGCCGATGCCGTAGCCGATGGCGCCGTGGGGCGTGGGCGCCGTGTGCAGCGCGAACGCGGCGTCGGGCTTGGGAAAGCGCGTGAACAGGCCGTCCGCGAGCATCGCCTTGGCGCCCGAGACGGTTTCTTCGGCGGGCTGGCCGATGAACATCAACGTGCCTTTCCACTGGTCCTTGAGCGCGACCAGCGTGTGCGCGGTGCCGAGCCAGCTGGCCATGTGGATGTCGTGGCCGCAGCTGTGGGCCACAAAGCTGTCGCGCCCGCCCCAGTCGGTGCGGGCCTGGCTGGCGTAGGGCAGGCCGGTCTTCTCTTCCATCGGCAGGCCGTCCATGTCGGTGCGCACCATCACGACCGGCCCGGGGCCGTTGCGATACAGCGCCACGACGCCGGTGCCGCCGACCTTCTCGGTCACCTCGAAGCCGATGGCGCGCATCTCGGCGGCGAGCAGGGCGGCGGTGCGCGTTTCCTTGAAAGCAAGCTCGGGGTGGGCGTGCAGGTCCTTGTAGAGAGCGTCGAGCCGGGGGTACATCGCATCGACGAGCGGCGGGATCGCCGACGCCTGCGGCGATGCGGCGGGCTGGGCCTGCGCGCCCGCGCCGAAGGCGACGAGGGCGGCCACGGCCAGGGAACGAAGCGCAAAGGTGGAGGTGTGGGTCAACATGGAATGAATGCAGGGGCGCATGGTCAGAAGATGTGGCGGATGCCGAAGTCGTAGCCCGTGGCGCTACGCGGGCGCCAGCCGCTGGCGGCCAGGTAGCCCGGATAGGGCGCGTCGCTGGCGCTCGTCACGGCGCCGATCGCCTTGTCGTTCTGGCCGTCCCGGATGCGAACGCGCGCGAACGTGGCGTACAGCGCCGTGCGGCGGGACAGGTGGTGCACGTAGCCCAGCGCCCATTGGCTGGCGCTGGCGCCTTGTGCGGTGTCTCCCGGCAGGCCGGTGGCGCCGGCCTTGTAGCTGACACGACCGAAAGAGGCGCGGAGGAGTCCCGGGCCCACGGGCACCGTGGCGCCCACCAGGTAGCCGTTGTATTTGTCGGTGCGATCCTGCATCCAGGGCTGTGCCTGCGCGCGCCGGTGCCGCAGTTGCGACAGTTCGCCCAGCAGCTTGACGGGGCCGAAGTCGTAGGTGGCGCTCAGGCTGAGGGTCTTCAGCCGGTCCTCGCCGCCGGCGTCAATGGGCGGGCGGGCCGCGGAGCCCGAGGGCAGGCGGTCCTTGTTGTCCTCACCGAACGCCAGCGCCACGTTGAGCGGTCCCTTGGCGTAGCCGAAGCGCCCGCCCAGGTAGCGCCCGCGCGCGTTCGTCGGCGTCACGTCCGGGCTGTAGCGGGTGTTCTCGGGCAAGGCGTACTGGAGCTGCCCGTGGAAGCCGCCGAGGTCCGGCGGCAGGAAGTAGCCGATGCTGTTGCTGGCGCGCGCGTAGTTGTCGCCGGCCGCCACGCCGGCCGGTGCGCCGCCCAGGAGCGTGGACGAGGCGCTGTTGACGCGCGCGATCACCGACAGGCCCGCGCCCTGCACGGCGAAGGGGTCGGCCAGCGAGTCGTTGCGAAAGATCGGCGTGTAGTCGCGGCCCAGCCGCAGCTCGCCGAAGCCGCCCGACAGGCTCAGCGTCGAACGCTTGGCGAACGAGGCCAGGCCCGTCTTGCCGTCGTCGTTGGCGATGTTCGACTCCAGCCAGAAGCTCGCCGCCAGGCCGCCGCCCAGGTCTTCCGTGCCCCGAAAGCCCAGGCTGCTGCCGCGGTAGCCACCGCGCGACAGCGTGGTCTGGCTTTGCGTCACCCTCGGCACGGCCGCGGCGAGCACGGCGGCGGCAGGGCGCCGCGGATCGAACGCCGGGCGGTACTCGCTGACGGTTTCGAAATGGCTGACGCCCGCATCCATGACGCCGAACAGCGTCACCGAGGACTGCGCCGAGGCCGCGCCGGCCAGCGCCAGCAGGGCCAGGCCGAGCGGGTGCCGCTTCATGCGAAGAACGCGCGAACTGAAGCAGAGGGCGCCGGCATCGGCGCCCTCGAGGGAGGGAAAGTTCAAGGGGGAGGTCTCCTGTGCGCCACTTCTGTGTCGAGTGGACTGGCGCGACTATCGGACGGCAGGGCGCCCGGGAGGAAATACCGTTTGCTGATGCGACCCCATCGCTATTTCTGATGGTCGGGCGCAAGGCCGCGCGCCGCGTGATGGCCGTGGCAACATTGATGCGCCAGATTCATATATCTATCCGATAAATCCATTTCCCTTTTCAATGCCCCGCGTGTCCAATCCTGCGGCCACGTCGGACAAGGCGCGCTCCCGACACACCACCTCGGACACAATGAATTCCATGAAACGAACCACCCGCGCCGCGCTTGCCGCGGCTGCGCTGGTGCTGGCCGCGGTGCCCGCACTGGCCCAGAACTACCCGAACCGGCCCATCCGCCTGATCGTGCCGTTCCCGGCGGCCGGTGCCACCGACCTCTTTGCCCGCACGCTGGGCCAGAAGATGGGCGAGAAGCTCGGCGCCACGCTGGTGGTCGACAACAAGCCCGGCGCGGGCGGTGCGATCGGTTCCGACCTCGCGGCCAAGGCGCCGCCCGACGGCTACACGCTGCTGCTCGCGACCACGAGCACGCACGCCATCGGCCCGGCCATCACGCCCAAGCTGCCCTACGACACGGTGCGCGACTTCACGCCCATCGCCCACGTGGGCGACGCGCCGAGCATCATGCTGGTGCCGATCAACACGCCCGCCAAGACGGTGCGCGAATGGATCGACAACGCCAAGAAGAACCCCGGCAAGCTCAACTACGCATCGAGCGGCAACGGCACCATCGTGCAGCTCACGGCGGAGCTGTTCAAGGCGCAGGCCGGCGTGTTCGTCACGCACATTCCCTACCGCGGCACGGCGCTGGCGGTGCCCGACCTCATCAGCGGCAAGGTCGACGTGCTGTTCGACTCGCTGCCCACCGGCATGCCGCACGTGCGCGACGGCCGCCTGCGCGCGCTGGGCGTGACCTCGCTCAAGCGCAGCCCGCTCGCGCCCGAGCTGCCGCCCATCGCCGACACGCTGCCCGGCTTCGAGTCGACCACCTGGTTCGGCTTCTACGGCCCGAAGGGGCTGCCGGCCGACATCGTGGCGCGCGTGAACAAGGCCGCCAACGAGGCGCTGACCGATCCGGAGCTGAAGGACAAGCTCGCGCGCCTGGGCATTGAGCCGGCGAACGCGGGCACGCCCGAGCAGTTCGCAAAGATGGTGGCGACCGACGCCGCCAAGTGGAAAAAGATCGTCGTCGATCGCAAGATCACGAATGACTAACGAGAGCACGCCGACATGAACTTCGACTTCAACAATCCCTACCTCTCGACCCGCCTCCCGGTCTTCGCACGCAACGTGGTCGCCACGTCGCACCCGCTGGCTGCACAAGCCGGCCTGCGCATTCTTCAGCAGGGCGGCAACGCGGTCGATGCGGCCATTGCCACGGCCGCCGTGATGACGCTGGTCGAGCCCGTGAGCAACGGCCTGGGCAGCGACGCCTTCTGCATCCTGTGGGACGGCAAGGAACTGCACGGCCTGAACGCCTCGGGCCCCGCGCCGAAGGCCTGGACGCCCGAGTACTTCAAGGCCAAGTACGGCGCCGACGCCGCCACGCCGCCGATGCGCGGCATCGACTCGGTGACGGTGCCGGGCGCGGTGCGCGGCTGGGTCGCGATGAGCGAGCGTTTCGGCAAGCTGCCGTTCGCCGACCTGATGGCGCCGGCCATCGACATCGCCGAGCGCGGCTACCTCGTGCCGCCGGTGGTGCAGGGCAAGTGGGCGGCGGCCACGCCGATCCTGCAATCGCAGCCCGGCTTCGCGCAGGCCTTCCTGCCCTGGGGCCGCGCGCCCGAGGTCGGCGAGCTGTTCCGCTTCACCGCGGCGGCCCGCGCGCTCAAGGCGATTGCCCGCACCAAGGGCGAGGCCTACTACAACGGCGAGATCGCCGAAGCCATCGCCAAGTTCTCGAAGGAGCAGGGCGGTGCGCTCACCGTGGCCGACATGGCGGCCTACCAGCCCGAGTGGGTGAAGCCGATTTCGCGCGACTACCGCGGCCACACGCTGCACGAGATCCCGCCGAACGGCCAGGGCATCGCGGCGCTGATCGCGCTGGGCATCCTCGAGAAGTTCGACATCGCTTCGCTGCCGGTCGACTCGGTGCAGTCGCAGCACCTGCAGATCGAAGCCATGAAGCTGGCCTTCGCCGACGTGTACCGCTACGTGTCGGAGCCATCGTCGATGACGGTGACCCCCGCGCAAATGCTCGATGACGCCTACCTGGCTTCGCGTGCGAGACTCATCGACGTGAACAAGGCGCAGGACTTCAAGGCCGGCAACCCCGTCAAGGGCGGCACCATCTACCTCACGGCCGCGGACGAGAGCGGCATGATGGTGAGCTTCATCCAGAGCAACTACATGGGCTTCGGCTCGGGCTGCGTCGAGCCGGAGTTCGGCATCAGCCTGCAGAACCGCGGCCACGGCTTCAGCCTCAAGGCCGAGAGCCCGAACGTGGTGGCACCGGGCAAGCGCCCGTTCCACACCATCATCCCGGCCTTCCTCACCAAGGACGGCCAGCCGGTGATGAGCTTCGGCGTGATGGGCGGCAACATGCAGCCGCAGGGCCACATGCAGACGCTGGTGCGCATGCTCGACTACAAGCAGAACCCGCAGGCCGCCTGCGATGCGCCGCGCTGGCGCTTCAACGCGGGGCTCGAGATCAACGTCGAGGCCGCGATGAATGCCGACACGTTGCAGGGCCTGCGCGACCTGGGTCACCACCTCGAGGTGATCAACGATTCCTACCAGGACTTCGGCGCCGGCCAGTTCATCTGGCGCGCGGGCGAGCCTTCGGTGGAAGGCTACGTGGCCGCGAGCGATCCGCGCCGCGACGGCCTCGCTGCAGGCTACTGAGGATCAAGGGATGATCGGGGGATGAACAAGACAGCCGCATCGGTCGGCATTCCCCCGCACGGACACGAGGCCGCCCGCAAGGGCTACGCCACCGGCCTCGTCCTGGCCACGCTGGGCGCCATCGCGTTCAGCGGCAAGGCCATCATCGTCAAGCTGGCGTACCGCTACGGCGTCGACGCCATCACGCTCATCATGCTGCGCATGCTCTTCGCGCTGCCACTGTTCGCGCTGATGGCGTGGTGGGCCGGGCGCGGCAAGCCCGCGCTCACGACGCGCGACTGGCTCGGCATTCTCGGGCTCGGCTTCTCGGGCTACTACCTCGCGAGCTTTCTCGACTTTGCCGGGCTGGCCTACATCTCGGCCAGCTTCGAGCGGCTGATTCTTTACCTCAACCCCACGCTGGTGCTGTTCTTCGGCTGGCTGCTGTACCGGCGCCGCCCGACGCGCCCGCAGGTCTTCGGCATGGTCGTGAGTTATGCCGGCGTGCTGCTGGTGTTCGGCCACGAACTCTGGACCGGCGGCGATGGCAAGGGCGGCGGCGCGGCCGCATGGGGCGCGTTCCTCGTGTTCCTGAGCGCGGTGAGCTATGCGGGCTACCTCGTGTACAGCGGCGAGTTCGTCAAGCGGCTCGGGTCGCTGCGGCTCGTGGGGCTGGCGACCACCGTGGCCTGCGTGCTGTGCATCCTGCAGTTCGTGCTGACGCGGCCGATGAGCGCGGCGATGGCGGTCGCGCCCGAGGTGATCTGGCTGTCGGTGCTCAACGCCACGCTGTGCACGGCGGTGCCTGTCCTCATGGTGATGATGGCCATCGAGCGCATCGGCCCCGCCATTGCGGCACAAACCGGCATGATCGGGCCCCTGTCGACCATCCTCATGGGGGTGGTCATACTGGGTGAGCCGTTCACCGCGTGGATCGCGGCCGGCACGGTGCTCGTCATCGCGGGCATCTTCGTTTTCACACGCAAGGGGCGGTAGCCCCTGCAGCATCGATCGAACGATCGACGGGAGCAAACACATGGATCTGGGCATTGCAGGCAGGACCGCACTGGTATGCGGCGCGAGCAAGGGGTTGGGCTACGGCTGCGCCGAGGCGCTGGTGCGCGAGGGCGTCAACGTGGTGATCGTGGCGCGCGGTGCCGAGGCGCTCGATGCTGCGGCCAAGCAGCTGGTGGCAGCGGCCGGACCGTCGGGTCCGTTCGTCAAGCACGTGGCGGCCGACATCACCACCGAAGCCGGCCGCGCGGCCGTGTTCGCGCTGGGCCACGACTTCGACATCGTCGTCACCAACGCCGGCGGCCCGCCGCCCGGCGACTTCCGCAACTGGGACCGCGAGGCGTGGATCAAGGCGGTCGACGCCAACATGCTCACGCCCATCGAGCTCATCAAGGCCACGGTGGACGGCATGGCGAAACGTGGCTTCGGCCGCATCGTCAACATCACGTCGAGCTCGGTGAAGTCGCCGATCGACATCCTGGGGCTGTCGAACGGCGCGCGCAGCGGCCTCACGGGCTTCGTGGCCGGCGTGGCGCGCACGTCGGTGGCGGCGCAGGGCGTGACCATCAACAACCTGCTGCCGGGCTCCTTCGAGACCGACCGCCTCAAGGGCACGATGGCCGGCGCGGCTCAGAAGTCGGGCCAGGATTTCGACACCGTGTGGGAAGCGCGCAAGAAGAATATTCCGGCCAAGCGCTTCGGCAACCCGGCCGAGTTCGGTGCGATCTGCGCGTTCCTGTGCAGCATGCAGGCGGGCTACATGACCGGGCAGAACGTGCTGGCAGACGGCGGCGCCTACCCGGGCACTTACTGACCGACGCCGCGGCGCGCGTTCAGCGCCGCGACGACACCACGATCCCGCCGACGATCAGCACGAAGGCGGCGCCGTGGTACCAGTACGGCGCCTCGCCGAGGAAGGCCGCCGACAGCACGGCCGCGAACAGCGGCGTGAGGTTCATGAAGATGCTCGCCGCCTGCGGGCCCGCGCGTTGCACGCCGGTGCCCCAGCAGCGGTAGGCCAGCACGGCCGGGCCGATGCCGATGAACAGCATCGCCGCAATGAGCGGCCAGCCCAGGTCGATGTGGGCATCGGTCAACGTCCATTCGCCGGCGGCCAGCGCACCCGACCACGCCACGCCGAACACCAGCTGCGCCATGAGGAAGGCGGCCCAGTCGCTGCGCACGTTGGCAGGCTCGTGCGTGCGCGCCAGCAGCCAGCTGTAGAAGGCCCAGGCGATGGTGCCCGCGATCATGTACAGGTCGCCCGGCACCAGCCGCAGCGCCAGCAGCTGCTGCCACTCGCCGCGGCTCAGCACCAGCAACACGCCCAGCACCGACAGCAGCGCGCCGCCCAGCGCGCGCCGGCTGACGCGCGCGCCGAAGCACAGCGTGCCCACGGCCAGCATCCACAGCGGCAGGCTGGAGCCCACCAGCGTGACGTTGATCGGCGTGGAGGTCTGCAGCGCCAGGTACTGGAAGGCGTTGTACAGGCCGATGCCCAGCAGGCCCAGCAGCGCATAGCGCCGCCAGTGCGCCCACAGCGGGCTGTCGCGGCGCAGCACCCAGGCCGCCAGCGGCAGCAGCAGCACGAACGCGATCACCCAGCGCACGAAGTTCAGCGTCAGCGGCGACACCAGCGCGCGCACCAGCCGGCCGACCACCGCATTGCCGGCCCACAGCAGCGGCGGCACGGTGAGGAGCAGGGCGGTGAGGGGCGTGAGGCGGTGGTGCGATGCGGAAGACATGGCCGCCGACTCTACCGGGCCCGTGCAGTGTCCGTGGCCCGTCGAGAAATGGTCAAACGTGGCACGATGCCCGTCCCATTCTTTTTTCCCCTGCGTGGAGACAGCAACGATGTTGAGCAAAGCCGTCCGTATCGACCGCCACGGCGGTCCCGAGGAACTGAAGGTCGTCGAGGTCGAGGTGGGTGAGCCCGGCCCCGGCGAGATCCGCATCCGCCACAAGGCCGTGGGCCTGAACTTCATCGACACCTACCAGCGCACGGGCCTGTACCCGTTCCAGATGCCGCTGCAGCTGGGCATGGAAGCCTCGGGCATCGTCGAGGCGGTGGGCGAGGGCGTGACGCACCTGAAGGCCGGCGACCGCGCCGCCTACGCGAGCCAACCGCCCGGCGCCTATTGCGAGCTGCGCGTGATGCCTGCCAAGTGCGTGTGCAAGCTGCCCGACGACATCTCCTTCGAGACCGGCGCGGCCATGATGCTCAAGGGCCTCACCGCGCAGTACCTGCTGAAGAAGACGCTGCCCGCCGAAGGCCTGCAGCCCGGCGACTTCGTGCTGTTCCATGCGGCGGCCGGCGGTGTCGGCCTCATCGCCTGCCAGTGGGCCAAGGCGCTCGGCCTGCAACTCATCGGCACGGCCGGCAGCGACGCCAAGTGCCAGCTCGCGCTGGCGCACGGCGCGGCGCACGCCATCAACTACAGCACCGAGAACTTCGCGGCGCGCGTGAAGGAGATCACCGGCGGCCAGGGCGTGAAGGTGGTGTACGACTCAGTGGGCAAGGACACCTTCGAAGGCTCCATCGACAGCCTGCGTCCCTTCGGCCTGCTGGCGATCTTCGGCAACGGCTCGGGCCCGGTGCCGCCGGTCAACCTCGGCCTGCTGGCCTCGAAGGGCTCGCTCTACGTGACGCGCCCGACGCTGTTCACGCACATCGCCACGCGCGAGCGCACGCAGGCCATGGCCGACGACCTGTTCGCCGTGGTGCAAAGCGGCGCGGTGAAGATCCCGATCGACCAGCGCTACGCCCTGGCCGACGTGCAGCAGGCGCACCGCGACCTCGAGGCGCGCAAGACCACGGGCTGTACCATCCTCACGCTCTGAGGCTGGCTGCGGCCGGCGGGTGATGTCCTACGCGCGGTGGGGTGTCACACCTTCGACTTGTGGCGGGCGCAATTTGTAGCCTGCACTTGTCCCTTTGCAGAGCCCGCCATGACCACCGTCCGCGCTTTCATCGTCGAAGACAACCCCGCCCAGCGCGCCAGCCTGGCGGGCACGCTGCGCGAGATGGCGCGCATCGATCCGGTCGGCCAGGCCGAATCGGAGGCCGAGGGCACGCGTTGGCTCACGCGCAACCCGGCGCTGTGGGACCTGGCCATCGTCGACCTGTTCCTGGGCGACGGCACCGGCTTCAGCGTGCTCGAGGCCTGCCGCAACCGCGACCCGAAACAGAAGATGGTGGTGCTCAGCAACCACGCCACGCCCGAGACGCGCCGCAAGTGCGCGCAGCTCGGCGCCGACGCCGTGTTCGACAAGGCCACGGAGGTCGAGGAGCTGATCGACTTCTGCGTGCGCCAGCGGCAGGAGCGCTTCTTCAGCGCGCCTTCGTCGGCGGGGCCGCGGGCGCCTCACTGAGCGCCGCCGTCTCGCGCACCATGCGCCAGACCCGCTGCGCCAGCGGCGACAGTTCGCGGTTGCGGCGCCGGATCAGCATGATCGCGCGCTGCACGTTCGGCACCAACGGGCGCACCACCAGCCGCGCCAGCCCTTCGGGTGGCAGCGACAGGCCCGGCATCACGCTGATGCCGATGCCGGCCTCGACCATGCGGAACACGGTGGTCGCATGGCCCAGCTGCTGCTTCACGTCGCAGCGCGCGCCGTGCCGCTCCAGCGCCTGGTCGATGAGGCGCCGGCTGCCCGAGGCATGGTCGAGCAGCACCAGCGGCTGGCCGTCGAGCGCCGACCAGTTCACCGAGGCCTTCTTTTCCGTCAGCCGGTGGCCGGGCAGCGTGACCACCATGAAGGGGTCGTTGAGGATCGACTCGCAGTGCAGGTCGTCGGCCTCGGAAGGCTCGATCACCACGCCGAAGTCGACCTCGCCGCTGCGCACGCTGTCCAGCACGTCCTGCTGGATGCGGTCGAGCAGCAAGAACTGGATGCCCGGCGCCTGCACCGCGCAGGCCGCGATGCAGTCGGGCATGAGGTTGGCCGAGAGCGTGGGGCTGCTGGCCACGCGCACCTTGCCGCCGCGCGCGCTGGCCAGGCCGGCCACGTCCTGCAGCGTCTGGTCGAGTTCGTCGAGCACGCGGTCGAGCCGGGCCGCGAACGAGTGGCCGGCTTCGGTCAGCACCACCTCGCGCGTGGTGCGGTCCAGCAGCTTGAGGCCGAGCTGGGCCTCAAGCTCCGAGATCGACCGGCTCACCGCCGGCTGGCTCAGGCCCACCTGGTCGCCGGCACGGCTGAAGTTGCGGCCCTCGGCCACCGAGCGAAAGACGCGGAGTTGGCGCAGCGTGACGTTCATGCGCTCAAATCATATATCCATCCGATAAATCCATTTCTCTTTTGAATGGCCGGAAGGTCCAATGCAGGGCATGGCACGTTCACGCTTCCTCCCCGACAACTTCACGCTCACGCTCGTCGCGGTCGTCACCCTGGCCAGCCTGCTGCCCGCCAGCGGCCGCGTGGCCCATTTCTTCGAGGGCCTGACCACGGTCGCGATCGGGCTGCTGTTCTTCCTGCACGGCGCCAAGCTGTCGCGCGAGGCGATCCTCGCGGGCATCACGCATTGGCGGCTGCACCTGCTGGTGTTCGCCTGCACCTTCATCCTGTTCCCGGTGCTGGGGCTCGCGCTGCGGCCTGTGCTAGAGCCGCTGGTGACGCCGCAGCTGTACACGGGCGTGCTGTTCCTGTGCGTGCTGCCGGCGACGGTGCAGTCGGCGATTGCTTTCACTGCGATGGCGCGGGGGAACATGCCGGCCGCCATCTGCAGCGCTTCGGCCTCGACCCTGTTGGGCGTGTTCATCACGCCGGTGCTGGTGAGCCTTGTGGTGCTGCCTGAAGGCGGCGCGGTGGCGTCGTCGTCGTCGCTCGACGCGATCGGGCGCATCCTGCTGCAGTTGCTGGTGCCGTTCGTCATCGGCCACCTGTCGCGTCCGTTGATCGGCAAGTGGATCCAGAAGCGCGCCGCGGTGCTGAAGTTCGTGGACCAGGGCTCGATCCTGCTGGTGGTCTACACGGCCTTCAGTGCAGCGGTGATCGAAGGGCTCTGGAAGCAGATTCCCGTGAGCGCGCTGCTGGGCCTGCTGCTGGTGTGCGGCGTGCTGCTGGCGCTGGCGCTGGGTCTCACGACGTTCATGGCGCGGCGCTTCGGCTTCAACATCGAAGACGAGATCACCATCGTCTTCTGCGGCTCGAAGAAGAGCCTGGCGAGCGGGATTCCGATGGCGAAGGTGCTGTTTGCCTCGCACGCCGTCGGTGCGATCGTGTTGCCACTGATGCTGTTCCACCAGATGCAGCTGATGGTGTGCGCCGTGCTGGCGCAGCGCTACGCGCGCCGCGCGGCGGCAGCCCCTGCGCCTGCGCTTCGCACGGCCGAGTAGCCTGCCCGGTGCAGGGCGTTCACGCATCGGCCGGCGCGTGAACGCAAAACAACACCCGCGAGGGGAGGGCTGGCGTCCACCAGATTCCTCCAATTTTGAACAGGACCATCCGGTCAGCGGCTCGATGAAGAGCAGCTGAAAACCCCGGAGAAACCTGAATGAAGAAATCCCTCACGGCACTCGCCGCGCTGGCCGTCACCGGCCTGGCCTCTGCCCAATCGTCGGTCACCCTGTTCGGCGTCGTCGATGCCGGCGTGAGCTACCAGAGCGCCACGTCGCGCAATCCCGTCACCGGCACCACCAGCAAGCAGAGCCAATGGAGCCTGGCCAACTCGGGCTACAACTCCAGCCGCATCGGCTTTCGCGGCACGGAAGACCTGGGCGGCGGGCTCGCCGCCAGCTTCTGGCTCGAGGCGCCGATCAGCAACGACGACGGCGCCACCGGCATCGCCAACTTCAACCGCCGCTCCACCGTCAGCCTGTCGGGCGGCTTCGGCGAAGTGCGGCTGGGCCGCGACTACACGGCCACGTTCTGGAACGACACGGTGTTCGACCCGTTCGGCACCAACGGCTCGGGCTCGAGCGTGATCAACACGGTGAGCGGCAGCACCGCGCTGGGCAACACGAACTACGTGCGCGCCAGCAACATGGTCGGCTACTTCCTGCCGCCGAACTTGGGCGGCTTCTACGGCCAGCTGCAGTACAGCCTGAACGAGAACACGAAGACCAGCGCGACCGACACCACGGCCGCTACCAGCAGCAGTGCCGGGCGCTATGTGGGCGGGCGTTTCGGCTATGCGAACGGGCCGCTGGACATCGCGCTGGCGGTGGGCCAGAACGTCGCGGTCGACACCACCACGCTCACGCGCAAGGTGCAGACGATCAACCTCGGCGCGTCGTACGACTTCGGACCGGTCAAGCTGTTCGGTGAGCTGTCGAACGTGAAGAACAAGTTCGACCTCGCGGCACTGGGCAACAGCCACGACAGCTACAACGGCTACCTCATCGGCGCGAGCATGCCGGTGGGTGCGGGCCTGATCCGCGCGTCGTACTCGACCGTGCGCTACAACGAAGGCGCGGTCGGCGTCACGGGCGACGACCCGCGTGCGAACAAGCTCGCGATCGGCTACGTGCACAACCTGTCCAAGCGCACCGCGCTGTACGCCACCGTGGCGCGCGTGAGCAACCGCAACGACGCGAACTACACGGGCGCCCTCACGGCCGCCAGCACCACGGGCTACGGCAGCACCGGCGTGGGCTACACGGGCCTGCAGCGTTCGTCGACGGGCTACGACTTCGGCATTCGCCACGCGTTCTGATTGGCTTCCGTTCGCGTGCGTCGGTGCTGCCGGCGCGCGCGAACGGGCCCTGCCGTCGAACCAGTCATGCATCGATTCACATGATCCGAACTCATCACCTCGCGGGCGTGCTGGCGGCACTCGGCCTGTCGGGCTGCATCGTGCTGCCGCCCCCTCTTTTCCCGCCCGGGCCACCGCCGGGGTTTCGCGAAGGGCCCCCGCCACGCTGCGAGGCCCCGAGCGGCTGCGCGCGGCCGGCCTTTCCTGAAACGCGCTGAGGACTGTCGACCGTGTACGGCAGTTCACTCGGCCTGGTCATTGCCACGCTCATCGGCCTTGGGCTGGCTGGCGTGCTCGCGCTGATGGGCGCGCTGTTCGTCGCCAACGCCCGCGCGGCCGTGCACGCCCGCGGCCTCGCGCAGCAGGCCCGCACGCAGCAGCGCCAGCAACTGGCGGACAGCCGCGTGCAGGACCTGCGGCCATTGCTGGGCACTGAATCTGGCGATGCAACATCGCTGCACCTCGATGTGGACCTGCCCGCGGAAGCGGTGCCGGTCTTCGGAATTCCATCGGAGCTGCGCGAGCTGCTGGCCAAGGTGGCCGCGCATGCCGCGCGCGTGATGGCGGCGGGGGCGACGCTGCAGGTGCGCGCGCGCATCGAAGGCACGCAGGCCGTCGTTCACTGGCGCGACCTCGACGCAGAGAGCGAACGCCCACCGCTGGCGCGCTTCTTCGACGCGCTCGACGCCGCCTCGCTGGCCAGCGCGCGCATCTGCGAGCGCATCGCGGGGCGCCACGGTGGGCGCATCTATTCCGCGCCGGACGATGGCGGCGTGCTTGGGCTGACGCTGCGCCTGCCGCTGTACGCGCCAGTGACCGCTGGATCAGTCGACTGAAGTGCGCGTCGGCGCCGATACGCCCGAAAGTTCAAGGGCTTCGAGCGCCTCGTACTCCACCGCCAGGAAGTCCACCAGCTTGCGCACCGACGGCAGCAGGCCGCGGCGCGAGGGGAACACCGCGTGCACGATGCCGCTGCGCGGCGCCCATTGCGGCAGCGCATCGACAAGGCGGCCGGCCTGCAGGTCGTCGCGCACCATCATCGTCGGCATCTTGGCCACGCCCACGCCCTGCAGGGCGGCATGCCGCAGCGCGGCCATGTCGTCGGTCACGAGGCGGGGCTGGTGGCGCACCTCGGCGCTCGCGCCGTCGGGGCCTTCGAGCGACCAGGTGTGGTGCGGCTGGGCCGGGCCGAGATCGAGGCTGGGCAGCAGGCCGATGTCGGCCGGGCTGGCCGGCGCCGTCAGGCCTTCGAGCAGGCGCGGGTGGGCCACCAGCCGCTGCGTGCTGTGGCCCAGCACCTTCATCACCAGGTCGGTGTCCTCGAGCGGCGGAAAGCGCACGCGCAGCGCGAGGTCGAAGCCCTCGCGGATCACGTCGACGCGGCGGTTGGTGCTCTCGAGCTGCACGGTCACGCGCGGGCACTCGGTCATGAAGCGGGCGAGCATCTCGGCCACCTGGTAGTACACCAGCGCCGGCGGGCACGACAGCCGCACCAGCCCCTGCGGCTGGGCCTGCAGGCGGTCGATGGCCTCCTGCGCGGCGTCGGCCTCGACCAGCATGGCCACGCAGTGCTCGTAGTACTGGCGGCCGATGTCGGTGACGCTGAAGCGGCGCGTGGAACGCTGGATGAGGCGCACGCCCAGCCGCTCTTCGAGCAGCGCGATGCGCCGGCTCAGGCTCGACTTGGGCACGCTGAGCGCCCGGCCGGCCGGCGCAAAGCCGCCGTGGTCGACCACCTGGGCGTAGTAGTAGAGATCGTTCAGGTCGCGCATGGCTTTGGGGGGCCCTCCGTGCCGTTGATCGTTCGCCAGATGGAACGATGAGGGCGAATTCTGGCATCTACTCAAAGCATCGTTGCGGCCCCATCCTTGATCCATGGCTTTCCCGTTCCGGGCGAGCCGCCAGATGGAAAGGAACACAGACCATGAAGAAGATCCTCGGCACCTACAGCGCACCGCGCCCGCACTGGGTGGGCGACGGTTTTCCCGTGCGCTCGCTGTTCAGCTACGACACGCTCGGCCGCCACGCCAGCCCCTTCCTGCTGCTGGACTACGCCGGTCCGGCTCGGTTCACCCCGACCGCGCAGCCGCGCGGCGTGGGCCAGCACCCGCACCGCGGCTTCGAGACCGTGACCATCGTCTACAAGGGCGAGGTGTCGCACCGCGACTCGACCGGGCAGGGCGGCACCATCGGCCCCGGCGACGTGCAATGGATGACCGCGGGTGCGGGCATCCTGCACGAGGAGTTCCACTCCGAAGCGTTCACGCGCGACGGCGGCGAGCTCGAGATGGTGCAGCTGTGGGTCAACCTGCCCGCCCGGGACAAGATGGCCGCGCCCGGCTACCAGGCCATCGTCGATGCGCAGATCCCGTCGGTGCCGCTGCCGGAAGGCGCGGGCAGCGTGCGCGTGATCGCGGGCGACTACCTCGGTAACAAGGGGCCGGCCCGCACCTTCACGCCCATCGACGTGTGGGACCTGCGCCTGAACCAGGGCGCGCAGGTGACGCTGCCTGTGCCCGAAGGCCACACGGCCGCGGTGGTGGTGCTGCGCGGCACGGTGCAGGTGAACGGCGAGACGGTCGTGCGCGACGCGCAGATGGTGTTGCTCGACCGCGCGGGCGATGCGCTCACGCTGGACGCCAACAACGACGCGGTGGTGCTGCTGCTCAGCGGCGAGCCGATCGACGAACCCATCGTCGGCCACGGCCCGTTCGTGATGAACACGCGCGACGAGATCGTGCAGGCGATGAAGGACTTCGGCAGCGGGAAGTTCGGGCAGATGCCGGAGGCCGTGGCGCACTGAGCGGGCGCCGCCGCTCTGATTGAAGAATCAGGCGGCGGTGAGCATGCCCCGGGCCTCGATGAAGGCCACGACCTCGGCGACGCCCGTGAGCGTCTTGAGGTTGGTCATCACGTAGGGGCGCTGGCGGCGCATGCGCTGGGTGTCCTGTTCCATCACGTCGAGGTTCGCGCCCACGTAGGGCGCGAGGTCGGTCTTGTTGATGACGAACAGGTCGCTCTTGGTGATGCCGGGCCCGCCCTTGCGTGGGATCTTTTCGCCGGCGGCCACATCGATCACGTAGATGGTGAGGTCCGACAGCTCGGGGCTGAAGGTGGCGGCCAGGTTGTCGCCGCCCGATTCGACGAACACGATGTCGGCGTCGGGAAAGTCTTCGAGCATGCGGTCGATGGCCTCGAGGTTGATCGAGGCGTCTTCGCGGATCGCGGTGTGCGGACAGCCACCGGTTTCCACGCCCATGATGCGCTCGGCCGGCAGCGCGCCGGCCACGGTGAGCAGGCGCTGGTCTTCCTTGGTGTAGATGTCGTTGGTGATGGCGACGAGGTCGTACTTGTCGCGCATCGCCTTGCAGAGCATTTCGAGCAGGGTGGTCTTGCCCGAGCCGACGGGGCCGCCGATGCCCACGCGCAGCGGCGGGAGCTTCTTTGTGCGGTTCGGGATGTGGTGCAGGGCGGAGGTCATGGGCGAAAAGGTCCGGTTCGGTCAGCTTCGGAAGAGGCGGGAATATTGTGTTTCATGGCGGGCCGACAACACCGCCAGCAGGGGCGCGAAGGCCTGGCGCTCGTCGTCGCCCAGGGCCATCGCGCGCTCGACGGCCGCAGGAATTTCGTTCGCGAGCCGCGCCAGGATGCGCTGGCCCGCGCTCTGGCCCAGCGGCACGGCCTTGACGGCGGCGGCCACCATGTTCTCGGCCCAGCCGAAGGCGAAGGCCAGGCAGCCGTCCTGCACGGTGGCTTCGGTGCGGCTGGCCGCGAACGCGAAGGCCACGGGGTAGGTCGCGGGCAGGCCGGCGAAGACTTCGGCGGTGTCGGCATGGTGCAGCTTGAGCCACTCGACGAAGGAGCGGCCCATCTGCTCGGTCTGCAGGAAGAACTCGGCGGATTCGCGGGTGTGCAGCACCCAGTCGTTGAGGGTGCGGATGCGTTGTGTGTCGTTCGCGCGCCAGGCGGTGATCGCCTGGGCTGCCAGGGCGAGGTCGCCGCGTGCGAAGCTCAGGTGCAGCTGGTCGGAGAGCCACTCGGTGGCGCTGGCTTCGGAGTTGATGCCGGCCCATTCGACTGCGGCCTCGACGCCTTCGGAATACGAGAAGCCTCCCACTGGCAGGGCGGGGGAGGCGAGCCAGATGAGTTGGAGGAGGCTGTGCGGGGTCGGCATTTGTCTATGGGCGCGCGCCGCTGTTCAGGGCGCGTGCGCAGGCCACCGGGTACTTCCCTCCGCGAATGTCCCCCGGCCTGCGGCCTCCTCCTTGATTTCGCTGCGGGAAGCACCCGGTGCCCTGCGCACGAGAAGAGCGGTGGGTCATTTCAATGCGAGTGGCTGTGGCCGTGGCCGTGGCCGTGGCCGTGGCCGTGGCCGTGATCGTCGTCGAGCAGTTCGGGGGCGAGCACGAGGGGCTTGGGGCCGCTCTTGCCGTGGGAATGTCCGTGGTCGTGGCCGTGATCATGGCTGTGGCCGCCATGCGAATGCCCTTGCGCTCCGTACGCACCGCCTTCGGGCTCGAAGGCTTCTTCGACGGCGACGACGATCAGGTGCATCGAACGCAGCATGTCGGCCAGCACGTGGTCGGGTTCGATCTTCAGGTGGTCGGGCTTGAGCTCGATCGGCACATGCCGGTTGCCCAGGTGGTAGGCCGCGCGCGTCAGGTCGAAGGGCGTGCCGTGGGCGGTGCAGTGCGTGATGCGCAGCACCGGCTGCGGCGCCGCGATCACGCGCACCAGCGAGCCGTCTTCCGCCACCAGCACGTCGCCGCCACGCACCGCGGTGCCGCGCGGCAGGAAGATGCCGATCTGCCGGCCCTGCGAGTCGGTGGCGTCGAAACGGCTTTTCTGGCGCACGTCCCAGTCGAGTTCGATGGTGGCGGCACGCTTGAGCAGCACGGGCGCGAGACCGCGGCCCTGGGGCATGAGTTTGTTGGCGGTGAGCATGGCGGGTTGCGGGGTCGAATGAGGCCGATGAATGTAGCGCCTCTTGCAGCCCCTGTTCGGCGTGATGTCCCAAGCCCGTCGGCGAGGCCAACGTGCCGGGAACGGGCTTTCCTTCGTTAGCAAATATCGGGCCTTGTGGACTGGGGGCTTGCCTGCGCGCCCCATCCGCCCCAGCATCCGCGTCATGAACAGCCTGGCCTACCTGACGACCGACGTTGCCACCCCGCTGCGTTTCGACTACTGGCACGACGTCGTGTGCCGCCACTGCATTCCCGCGGCCAGCCGTGCGATGACGGCCGAGCCGTTCGAAGGGCGGCTCGACGTGCGCGAGGTGGGCGCGGTCAGCGTCAACCGCATGTCGGCGCCGATGCATCACTGGTCGCGCGACGCGCCCCACCTGCGCCGGCATCCGCTGGACGACCTGTGGCTGGCGTTCGTGCAGGAGGGCGAGGGCACCTTGGTGCAAGGCGGGCGGCAGGGGCGGCTGCGCAGCGGCGACATGCTGCTCTACGACGCCGGCCGGCCCTTCGAATGCACGCTGGACGCGCGCTCGGTCTACCTGGCGCGCATGCCGCGCCGGCTGCTGCTGCGGCGCTTCGCGAAGGCCGAAGAGTTCACTGCCCGCACCATCGCGGCGGACCGCCCCGGCGCGGCGCCGCTGCACGCAATGCTGCGGGAGACGGCGAACCCGGCCTTTGCGCAGCCGCATTCCGCCGCCGCCGAACGCTTCGGCGGCGCGCTCATCGACCTGCTGGCCGTGACGCTCGAACTGCAGCAGGACATGGCTGGCGACGCCGGCGCCGAGCGCGGCCTGCATGCGCGCATGACGGCCTACATCGAGCGCCATCTGGACGACCCGGCGCTGTCGCTCGAGGCGCTGGCGCAGGCGCACCACGTCTCGGCGCGCACCGTGGCTCGTGCGTTCGCGCGCCAGGGCGCCACGGCGATGGGCGCGGTCTGGCAGGCGCGCCTGGCGGCCAGCCGCGAGGCGCTGGTGGGCGGGCGCGCGCACAGCGTGACCGACGTCGCGTTCCAGCACGGGTTTTCCGACCTGTCGCATTTCAGCCGGGTCTTCCGCAAGGCCTACGGCTGCGCGCCGCACACGCTGCTGAAGCCGCGCTGAGCGCCGCATGCGGGGTGTCCGCCCCAGCACAAGTGCATGTCCGGAAGAGACCAGCGCGGGCCGTCGCGCGCCGATAAGGTTCGCCCGGGGTGGCAGTGTCGCCACTTGGATTCGGACCTTCTTTCTCAACCCTACACACGCGGGAGTCAGTCATGGCGGACAAGGAATTGCATCATCTCGAACTGCTGGAGGTCGGCCGGCAGATCCAGTCGCGCGAGCGCTCGTCGGAAGAAGTCACGCGCGCCATGCTCGCGCGCATCGAGGCCGTCGACGGCCGGCTGCGCAGCTACGCGACGCGCATGGACGCGCAGGCGCTCGACGAGGCGCGCCGCGCCGACACCGAGATCGCCGCCGGCCGCGCGCGCGGGCCGCTGCACGGCGTGCCGCTGGCCGTGAAAGACCTGCTGTGGACCGAGGGCGTGCCGAGCGCGCACGGCATGACGATCCACCAGTCGTTCCGTCCGACCGAGGACGCGACCGTGGTGCACCGCCTGCGCGAGGCCGGCGCGGTGATCCTGGGCAAGCTGCAGCAGACCGAAGGCGCCTTTGCCGACCACCATCCGCAGATCGCGTCGCCGGTCAACCCGTGGGACGCCACGCTGTGGCCCGGCGTGTCGTCCAGCGGCTCGGGCGTGGCCACGGCGGCGGGGCTGTGCTTCGGCGCGCTGGGCACCGACACGGGCGGATCGATCCGCTTTCCGTCGGCGGCCAACGGCATCACGGGCCTGAAGCCCACGTGGGGGCGGGTGAGCCGCCACGGCGCCTTCGAACTCGCCGCCTCGCTCGACCACATCGGCCCGATGACGCGCAGCGCGGCCGACGCGGGCGCGATGCTGGCGGCCATCGCGGGCGCTGACCCGCGCGACCCCACGGCCAGCACGCTGCCGGTGCCCGACTACCTGGCGACGATGACGCGCGGCCTGGCCGGCCTGCGCGTGGGCATCGACCCTGCGTGGACACTGGACCGCGTGGACGCACCCACGCGCGCCACGCTGGCGGCTGCGATCCGCACGGTCGAATCGCTGGGCGCCTCGGTGCGCGAGGTGGTGTTTCCCGACACGGCGCAGGCCGTGCTCGACTGGTCGCCACTGTGCGCGGTCGAGACCGCCGTGGCGCACGAGGCCACATACCCGGCGCGGCGCGATGAGTACGGCCCGGGCCTCTCGGGGCTGATCGACCTGGGCCTGTCGCAAAGCGCCACCGACTACCAGAAGCTGCTGCTGCGCCGCGCCGATTTCACGGGTCGCGTGCGCACGTTCTTCGAAGAGGTCGACCTGCTGCTGATCCCGGCCATTCCCTTCGCGGCGCCGACGCTTGAGCGCGCCGGCCAGCTCGGCGTGGACCCGGAGCTGCTGGCGGGCATGCTGCGCTACACCTGCCCGTTCGACCTCACGGGCAGCCCCACGCTCACCTTGCCGGGCGGCGCCACCGAGGCGGGCGTGCCGGTGGCCTTCCAGTTCGTGGCGCCGCACTTCGGCGAAGACCTGCTGGTGCGCGCGGGCTGGGCGTTCCAGCGGGCGACCGACTGGCACCGCCGGCATCCGGCGGTCTGAGTCTTCAGAACAGGAAGTAGCGCTGCGCCATCGGCAGCACCTTGGCCGGCTCGCAGGTCAGCAGCTGGCCGTCGGCGCGCACGGCGTAGGTCTGCGCGTCGATCTCCATCTTCGGCGTGTAGCCGTTGTGGATCAGGTCCTGCTTGCGCACGTTGCGGATGTTCTTCACCGCGCTCAGGTGCTTGCTCAGGCCGTAGCGCTCCTTGATGCCCGCGGCCAGCCCGGCCTGCGAGACGAAGGTCAGCGAGCTCTTGGCGAGCGAGCCGCCGTAGGCGCCGAACATCGGCCGGAAGTGCACCGGCTGCGGCGTGGGAATCGACGCGCTGGGGTCGCCCATCGCGGCCATCGCGATGGTGCCGCCCTTGATGATGGTGAAGGGCTTCACGCCGAAGAAGGCCGGCTTCCAGACCACGAGGTCGGCCCACTTGCCGATTTCGATGGAGCCCACCTCATGTGCGATGCCGTGCGCGAGGGCCGGGTTGATCGTGTACTTGGCCACGTAGCGCCGCGCGCGGAAGTTGTCGTTGCGCTCGCTGTCCTCGGGCAGCGTGCCGCGCTGCTGCTTCATCTTGTGCGCGGTCTGCCAGGTGCGGATCACCACCTCGCCGACACGGCCCATGGCCTGGCTGTCGGAGCTGAACATGCTGATCGCGCCCAGGTCGTGCAGCACGTCCTCGGCGGCGATGGTTTCCTTGCGGATGCGCGACTCGGCAAAGGCCAGGTCTTCGGCAATGCCGGCATCCAGGTGGTGGCACACCATGAGCATGTCGACGTGCTCGTCGAGCGTGTTCACGGTGTAGGGCATCGTCGGGTTGGTCGACGAGGGCAGGAAGTTCGCCTCGCCCACCACGCGCAGGATGTCGGGCGCATGGCCGCCGCCCGCGCCCTCGGTGTGGAAGGCGCAGATGGCGCGCCCGCCCACGGCGGCGATGGTGTTCTCGACGAAGCCCGATTCGTTCAACGTGTCGCTGTGGATCGCCACCTGCGTGTCGGTGGCGTCGGCCACGTCCAGGCAGTTGCTGATGGCCGACGGCGTGGTGCCCCAGTCTTCATGCAGCTTCAGGCCCATGACGCCGGCCTCGATCTGCTCGTGCAGCGCATCGGGCAGGCTCGCGTTGCCCTTGCCGAGGAAGCCCAGGTTCATCGGGAACGCATCGGCCGCCTGCAGCATGCGTTCGATGTGCCACGGGCCGGGCGTGGCGGTGGTCGCGAAGGTGCCGGTGGCCGGGCCGGTGCCGCCGCCGAGCATGGTCGTCACGCCCGAGGCCAGCGCTTCCTCGATCTGCTGCGGGCAGATGAAGTGGATGTGGCTGTCGATGCCGCCTGCGGTGACGATGGTGCCTTCGCAGCTGATGATCTCGGTGCCCGGGCCGATGACGATGTCCACGCCCGGTTGCACGTCGGGGTTGCCGGCCTTGCCGATGGCGGCGATGCGGCCGTCCTTCAGGCCGATGTCGGCCTTCACGATGCCCCAGTGGTCGAGGATGAGGGCGTTGGTCATCACCGTGTCGACGGCGCCTTGGGCGCGCGTGCGCTGCGACTGCGCCATGCCGTCGCGGATCGTCTTGCCGCCGCCGAACTTCACCTCTTCGCCGTAGCCGCCGGCGCGCAGCGTGTAGTCGGCTTCGACCTCGATCAGCAGGTCGGTGTCCGCAAGACGAACCCGGTCGCCCACGGTGGGGCCGAAGATTTCTGCGTAGGCGCGTCGCCCGATGGTGGCCATGTTTTAGAGCTTTCCTTGAACCAGGCCGCGAAAGCCGTAGACGATGCGATCGCCCGAGAAGTCGACCAGCTCGACGGTGCGCTGCTGCCCTGGCTCGAAGCGCACCGCGGCGCCCGAGGCGATGTTCAGCCGCATGCCGCGCGCGGCGGCGCGGTCGAAATCGAGGGCGCCGTTGGTCTCGGCGAAGTGGTAGTGCGAGCCGACCTGGATCGGCCGGTCGGCCGTGTTGCGCACCACCAGCGTGAGGGCGCGGCGGCCAGGGTTGAGCGTGTGCTCGCCGTCGTCGGTGAGAAGTTCGCCGGGCGTCATGGCGGCCTCAGACCGCCTGGACCAGCAGCGTGGCGCCGAGGGCGACGACGGCGGCACCGGCCACGCGCGGCAGCCAGGCGTTGGCATGGCGCAGCGCCCAGCCCAGCGCGATGCCGGCCGCGTGCAGCAGCAGCGTGGCGCTGACCATGCCGGCCAGCGTGAGGGCCGCGCCGTGCTCGCCCGCGAGTTCGTGGCCGTGCGCCACGCCGTGGAAGACGGCGAACAGGCCCACCACGGCCATGGCGACGCCGGCCGGCAGGTGCACGCGCGTGGCGACCAGCAGGCCCAGCACCAGCAGCGACGCGGCGATCATCGGTTCGACGGCCGGCAGCTGCACGCCGGCCAGCCCGGCCAGTGCACCCACGAGCAGCATGCCCGCGAAGGCCAATGGCGCCCAAAGCAGGTCGGGCCAGGCACGGCGCGCGATCAGCGCGCTCCACAGGCCGACCGCGACCATCGCCGCGAGGTGGTCGGCGCCAGTGAGTGGGTGCATGAAGCCGGTGACGAAACCGTGGTGCACGCCGCCGTCGACGCCGGTGTGGGCGCTGGCGGACAGCGGCAGCAGGAGAAGGGTCGCGAGCAGGGCGGAAGTCTTTGCGAAGCGCATGAAAAGGTCTTTCTTCTTGTGGCGGAGGTTCAGACGATCGGCTGGTGGACGGTCACGAGCTTGGTGCCGTCGGGAAAACTGGCCTCGACCTGGATGTCGGGAATCATTTCGGCGATGCCGTCCATCACGTCGGCGCGGGTCAGCACGCTGCGGCCCTCGCTCATCAGCTCGGCGACGCTCTTGCCGTCGCGGGCGCCTTCCATCACGGCGGCGGTGATCAGCGCGACGGCTTCCGGGTAGTTGAGCTTGAGCCCGCGCGCCTTGCGGCGCTCGGCCAGCAGCGCCGCCGTGAAGATCAGCAGCTTGTCTTTTTCGCGCGGGGTCAGTTCCATGGCGGGGGTGGGGTCGGGTGGCGGTCGGTGATTATGGGCAAGCCGGTCTCTTTGCAACAGTCGTGCCCTGTTCGCCAAATGCCGTACCCGGTGGCACGGAAGCTGCACCGAAACGGTGTGAATTCCGCCGACCCACCTCTCCTGACCGACGACGCTCCCCAGCGCATCGTCAAGGTGCGGCGCGACTACAACAGCTGGGTCGCGAGCGAAACGCTGGAGGACTACGCGCTGCGCTACACGCCGCAGCGCTTTCGCAAATGGTCCGAATGGCGGGTGGCCAACACGGCGTTCGGGGCGGCCTCGTTCCTGGTGCTGGAGGCGGTCGGCGCCACGCTGCTGGTGCAGTACGGATTCGCCAATGCCTTCTGGGCGATCCTGGTCACGGGGCTCATCATCTTCCTGGCGGGCCTGCCGATCAGCGTGTACGCGGCGCGCTACGGGCTGGACATGGATTTGCTCACGCGCGGCGCGGGCTTCGGCTACATCGGCTCCACGCTCACCTCGCTGATCTACGCGAGCTTCACCTTCATCTTCTTCGCGCTCGAGGCGGCCGTGATGGCCTATGCGCTTGAGCTGGCGCTGGGCATTCCGCCGGTGTGGGGCTACCTGGTGTGCGCGCTGGTGGTGATTCCGCTGGTCACGCACGGGGTGTCGGTGATCAGCCGGCTGCAGCTGTGGACGCAGCCGCTGTGGCTGCTGATGCTGGTGGTGCCTTTTGTCTTCGTGCTCGTGCGCGATCCTGGTGCGTTCGCGGGCATCACGCACTACGGCGGGGCGAAGTCGGGCGCGCAGGGATTCAACCTGCACCTGTTCGGTGCCGCGCTGACGGTCGGCATCGCGCTCATCACGCAGATGGGCGAGCAGGCCGATTACCTGCGCTTCATGCCCGCGCGCACCGCGGGCACGGCGCGCCGCTGGTGGGCCGGCGTGCTGGCGGGAGGGCCGGGCTGGGTAGTGCTGGGCGTGGTCAAGATGCTGGGCGGCGCGGCGCTGGCCTACCTGGCAATCACGCACATGGTGCCGGTGGAGCGCGCGGTCGACCCGAACCAGATGTACCTGGCGGCCTACGAGTACGTGTTTCCGAACTACGGCTGGGCGGTGGCGGCGACGGCGCTGTTCGTGGTGGTCTCGCAGCTGAAGATCAACGTGACGAACGCCTACGCGGGCTCGCTGGCCTGGAGCAACTTCTTCTCGCGTGTGGCGCACAGCCACCCGGGGCGCGTGGTGTGGGTGGTGTTCAACGCGCTCATCGCCTTCATGCTGATGGAGATGAACGTGTTCGAGGCACTGGGCGACGTGCTGGGCCTGTTCGCCAACATCGCCATCGCCTGGATGATGGCCGTGGTGGCCGACCTGGTCGTCAACAAGCCGCTGGGGCTCTCGCCACCGGGCATCGAGTTCAAGCGCGCGCACCTGTGGGACATCAACCCGGTGGGCGTGGGCGCGATGGCGCTGGCGTCGGTGCTGTCGATCACCGCGCACCTGGGCGTGTTCGGGCCGCTGGCGCAGGCCTTCTCGGCGCTCATTGCGCTGGGCACGGCGCTGGTCGCGTCGCCGCTGCTGGCGTGGGTCACGGGCGGCAAGTACTACCTCGCGCGCACGTCCGACGCCGGCGGCTCCGTGCTGTTCGCGCCGGCCGCGGGTGGGCGCAAGGTGCGCTGGGCGCGGGTCGAGCCATCGCCGGACGAGGGCGGCAGCTACCAGCGATTGAAGGTGCAGCACTGCGTGATCTGCGAGCGCGAATACGAAGGCCCCGACATGGCGCACTGCCCGGCCTACCAGGGCGCGATCTGCTCGCTGTGCTGCACGCTCGACGCGCGCTGCGGCGACCTGTGCAAGCCGCACGCGAGCCTGTCGGCGCAGTGGTCCGCGGTGCTGCGCTGGCTGTTGCCGCGCCGCAGCTGGCGCTACCTGGACACGGGGCTCGGGCACTTCCTGCTGCTGATGCTGGTCATCGTGCCGCTGCTGGCGGTGGTGTTCGGCGTGCTCTACCAGCAGGAGCTGCGGGCCTTGAGCGAAGGCGCGCTCGCGCTGGCGGCGCAGGCCGACGTGGGCGGGGCGCTGGTCGCGGTGCAGCAGGCGTCGTTGCGTTCGGGCTTTCTCAAGGCCTACATGGCGCTGCTGGTCATCGCGGGCATCGTCGCGTGGTGGCTGGTGCTGGCGCACCAGAGCCGCAAGGTGGCGCAGGAAGAATCGAACCGGCAGACCCACCTGCTGGTGCGCGAGATTGCCCTGCACCGCGAGACCGACCGCGCACTGCAGGACGCCAAGCAGAGCGCCGAAGAAGCCCGCGAGATCGCCGAGCACGCCAAGCTCGCGGCCGACCAGGCGCGGCGCGCGGCGGACCTCGCGAACCAGGCCAAGAGCCGCTACATCAGCGCCATCAGCCACGAGCTGCGCACGCCGCTCAACAGCATCCTGGGCTACGCGCAGCTCATGGGCGAAGACCACTCGGTGCCGCCGCACCGCCAGCAGGCGGTGGCCGTCATCAAGCGCGGCGGCGAGCACCTGCTGTCGCTCATCGAGGGCACGCTGGCCATTGCCCACATCGAGGCCGGCAAGCTCACGCTGGACGCGCGGCCGATGCGCTTTGCCGACGCGATGCGCGAGCTGGCCGACATGTTCGAGCTCCAGGCGGCCGAGAAGGGCCTGCGCTTTCGCTTCGAGGCGGCCGGCACGCTGCCCGACGTGGTGCGCGCCGACGAGAAGCGCGTGAGCCAGATCCTCATCAACCTGCTGGGCAACGCGATCAAGTTCACGGCGGCGGGGCAGGTGACCTTGCGCATTTCGTACGCGCGCGAGTTCGCCGCCATCGAGATCGAGGACACCGGGCCGGGCATGACGGACGCCGACATCGAGCGCATCTTCGAGCCCTTTGCACGCGGCCACGCGGCGGTGTCGTCGGCGCCGGGCGCGGGCCTGGGCCTGACCATCGCGAAGATGCTGACCGACCTGATGGGCGGCGAGATGAAGGTGCGCAGCACGCCGGGCGAGGGCTCGCTGTTCTGCGTGCGGCTGTTCCTGCCGCGCGTGCACGAGGCGATGGCGGGCGGTGCACGCATTGCACCGGCGCCGCGCGCGCGGCGCGGCTACGAGGGCGCGCGCCGGCGCCTGCTGGTGGTCGACAACGAGGAGGCCGACCGCGAGCTGCTGGGCCATGTGCTCGCGCCGCTGGGCTTCGAGTTGCGCAGCGCGGCCAGCGGGCACGACGCGCTGGACCTCATCGCCGCCGGCTACCGGCCCGACGCCATGTTCGTCGACCTCGCGATGCCCGGCATCGACGGCTGGGAGACCATCCGCCGCGCGCGCAAGCTGGGGCTGGCGGACGCGTCGGTGGCCATCGTCTCGGCCAACGCCTTCGACAAGGGCCTGGACAACGACGTGGGCATTGCGCCCGAAGACTTCTTCGTCAAGCCCGTGCGCCACACCGAACTGCTCGACTGGCTGGAGCGTCGGCTGGCCCTGCAGTGGACCGACACCGTCGCGCGGCCCGCGCCTGCCGTGGCCGCGCCGCGCGCGATGCAGCCGCCGTCGCTGGCACGCCTGCGCGCGCTCGACGAGGCCGTGGGCCTGGGCTACTTCCGGGGCATCATGAACCAGCTCGACGACATCGACGCCGCGCAGCCCGAGTGCGCCGCGTGGACCGAGGCCCAGCGCGCGCTGGCCCGCCAGTTCCAGTTCGAAGCCATGGGCCGCGCGCTGGCCGAAGCCGCCGAGGGCGCCGCATGACCTTGTTGTCTCCACCCACCATGCCCGCTTCACCGCTTGCCCGCACGCTGCGCGAGCAGCAGGGCGCCCACGGCGACCTGGTGCTGATCGTCGACGACGTGCCCGACAACCTCGCCGTGCTGCACGACGCGCTCGACGAATCGGGCTACACCGTGCTCATCGCCACGAACGGCGAGCAGGCGCTGCAGCGCGCCGCGCAGGCACGCCCCGACATCGTGCTGCTCGACGCCATGATGCCGGGCATCGACGGCTTCGAGGTGGCGCGCCGGCTCAAGGCCGATGCGGCCACCGCGCACATCCCCATCGTGTTCATGACGGGCCTCACCGAAACCGAGCACCTCGTGGCCGCGCTCGAGGCGGGCGGGGTCGACTACGTCATCAAGCCGATCAAGCCCAAGGAGGTGCTGGCGCGCATGAACGTGCACCTGCAGGGCGCGCGCCGCGCGCGGCAGGAGGCGCATCAGGCCGGGCAGGCGCGCAACGCGCTCGACGCCTTCGGCTACGCGAGCATCACGGTGCGGCTGCCCGAGGGGCGGCTGATCTGGCAGACGGCGCTGGCGCGCGAGCTGCTGGCGCGCTACTGCGAAACGCAGGCGCCCGAGACGCCGCCGGCCGTGCTCGACTGGCTGCGCCAGCACGCGCCCGACGCCCGTGCACGCGGCATCGAGCCGCCCGCGCTGGTGATCGCGCAGGGCGCGCGCAGCCTGAGCCTGCGGCTGCACCGCCAGACCGGCGAGGACGACGCCGGCGACGAGTGGATGATCGTGATGCGCGAGGTTTCCGACACCGCCGTGATCGAGGCCATGAGCCTGAGCCTGAAGCTCACGGCGCGCGAGGCCGAGGTGCTGTACTGGGTGGTCAAGGGCAAGACCAACAAGGACATCGGCGAGATCCTCGGCAGCAGCCCGGCCACCGCCAAGAAGCACCTGGAGCGCGTGTACGTGAAGCTGGGCGTGGAGACGCGCACGGCAGCGGCCGGCGTGGCGATCAAGCGCATCCGCGAGCTGCAGCCGCAGTTCGAACTCTGAAGGGCGGGGGATGGCGTTGCCGCGTCATGGCGCGGACTTTCCGGCTTCCTAGAATGAGGCAGGGCTCTCCGAGGGAAGCACGAAATGAAGAACAACAACACGCGCACCGCACGCCTGCTCGTTGCCGCAGTCGCGGCGTTGCCGGGCCTGGGCGCACAGGCCGCCGGCCACTTCGATGTCGACGACGCCGGCACGCTCGATCCCGGCCAGTGCCAGTACGAAACCTGGTGGGGCCGCAGCGGCGCCGAGCCCGTCACGACTGGGTTCCATGTCGGGCCGGCCTGCCGGGTCGGGCCGGTCGAGCTGGGGCTGAACTTCGACCGGCTCTCGGCGCAGGGCGTCCACTCGGTCACGGGCGGCCCGCAGCTCAAGTGGACTTTTGCCGGCGCGGCCGCCGACGCGCCTTTCAGCGCCGCCGTGTCGATGGGCGCGGTGGCCGACCTGCGGCGCGGCGGTCGCTGGGGCGGCCAGCTGGTGGTGCCGCTCACCTGGCGACCCACCGGGAGCCTGCAGATTCACGCCAACCTGGGCGCCGACTGGGCGCTGGGCACCGGCGTGCGCACGCCGCGCGGCGGCCTGGCCGTGGAGTGGGCGCTGAACGACGCTGTGTCGCTGATCGCCGAGCGCAACCGGGCCGGAGGCCTGTGGACCTCGCGCGTGGGCGGCCGTTTCAGCCTGACGCCGCTGATCAGTGTCGACATCAGCACCTCGCGCACCGGGCCGCAGGGCGTGCGCGGCGTGGTGATCGGGCTGAACCACGAATTCAGCTGGAAATAAGTGAAGGAAAACTGAAATCCGCTGCAATGGGATGAACTCCCGTATCGTGGATTTTGTTGATTTTGAATAAGATTCGGTCACATTTATTAACGAGTCAACGATCCGTGACCCCATCGCCCGTTCTGGACTTCAAGTTCACCGCGCCGCCGGAGAGCCCCGCGCAGACCTTCCTGCCGGGGCGGCCGGCCGGGGTGCTCGGCCGCTCGTTCACGCCGCAGCGCAATCCGCGCCTGCAGGGGCTGCAGTGCCTGCGCTGCGACGCGCTGTACCCGGTCACGCTCGCCAACGACGGCTGCCCGGCCTGCCGGCAGGCCGGCTTTCACGTCGGGCTGCGCGCCAGCTACCGACCCGGCGGCCCGGACGTGGTGCCGATGCCGTACGTGCAGGGCTTTTCGCTCGGCGAGGGCAACACGCCGCTGCACGACATGCCGGAGCTCGCGCGGCAGTTCGACATCGCGCGCCTGAGCATCAAGGACGAGTCGCGCAACCCGACCGGCTCGCCCAAGGACCGGCTGACCGCGATGGGCGTGGCGCAGGCGCTGGACGCCGGCGCCCACACGCTGGTGCTTGCCTCGTCGGGCAACACGGCGGTGTCGGCGGCCCACTACGCCTGGGCCGCGGGGCTCGGTTGCGAGGTGGCCACGTACGAGGCGATGCCCGCCACCTACGCCCGCCAGCTCGACGCGCTGGGCGCGCGGCGCTATGTGTTCGCCGACAACACCGGCCGCTGGGGCTTCGTGCGCGAGCGCTCGCAGTACCCGGGGTATTTCGCGCTCTCCAACTACCGCCTGCCCGCGCTGGGCAGCGCACCCTTGGGCGTGGAGGGCTACAAGGCCATCGCCGAAGAGTGCCTGAAGGACGGCGGCCTGCCCGATCACGTCGTGGTGCCGACCGGGCGCGGCGACATGGCCTGGGGCATCTACGCCGGTTTTCGTGAGCTGCTGGCGGCGGGGCGCATCGCGCGCCTGCCGCGGATGTGGCTGGTCGAGCCCTTCCCGCGGCTGTCGCGCGTGCTCGGCGGCGGGGCGCTCAACGGCAGCTACCCCGGTCGCACGGCGCAGCTGTCGAGCGCGGGCGCGACGGTCACTTACCTGCAATGGCAAGCCGCCACGGCCAGCGGCGGCGGTGCCGTGGTGGTGGGCGACGACGAGGCCCGCGCGGCGCGGCGGCTGCTCACCGCGGCCGGCGTGAGCGCCGAACTCGCGGCAGCGGCGGGCCTGGGGGCCGTGCGGCAACTGCGCGAGGCCGAGAGCATCGCAGCCGATGCGCATGTCGTGATGGTGCTGACCTCCGACGCGTCGAGCGACCCGAGCTGGCCCGACCGCGCCGTGGCCGCCTGAGGCGGTGTGCAATCCCGGGGCTCAGCGCCCCGTGTGCACCTTGATGCGGATCGTCGCGACGTCCCAGCCCCGGTTCTTCAGCCGCGTGACCAGCATCGGCGACAGCTGTCGCAGCTTGGCGGCCGCGGCGCTGCCCTTGACCAGCAGGCACCACACGTCGCCCTCGGCCGGCCCCGGCTGGATGGCCGCGCGCATGGCCGGCGGAATCAACCCTTCGATGGCCTTCAGTCGCTCGGCCGTGTCCCGCGCGCGCGCCATCAGGCTCCCCAGGGTGGGGGCGCCTGCCGCAGCATCGTGCAGTGAAATGGCGGGGGGCAGTCGGCGATACATGGGTAATCCAGGGGTTAGAAACAAGACAGCTAAAATGCCCGGTTTGCCGACGCGTGCGTCGGCGTTTGTTCCGGAACGGGGCCATCCGACTTCGAGACTTGCGAAGCTTGCATTCGAAGAAGGTGCGCCCAACTGCTTTCACCATATCTTAGGGAATCCGGTCGCAGTGCCTGTCGTGTCAGGTGCCCGCCCCTCTCCACGCCCATGGCAACCAACTTCCTGACCCAGATCTTCGGCAGTCGCAACGACCGGCTCCTCAAGCAGTATCGCAAGACGGTGACGCGCATCAATGCGCTCGAACCCGAATTCGAAAAGCTCAGCGACGACGCGCTGCGCGCCAAGACGCAGGAATTCAAGGACCGCATCGCCAAGGGCGAGTCGCTCGACGACCTGTTGCCCGAAGCCTTCGCCACCGTGCGCGAAGGCTCCAAGCGCGTCATGAAGATGCGCCACTTCGACGTCCAGCTGCTCGGCGGCATGGCGCTGCACAACGGCAAGATTTCCGAAATGCGCACCGGCGAAGGCAAGACGCTGACCGCCACGCTGCCCGTGTACCTGAACGCGTTGTCCGGCAAGGGCGTGCACGTGGTCACGGTGAACGACTACCTGGCCAACCGCGACGCGACCTGGATGGGCCGCCTGTACAACTTCCTGGGCCTGTCGGTCGGCATCAACCTGCCGCAGATGCCACGCGAAGAGAAGCAGGCCGCCTACGGCAGCGACATCACGTACGGCACGAACAACGAGTACGGCTTCGACTACCTGCGCGACAACATGGTCTACGAGCCCGGCGACCGGGTGCAGCGCGGCCTGAACTACGCGATCGTCGACGAGGTGGACTCCATCCTGATCGACGAGGCCCGCACGCCGCTGATCATCAGCGGCCAGGCCGAAGACCACACCGACCTGTACCTGGCGATCAACAGGGTGGTGCCGCTGCTCAAGAAGCAGGAAGGCGAAGCCGATCCGCGCACGGGCGAGGGCGTCACGGTGCCCGGCGACTTCACGGTCGACGAGAAGACCCACCAGGTGTTCCTGACCGAAGACGGCCACGAGAACGCCGAGCGCATCCTGGGCGAGCTCAAGCTGATTCCCGAAGGCGCGTCGCTGTACGACCCGGCCAACATCACGCTGATGCATCACCTGAATGCCGCGCTGCGTGCCCGCCACCTGTACCACCGCGACCAGCACTATGTGGTGCAGCAGGGCGAAGTGGTCATCGTCGACGAATTCACCGGCCGCCTCATGAGCGGCCGCCGCTGGAGCGACGGCCTGCACCAGGCCGTGGAAGCCAAGGAAGGCGTCGAGATCCAGGCCGAGAACCAGACGCTGGCCTCGATCACCTTCCAGAACTACTTCCGCTTGTACGGCAAGCTGGCCGGCATGACCGGCACGGCCGACACCGAGGCCTACGAATTCCAGGAAATCTACGGTCTCGAGACCACGATCATTCCGCCGAACCGCATCAGCAAGCGCGACGACCAGCTCGACCGCGTCTACAAGACCACGCGCGAGAAGTACGAAGCGGCGATCCAGGACATCCGCGAGTGCTACGAGCGCGGCCAGCCGGTGCTGGTGGGCACTTCGTCCATCGAGAACTCGGAAATCATCGACGCCCTGCTCGAGAAGGCAGGCCTGCCGCACCAGGTGCTCAACGCCAAGCAGCACGCCCGCGAAGCCGACATCGTGGCGCAGGCCGGTCGCACGAAGATGATCACCATCGCGACCAACATGGCCGGCCGCGGTACCGACATCGTGCTGGGCGGCAACATCGAGAAGATGATCGAGGCGATCGAGGCCGACGAAGGCCGCGACGAAGCCACCAAGCAGGCCGACATCGCCCACGTGCGCGCCGAGTGGACCAAGGACCACGAGTTCGTGAAGTCGCTGGGCGGCCTGCGCATCATCGCCACCGAACGCCATGAGTCGCGCCGCATCGACAACCAGCTGCGCGGCCGTTCGGGCCGCCAGGGCGACCCGGGTTCGTCGCGCTTCTACCTGAGCCTGGACGATCCGCTCATGCGCATCTTCGCGGGCGACCGCGTGAAGGCGATCATGGACCGCCTGAAGATGCCCGACGGCGAAGCCATCGAAGCCGGCATCGTCACGCGCAGCATCGAGAGCGCGCAGCGCAAGGTCGAGGCGCGCAACTTCGACATCCGCAAGCAGCTGCTCGAGTACGACGACGTGTCGAACGACCAGCGCAAGGTGATCTACCAGCAGCGCAACGACATCCTCGACGCGGCCGACCTCACGGCGCAGATCGCCGCGCTGCGCGAAGGCTGCTTCACCGACCTCGCGCGCCAGTACGTGCCGCGCGAATCGGTCGAAGAGCAATGGGACCTCGACACCCTCGAGAAGAGCCTGTTCACCGAGTGGGGCATCGACATGCCGCTCAAGCAGCAGGTCGAGGCCTCCGAAGCCATCTCCGACGAGGAAGTGGTCGAGAAGATCGTGGCCTACGCCAACGAGAGCTTCGACGCCAAGGTCACGCTGATCGGCCAGGAGAACTTCACCCAGTTCGAGCGCATGGTGCTGCTGCAGAGCATCGACACCCACTGGCGCGAACACCTGGCCTCGCTCGACTACCTGCGCCAGGGCATCCACCTGCGCGGCTATGCACAGAAGCAGCCCAAGCAGGAATACAAGCGCGAGGCCTTCGAGCTCTTCGGCCAGCTGCTTGATTCGGTCAAGAACGAAGTCACGCGCCAGCTCATGACGGTGCGCGTGCAGTCGGGCGAACAGCTCGAGCAGGCGGCCGAGGAAATGGAAAGCCGCGGCGAGAACGTCTCGAACATCACCTACACCGCGCCCACCGAGACCGGCGAGGTCGAGGTGCGCGTCGACGAAGAGAACCAGCGCCGCCTGGCGGCTGTCGGCACCGGTGCCCTGAGCGCCGAAGCCGCCGCCTTTGCGCGCGTCGGCCGCAACGACCCCTGCCCCTGCGGCAGCGGCAAGAAGTACAAGGCGTGCCACGGCAAGCTGAACTGAGCTGAAGTCCCGCACCTTTCATTGAGAGAAATCCCATGCCCGTGAACCTGTCCGCTCCCGATCCCGCCGCCTTGTTCGCGGTGCCCGGCGTCCGCATCGGCGTGGCCGAAGCCGGCGTGCGCAAGGCCAACCGCAAGGACCTGACCGTCGTGCTGATCGACGAAGGCTCGGCGGTCGGCGGCGTGTTCACGCAGAACCGCTTCTGCGCCGCCCCGGTGCAGGTCTGCCGCGATCACCTGAAGGCCAACTACGGCATCCGCGCGATGGTGATCAACACCGGCAACGCCAACGCCGGCACCGGCGAAGACGGCCTGATGCGCACGCGCTCCACCTGCATCGCGCTGGCGCGTCACCTGGAACTCGCGCCCGAGCAGATCCTGCCGTTCTCGACCGGCGTGATCATGGAGCCACTGCCCGTGGACCGCATCGAAGCCGGTCTGCCGGCCGCGCTGGCCGACGCGTCGGAAAACAACTGGGCCCGTGCCGCCGAAGGCATCATGACCACCGACACGATCCCCAAGGCGTTCAGCCGCCAGGTGAAGATCGGCGGCGCCACGGTCACCATCACCGGCATCAGCAAGGGCGCCGGCATGATCCGTCCGAACATGGCGACCATGCTCGGCTTCATGGCGACTGACGCGAAGATCGACCCGGCGCTGATCCAGCCGCTGGCCACGCAGCTGGCCGATGCCTCGTTCAACCGCGTGACCATCGACGGCGACACCTCGACCAACGACTCGTTCGTGGTCATCGCCACGCAGAAGGCCGCGCACGCCACCATCACCTCGCTCGACTCGGCCGACGGCCAGGCGCTCGTGGCCGCGATGCGCGACGTGGCCCGCCTGCTGGCACAGGCCATCGTGCGCGACGGCGAAGGCGCGACCAAGTTCATCACCATCCAGGTCGACGGCGGCAAGGACGGGGCCGAGTGCCGCCAGGTGGCTTATGCCGTGGCGCATTCGCCGCTGGTCAAGACCGCTTTCTTCGCCAGCGACCCGAACCTGGGCCGCATCCTGGCGGCCGTCGGCTATGCCGGCATTGCCGACCTCGACCAGACCGGCATCGACCTGTTCCTGGACGACGTGCACGTGGCGGTGAAGGGCGGGCGCAACCCGTCGTACCGCGAGGAAGACGGCCAGCGCGTGATGAAGCAGAGCGAGATCACCGTGCGCATCGGCCTGGGCCGCGGCACCGCCAGCGACACCGTGTGGACCTGCGACTTCAGCCACGAATACGTGACCATCAACGCCGACTACCGGTCATGAACGAGCAGTTCCAGAAGCTCATCGAGCGCGCCGAACAGCTCATCGGCCGCATCGAATCGATCCTGCCCCAGCCGCTGGCCGCACCGACCGACTGGAGCGCCTCCATCGCGTGGCGCTACCGCCGCCGCAGCTCCGGCCATGGCGTGCTGGAGCCCGTGAAGCACGTGGCCACGATGGCGCTCGATTCGCTGAGGGAAATCGACGTCCAGAAGGAAAAGATCGAGCGCAACACGCGCCAGTTCGTCGAAGGCAAGCCGGCCAACAACGTGCTGCTGACCGGCGCACGCGGCACGGGCAAGTCGTCGCTCATCCGCGCCTGCCTGCAGGCCTACGCGCCGCAGGGTCTGCGCCTGATCGAGGTCGACAAGGCCGAGCTCACCGACCTGCCCGACATCGTCGAGGTGGTGTCGCAGCGCCCCGAGAAGTTCATCGTCTTCAGCGACGACTTGAGCTTCGACGAGGGCGAGCCGGGCTACAAGGCGCTCAAGTCGATCTTGGACGGATCGATTGCCGCCTCGACGCCCAACGTGCTGATCTACGCGACCAGCAATCGGCGCCACCTGCTGCCCGAGTACATGAAGGACAACCTCACGTACAAGCACACGGACGACGGCGAGGTGCATCCGGGCGAGGTGATCGAAGAGAAGATCTCGCTGTCGGAGCGCTTCGGCCTCTGGGTGAGCTTCTATCCCTTCAGCCAGAACGAATACCTGACGATCGTGGGCCAGTGGCTCTCGTCGTTCGGCGTCGACGACGCGGCGATTGCGGCGGCGCGGCCTGAGGCGCTCGTGTGGGCGCTGGAGCGCGGTTCGCGCAGCGGCCGCGTGGCCTACCAGTTCGCGCGCGACTACGCAGGGCGGGCCGGCGCGTGAGCGAGACGGCACGCAAGCACACCGAAGTGGCCGTCGGCGTGCTGATCCGGCTGGCCGACGAGGCGCTGCTGCTCACCACGCGGCCCGAAGGCAAGGCCTATGCGGGCTACTGGGAGTTTCCGGGCGGCAAGATCGAGGCCGGCGAAACGGTCGAGGAAGCCCTGCGCCGCGAGCTGCAGGAAGAACTGGGCATCACCATTGGCGGCGCCGAGGTCTGGAAGGTCACGGAGCACGACTACCCGCACGCGCTGGTGCGCCTGCACTGGTGCAAGGTGACGGACTGGACCGGCGAGTTCGAAATGCGCGAAAGCCAGGCCATGGCCTGGCAGCAACTGCCGCTCGACGTGGCGCCGGTGCTGCCGGGCGCGCTGCCGGTGCTGGCGTGGCTGGTCGAGGAGCGCGGCCTGCCCGCGTCGGCCGCCGAGGCGGTGTCGACCGTCGCCTGACGACGCACGGCACGACCGTGGTCCAGAAGTAAGAGATATGCATCCCAAGTACCGTGCCGACATCGACGGCCTGCGCGCCGTGGCCGTGGCCTCGGTCGTCATCTTCCATGCGTTCCCGAAGCTGCTGCCTGGCGGCTTCATCGGCGTCGACATCTTCTTCGTGATCTCGGGCTTCCTGATCACGACGATCATCATGCAGAGCCACGCGGCCGGCGATTTCAGCTACCGCGATTTCTATGCGCGGCGCATCCGCCGGATCTTCCCGGCGCTGATGCTGGTACTGGCGGGGGTGCTGGCCTTCGGCTGGTACGTGCTGCTCAACAAGGAATTCGTCGAGCTGGGCAAGCAGGCGCTGGGCGGCGTGGGCTTCGTGGCCAACTTCGTCTTCTGGAGCGAGGCCGGCTACTTCGACACGGCCGCCGAGACCAAGCCGCTGCTGCACCTGTGGTCGCTGGGCATCGAGGAGCAGTTCTACATTTTCTGGCCGCTGCTGCTCGGGCTGGCCTGGCGCCGTCGCTGGCCGATCGTGCGCGTGCTGTGGGTGCTGGCGGTGGTGTCGTTCCTCATCAACGTGACGACGATCCACCCGTTCCGCACGGCGGCCTTCTATTCGCCGGCCTCGCGCTTCTGGGAACTCATGGTGGGCGGCATCCTGGCCTGCATGCGGATGAAGCCGTCGGCACCGAGCGTCTGGCGCAGCCATGTGCAGTCGGTGCTGGGCGTGGGCCTGATCGTGCTGGGCCTCGTGATGATCCGCAGCGACAAGGCCTTCCCCGGCTGGTGGGCACTGCTGCCGACGCTGGGCGCGGTGAGCTGCATCGCCGCCGGCCCGACGGGCGTGCTGAACAAGTACTTCCTGTCGAACCGCGCGATGGTGTGGATCGGCCTGATCAGCTATCCGCTGTACCTGTGGCACTGGCCGCTCCTGGTGTATGCGCGGATCGTCAAGGGCGCGGAGCCGTCGGTGGGCACGCGCGTGACGATGGTGGTAGCGAGCGTGCTGCTGGCCTGGCTGACCTATCGCTTCATCGAGCGGTTCACGCGGGCCCGCCTGGGCGCGGGCATGCTGCGCACGCTCGTGGGCACCGGTGCCTTCGTGGCCGTGGCCGGCGTGGCCGTGCTCAACGGCCTGCCCGCACGCCACAACAGCGAGCTGCTGCAGAAGGTGACCGACGCGACGGTGGACGGCGACTACTACGCCGGCTTTTCCTCGGAGAACTTCGGCCCCTACGCGGTGAATCGCATCGGCAACGGCGCCCGCAAGGTGCTGCTGATTGGCGACAGCCACGTCATCGAATACGGTCCGCGCGCCGCGGAGCTGGCACGCCTCGCGCCCGAGCGCATGGCGACCACGTACTTCTTCACCTACGGCGCGTGCCCGGCCATTCCGAACGTCTTCGCCGAGCAGAACCCCGGCTGCGGCCCGGCCCGCGACCAGTGGATGGCGATGGCACGCGACCCGCAGATCGACACCGTGCTGATCGGCAGCTGCTGGAACTGCTACTTCACGGGCGACTTCCCGCTGGACTATGTGCTGCGCGCGAACGGCGCGTCGCTCTCCCTGACCCGCGGCGACCGCGCCGGCATCGAGCCCTCGCTTGTGGCACTGCAGGCGTGGGTGACCGAGCTGGTCAAACAGAAGAAAAAGGTCTATCTGCTGCTGGACAACGCGCTGGGCGACGACTTCGAACCCCGCCGCATGATCGAGGGCAGCCGGCTGCGCACGTTGTCGGTGGTGGGCAATTCGCCGACCGCGCCCGTGCTCGCCGACCAGGTGAAGCTCAACCAGCGGCTCCTGCAGATCGCGGCCGCCAGCGGTGCGGAGGCGATCGACGTGCTGGGCGCCCTGTGCAAGGACGGCCAGTGCCCGCGGACGATGCCCGACGGTGCGCCGGCCTACAAGGACCACGGCCACCTGCGGCCTGCGTTCACGCGGCAGTTCGCGACCTACCTGGACAAGGTGTTCCTGGAAGAGGGCGTGCAGCCCGCGGCAGCCAACTGACGGCCCCGCAGCTCTGGGCTGCGGCGGCGTGCAGGCAATCTATTGCTGCAGCTTGGGATCGCCGAAGGGCTCTTCGTCGGGCGGTGTCTCCGCCGGCATCCTGAATTCCTCGGTCGCCCAGGCGCCGAAGTCGATGCCCTTGCAGCGTGCGCTGCAGAACGGCCGGAACGGGTTGCGCTCCGCATAAATGCTGTCGCCGCCGCAGGTCGGGCAGCGGACGATGCGTTCGTCTTCTTTCTTCTTGCTCACACCGGGCCTCACGCGCAGAGGGTCAGTTCGAAGGGGGTGTCTTCCGTGCTCGGGTGCAGGCGGTCGTCGGCCTCGTGCCGCATGAGCCGCACCGAGACCATGAGGCGGTTGCCGCTGATTTCGGGGACCAGGCCCAGCTTGGGATCGATGCGCAGCCGCAGCAGCTGGAAGCTGCGTCCCTGCGGCAGGTTCTGCTGGAACTGCCCGTGGGTGGCGATCACCTTGTAGGGCACATCGGCGTCGCGCAGCAGCTTGAGCAGCAGGTAGATCGACGAGGCCAGCGGCGACAGCGTGTTCGACCAGCGTTCCAGGTCGGCGCGGCGGCTGGCTGGGGTGCGGTGCTGCCACGCGTAGTAGGCGGGCAGGTCGAATTCGCAGGTGCCGCCCGGAATGCCGGCGCGGCTGCGGATGCTCATGAGCCACTCGTTCTCGGTGAGTGCCTGTCCCGCCTTGCCGGCCACGCCGTTGAGCGCGCTGAAGTTGCGTTCGAGCTGGTCGACCACCTGGTTCAGCACCGTCTCGGCGATGGCCGGATTGCCCCGGTAGCTGTTGAAGACGTTCTTGTGCTTGTCGAGGTCGCGCAGCACGTCGGCCTTGAGGTCGGCGCGCGCCGCCACGTCCATGATCTCGAAGATCGTGACCAGGGCGTAGTGGTGCGAAAGCGGCGATTCCGAGGGCACCAGTTCCCCGAGGCGACGGAACAGATGCTCCAGCCTCAGGTACGTGCGGATGCGCTCGTTGAAGGGGTACTCGTAGAGGATCACGCGTATTTGTCGGTTTCCTGTCGCGGAATCATAACTTCAGGGCGATTTGGAAGGGGGTGTGGGCATCACTTCACGCACCGCGGCCAGCATGCGCTCGCCGAGTGCGAGCTGTCCGTGCATGGACATGTGCGTGTCGTTCGAGAAGTAGAAGTCGCGGATCTGCGTGTGCTTTTCGCGGGTGAAGGCGTAGAGGTCGGGGCCCAGCTTCGCGTCGCGGAAGCCGCTTTCGAAGTCCTTCGAGAAATCGGGCTTGAGGTAGACCGTGGTCTTGTTGGGCACCACCATCCACAGGAGCGGGATGGTGCTGTGCGCAGCGGTGAAGTTCTTCATTCGCGCCAGCGTGTCGGAGGTCAACGGGCCATTGTCCTCGTCTTCCTGGAAGAAGGGCATCCGGTCGCACTGGCGATGCGAGAAGAATTTGCAACCGTCGGGGACTTTCCTTACCCAGGTGTCACGATCGAAATAGGTGTCTACCGGCGAGTTCTTGGCCTTCCACGTGTGGTAGTAGGTCACGACGCCGGTCATGTACTGCACTTCCCAGTTGGGCGCGAAGGCCGGCACGGTCTCGTCGGGCTCGATGAGGGGCTCGGCCTTGGCGCTGTAGGGGAAGATGGTCTTGCCGTCCTTGCAGCGCTCGCTGTAGCGCATGCGCATGTCCAGCAGGCGCTCCACGCTTTCGATGATGACCAGCTTGCCCTTGAAGCCGGAGTCGTGGACCCACTGGCTGAAGTCGCCGCACAGCGATTCGCCGTACTGGCCCCAGTAGGAGGTCGAGACCCGGTAGCCGGCCTTGGCAAGCACGGACTGCCAGCGGTGCGTCATGGAGAAGCTGTCGCCGACGACCATCACGTCCGCCTGTTCGATGGGCGTGCTGGCAAGGTAGACCGGGTCGACCTTGGGCGGCGGGTCGCGCCAGCCGAACTCGCGCTCGGACAGGCGTCCGATGCGCGTGAGGTCGCCGTAGGGCACCGGGCTGGTGAGCGAAATGATCCACAGGGCCATCAGGACGAAGTAGCCGAAGAGGAAGAACCGCAGCCAGACTTTCGCGGGCGTCGTGGTCGTCGTCATGTCGAATCAGAATTGGAAATAGAGGAAGGGGCTGTAGCCGCCCAGCTTCGAAACGCACCACGCGAACAGTGCGAAGGTACCGATGGCGAGCACCACGGTCGACAGGCGGGCCATCACCGGGCGGCCGGCCATCGACTTCGGGTGAGGAATCCAGCGCTCCAGGGTGATGGTCGGCGGCAGCGTCAGGCAGATGACGATGGCCACCAGCATGAGCTGGAAGAACTCCGGCTTGCGGAACGGCACCTTGCCGAACTCGCTGAACGCCGAGACCGGTGCGCCGTGCAGGCCCAGCATGCCCTTGTAGATGGACATGGCCGTGTTCATGCCGTCGGCGCGGAAGACGATCCAGGCCACCACCACGCACAGGAAGGTCAGCAGCCAGCCCAACACGCGCGCGATGCGCCCCGGGGTGGCGTTGCGACGGACCTTGGCGTTCCAGAGGTGGTTGACCATCAGGAACGCGCCGTGCATCGCGCCCCAGACCACGAAGGTCCAGGCCGCGCCGTGCCACAGGCCGCCCAGCAGCATCGTGAGGAACAGGTTCAGGTAGCGCCGCGCCGGGCCCTTACGGTTGCCGCCCAGCGGCACGTAGAGGTAGTCGCGCAGGAAGGTCGACAGCGAGATGTGCCAGCGGCGCCAGAACTCGATGATGTTGGTCGACTTGTAGGGCGAGCGGAAGTTGAGCGGCAGCTGCACGCCCAGGCACATCGAGAGGCCCACGGCCATGTCCGAGTAGCCCGAGAAGTCGAAATAGATCTGCAGCGTGTAGGCCAGCGCGCCGAACCATGCGGTGTACAGCGTGGGCTCGATGCCCTTGTGAACGCCGTTGAACATCAGGTCGGCGTACTGCCCCATGGGGTCGGCGATCAGCAGTTTCTTGGCGAGGCCGAAGACGAAGATCGTGAGGCCGATGGCGACCTTGTTCGGGTCCATCCGGTAGGTCGCGGGGTTCGCGAACTGCGGCATCATCTGCGCGTGGTGCAGCACCGGGCCCGCGATCAGGTGCGGGAAGTAGGTGACGAACAGCACGTAGTGGATGAAGCTGCGCTCGTGCACCTTGCCCTGCCAGCAGTCGACCAGGAAGGCGATCTGCGTGAAGGTGTAGAACGAGATGCCGATCGGCAGCACGATGTGCACCAGATCGATCGGCGTGAGACCCGCGGCGACCAGCCCCGCATCGACGTTTTCCAGGAAGAAGTTGGCGTACTTGAAGACGGCCAGCACGCCCAGGTTGATCACCAGCGAGGCGATCAGCAGCGTCTTGCGCTTGCGGTCGTTGCGCCCCGGCGCGGGCGTCAGCTGCAGGCCGAACCAGTAGTTGACGCAGATGGAACCCAGCAGCAGCGGCAGGGCCTGCACGCTCCACCAGCCGTAGAAGAACAGCGAGGCCAGTCCGAGGAAGCCGGCGGCGGCGCGGGCGTTGCGCTTGCCGATCAGGAAGAACCCGATCAGGACCAGCGGGAAATAGACAAAAATGAAGGGATACGAGTTGAAAAGCATCTCGGGGAGGGCACTGCAGGGGCGAGCGCCTTTTTGTCGTAATCGTTATAGAGCCGCCGGGGCGGCTGGTCTCGGATTATCGCGTGGTGGCCGCAGCCCACAGCTTCCAGAGACCCCGCACCTCGGTGCCCAGTTCCGCGAGCGTCAACGACTCGTTGTAAATCACGGCGTCGGCGGCGGCCCGGCGCGCCTTGCGCGGCGCCTGCTGGGCGATCACGGCGCGCACGGCCTCGGGCTCCCATCCCGAGCGGGCGACCACGCGCTGCAGTTGCGTGTCTTCGCGGGCATCGACCACCAGCACGCGGTCCACGAGGGCGCGCCAGCGGCCGGATTCGACCAGCAGGGGGACGTCGAACACGACGACGGCGTCGTCGCCGGCGGCGGCTGCCTGGCGTTGCGTTTCGGTGCCGATCAGCGGATGCAGGATGGCTTCGAGGCGGACCTTGGCGCCCGCGTCGGCGAATACGAGCTGGCGCATGGCGGCCCGGTCGAGGCTGCCATCGGGTGCGATGACGGAGGGGCCGAACGCGGCTTCGATGGCGGGCATCGCGATGCCGCCGGCCTGCGCGATGCTGCGTGCGATGGCGTCGGTGTCGACCAGCACCGCCCCTTCGGCCACCAACAGCGACGCGACCGTGCTCTTGCCGCTGCCGATGCCGCCGGTCAGGCCGATGCGCTTCACCGCCATGCCGCTGTCGTTCTCAAAGGGCCAGGGCCCCGAAAGGGAAGGCGAAGGGAATCCACTGCTTGACGACGGCGGGACCGGCCACGAGGCAGATCAGGCCGGCGCCGGCCAGGAAGGGGCCGAAGGCGATGGGAATGTCCTTGTGGGCCAGCTTGCCGGCGAAGCGCAGCGTGAGGCCGATCACGGCGCCCACCACCGACGAGACGAGGATGATCGCAATGAGGTAGTCGGCGCCGAGCCAGGCGCCCAGAGCGGCGAGCAGTTTGAAGTCCCCATGTCCCATGCCTTCCTTGCCTGTGGCCAGACGGTAGGCATGGTACACAAGCCACAGGCTCAGGTAGCCGAACACGGCGCCCCAGACCGCGGTGTTCAGGCTGACGCCGGTCCAGCCCATGGCGGCACCGACCAGGCCGAGCCAGAGCAGCGGGTAGTTCAGGGCGTCGGGCAGGAACTGGGTGTCGAAGTCGATGAGGAACTGGCAGATCAGCACGGCGCCAAAGGCTGCCCAGAGCGCGCCCGTGGGGGTGATGCCGAAACGGTACGCGCACAGGGCGAACAGCGCGCCCGTGATCAGCTCGACAAGGGGGTAACGGGGGCTGATCGAGGTCTTGCAGCTGGCGCACCGGCCACGCAGTACGAGGTAGCTGAGCACGGGGATGTTCTGGTACCAGCGGATCTTGTGGCCGCACGCGCCGCAGCGCGAGGCGGGGCGCGTGAGATCGAAAGGCGGGAGTTTCTCGAGCGCTTCGGCGGCCTTGTCGGCGGCCGCCTCGAGCCCTGCAGGCGGCACGGCCTTCGGGCCGAAGACCAGCGACCAGAGCGAAGGCATGTCCTTCGACGACATGAGGTTGGCGACCGCATCGCTCAGCCAGCCCCGGTACATCATGACCGGGGTGCGGTAGATCACCACGTTGAGAAAACTGCCGATCAATAGCCCCAGCACACCGGCCAACGCGGTGTCGAACCCTTGCGACACCAGCATCAGACGACCTGGCCGAGCTTGAAGATGGGCAGGTACATCGACACCACGATGCCGCCGATGATGACGCCCAGGAACACGATGATGATGGGCTCCATCAGGCTGGACAGGCCGGCGACCATGTCGTCGACTTCGGACTCGTAGAAGTCGGCGGCCTTGCCGAGCATGTGGTCGATCGAGCCGGATTCTTCACCGATGGCGGTCATCTGGATCACCATCGAGGGGAACAGGTTGACGTTGGTCATGGCCGTCGTGAGGCTGGTGCCGGTCGAGACCTCCTGCTGGATCTTGGCGGTGGCGTCGCCGTAGACCGAGTTGCCCGATGCGCCGCCCACGGAATCGAGGGCCTCGACCAGCGGCACGCCGGCTGCGAACATGGTGGCGAGCGTGCGGGTCCAGCGGGCCACGCAGGATTTCTCTATCAGCGTGCCGAAGATGGGAACGCGCAGCAGCAGGCGGTCCATGACTTTCTGGACGCGCTCATTGCGTTTCCACGCTTGCAGAAAGAAGTAAATGCCACCGCCGAGCACGCCGAAGATCAGCCACCAATAGGAAACAAAAAATTCGCTGATCGCCATGACGAATAACGTCGGCGCAGGCAGGTCGGCGCCGAACGAGGTGAACACCTCCTTGAACGCCGGGATCACGAAGATCATGATGATCGCCACCACCACGAAGGCCACGACGACCACCGAGGTCGGGTACATCAATGCCGACTTGATCTTGGACTTGATCGCTTCGGTCTTTTCCATGTAGGTCGCCAAGCGGTCGAGCAGGTCCTCCAGAATACCGGCCGCCTCACCGGCTTCCACCAGGTTGCAATAGAGGTTGTCGAAGTACTTCGGAAACTTGCGAAAAGCGGCCGAAAGCGAGGTGCCGGTCTCGACATCGCTGCGGATGTCGTTCAGCAGCTTGGCGACGCTCGGGTTCGCGTTGCCGCGGCCCACGATGTCGAAGGACTGCAGCAGTGGCACCCCAGCCTTCATCATGGTCGCGAGCTGGCGCGTGAAGATCGCGATGTCCTTGGGCTTGATCGCCTTGCCCGAGCGCATGCGGCGCTTCTTGATCTTGGACGCCAGCACGCCCTGGCGACGCAAGGCCGCCTGCACCTGGTTCTCCCCGGCGGCGCGAAGTTCGCCGCGCACCAGCTTGCCGTTGCGGTCCTTGCCTTCCCATTCGAAGACGAATTCCTTGTGCGTGACCTGGGAGCGGGAGGATGCCACTGTTGCCATTCGATCTCCGGTGTTCAGTGTGTTCGTTATAGGTTGGTGCAGGCGACGACTTCTTCGAGTGAAGTGAGACCCTGCATGACTTTGCGAAGGCCGGACTGGCGCAGCGAGCGCACGCCTTCGGCTTCGGATTGGTTCGCGATGTCCAGCGCGCTGCCGTCGCGCAGGATGATTTCCTGGATGGCTTCAGAAATCGGCATTACCTGGTAGATGCCGACCCGGCCCTTGTAGCCGCCGCTGCAGGCGGCGCAGCCGACCGGGCGGTAGGGCTTCCAGGTGCCGTTGATGTCTTCCTCTTTGAAGCCGGCATCGAGCAGGGCTTCGCGTGGGATGTCGATCGGCGCGCGGCACAGCATGCACAGCCGGCGCGCGAGGCGTTGCGCGGTGATCAGGATCACGCTCGACGCGATGTTGAACGGCGCGATGCCCATGTTGCGCATGCGCGTGAGCGTGGTCGGGGCGTCGTTGGTGTGCAGCGTCGACAGCACCAGGTGACCGGTTTGCGCGGCCTTGATCGAGATATCGGCGGTTTCGAGGTCGCGGATTTCGCCGACCATGATGATGTCGGGATCCTGCCGCAGGAAGGCACGCAGCGCGGCCGCGAAAGTGAGGCCGGCCTTCTCGTTGACGTTGACCTGGTTGACGCCGGGCAGGTTGATTTCCGACGGGTCTTCCGCCGTCGCGATGTTGACGCCGGGCTGGTTGAGCAGGTTCAGGCAGGTGTACAGCGACACGGTCTTGCCCGAACCCGTGGGGCCGGTCACCAGCACCATGCCATAGGGGCGGCCGATGGCGTGGAGGAGCCGCTCTTTCTCGTCGGCGTCGTAGCCCAGGGCGTCGATGCCCATGCGTGCGCTGCTCGGGTCCAGGATACGAACGACGATCTTCTCGCCGAACAGCGTGGGCAGCGTGCTCACGCGGAAGTCGATCACGCGGTCGGGGCCGATCTTGAGCTTCATGCGGCCGTCTTGCGGCACGCGCTTCTCCGAGATGTCGAGCCGCGAAATGACCTTGATGCGCGAGGCCAGCTTGTCCTTGATGACCGTGGGTGGGCTGGCGATTTCGCGCAGCTCGCCGTCGACCCGGAAGCGCACCCGGTAGTGGTGTTCGTAAGGCTCGAAGTGGATGTCCGACGCTCGCATGCTCACGGCATCGAGCAGCATCTTGTGCAGGAAGCGCACCACGGGTGCGTCTTCGACTTCGGCAATGGCCTGCTCGTTGGCATCTCCCGAGGTATCGGCGGTGACATCGTCGAACTCGAACTCGGTGCCGACGATGCTGTTGATGGTTTCGGCCGCGCTGACTGCAGCGGCTTCGATCATGCGCGAGAGCTTGTCGTACTCCGCAATGACCCAGTCCACGCCCATCTGCGACGCAAACTTGATCTTTTCCGCGGCTTGCTGGTCCGACGGGTCGGCCGTCGCGACGATCAGGCGGTTGTTGCGCTTGCTGAGAACGACGATGCGGTACGCATGGCAGAGCTTCGGATCGAGCAGGTCCTTGGGCAGGCGCTGGTGATCGATGGCATCGAGGTCGAGCAGCGGGGCGCCGAAGGCGCTCGACAGGGTGTGGGCGAGGTCCGCAGCCGAAACGGCGCCGGTGCCGGTCAGTTCGGCGATGAAGCTGGTGCGGCCGCTCAGCGACTTCTGATAGATGTCTTCGGCTGTCTTCGCCGCGAGCTTGCCGGCCGACACAAGGGCGCGCGCCAAGCCGGGAAGGGCGATCTGCGTAGTTTCTTTAACGGGAATTTCGGCAGCGGCCATTCAGCGAATGCAAAAGATGTGAAAAAGTGCTTCACGATCATCGCTGAACACGCCTGTGCTGTAAATCGTTACACAGCAACAGGGGCTGACATTAACTGGACCAGTCGAGAAAAACTGGTCGGGGTGAGAGGATTCGAACCTCCGGCCTCTACGTCCCGAACGTAGCGCTCTACCAGGCTAAGCTACACCCCGATTGGTTGCAAGAAAAAGAACTCGTCCTAGATGCCAACTCTGTGGAGGTGTTTCAGGCACGTCGCTCAAGCAACTGAGCCGCTAATTGTAGCAAACCTGAAGCGTGCAAATTCGACGGAAGGTCGCGCAATGCATGAATTGCGCGTTCGGCCTCTGCTGCAGCGGCTGCGCGCGAAGCTTCCAGCGCGCCGGTTTCGCGAACGATCTCGACGATTTTCCCCAGCTGGGCGGTGTCGCCGGCCTCGATGGCGGCACGCACCAGTGCGCTCTGCTCGGGGGTACCGCGTTGCATGGCGAAAATCAGTGGCAAAGTGGTCTTGCCTTCGCGCAGGTCGTCGCCGACGTTCTTCCCGGTTTCCTGGGCATCGCCTGCGTAATCGAGCACATCGTCGATCACCTGGAAGGCGGTGCCCAGCGCTTGTCCGTAGGTGGCGCAGGCCTCTTCGACTTCGGGCGTCGTGCCGGCCAGCACGGCCGCCAGTCGGGTGCTTGCCTCGAAGAGCTTGGCGGTCTTGGAGCGAATCACGCGCAGGTACGCTGCTTCGTCCAGCGAGGCGTCGTGCATGTTCATCAGCTGCAGCACTTCGCCTTCCGCGATCACGTTGGTCGCTTCGGCCAGGATCTGCATGATGCGCATGTTGTTTGCATCCAACATCATCTGGAAGGCGCGCGAGTACAGGAAGTCGCCCACCAGCACGCTGGCTGGGTTGCCGAAGGATTCGTTGGCGGTGGCGCGGCCGCGGCGCAGGGTCGATTCGTCGACCACGTCGTCGTGCAGCAGGGTCGCGGTGTGGATGAACTCCACCACGGCCGCCAGGTTGAAGCGCTGTTCGCCCGTGTAGCCGAGCGCGCCTGCCATGAGCAGCAGCAGCGCCGGCCGCAGCCGCTTGCCGCCGGCCGAGATGATGTATTGCGAAACCTGGCTGACCAGCGGAACGCCAGTATTGAGGCGTTGGGCGATCACACGGTCGACTTCGACCATGTCGCCGGCAATCAGGTCCAGCACGGTGGCGGTGGGGGAGGTGTCGGCGGCGGGAACTGGCAAAGCGAAGGCGCGGGGCGCTGCGAGGATGAGGGCGGCCCTGGAGGCCGGAACGCGCGAATTATAGGGAGCCGTGCACGATTCCCTGGAGCGTCTCAACGTCGGGGTGGTGAGTGTCCGCAAACCGCGCTATAATCTTGGGCTCTGCGGAATTCGCTGCGGAGACTCATTTCTAAGAGGTTTACATGTACGCGGTCATAAAAACCGGCGGCAAGCAGTATCGCGTTGCTTCCGGCGAGAAAATTAAAGTAGAACAGATTGCTGCGGACGTAGGCCAGGAAATCGTGATCGACCAGGTTCTGGCTGTCGGAAACGGCGCTGAAATCAAGGTTGGCACGCCCCTGGTGTCCGGCGCAACGGTGACAGTCACGGTGCTGTCGCACGGCCTGCACGACAAGGTTCGCATCTTCAAGATGCGCCGTCGCAAGCACTATCAAAAACGTCAAGGCCATCGCCAGCAGTTCACCGAACTGCAAATCGGCGCGATCGCCGGCTAAGGAGCAGATTCCATGGCACAGAAAAAAGGCGGCGGCTCCACGCGAAACGGGCGCGATTCCAAGCCCAAGATGCTCGGCGTGAAGGCCTTCGGCGGCGAACTGATCAGCGCAGGCTCGATCATCGTGCGCCAGCGCGGCACCCAGTTCCACCCCGGCGTGAACGTCGGCGTGGGCAAGGACCACACGCTCTTCGCCCTGGTCGACGGCCACGTGTCGTTCGGTCACAAGGGTGCGCTGAACAAGCACATGGTCAACGTGACGCCCGCGGCCTAAGCCCCGCAGTCACTTCGATCTTTCCGAGGCCCCGCATTGCCGGGGCTTCTTCATTTGTAAACTGGACATCCCATGAAGTTCGTCGACGAAGCCTTCATCGACATCGCCGCGGGCGATGGCGGCAACGGCTGCGTGTCGTTCCGTCATGAGAAGTACAAGGAGTTCGGCGGCCCCAATGGCGGCGACGGCGGCCGTGGCGGCCACGTGTTCGCGGTGGCCGACTCGAACCTCAACACCCTGGTCGATTTCCGCTACTCGCGCCGGCACGAAGCCAAGCGCGGCGAGCACGGCATGGGCTCCGACATGTTCGGCGCCGCCGGCGACGACATCGTCCTCAAGATGCCCGTCGGCACGATCATCACCGACGCTGAGACGGGTGAGGTGTTGTACGAGCTGCTCAAGGACGGCGAGGTCATCACCATCGCCAAGGGCGGCGACGGCGGCTTCGGCAACATGCGCTTCAAGAGCGCGATCAACCGCGCGCCGCGCCAGAAGACGCCCGGCTGGCCCGGCGAGAAGAAGAGCCTCAAGCTCGAACTCAAGGTGCTGGCCGATGTGGGCCTGCTGGGTATGCCGAATGCCGGTAAATCGACGCTGATCAGCGCCGTTTCGAACGCCCGCCCGCGCATTGCCGACTACCCCTTCACCACGCTGCACCCGAACCTCGGTGTCGTGCGCGTCGGCCCCGAGCAGAGCTTCGTGGTGGCCGACCTGCCCGGTCTGATCGAAGGTGCCTCGGAAGGCGCAGGCCTTGGTCACCTGTTCCTGCGCCACCTGCAGCGCACCCGCTTGCTGCTGCATGTGGTCGACATGGCACCGTTCGACGACAGCGTCGACCCGGTCGCCCAGGCCAAGGCCCTCGTGGCCGAGCTCAAGAAGTACGACGCGGCGCTGCACGAGAAGCCGCGCTGGCTGGTGCTGAACAAGCTGGACATGGTGCCGGACGACGAGCGCGCCGCGCGCGTCAAGGACTTCGTCAAGCGCCTGCGCTTCAAGGGCCCGGTCTTCGAGATCTCGGCGCTCACGCGCGAAGGCTGCGAGCACCTGATCAAGGCCGTGTACCAGCAGGTCAAGGCGCAGCAGGTGGCCGAGCACGAAACCGTCGTGGTCGATCCGCGCTTCGTTCCGCTGCCGCCCGAAGGAAACTGAGGGCGTCGCGGCACCTTCGGTGCTGCAAAATGGATAGCAAGCAGCGCAGGCTGCATTCCTGAAACACGCCTTCTTTCTTCATGACCTCGAATTCCGGTTCCACTGCCTTGCGGGATGCCCGCCGTATCGTCGTCAAGGTGGGCTCCAGCCTCGTGACCAACGAGGGCCGCGGCCTCGACGAAGGTGCCATCGGCGAGTGGTGCCGGCAACTGGCCGAGCTGGTGCGCGATGGGCGCGAGGTGGTCATGGTGTCGAGCGGCGCGATCGCCGAAGGCATGAAGCGCCTGGGCTGGAAGACCCGGCCGCACGAAATCCACGAACTGCAGGCCGCGGCGGCCGTCGGGCAGATGGGCCTGGCCCAGATGTACGAGACCAAGCTGCGCGAGAACCAGATCGGCAGCGCGCAAGTGCTGCTGACGCATGCCGACCTCGCGGACCGCGAGCGCTACCTCAACGCGCGCTCGACCCTCGTCACGCTGCTGCGCCTGGGCGTGGTGCCGGTGATCAATGAGAACGACACCGTGGTCAACGACGAGATCAAGTTCGGCGACAACGACACGCTCGGCGCGCTGGTCGCCAACCTGGTCGAGGCCGATGCGCTGATCATCCTGACCGACCAGAAGGGCCTGTACACGGCCGACCCACGCAAGGACCCCGACGCCAAGTTCGTGCACGAAGCCGCCGCAGGCGACCCGGCGCTCGAAGCCATGGCCGGCGGCGCCGGCTCGAGCATCGGGCGCGGCGGCATGATCACCAAGATCCTCGCGGCCAAGCGCGCGGCGGGGTCCGGTGCTTCCACGGTCATCGCCTGGGGCCGCGAAGCCGACGCGCTGCTGCGGCTCACGCGCGGCGAATCCATCGGCACGCTGCTGGTGGCGCAGACCGCCAAGCACCAGGCACGCAAGCGCTGGATGGCCGATCACCTGCAACTGCGTGGTGCCGTCATCGTCGATGCCGGTGCGGCTGCGAAGGTGCGCGGCGAAGGCAAGAGCTTGTTGCCGATCGGCATGACGGGTGTGTCGGGCGAGTTCTCGCGCGGCGACGTGATCGCGGTGCGCGACGTCGACGGCGTCGAACTGGCCCGTGGGCTGGCCAACTATTCGAGCGTGGAGGCCCGGCTGCTGTGCCGCAAGCCGTCGGCCGAGTTCGAGCGGCTGCTGGGTTACGCGGCCGAGCCGGAGATGGTGCACCGCGACAACATGGTGCTGATGCCCGGTTGATCGCCGCCAGGGCGGGGCGCCGTGCCCCGCCGCTGCTTCAGGGCAGTTCGCGCAGCGGATTGCGGATGTTCTGCACCATCTCGTTGACCGAGCTGCGCGGCGCATTGCCCCGGCACAGGCCCTGCGACGCCAGCGCCGGCACGTAGCTGGAGTTCATGTCCTTCACGCGCTTCCACTCGGGCGACTTCGTTTCCTGCCAGGCGCCGTTGTTGTAGCGGGCATAGCTCTTCATCTCCGCCGTCGAGCAGCGCACGCCTTCGTAGAACGCATTGACGGCGCCACCGGCCCGGTTCTGCGCCACCACCACGTAGCGCACGATGCCGTCCTTCGTGATGGCGATGGTGTTCGGGTCGACGCCGAATTTCAGCGTCATGTAGGGCGGCATCGCGATCGGCAGCAGACGGCTTTCGCTGAAGGCGGGCGGCGGCGGCACCGCAGTTTCTTCCCACTCCTTGTCCTGCTCGGTGCTCTTGGGCGCTGGCGGCATGCCGGCCTGGGCCCAGTCGGGGTTGTCGGTGTCGTAGCCGCGGGAAGCGCAGGCGGCCAGCAGGCCGACGCAGGCGATGACGAGCGCACGCTCAGCGTGGCGTCGGGAAAGAAGAGGGCGCGCTGTTCTTGGGAGGAGGTTCATCGCTCGCAGAAGGAATGTCGGGATGCGGGTCGAAGCTGCCGCCGGGCGGCAGGTCGAGGCCCGCAGGTGCTCCATGGTCCAGCGTGTGGCGCTCGAATTCTCGGGCGCGCACGTTGCTGCGCAGGAAGCGGTTGCGGAAATCCTGCCGGGGCAGGTAGCGAGCAAGCTCGGTAAGCGCCATCTCGTAGACGCCGCGCTTGAACTCGACGACCACGTCGAGCGGGACCCAGTAGTCATGCCAGCGCCAGGCGTCGAATTCGGGATGGTCGGTGGCACGCAGGTTGAGATCCCAGTCGTGGCCGACAAGTTGCAGCAGATACCAGATCTGCTTCTGGCCTTTGTAGTGGCCCCGTGCGTCACGGCGGATGAACCGATCCGGCACCTCGTAGCGCAACCAGTCGCGGGTACGGGCCACGATGCGCACATGCTCCGGATGGAGCCCGACTTCCTCGTGCAGTTCCCGGAACATGGCTTGCTCGGGACTTTCGCCACGGTCGATGCCGCCTTGCGGAAACTGCCAGGAATGCGTGCGTATGCGCTTGCCCCAGAAAACCTGGTTTCTCTGGTTGAGCAGGATGATGCCGACGTTGGGCCTGAAGCCGTCCCGGTCGAGCATAATCAAACCCCAATTTTTGAACTGAGTCGATTATGCATGCCGGGTTGCACTCGGCAAGCGACCGGTTCCGGGCTCTCAGGGTCTCTCCGGGGTGCCTGTCTCCCTCCTCACTTCGAACCCACCTGCGCGATCCCGATGAAAGCTTCCCGATTCTTTGTCTCCACCCTGAAGGAAGCGCCCGCTGACGCCGAGGTCGCGAGCCACCGCCTCATGATGCGGGCCGGCATGATCAAGAAGCTCGGCACGGGCATCTACACGTACATGCCCATGGGCCTGCGCGTGATCCGCAAGGTCGAAGCGATCGTGCGCGAGGAAATGAACCGCGCCGGCGCCGTCGAGCTCACGATGCCTGTGGTCCAGCCGGCCGAGTTCTGGCAGGAGACCGGCCGCTTCGAGAAGATGGGCCCCGAGCTGCTGCGCATCAAGGACCGCCACGACCGCGACTTCGTGATCCAGCCCACCAGCGAAGAGGTGGTCACCGACATCGCGCGCCAAGAGATTCGCAGCTACAAGCAGCTGCCGAAGAATTTCTACCAGATCCAGACCAAGTTCCGCGACGAGCGCCGTCCGCGCTTCGGCCTGATGCGCGGGCGCGAGTTCATCATGAAGGACGCCTACAGCTTCGACCGCGACCTCGACGCGGCCAAGGCCAGCTACCAGGTGATGGCCCAGGCCTACCGCAACATCTTCGACCGCTTCGGTCTGCGCTACCGCGCCGTGGCGGCCGACAGCGGCGCCATCGGCGGCGACCTGAGCGAAGAGTTCCAGGTGATCGCTGCCACCGGCGAAGACGCGATCGTCTACTGCCCCGACAGCACCTACGCCGCCAACATGGAAAAGGCCGAGGCGCTGGCCCCGGCCGGCCCGCGCCCGGCCGCCGCCAACGCGCTCGAGAAGACGCCCACGCCCGGCAAGAGCACCTGCGCCGACGTGGCCGAGCTGCTCGGCGTGCCGCTGGCCACCACGGTCAAGTCGCTGGTGCTGGCCACCGACATCCTCGACGACGCCGGCAACATCCAGGGCGCGCAGATCTGGCTGCTGCTGCTGCGCGGCGACCACGACATGAACGAGATCAAGGTCAGCAAGCTGCCTGGCCTGGACAAGGGCTTCCGCTTTGCCACCACCGCCGAGATCGACGAGCACTTCGGCTGCAAGCCGGGCTACCTCGGCCCGCTGAACCTCAAGAAGCCCGTCAAGCTCGTGGCCGACCGCGAGGCCGCCGTGCTGGCCGACTGGATCACCGGCGCTAACGAAGTCGACTTCCACATGACCGGCGTCAACTGGGGCCGTGACCTGCCCGAGCCCGACCTGGTGGCCGACCTGCGCAACGTGGTCGCCGGCGACGCCTCGCCCGACGGCAAGGGCGTGCTGGCCATCGAGCGCGGCATCGAGGTGGGCCACGTCTTCGTGCTGGGCACGAAGTACAGCAAGGACATGAACGCCACCTACCTCGACGAAGGCGGCAAGCCGCAGTTCCTCGAGATGGGTTGCTACGGCATCGGCATCACGCGCCTGCCGGCCGCCGCCATCGAACAGAACCACGACGAGCGCGGCATCATCTGGCCCGACGCGTTGGCACCGTTCACGGTCGTGGTCTGCCCGATCGGCATGGACCGCAGCCCCGAGGTCAAGGTCGCGGCCGAAGCGCTCTACGAAGAACTGCTGGCCAAGGGCGTCGACGTGCTGCTCGACGACCGCGGCGAGCGCCCGGGCGCGATGTTCGCCGACTGGGAACTGATCGGCGTGCCGCACCGCGTGGTCATCTCGGACCGCGGCCTCAAGGAAGGCCAGCTCGAGTACCAGGGCCGGCGCGACACCGCCGCCACCAAGGTGCCCGTGGCCGGCGTCGCCGACTTCATCGCCGGCAAGCTCGCGGCATGAGCGTGGCGGGGGGCCTTTCGCGACGCAGCTGCCTGTTGGGCAGCGTTGCGGCAGGCGCCCTGACGACACTGGCACTGCCCCAGGTGGCCTGGGCCGGCGCGCAGATCGAAGAGCCGCTGATCGACTCGGTGCGCACCGCGTTGAGCTCGGCCATCCACAACAAGGCGCCGCCGGTGCCGCAGTTCGCTGACACCGAGGCCCGCCTCGCGTACCTGCGGTGGCTCGGCGAGATGAGCGAGCGCCTGCGCAAGAAGGTCGCCGACCCGGCCACGCGCATCGAGTTCCTGCAGACCGTCTGGTACGAGGCCAAGCGCTCGGGGCTCGACGTGAGCCTGGTGCTGGGCCTGATCCAGGTCGAGAGCAACTTCCGCAAGTTCGCGGTGTCCAGCGCCGGTGCGCGCGGCTACATGCAGGTGATGCCGTTCTGGACCCGCGTGATCGGCGACAGCGATTCGGCCAAGCTGTTCCACATGCAGACCAACCTGCGCTTCGGCTGCGTGATCCTGCGCCACTACCTCGACCGCGAGAAGGGCGACCTGTTCATGACGCTGGGCCGTTACAACGGCAGCCGGGGCCGCGCGCCGTACCCGAACGCGGTGTTCGCGAACCAGCGGCTGTGGGCTTACGTCGACAGGGACCGCTCGGCGGCCTGAAGGCAGCCGCGGTTGCTCAGTCGGCGACCACGGCCTTGGCGGTCGCCGAGCCCCTGGTCACCATCACCTGGTCGATGCGGTAGCTGTCGACGTCCATCACCTCGAAGGTGTAGCCGCCCCAGGTCACGCTGTCCGTGCGCTTGGGCACGCGGCGCAGCATCACCATCAGGAAGCCGGCCAGCGTTTCATATTCCTCGGCGTGCGGCAGCTCGTCGATGTGCAGCGCGCGCTGCACGTCCTGGATCGGCGTGATGCCGTCGATGAGCCATGAGTTCTCGTCGCGCTTCACGATCTGCTCTTCTTCGGGCGTCGAGGTCGACACCAGGTCGCCCATCACCGTGCTCATCACGTCGTTGAGCGTGATCACGCCGACCACCAGGCTGTACTCGTTGACGATGATCGCGAAGTCTTCGCGCGCCTGCTGGAACTGCTCGAGCACCTCGGTGAGCGAGAGGCGGTCGGGAATCACCAGCGCCTTGTGCAGCGTCAGGCCCTGGTCGAAGGCCAGCGGCTGGCCGCTGAGCACGCGCTGGAACATGTCCTTGGCGTCCACGTAGCCCAGCACGTGGTCGATGTCGCCGTCGCACACCGGGTAGGCCGAAAAGGGCTCGGCCACGATGCGCGCGCGCAGCACCGACTCGGGGTCGTCGTGCAAGAACCAGGCGATGCTCTCGCGCGCGGTCATCACGCTGCTGACGAGGCGCGTGTCCAGCTCGAACACGTTGGCGATCACCTGCTGCTCGCGCGCCGCCAGCACGCCGGCCTGCGCGCCGGCTTCGGTCATGGCCAGGATGTCGGCCGAGGTGATCTTGTCGTCGCGTGCCATCGGCATGCCCAGCACCTTGAACAAGAGGTCGGTCGCGCGCGTGAAGAACCACACCAGCGGTTTGAAGGCGGTGATCAGCAGCAGCATCGGCCCGACGATGCGCACCGCGAGCCGTTCGGGCGCGCTCATGCCCAGGCGCTTGGGGAACAGGTCGGCGAACACCAGGAACACCGCGATCACGATCACGAACGAGCACAGGAAGGCGATGTTGGCCGCCACCTCCACGCTCAGCCAGTTCTCGAAGAAGCGGGCGAAATACGGGCTCAGCGAGCCTTCGCCCACCACGCCGCCGAGGATCGCCACGGCGTTCAGGCCGATCTGCACCACGGTGAAGTAGTGGCCCGGCTGCTCCTGCACGCGCAGCACCTTTTCCGCGCGCGGGTCGCCCTCGTCGGCCATCTGGCGCAGACGCAGGCGGCGCGAGGCGGCCAGGCAGATTTCGGCGAGGGAGAAGAAGGCGCTCATCGCGATTAGCAGCGCGATGATGAGCAGGCTTTGGGTGAGAGTCATGGCGGCACGTCGTAGACCGCCATGGTGCCATGACTGGCACCGGGTCCGGGCGCGCGCGGGGCGCGGCGCCCGTCAAACGGGGAGCGGGAGGCTCAGGCGGATGCGCCGCCGCCGATCACCTGCTGCAGCTCGCCCGACTCGTACATCTCCATCATGATGTCCGAGCCGCCCACGAATTCGCCCTTCACGTAGAGCTGGGGGATGGTGGGCCAGTTGCTGTATTCCTTGATGCCCTGGCGGATGCCGTCGTCTTCGAGCACGTTGACGGTCTTGAGCGTCTTGGTGTCGACGCCCACGGCCTTGAGGATCTGGATGGCGCGGCCCGAGAAACCGCACATCGGGAAGCTGGCGTTGCCCTTCATGAAGAGCACGAGTTCGTTGGACTTGACGAGGTCGTCGATGCGTTGTTGAGCGTCGGACATGGGGACTCCTGAAGAAAAGTGGGCTGGGGGGATTATTTCACCGTGCGCCAGATGCCGCCGGAGCAGCGCGCGATGCCGGCGAGGTCGTCACGGCTTTGCACCTCGGCAAAGCCGCGGGTGGCCAGCAACTGGCGCACGGCCTCGGCCTGGTCGTGGCCGTGCTCCAGCAGCAGCCAGCCGCCGTCGGCCAGGTGGCTGGGCGCGTCGCGCACGATCTGGCGGATGTCGTCCAGGCCGTCGGCGCCGGCGACCAGCGCGCGGGTGGGCTCGTGGCGCAGCGCGGGCAGGTGCGGGTCGCCGGCGGCGATGTACGGCGGGTTGCTGGCGATGACCGCGTAGCCGTCGGCGGCGCCGTCGAGCCAGCTCGATTCGGTGAAGCGCACCGGCAGGCCCAGGCGCTGCGCGTTGGCCCGGGCCACCGCGAGCGCGTCGGCGCTGGCGTCGACCGCGTCGACCTGCGCGTCGGGGCGCGCATGCTGCAGCGCCAGCGCGATCGCGCCGCTGCCCGTGCCGAGGTCGAGCACGCGTGGGGCCGGGCGGCTGTCCGGAGATGCAAGGCAGGCCAGGGCCCACTCGACCAGCGTTTCGGTGTCGGGGCGCGGCACCAGCACGCGGGCATCGACCTGCAGCTGCAGGCCGTGGAATTCCTTCTCGCCCAGCAGATAGGCGACCGGCTCGCCCGCCGTGCGGCGCGACAGCTGGCGCGCGAACGCGGGCCATGCGTCGTCGGGAAACGGGTCGGTGTCGTGCGCGAGCAGCCAGGCGCGGTCGTTCACGGGGCGGCCCAGCGCGTGCAGCAGGAGCAGCTGGGCGTCGAGGCGGTCGATGCCCAGGGCCATGGCCGCGGCCAGCGCCTGCGCCACGGTGGACGGTGCGGCGGCTTCGGTCATCACGCGGGCAGGCTCGATTCCAGCTCGGCCAGCTGCTCGGCCTCGCGCGCGGCGCGCAGCGCCTCGAGCACGTCGCCCAGGTCGCCTTCCATGATGGCGAGCAGCTTGTAGAGCGTGAGGTTGATGCGGTGGTCGGTGAGCCGGCCCTGCGGAAAGTTGTAGGTGCGGATGCGGTCCGAGCGGTCGCCGCTGCCGATCAGGCCCTTGCGCATGGCGGCGTCCTTGGCGGCGCGCTCGCTGCGCTCCTTTTCCTGGATGCGCGCCGACAGCACCTGCAGCGCCTTGGCCTTGTTGCGGTGCTGGCTGCGGTCGTCCTGGCACTCGGCCACGATGCCGGTCGGGATGTGCGTGATGCGCACGGCCGAGTCGGTCTTGTTGATGTGCTGGCCGCCGGCGCCGCTGGCGCGGTAGGTGTCGATGCGCAGGTCGGCCGGGTTGATCTGCACCGCCACGGTCTCGTCGGGCTCGGCCAGCACGGCAACCGTGCAGGCGCTGGTGTGGATGCGGCCCTGCGTCTCGGTGGCCGGCACGCGCTGCACGCGGTGGCCGCCCGACTCGAAGCGCAGGTGGCCGAAGACGTCGTCGCCCACGATGCGGATCACCACTTCCTTGTAGCCGCCGAGCTCGCTCTCGCTTTCGCTCACCACCTCGCAGCGCCAGCCGGCGCGCTCGCAGTAGCGCGTGTACATGCGCAGCAGGTCGCCCGCGAAGAGGGCCGATTCGTCGCCGCCCGTGCCGGCGCGGATTTCCATGAAGGCGTTGCGCGCGTCGTCGGGGTCCTTGGGCAGCAGCAGACGCTGCAGCTCGTCTTCGAGCTGCACCAGCTCGGCCTCGGCACCGGCGATTTCTTCCCTGGCCATCTCGGCCATGTCGGGGTCGTCGAGCATCTCCTTCGCGCCCGCGATGTCGGCTTCGCGCTGCTTGAAGCGCTCGTAGCGGCCGGCAATCTGCGTGACCTCGGCGTGCTCGCGCGAGATGGTGCGGTACTGCGCCATGTCGCTCATGATGTCTTCGCGCGAGAGCAGGAAGTCGAGCTCGCCCAGGCGTTGGACGTAGCGTTCGAGTTGGTGGCGCAGAAAGGATTTCACGACGGAAGGGGCTCGAAAAATGGGGAGGGGAACGCCGCAGTGCAGCGGCAGGGCGCATGGAAACCGCGGCCCGCGCGGCGAGCGGGGCCATCGACGCGCGTCGTCGCTAACGCTCTTTGCGCAGGAACAGGCGCGACAGCGTCTGCGCCGTCTGTTCGCGCGAGGCGGCATCGCCCGCGTGCAGCTCGGCCATGGCGCCGTGCATCATCTTCTGCGTGAGGCCGCGCGACATGGCCTCGAGCACTGCATCAATCGATTCGCCCTTGGCCAGCAGCTTGCGCGCGCGGGCCATCTCGGTGGCGCGCCATTCGTCGGCCTGCGCGTTGAGCTGCTGGATCAGCGGCACGGTGCCGCGCTGGCCCAGCCAGTGCATGAAGCTCTGCACGCCGGCGTCGATGATGACCTCGGCCTGCGCCACGGCGGCCTGGCGGTTGGCCTGGCCCTGCTGCACCACCTGGGCGAGGTCGTCCACGGTGTACAGGTAGATGTCTTCGAGGGCCTTCACCTCGGGCTCGATGTCGCGCGGCACGGCCAGGTCGACCATGAACATCGGGCGGTGCTTGCGTGCCTTGAGCGCGCGCTCCACGGCGCCCAGGCCGATGATCGGCAGCGTGCTCGCGGTGCAGCTGATGACGATGTCGAACTCGGCCAGCCGCGCCGGCAGGTCGGCCAGCCGCATGGCTTCGCCGCCGAAGCGCGAGGCCAGCTTTTCGCCGCGCTCCAGCGTGCGGTTGGCGATGGCGATGGCCTTGGGTTCCTTGGCCGCGAAGTGCGTGGCCGCGAGGTCGATCATTTCGCCCGCGCCGACGAACAGCACGCGCGTCTTGCGCAGGTCTTCGAACAGCTGGCCGGCCAGGCGCACGGCGGCGGCGGCCATGCTGATCGAATGGGCGCCGATTTCGGTGGCGGTGCGCACTTCCTTGGCGACCGCGAACGAGCGCTGGAACAGCTGGTTGAGCGTGCTGCCGAGCGCGCCGGCGGTTTCGGCCGCGCGCACGGCGTCTTTCATCTGGCCGAGGATCTGGGCCTCGCCGAGCACCATGGAGTCGAGCCCGCTGGCCACGCGGAAGGCGTGGCGCGCGGCTTCGTCGTCGTGCAGGGTGTAGGCGTGCGAGCGCAGCAGGGCGGGGGCCACGCCGCCGCTCTGGGCCAGCCAGCCGAAGGTGTGGTCGAGCGCGATGTGCTCGGAGGCGCAATAGATCTCGGTGCGGTTGCAGGTCGAGATGATCGCGGCCTCGACCTGCGGGTGGCTGCTGTTGCCGGCGAAAGAGCTGCGCAGGCTGTGCAGCGTCGGGGCGATCTGGTCGAGCGCGAACGCGAAACGACCGCGCAGATCGAGCGGCGCGGTCGTGTGGTTCAAGCCGAGAGCCCAGACTGACATGTCCACGATTATAAAATCAGCAGCCGGGCGAGGTTTGCCGAGGGGCAAATGGCTTTCCCTATGACAGCCATATGCGCCGCCACATGGCCTTGCGCTCACTCACAGCCCCTCATGGACCTGCTGGATCTCTTCAACCACCTGCTTAATTTTGCGGCACCGGCGGCCTTCATCGCCCTGGTGCTGGTGGCGGTCGGGCGCTTTCTCGGCGGCCCGCGCACCGGCATTCCGCGCTGGTGGAAGCAATGGGCGATCACCTTCGGGGCCGGCCTGCTGACCTCGCTGGCCGGGCTGATCCTCACGGGCCGCGACGGCTCGATGGCCACCTACGCCGCGCTGGCGGTGGTCTGCGGCACGGTGCAGTGGATCGCGATGCGCGGCTGGGGCCGCTGAGCCGGGCTCAGTCCAGCCGGCGGGCCATGTAGACCGAGTCCCCGGGGTAGGTCGCCAGCCGGGCCTGCTGCAGGTCGTCGGCCGGCGCCGTGGCCGCGTAACCCTGGCGCTCCCAGAACCCGACCGAGGCCTGCACCGACACCAGCGTCGAATGCCGCCAGCCCGCGCGCAGCGCGTGGGCCCAGGCGTGGCGCACGAGGCGCGGCCCCAGGCCCAGCCCCGAGGCCTCGGGGTGCACGGCCAGGTCGTGCAGGTAGAGCGCGTCGGCGTCGGGCGCCACCTCGAAGTCGCCGTGCAGCGGCGTGAGCTTGCCGCGCTGCGAGGGGTAGGCCGCCAGGTAGGCCCGCACGGCGCCGCCGTGCTCGGCCACCCAGCCGGTGTGCGGCGAGGCCGCCAGCCGCCGCGCGATGAGCACGCCGTCCTCCACGAACCCCACGCCGTAGCAGGCGAGCTGGATCGCCAGCACCGCGTCGAGGTCGTCCGCGCGCATGTCGCGCACGAGGAGACGGGAAGGCACCGCGTCCATCAGGCCAGCAGCAGCTTGTCGTCGTCCAGCTTCTCGCCGCGCGTCTGCTCGAACATGCGCAGCAGGTCGGGCACGTCCAGGCCCGCGCGCTGGTCGCCGGCCACGTCGAGGATCACCTGGCCCTCGTGCAGCATCACGGTGCGCGTGCCGTAGTCCAACGCCTGGCGCATGCTGTGCGTGACCATCATCGCCGTGAGCTGGCTGCCTTCGACGATCTTGGCCGTCAGCTCCAGCACGAAGGCGGCGGTCTTCGGGTCGAGCGCTGCCGTGTGTTCGTCCAGCAGCAGGATGCGCGAGGGCCGCAGCGAGGCCATCAGCAGGCTCACGGCCTGGCGCTGGCCGCCCGAGAGCAGGCCGATGCGGTCGGCCAGCCGGTTTTCCAGGCCCAGCTTCAGGATCGACAGCTTCTCGCGGAACAGCTCGCGCAGGTTGCGGTTGAGCGAGAAGCCGAAGCCACGCCGCTCGCCGCGCTTCCACGCCAGCGCCATGTTTTCCTCGATGGTCAGCGCCTCGCAGGTGCCAGCCATCGGGTCCTGGAACACGCGCGCCACCATGCCCGAGCGCTGCCAGGCGTTCAGGCGCGTCACGTCCTTGCCGTCGATGTCGATGCGGCCCTTGTCGACCATCAGGTCGCCGCTGATCGCGTTGAGAAAGGTCGACTTGCCCGCGCCGTTGGAGCCGATCACGGTGACGAACTGGCCGGTGGGAATGTCCAGGCTCAGGCCGCGCAGCACGCGGTTCTCGATCGGCGTGCCCGGGTTGAAGGTGATTTCGAGTTGTTGGGCGCGCAGCATCAGTTCTTCCCCTTGAAGAGTCCGCCCAGCTTGCGCTTGTAGGCGGGCACCAGCAGCGCGAACGCCACGAGCACGGCGGTGACCAGGTTCAGGTCCTGCGCCTGCAGGCCCATGAAGTCGGTGTTCAGCGCCATCGCGATGAAGAAGCGGTACAGCAGCGCACCCAGCACGCAGGCCAGCGTGGTGATGACCATGCTGCGCGCGGGCAGCAGGGTCTCGCCGATGATCACGGCGGCCAGGCCGATCACGATCGTGCCCACGCCCATCGAGATGTCGGCCGTGCCCTGGCTCTGCGCGAACAGCGCGCCGGCCAGCGCCACCAGCGCATTGGAGAGCGCCAGGCCCGCCATGGTCTGGAAGTCGGTCGAGATGCCCTGGGCCCGCGCCATGCGCGCGTTGCCGCCGGTGGCGCGCATCGCCAGGCCCGCTTCGGAGGCAAAGAACAGGTCGACGACGATCTTCGCGGCGATCACGATGATCAGCAGCAAGAGCGGCTTGGCCCACTGCTCGGGCATGCCGCCGAAGCTGACCATGCTGAACACCGTGGGTTCGGTGATGAGCGCCACATTGGGCTTGCCCATCACGCGCAGGTTGATGGAGTACAGCGCGATCATCACCAGGATGCTCGCGAGCAGCTGCATGATCTTCAGCTTGACGTTGAGCCAGGCCGTGAGCCAGCCCGAGGCGGCACCGGCCACGCAGGCCACGGCCGTGGCGGCGGCGGGGTTCCAGCCCGCGACGATCAGCGTCGCGGCCACGGCGGCGCCCAGCGGAAAGCTGCCGTCCACCGTGAGGTCGGGAAAGTTGATGATGCGAAACGACATGAAGACGCCCAGCGCGACCAGTCCAAAAATCAGACCGATCTCGATGGCGCCCAGCGAAGCAATGAGGGACATGGGGGCTTCCGGCGGGAGCGCAGTCGGCGGGCCCCGGCGCCCGGCCTGCGCCGGAAGCAGAAGGCCCGCCGGGGCGGCGTTTACTTGGTGCTGACGACCTTCGCCGACTTCAGCAGCGCGTCCGACAGGGTCACGCCCTGCAGCTTGGCCGCGCCGGGGTTCACCACCAGCTCGAAGTTGGTGCTGGTCTGCGAGGCGATGGTGCCGGGCTTCTCGCCCTTGAGGATGCGCACCACGATCTTGCCGGTCTGGCGGCCGATGTCGGTGTAGTTCAGGCCCAGTGCGGCCACGGCGCCGCGCTCGACGGTGGCGGTGTCGGCGGCCACCACGGGCAGCTTGGCCTGCTGGGCCACCTTCACGATGCCCTCGAAGGCCGAGACCACGTTGTTGTCGGTGGGCGTGTAGATCACGTCGGCCTTGCCGACCAGGCTCTGGGCGGCGGTGGGCACGTCGACCGTGCGCGCGGCGGCGGCTTCGACCACCGTCATGCCGGCGGCCGAGGCGGCCTTCTTGAGCGACTCGACGATGGCCACCGAGTTGGCTTCGCCGGGGCTGTAGATCACGCCGACGCGCTTGGCCGTGGGCACGACCTTCTTGATCAGGTCGATGTGCTTTTCCAGCGGCGACAGGTCGGACACGCCGGTCACGTTGGTGCCCGAGGGCTCCCAGTTCTTCACCAGCTTGGCGGCCACCGGGTCGGTGATGGCCGAGTACACGACGGGAATGGTCTTGGTGGCGGCCACGGTCGCCTGCGCCGACGGCGTGGCGATGGCGACGATCACGTCGGGCGCATCGCCCACGTACTTGCGGGCGATCTGGGCGGCGGTGCCCACGTTGCCCTGGGCGCTCTGGTAGGTGAACTTGAGGTTCTTGCCCGCTTCGTAGCCGGCGGCCTTCAGCTCTTCCTTCACGCCATCGCGCACGGCGTCCAGCGCCGGGTGCTCGACGATGGCGGTCACGGCGACCGACTTGTCGGCGGCCAGGGCCGGTGCGGCGGCGAGCACGCCGAGGGCCAGGGCCACGGCGCTGAAGGGGGTGCGAAGCAAAGCGTTTTTCACGTAAGGGTCTCCGGGTGGGGAAAGGGGTGTGGGTGCGTTCGAAGCCGCCGGCAAGGCACCGGCAAAGCACCAGGGCGCGCAATTCAGCGGCCCGGCGTGGCGCAACGCCGTCCGGGCGCGTCGAAGTCTAGATCGTACTTTGCACAATTAAGGTGCATGAATGCCTCGGGCTTTCCCCGCTTTAGGAAACATAATTGCATCATTGATGCGTATGGGGAGACAAAATTGCAGATCATCGAACTCGACCGGACCGATCGGCGGATTCTGGACCACCTCCAGGCGCACGGCCGCGCGTCCAACCTGGACCTGGCCGAGGTGGCCCAGTTGTCGCCCGCGCAGTGCCTGCGGCGCCACCGGCGGCTCGAGGAACTGGGGCTGATCAGCGGCTACGCCGCGCGGCTCAATGCGCGCCACATCGGGCTGGGCGTGATCGCCTTCATCCACGTCACGATGGCGCGCGGTCACGTCGACGAGCTGCCCAAGTTCCAGGACCTGATCGCCGACATGCGCCAGATCCTGGAGTGCTACTCGGTGACCGGCGACTTCGACTACGTGCTCAAGGTGGTCGCGCGCGACCTGGAGGCGCTGTCGCAGTTCCTCATGCACACGCTGATGCACATGCCGGGCGTGTCGGCGGTGCGTTCCAGCGTGTGCCTGAACGAGATCAAGTGCACGGGGGCGCTGCCGCTCGAATAGGGCGACAGCGGCGTCAGGTGCTGGTGGTGCCCGGCAGCGGGGACGCCGGCGTGGCCGGCGCCGGCGACGGCTCGGCGGGCAGCACCGGCGCGGGCGCCGCCATCACCAGCGTCGTGGGCGTGGCCAGCGGCAGGTCGGCCTGCTTGAGCGCATCGAGGATCGTGAACAGCAGGTCGCTGCGCACGCCGCCCGCCAGCCGGGGGCTCGGCACGTAGGCGATGGCCTGGAAGATCAGCAGCCCGTTCTCGATGCCCTCGAGCGTGAGCGAGGGCGCCGGCGTTTCCAGCACGCCCTCGTGCGCGCGGCAGGCCTCGAGGATCAGCTCGCGCACGCGCTGCGCGTCGGTGGTCAGCGGCATCGGCAGGCGGATCAGCACGCGGCCCTCGGCGTTGGCCAGCGTCATGTTGCGCACGGTCTTGGTGATGAACTCCGAGTTCGGCACGATCAGCGTCGAGCGGTCGCCCAGCTGGATCTCGGTGGCGCGCACGTTGATGCGCCGCACATCGCCCTCGGTGGTGCCCAGCACCACCCAGTCGCCCACCTTCACCGGCTGCTCGGCCAGCAGGATCAGCCCCGAGATGAAGTTCTGCACGATGGCCTGCAGGCCGAAGCCGATGCCCACCGACAGCGCGCTCGCCACCCACGCGATGCGCTCGATGCCGATGCCCAGCGCCGACAGCGAGAACGCCACCACCAGGATGCCGCCCACGTAGCCCAGCAGCGTGGTGATCGAGCTCTGCATGCCCGGTTCGAACTGCGTGCTCGGCAGGTAGCTGCGCGAGAGCCAGCGCTTGAACACCCGCAGCACGATGAAGCCGATCACCGCCACCGCCACGGCGCTGAGGATCGCGCCCGGCACCAGCTGGAATTCGCCCACCTTCACGCCGGTGCCGAGCTTGCCGCCGCGCTGGAACACCTCGCCCGGGCCCGTGCCCAGCGGCGCGGCCAGCGCCACCAGCATGTAGAAGAACAGCGCCACGCGGCTCAGGCCCGAGAGCACCGTGGCCGCCTGGTCGAGCGTCTGCGGCGCCAGGCCGAAGCTCTTCTGCAGCCGCTGGCCGGAGGCGCTGCGCGAGGACACCACGGCCATGAACAGGTCGTCGGCGAACTTGAACAGCACATAGAAGGCCGCCGCGACGATGCCGCTCCAGGTGAGCTGCGAGGCTAGGAAGCTCGCCAGCGCCACGTAGCCGAAGGCCACGAGCACCCAGATCGCGATCACCAGCACCACGATCAGCGCCACCAGCACCCCGACCCACATCGGCCGTTCCGGCAGGCCGGCGTCGGGCGCGTCGGCGCGCAGCGCCTTCAGGCGGTACACGACGGTGCCGACCAGCGCGGTGAGCAGCAGCGCCGTCGCCACATGCGTGGTGACCACGGCGGCAAAGCTGGCGTCGATGAGCGCGTTGATCTCGGCCGGCGTCCACGCCAGCGCGGCCACCAGCGCCACCAGCCACGGCAGCGCCGACAGGCGCTGCGCCGTGAGGTCGGGAATGGCCGGCAGGCGCCACGACGGCCGCCCCGTGGCCAGCAGCCCGCGCCCCAGGCCGATGATGAAGGCCATGAAGGTCAGCGTCTGCGCCGTCGATTGCAGCGCCTTGCGCGCCTGCGCGTCCCACATCGCGTGGGCCTTGAGCACTTCGACGACGCCGTGCGCGGCCACGGCGACCAGCAGCACGTGCGTGGCGACGATGGCGATCACCAGCAGCGAGCGGCGCAGCCGCCCGGCCGGCAGCACGCGCGTGGCCAGGCGCGCCAGCCCGCGCTCGGCGGCCCAGACGCCGAGCCAGGCGAGCAGCAGCGCGCCGATGAACGAGGCGATCACGGGCGTGCGGCTTTCGGGCTGCAGCGCCTGGTCGAAGCCGTCACCGAGCGCCGCCCCGATCGCCTGCAGCCGTTCGAAGTCGTCGGGCCAGGCCTCGCGCAGGTCGTCCCAGAATTCGCCGCTGAGCGGCGAGGCGGCGCGGCTGGTGAGTTCGGCCTCGAACTGCTGGCGCCGCTGCGACACCACGTCGGTGCCGCGCTGGCGCACGTCGATCGCCAGCAGCTTGGCCAGGCGGATGTCCGCGTCGAGCGCGTTGCGTTCCTTGGTCAGCTGCGCGCGCTGGCGCGTGATGTTGGGGTCTTCGGTGGCGCCGGCGGCGGGCGGGTTGCCGAGTTCGCCGAGGCGCGCGTTCAGGTCGGCCAGCTCGCTGGCGCGGGCGGCGACGAACTTGTCGGCCTGCACGCCGATCTCGTTGATCTGCGCGAGCTGCTTGCGTGCGTCGTCTTCGGCGCCCGGAACGACACTGGCGTTGGCCTTGCCCGAGGGCGCGATGCGGGCGAACTGCGCGCGCAGCTCGGCGATGGTGGGGGGCGGGGCGGCGGCCGCCGCGGTGTTGGCGCTGTTGTTGGGGTTGCCGTTGCCTGCGTTCATGCTGGCGTCCGGCTGCGCGAAGGCGCCGCCGCACGTCAGCAGGGCCCACAGAGCCAGGAGGGCGGGAAGGCACAGGCCCGCCAGGCGAGAGGTCCGATTCATGGCCGCATCATAGAAGCCGCCATGACGTAAGAACGGGTAAGAAATGCAGCGTCAGCCCGCGGGGCTGAACAGGTCCACCCGGTCGGTGATGATGCCGTCGGTGCCCAGGTCGATGAGCCGCTGCGCCGCCCAATCGTCGTTCACCGTGTAGCTCAGCGAGCGCAGGCCCGCGCCATGCACCTGCGCCACGGTGGTGGCGTCCCACAGCGCGTGGTTGCAGACGATGGCCTGGCAACCCAGGCCCAGCGCGGTGTCGAGCCAGCCGTTCCAGAGCGTGTCGAGCAGCAGGCCGCGCGGCAGTTCGGGCGCCACGGCCTGTGCGCCCTTCAGCGCATCGACCTGGAAGGAGGTGAGCAGCGGCGGCACGGCCGCACCCTGCCAGCGGCGCGCGGCTTCGCGTGCCACCACCTCGCCGGTCTCGCGTTCGGTGCCGGGCGTGGGCTTGATCTCGATGTTCAGCAGCAGGTCGTTGGCGCGGCAGAAGCGGGCCAGGTTCTCCAGCGTGGGCAGCGGCTCGCCCGCAAAGGCGCGCGAATGCCAGCCGCCGGCGTCGAGCTGCGACAGCGCGCCCCATGTCTGCTGGCCGCCGATGCCGTGGCCGTTGGTGGTGCGCTCGAGCGTGGCGTCGTGCATCAGGAAGACCACGCCGTCGGCACTGAGCTTGGCGTCGCACTCGAACATGCGGTAGCCGTGCGAGGCGCCGAAGCGGAAGGCCGCAAGCGTGTTCTCGGGCGCCAGCTTGCCGGCGCCGCGGTGCGCGACCCAGCGGGGGTAGGGCCAGGGGCTGCGTTCGGCCATCGCTCAGTCGGCGCGCTTGCCGGAGCCGGCGTCGAACCAGTGCAGCTTGTCTTCGCGCGCGGCGATCTTCACCGTGTCGCCGGCCACCGGCGGATGGTCGCCTTCGTCGGTGCGCATGATGATCTGTTCTTCGCCGATGCGGCCGTACACCAGGCGCTCGGCGCCCAGCAGTTCGACCTGCTCGACCTGCACGGTCCAGCCGCTTTCGTCGAGCTTCATGTGCTCGGGGCGGATGCCCAGGATCTGGCCCGGGCGCACGCCCGGTGCGTGCTTGAGCAGGTTCATCGGCGGCGAGCCGATGAAGCTCGCCACGAAGGTGGTGGCAGGCCTGGAGTACACCTCTTCGGGCGTGGCGAACTGGTCCATCACGCCGCCGTTCATCACGATGATGCGCTGCGCCAGCGTCATGGCCTCGACCTGGTCGTGCGTGACGAACAGCGAGGTGATGCCGAGTTCGCGGTGCAGCTTCTGGATCTCGAGGCGGGTCTGGGCGCGCAGCTTGGCGTCCAGGTTCGACAGCGGTTCGTCGAACAGGAACACCTGCGGCTGGCGCACGATGGCGCGGCCCATGGCCACGCGCTGGCGCTGGCCGCCCGAGAGTTCGCGCGGCTTGCGTTCGAGCAGGTGGCCCAGCTCGAGGATCTTGGCCGCCTTGTCGACGCGCACCTTGATCTCGGCCGTCGGCACCTTGGCGATCTTCAGGCCGTAGGCCATGTTCGCGAACACGCTCATGTGCGGGTACAGCGCGTAGTTCTGGAACACCATGGCGATGTCGCGCTCGGAGGGTTCGAGCTGGTTCACGACCTTGCCGCCGATGCAGATTTCGCCGGCGGAGATTTCCTCCAGGCCCGCGACCATGCGCAGCAGCGTCGACTTGCCGCAGCCCGAAGGGCCGACGATGACGATGAATTCATGGTCGGCGATCTCGGCGCTCACGCCGTGGATGACCTGGTTGGCTTTCGGCCCGTGGCCGTAGCGCTTGATGACGTTGCGTAGGGAAAGAGCTGCCATTTTTTATTTCTCGGTATCAACAAGGCCCTTGACGAACCATTTCTGCATCAGGATCACCACCAGCGCGGGCGGCAGCATCGCCAGGATGGCGGTGGCCATCACGACGTTCCATTCGTTCTGTCCGTCGCCGCCGGCAATCATTCGCTTGATGCCGACCACCACGGGGTACATGTCTTCGCTCGTGGTCGCCAGCAGCGGCCACAGGTACTGGTTCCAGCCGTAGATGAACTGGATCACGAACAGCGCCGCGATCGAGGTCTTGGACAGCGGCAGCAGCACGTCGAAGAAGAAGCGCATGGGGCTCGCGCCATCCATGCGCGACGCTTCGGTGAGCTCGTCGGGCACCGTGAGGAAGAACTGGCGGAACAGGAAGGTGGCCGTGGCCGACGCGATCAGCGGCACCGTCAGGCCCGCGTAGGTGTTCAGCATGTTCAAGTCGGACAGCACCTTGTAGGTGGGCAGGATACGCACCTCCACCGGCAGCATCAGTGTCACGAAAATGGCCCAGAAGCAGATCTTCTTGAACGGGAAGCGAAAGTACACGATGGCGAAGGCCGACAGCAGCGAGATGGTGATCTTGCCGATGGCGATGACCATGGCCGTCACGAAGCTCACCCACATCATGTGCGCCACCGGGGCGTTGGAGCCCGCGCTGCTCTCGCGCCCGAACAGCGCGCCCTTGTAGCTGTCGACGATGTTCGAGCCGGGTGTCAGGGGCATCGGCGCCTGCACGATCTCCTGGGCCGTGTGCGTGGACGCCACGAACGCCAGGTAGAGCGGGAAGGCGACGATGAACACGCCCAGGATCATGATGACGTGGGCCAGGATGCCCTGTGTGCCGCGTTTCTCAACCATGCTGCGCTCCGCCGGATTCGATTTGTTCTTGTTGCTTCATCAGTACTGCACTTTCTTCTCGACGTAGCGGAACTGGATGACGGTCAGCGCCACCACGATCACCATCAGCACCACCGACTGCGCGGCCGAGCCGCCCAAGTCCAGGCCCTTGAAGCCGTCGTGGTAGACCTTGTAGACCAGGATGGTCGTGTCCTTGCCCGGACCGCCCTGCGTGGCTGCATCGACGATCGCGAAGGTGTCGAAGAAGGCGTACACCACGTTGATCACCAGCAGGAAGAAGGTGGTGGGCGACAGCAGCGGGAACTGCACGGTCCAGAAGCGGCGCCACGGGCGCGCGCCGTCGATGGCCGCGGCCTCGATCAGCGACTTCGGAATGGACTGCAGCCCGGCCAGGAAGAACAGGAAGTTGTACGAGATCTGCTTCCACACCGAGGCCATCACGATCAGCGTCATGGCGTGGCCCGAGTCGAGCAGGTGGTTCCAGTTGATGCCGATCTTGCCCAGGGCATAGGCCACCACGCCCAGCGAAGGCGAGAACATGAAGACCCACAGCACGGCCGCCACGGCGGGCGCCACGGCGTACGGCAGGATCAGCATGGTCTTGTAGAACATGCCGCCGCGCACGATGCGGTCGGCGAACACGGCCAGCATCAGCGACAGGCTGATGCCGATGCCGGCCACCAGCACCGAGAACAGCGCGGTGGTCTTGAACGACTCGGCATAGGCCGGGTCGTCGAACAGGTGGCGGAAGTTGTCGAACCCGACGAACTCGACCGAGGTGCCGAACGCGTCCTGCTGCTGCAGCGACTGCAACAGCGCCTGGCCGGCCGGCCAGAAGAAAAACACGAGGATCACCGCCATCTGCGGTGTCAGCAGCAGCCAGGGCAACCAGCCCGAGCGAAAGAAAACGCGTTTTTCCATGAAGCCCCTACATAAAAAATCCCGCCCGGCGCACCCTGGAAGAAGGGCGTGCGGGGGCGGGCGATATTAGCCGGACACGGAGCCCGGATCTTCAATCGTTAGCTTTTGTTCGCCTTTTGGAAGCGTTCGAGCTGTTCGTTGCCGCGGGTCACGATCGAATCGAGGGCTTCCTTGGCGGTCTTCTTGCCGCCCCAGACCTGTTCGAGCTCTTCGTCCTCGATGGCGCGGATCTGCACGTAGTTGCCCAGGCGGATGCCGCGGCTCTTGTCGGTGACCTTGCGGATCATCTGCGTCACGGCCACGTCGGTGCCGGGGTTCTGCTTGTAGAAGCCCGATTCTTCGGTGAGCTTGTACGAGGCGGTGGTCACCGGCAGGTAGCCGGTGCGCTTGTGGCTGGCGGACTGCACTTCAGGCGTCGAGATGAAGCTGAAGAACTTGGCCACGCCCTTGTACTCGGCGGCCTTCTTGCCCGACATGACCCACAGGCTGGCGCCGCCGATCACGGTGTTCTGCGGTGCGCCCGGCACGTCCGGGTAGTAGGGCAGGGGTGCCAGGCCGTAGGCGAACTTGGCGTTCTTGGCCACGTTGCCGTAGAAGCCCGACGACGTGTTGATCATGGCGCACTCGCCCGACACGAACGAGGCTTCAGGCACGTTGCCGCGGCCCTTGTAGATGAACAGGCCCTGCTTGGACATGCTGGCCAGGTTCTCGATGTGGCGCTGGTGCAGCGGCGAATTCACCTTCAGGCGCGCGTCCAGGCCCTGCAGGCCGTTGGCCTTGCTCGCAAATTCCACGTTGTGCCAGGCCGAGAAGCTCTCGACCTGCGTCCAGTTCTGCCAGGCCGTGGTGAACGGGCACTTGTGGCCGCTGGCCTTGAGCTTGGCGGCGGCGGCCACCACTTCGGGCCAGGTGGCGGGTGCCTTGTCGGTGGGCAGGCCGGCCGCCTTGAAGGCGTCCTTGTTGAAATAGAAGATGGTGGTGGAGCTGTTGAACGGGAAGCTCAGCATCTGGCCGTTGGGGGCGGTGTAGTAACCGGCCACGGCGGGGATGTAGGCGGCCGGGTCGAACTTCTCGCCCGCGTCCTTCATGACCTGGCCGACCGGAATGACGGCGCCCTTGCTGGCCATCATGGTGGCGGTGCCCACTTCGAACACCTGCAGGATGTGCGGCGCGTTGCCCGAGCGGAAGGCCGCGATGGAGGCCGTCATCGATTCGTCGTACGTGCCCTTGAAGGTCGGGACGATCTTGTATTCCTTCTGGCTCTCGTTGAACTGCTTGGCCAGGTCGTTGACCCACTCGTTGTTGACGGCGGTCATGGAATGCCACCACTGGATCTCGGTCTGGGCCTGGGCTGCATTGAACAGCGTGGCGGCCAGCGCCGATGCCAACGCGAGCGTCTTGAATCGCATGAAGACTCCTGAAGGGAAAAAATGGAAAGCGCGAATGCTAGGGCATGTGCGTGACACAGCCGCGTCACATTGGGGCACGGACCGAAGGGTTCCTCCAATCGGGGAAACCCCTTTGGCGTCAAGCCCGGTGCGGGTTGCGGGCCTCATGCTGCGCTGCACCATGCTAGCATCGCCCTCCCTTTTTTGGCCTAGCTTGTCGCCATGGCCGGGGCTTCCTTGAGTACGCCATGAGCAGCAAAACCTCCCTCGACAAAAGCAGGATCAAGTTCCTTTTGCTCGAAGGCATCCACCCCTCGGCCGTGGAGGTGCTGCGCGCCGCCGGCTACACCAACATCGAGTCGCTGCCGGGTGCGCTGCCCGACGCCGAACTCAAGGCCAAGATCGCCGACGTGCACTTCGTGGGCATCCGCTCGCGCACCCAGCTGACGGCCGAGGTGTTCGCCGCCGCGCACAAGCTGGTGGCCGCCGGGTGCTTCTGCATCGGCACCAACCAGGTCGACCTCGAAGCCGCCCGCGAACACGGCGTGGCCGTGTTCAACGCCCCGTATTCCAACACCCGCTCGGTGGCCGAGCTGGTGCTGGCCGAAGCCATCCTGCTGCTGCGCGGCGTGCCCGAGAAGAGCGCCGTGGCGCACCGCGGCGGCTGGCTCAAGTCGGCCGAGAACGCCTTCGAAATCCGCGGCAAGACGCTGGGCATCGTGGGCTACGGCTCGATCGGCGCGCAGCTGTCGGTGCTGGCCGAGGCGCTGGGCATGCACGTGGCCTTCTACGACGTGGTCACCAAGCTGCCGCTGGGCAACGCCCGCCAGGTGCGCGAGCTGCACCAGCTGCTGGGCCAGAGCGACATCGTGACCCTGCACGTGCCCGAGACCCAGGCCACGCAATGGATGATCGGCGCGGCCGAGATCGCCGCCATGAAGCCGGGCGCCATTTTGCTGAACGCCTCGCGCGGCACCGTGGTCGAGATCGAGCCGCTGGCCGAGGCCCTCAAGAGCAAGAAGCTGCTGGGCGCCGCCATCGATGTGTTCCCGGTCGAGCCGCGCACCAACAAGGACGAGTTCCAGTCGCCGCTGCGCGGGCTGGACAACGTGATCCTCACGCCGCACATCGGCGGCTCGACCATGGAGGCGCAGGCCAACATCGGGCTCGAAGTGGCCGAGAAGCTGGTCAAGTACAGCGACAACGGCACCTCGACCTCGTCGGTCAACTTCCCCGAGGTGGCGCTGCCGGCGCACCCGGGCAAGCACCGCCTGCTGCACATCCACCGCAACGTGCCGGGCGTGCTGTCCGAGATCAACAAGATCTTCTCGGACAACAACATCAACATCTCGTCCCAGTTCCTGCAGACCAACGAGAAGATCGGCTACGTCGTGATGGACATCGACGCCGCCTCGTCCGACCTGGCGCTGGAAAAGCTGGCGAAGGTGGGCGGGACGATCCGCAGCCGCGTGCTGTTCTGAGCCCGCCGGGGCCCCCGCGGGCCCCGCAATAGGGCCGCGATAGGGAATAGCGGCCGGGCACGGCAAAGCCCCCGGGGCCTGCCCTAAAATCGACCCCCCGGCTACATGGGCGCGCAGCGCCTGGCCAAGGGCCCCACCCGATGAATGCTCCGACCGCGTTGAATACGCTGTTGTCACAGGCCGCAGAGCCTGTACGACTGCGCGAGATCCCCTACAACTACACCAGCTTCTCCGACCGGGAGATCGTGATTCGCCTCCTGGGCGAACGCGGCTGGGACCTGCTGCAGACCCTGCGCGCCGAGCGCCGCACCGGCCGATCGGCGCGCATGCTCTACGAGGTGCTGGGCGACATCTGGGTGGTGCAGCGCAACCCCTACCTCGTCGACGACCTGCTCGACAACCCGCGCCGCCGCGGCCAGCTGGTCGACGCCCTGCGCCACCGCCTGGGCGAGGTGCAGAAGCGCCGCACCCCCGACAGCGACCTGCCGCGCGACCAGCTCGTGGGCGAGCTCACCGGGCTCGTCAGCCAGGCCGTCGCCGCCTTCGACGACACCTTCCGCGACGTCGCCGCGCTGCGCCGCAAGGCCACCCGCGTGCTGGGCCGGCTCACGGCCAAGGACAACATCAAGTTCGACGGCCTCTCGCGCGTGTCGCACGTGACCGACGCCACCGACTGGCGCGTCGAGTACCCCTTCGTCGTGCTGTGCCCCGACACCGAGGCCGAGATGGCCCTCTTGGTCAAGGGCTGCATCGAGCTGGGCCTGACCATCATTCCGCGCGGGGGCGGCACCGGCTACACCGGCGGCGCGATCCCGCTGACCTGGAAGAGCGTGGTCATCAACACCGAGAAGCTCGAGGCCATGACCGAGGTCGAGCACGTCGCGCTGCCCGGCTTGGCCGCGCCCGTGCCCACCATCTGGACCGAGGCCGGCGTGGTCACGCAGCGTGTGGCCGACGCGGCCGAGCGCGCGGGCTTCGTGTTCGCGGTCGACCCCACCTCCGCCGAGGCCTCGTGCGTCGGCGGCAACGTCGCCATGAACGCCGGCGGCAAGAAGGCCGTGCTCTGGGGCACGGCGCTGGACAACCTCGCGTCGTGGCGCATGGTCACGCCGCAGGCCGAATGGCTCGAAGTGACCCGCGTCGGCCACAACCTGGGCAAGATCCACGACGCCGAGAGCGCCGTGTTCGAGTTGCAGTACTACGCCGCCGACGGCAAGACGAAACTGCGCACCGAGCGCCTCGACATCCCGGGCCGCACCTTCCGCAAGGAAGGCCTGGGCAAGGACGTGACCGACAAGTTCCTCTCGGGCCTGCCGGGCATCCAGAAAGAGGGCTGCGACGGCCTCATCACCAGCTGTCGCTGGGTGGTGCACAAGATGCCGGCGCACACGCGCACCGTGTGCCTCGAGTTCTTCGGCAACGCCAAGGACGCAGTGCCCAGCATCGTCGAGATCAAGGACTTCATGTTCGCCGAGCAGAAGCGCTCGGGCGTGCTGCTGGCCGGCCTCGAGCACCTGGACGACCGCTACCTCAAGGCGGTCGGCTATGCGACGAAATCGAAGAAGCACGGCGGCCTGCCCAAGATGGTGCTGTTCGGCGACATCGCCGGCGACGACGCCGATGCGGTGGCCCGTGTCACCTCGGAAGTGGTGCGCATCGCCAACTCGCGCAGCGGCGAAGGCTTCATTGCCATCAGCCCCGAGGCGCGCAAGAAATTCTGGCTCGACCGCAAGCGCACGGCCGCCATCAGCAAGCACACCAACGCCTTCAAGATCAACGAAGACGTGGTGATCCCGCTGCCGCGCATGGCCGAGTACAGCGACGGCATCGAGCGCATCAACATCGAGCTGTCGCTGCAGAACAAGCTCGCGCTCACCGACGCGCTCGAAGCGTTCCTCACACGCGGCAACCTGCCGCTGGGCAAGACCGACGACGCGCACGAGATTCCCGCGGCCGAGCTGCTGGAAGACCGCGTGGCGCAGGCCGTGGCGCTGGTGCATGAGGTGCGCGCGCTGTGGGCTGGCTGGCTCGAGAACGTCGACTCGCTGTTCCCGCAACTGCAGGACCACACGTTGCGCGCGAGCTGGAAGACCCAGCTGCGCCAGCCGCTGCAGGAGATTTTTTCGGGCGCCGAGTTCGGGCCGATCCTGGCCGAGTGCACCGCCATCCACAAGCAGGTGCTCAAGGGCCGCGTGTGGGTCGCGCTGCACATGCACGCGGGCGACGGCAACGTGCACACCAACCTGCCCGTCAACAGTGACAACTACGAGATGCTGCAGACCGCGCATGCCGCGGTGGTGCGCATCATGGCGCTGGCACGCAGCCTGGACGGCGTGATCTCGGGCGAGCACGGCATCGGCATCACCAAGCTCGAGTTCCTCACCGACGAAGAGCTGCGTCCGTTCACCGAATACAAGGCCCGGGTCGACCCCGAAGGCCGCTTCAACAAGGGCAAGCTGCTGCGCGCGCCCGCCGGGCAAGCGCAGACCCTGCACGCCGACCTGACCAATGCCTACACGCCGAGCTTCGGCCTCATGGGGCACGAGTCGCTGATCATGCAGCAGAGCGACATCGGCGCCATCGCCGACAGCGTCAAGGACTGCCTGCGCTGCGGCAAGTGCAAGCCGGTGTGCGCCACCCACGTGCCGCGCGCCAACCTGCTGTACAGCCCGCGCAACAAGATCCTCGCGACCTCGCTGCTGGTGGAGGCTTTCCTCTACGAGGAGCAGACCCGGCGCGGCATCAGCATCAAGCACTGGGAAGAGTTCGAGGACGTGGCCGACCACTGCACCGTGTGCCACAAGTGCCTCACGCCGTGCCCTGTGAAGATCGACTTCGGCGACGTGTCGATGAACATGCGCAACCTGCTGCGCAAGATGGGCCAGAAGAGCTTCCGACCCGGCAACGCGGCCGCGATGTTCTTCCTGAACGCGACCAACCCGCAGACCATCAAGGCGGTGCGCGCCGGCATGGTGGGCATCGGCTTCAAGGCGCAGCGCATGGCCAACGACCTGCTGCGCGGCCTTGCGAAGAAGCAGACCGGCGCGCCGCCGGCCACGCTGGGGCCTGCGCCCATCAAGGAGCAGGTGATCCACTTCATCAACAAGAAGATGCCGGGCAACCTGCCGAAGAAGACGGCACGCGCGCTGCTCGACATTGAGGATGCCGACTACGTGCCGATCATCCGCAACCCGAAGACGACCAGCTCGGAAACCGAGGCGGTCTTCTACTTCCCGGGCTGCGGCTCGGAGCGGCTGTTCTCGCAGGTGGGCCTGGCCACGCAGGCGATGCTCTGGCACGCGGGCGTGCAGACCGTGCTGCCGCCGGGCTACCTGTGCTGCGGCTATCCGCAGCGCGGCAGCGGCCAGTTCGACAAGGCCGAGAAGATGATCACGGACAACCGCGTGCTCTTCCACCGCGTGGCCAACACGCTGAACTACCTGGACATCAAGACGGTGGTGGTGAGCTGCGGCACCTGCTACGACCAGCTGCAGGGCTACCAGTTCGACAAGATCTTCCCGGGCTGCCGGATCATCGACATCCACGAGTACCTGCTCGAAAAGGGCATCACGCTGGCCGATGCGGGTGGTGGCGGCTACCTGTACCACGACCCCTGCCATTCGCCGATGAAGCAGCAGGACCCGATGAAGACCGTGAAGGCGCTGGTCGGCGACAACGTGCTCAAGAACGACCGCTGCTGCGGCGAGTCGGGCACGCTGGGCGTGTCGCGGCCCGACATCTCGACGCAGATCCGCTTCCGCAAGGAAGAGGAGCTGAAGAAGGGCGAGGCCGCGCTGCGCGAGAGCGGCAATGTCGGCGCGACCGACAACGTGAAGATCCTCACCAGCTGCCCGAGCTGCCTGCAAGGCCTCTCGCGCTACGGCAACGACCTGAACAACGGCCTGCTCGAAGCCGACTACATCGTGGTCGAGATGGCCAACAAGCTGCTCGGCGACGACTGGATGCCGAACTACGTGGCGGCCGCCAACCAGGGCGGCATCGAGCGGGTGCTCGTATGACGGCGGTGGCCGGTTGCCCGCTGTGCGATGCGCCCGGCGGGCGTGTCGTGTTCGAAGGCGCGAAGCTGCGTGTCATCCATGCGCAGGAAGAAGGCTTTCCGGCGTTCTACCGCGTGGTGTGGCGCGACCATGCGGCGGAGTTCTCCGACCTCGATGCGGCCGACCGCGTGCTGTGCATGGAGGCCGTGGTGCGCGTGGAGCAGTGCCTGCGCGACGCGCTGGCGCCCACCAAGCTCAACATCGCCGCGCTCGGCAACATGGTGGCGCACCTGCACTGGCACGTGATCGCGCGTTTCGACTGGGACAGCCATTTCCCCGGTTCGGTCTGGGCTGCCGTGCAGCGCACCGCGCCGGCCGAGCGGCTGGCCGCCGTGCAGGCGCTGCTGCCGCAGGCGGAGGCCGACATGGTCCGCCGGCTGGCGACGCTGGCCTGAGGCCTTCGCTTTTTCTTAGTTGGCCGCGGCGGTGCGCGTCGCGCTGCCTGCCTTGCGGTCCGCGCAGGCCTGTTTGAATTCCGGCGTGGCGCGCGTTTCCTTCGAGAAGCGCTTCGAGGCCACGCTGCCGTCCCTGCACACGCGATCGAGTTCGGCCTGCGCGCTCTTGTTGCCCGCATGCGCGGCATGGGCCAGCAGGCGCACCGCGTGGAAGGGCAGTGCGCCCGAGCTGCCGGGTGACGCGGTTGCTGCAGTGGTCGTCGGCTGCGGTGTTGCTGCAGCCTTGACCGGCTCCGCAGGCAGCGTGCGTGCGGTGCCCGCCGAGGTCGGCATGCGCTCGACGGCGGTGAAGTCGCCGCTCTTGCCGGCGCGCTCGACCATCTGCCGGTAGCTGTCCATCATGAACGACGTGTCCTTGGGCGTGAGCTCCTTCGCCGGCTTGGCGAGGTAGGCCGCGACCTCGGGCGGCAGCGCGGCGTTCACGGTGCTCAGTTCATGCGCGCCGCCGAAGCCGCGCGAGCCGGCCTGGGCGGCATGCGCGGCGTCGTCGCCCAGCGCCATCGCGCCCTTGGCGGCCACGCCGGTGGCACCTTCGGCTGCCACCGCGCCGGCGCCGACCGCCGCGCCTTTGCCCGCCACGCCGGCCGCCTTGCCGGCGGTCGCAGCCTTGCCTGCCGCTTTGCCGATCAGGCCCCAGAAGGCATGGGCCGGTGGGGTGAGGGCGGTGCCCGCGAGCGCGGCGCAGAGGACGAGGGCGGCCCGGTTCGGACGCGACAGGAGGAGGGGAGAGCGTGTGCGTGACGGCATGCAGCGATGCTAAGCGCAGGCGGTCGGCACGCTGGCGCGGGCTGCGCGGCATACTGCGCGAGTCCCACCCCTTTTCTCTTTTTCTCTTCTTCCGAACGGATTCCCCATGGCAGGTTTGCAAGCCGGCGCGCCGACGCCCCAATCGATCACCGTGCATGGCCAATCGCGCGTGCTCGAGGTCGGCTTCTCGGACGGCGCCACCTTCCGCATCCCCTTCGAGCTGATGCGCATCTACTCGCCGTCGGCCGAAGTGCAGGGTCACGGCCCGGGGCAGGAGGTGCTGCAGACCGGCAAGCGCGACGTCGACCTGGTCGGGCTCGAGCCGGTGGGCAACTACGCCGTGCAGCCGGCCTTCAGCGACGGCCACAACTCCGGCATCTACACCTGGAGCCTGCTCTATGACCTGGGTGCCCGGCAGGCCGAGCTGTGGGCCGACTACGAGCGGCGCCTGGCCGCGGCCGGCGTGGACCGCGACGCCCCGATGGCCGACAAGGGCGGTCATGCCTGCAGCAGCCACTGAGCGCCGCGGGAACCGAGGGTAAACATACCCTGTTGCTATTGAAAAGATAGCCTTACACACAGCAAAGACGCGCGTTGCGGCGGCCCTCCGTTGGAGGAAAAAGCAACAAATGTCCGCCGTGCCCGCGGGGTCGTCGCCTTGAAGGAATGCCTTCCGGCCTAACATCCAGCGCATGAGTACAACCCACTTCGGCTTCGAGAAAGTCGACGAAAGCGAGAAGGCGCAACGCGTTCGCGGCGTCTTCGACTCGGTGGCCTCGCGCTACGACATCATGAACGACCTGATGTCGGCCGGACTGCACCGGGCCTGGAAGGCCTACACCGTGATGGTCGCGAACGTGGGCGAAGGCTCGCGCGTGCTCGACATCGCGGGCGGCACCGGCGACCTCGCACTCGCCTTCTCCAAGAAGGTCGGCGCCACGGGCCAGGTGGTTCATACCGACATCAACGAAGCCATGCTGCGCACCGGCCGCAACCGCCTGCTCGACGCCGGCGTGGTGCTGCCCACCACGGTCTGCGACGCCGAGAAGCTGCCCTTTCCCGACGACTACTTCGACGTGGTCACCGTGGCCTTCGGCCTGCGCAACATGACGCACAAGGACGTTGCCCTCAAGGAGATGAACCGCGTGCTCAAGCCGCGCGGCAAGCTGCTGGTGCTCGAGTTCTCGAAGGTCGCCAAGCCGCTCACGAAGGCCTACGACTGGTATTCGTTCAACGTGCTGCCGCGCCTGGGCAAGCTCGTGGCCGGCGACGATGCGAGCTACCGCTACCTGGCCGAATCGATCCGGATGCATCCCTCGCAAGAGGAACTCAAGACCCTCATGAAAGAGGGCGGTTTCGGACATGTGGACTATCACAACATGACAGGGGGAATTGCTGCCCTCCATGTTGGAATCAAGTGTTGATCACGATGACGACGCGAATTTTTCGCTCAAGAGGAGACGGCATGAAGAGTTTGGGTTCTTTGTTCTTGGCAGCAGCACTGGTGCTGGTGAGCGTTCAGGCGGAAGCTGCTCGCATGGGTGGCGGCAAGTCCGTCGGTCGCCAGTCGTCCAACGTGACGCAGCGCCAGGCCACGCAGCCCGCGGCCCCCGCGCAGCAGAACGCGACCAATGCGGCGCCCAAGCCCGCAACGCCCGCCGCCGCTGCACCGAAGCGTCCGTGGGGCGCGATGCTCGGCGGTCTCGCCGCCGGCCTGGGCCTGGCATGGCTCGCGAATTCGCTGGGCCTGGGTGCGGGCTTCGCCAACATCCTGCTGATCGCGCTGCTGGCTTTTGCCGCGCTCGCGGTGTGGCGCATCTTCAAGGCGCGCTCGGCCGCGTCGTCGGGCAACGCCAACCGCCAGGGCGCTTTCGCCTTCCAGGGCGCCGGCAGTCCCGCCGATGCACGCGCACCGGCACAGTACAGCCCGGCCAACGTCGGCAACGACGCCTCGGCACGGCCGTGGGAGCGCAACGCCGCGGCGTTCGACGCCGCGCCGGCATCGCACGGCAGCAGCCTCTCGGCCGCGGGTGCCGCAGCCGGCGGCAGCATGATCGGTTCGGCACTGGCCGGTTCGCAGTCCTGGGGCATCCCCGCGGGCTTCGACGCCGACGGTTTCCTCACCGCCGCCAAGCGCAACTTCGTGACCCTGCAAGACGCCTGGGACCGCGCCGACGTGTCGATGCTGCGTTCCATGATGACCGACAGCATGGTCGAAGAGATCCGCACGCAACTGGCCGATCGCGCCAGCCACACGGGTGGTGCGCTCAACAAGACCGAGGTCGTGATGCTCGACGCCAAGCTGCTGGGCATCGAAGAGCTGCCCGACGCCTACATGGCGAGCGTGGAGTTCTCCGGCATGATCCGCGAAGACGCCTCGGCGGGCCCGGCCCCGTTCCGCGAAGTCTGGAACATGACCAAGACCGGCAGCGCCGGCTGGCTCGTCGCAGGCGTGCAAGCGCTGCAGTGACAAAAACCTGAGCCACGGCCGTCACCCGGCTGTAGCACTGACGGGATAATGGGGACCATGGCTACACCATCGTCCCCTTTTTCTTTGCTCGGCGACCTGTTCAACCGCATCGGCGAACGCCTGCAACCGCCGGCCTGGGCCGTCCACGAGATCCAGCACCGCGCGGTGCTGTTCCTGAACCACGTGCTGCAGCAGGAGCCTGAAGCGCAGCAGCGGCTGCTGCGCCAGCAGGGCAGGGTGGTGCGCTTCCAGTGGCGCTTCGTGACGATGGAACTGGTGGCCACGCCGGCCGGCCTGCTCGATCTGGCACCTGCCGGCTCCACGCCCGAACTCACGCTCACCGTGATCGATGACTCCCCCTTCGACATCGCCCGCGCCACGCTGCGCGGCGACAAGCCCTCCGTGCAGATCGTCGGCGACGTGCAACTCGCGGCCGAGGTCAACTGGCTGGTCGACCACGTGCGCTGGGACGTCGAGGACGACCTGGCCCGCGTGATCGGCGACGTGCCCGCGCACACGCTGGGCAACGGCGTGCGGCGCGTGGTGGGCGCGCTGCGCCAGTTCGTCGGCGACCGCTCGGCCCGTGCCGGCGGTGCGGCGGGCCACGCCGAATGAGTCGCTTCTATCGCGGCCTGTTCATCGTCTGGGTCGCACTGCGCTATGGCCTGGACGAGCTCGTGCTCACGAGCTTCCAGAAGCCCTGGCTGCGCGTGGTGGCACGCATCGTCTCGATCGGACGCAACCTCGACGCGCCGCGCGGCCAGCGCCTGCGCGAGGCGCTGGAGCGGCTGGGCCCCATCTTCGTGAAGTTCGGCCAGGTGCTGTCCACGCGGCGCGACCTGCTGCCGCCCGACATCGCCGACGAGCTCGCCTTCCTGCAGGACCGCGTGCCGCCGTTCCCCTCGGCAGTGGCGGTTGCGACCATCGAGCGCGCCTTCCGCCGCCCGGTGAGCGACGTGTTCGTGCAGTTCGACGAAACGCCCATCGCCAGCGCCTCGATCGCGCAGGTGCACTTCGCGACCATCCGCACCAACCAGGGCGAGATCCGCGACGTGGCAGTGAAGGTGCTGCGCCCCAATATGCGCGGCGTGATCGAGAAGGACCTGGCCCTCATGGCCATGATGGCCGGCTGGATCGAGAAGCTCTCGCCCGACGGCAAGCGCCTGAAGCCGCGCGAGGTGGTCGGCGAGTTCGACAAGTACCTGCACGACGAGCTCGACCTCGTGCGCGAGGCTGCCAACGCTGCGCAGCTGCGCCGCAACATGGCCTCGCTCGACCTGGTTCTGATCCCCGAGATGTTCTGGGACTTCTGCCACCCCGAGGTGATCGTGATGGAGCGCATGAACGGCGTGCCCATTGCCCAGATCGACAAGCTGCGCGCGGCCGGCGTCGACATTCCCAAGCTCGCGCGCGACGGCGTGACGATCTTCTTCACGCAGGTGTTTCGCGACGGTTTCTTCCACGCCGACATGCACCCGGGCAACATCCAGGTGAGCCTGGCGCCCGAGACCTTCGGGCGCTACATCTCGCTCGACTTCGGCATCATCGGCACGCTCACCGAGTCCGACAAGGAGTACCTCGCGCAGAACTTCGCGGCCTTCTTCCGGCGCGACTACAAGCGCGTGGCCGAGCTGCACCTGGAAAGCGGCTGGGTGCCGCAGGGTACGCGCATCGACGAGCTCGAGGCGGCGATCCGCACCGTGTGCGAGCCGTACTTCGACCGGCCGCTGAAGGAAATCTCGCTGGGCATGGTGCTGATGCGCCTGTTCCAGACCTCGCGCCGCTTCCACGTCGAGATCCAGCCGCAGCTGGTGCTGCTGCAGAAGACCCTGCTGAACATCGAGGGCCTGGGCCGCAGCATTGACCCTGAGCTCGACCTCTGGGCCACGGCCAAGCCCTTCCTCGAGAAGTGGATGATCGACCAGATCGGGCCGAAGAAGCTGTTCCAGCAACTGCGCGCCGAGGCGCCGCGCTACGCGAAATTGCTGCCGCAACTGCCGCGTTTGCTGCACGATTTCCTGGAAAATCGGCCGCCCGATCACCGCCGCGAGTTGCAGGAACTGCTGGCCGCGCAGAAGCGCACCAACCGGCTGCTGCAGGCCATCCTCTATGGCGGCATCGGATTCGTCCTGGGGTTGCTCGCCATGCAAGTGCTGGTGCGCGTGCGTTTGTTCTAGAGGCTGGAGGAGTTTCGCCGTGTTGTTGACGCTGGTCATCGTCTATCTGCTGGTCACCATCGCCATCGGCCTGTATGCGGCCAAACGGGTGAAGAACACCACCGACTTCGCGATCGCGGGGCGGCACCTGCCGCTGTTCATGATCATCACGACCACCTTCGCGACCTGGTTCGGGTCCGAGACGGTGCTCGGCATCCCGGCCAAGTTCATCGAGGGCGGCCTGAGCGGCGTGGTCGAAGACCCGTTCGGCGCGGGCACCTGCCTGATCCTGGTGGGCCTGTTCTTCGCGGGCAAGCTGTACCGCATGACGCTCCTGACCATCAGCGACTACTACCGCGAGCGCTACGGCCGCAGCGTGGAAGTGGCCTGTTCGCTGATCATCATGCTGAGCTACCTGGGCTGGGTGTCGGCGCAGGTCACGGCGCTGGGGCTGGTGTTCAACGTGCTGTCGGCCGGCGCCATCAGCATCCCGCTGGGCATGGTGATCGGCGTGGTCTCGATCCTGGCCTACACGCTGTTCGGCGGCATGTGGTCGGTGGCCGTGACCGACTTCATCCAGATGATCATCCTGGTCGTCGGCCTCGCGGTCATCGCGATGTTCGCGGGCGACATGGCGGGCGGCGCCGACAAGGTGGTGGCCTTCGCGGTCAGCAAGGACCTCTTCAAGTTCTGGCCCGAGCCCAACTGGCACGACATGGTGTTCTTCTTTGCCGCGGCGATCACGATGATGCTGGGCTCCATTCCGCAGCAGGACGTGTTCCAGCGCGTGATGTCGGCCAACAGCGTCAAGGCCGCGACCCGCGGTCCGGTGATCGGCGGCGTGGCCTACATCCTGTTCGCCTTCGTGCCGATGTTCCTCGTGGCCAGCGCGCTGCTGATCATGCCGGAGGAGGTGGCTGTGCTGCTCAAGGAAGATCCGCAGAAGGTGCTGCCCACGCTGGTGCTGCAGAAGATGCCCTTCGTGATGCAGGTGCTGTTCTTCGGCGCGCTGCTGTCGGCCATCAAGTCGACCGCCTCGGCCACCCTGCTGGCGCCCAGCGTCACCTTCACCGAGAACATCTGGCGCCAGTTTCGTCCCGCCGGCACCGACCGCGAGAACCTGATGACCATGCGCATCACGGTGCTGCTGTTCAGCGCCGCCGTGCTGGCCTACGCGATCCGCATGCAGGGCACGCCGATCTACGAACTGGTCTCGGGCGCCTACCAGGTGCCGCTGGTCGGGGCCTTCGTGCCGCTGGTGTGCGGCCTGTACTGGCGCCGTGCCACCACCCAGGGCGCCATCGCCTCGATCGTAGGGGGCATCGGCGTCTGGCTGCTGTTCATGGCCATGCCTTGGGGTACCGCCTTCCCGGCCCAGCTGGCGGGCGTGCTGTCCTCGTTCGCGGGCATGGTTGTCGGGTCGCTGCTGCCGCAATGGATAGCGAACACTCACACGCCGCACCGCCTCCTGGCGACCGAGCCGGCCTGACGGCGGGCCGGGCCGCGCCCCCACGGCCCCTGCGGGCGGGGGCGCCCCTATAATCGAGGGCTTTGCGAGCGGCAGCTGCGTCGCTCATTCCCACCCCGATTTCCCATGCCCATTTACGCCTACAAGTGCAGTTCCTGCGGCTTTGCCAAGGACGTTCTGCAGAAGATGTCGGACACGCCGCTCTCGGTGTGCCCGGAATGCGGTGCGAGCGCATTTGAAAAGCAGGTCACGGCCGCCGGCTTCCAGCTCAAGGGCTCGGGCTGGTACGTGACCGACTTCCGCGAGGGCGGCGGCAAGAAGTCCGAGGCCGCCACCGCGCCCGCTGCGTCCGGCGACGGTGCCAAGTCGGCCGACGCTTCTTCTTCGTCCCCCGCCTCCAGCCCCGCACCGGCGCCCGCTCCCGCGCCGGCCCCCGCTGCAACGGCTGCCGCCAAGAGCGGCGACTGACGGAACCCTCTCCCATGTCCGCCCTGCGCAAATGGTTGTTCTCCGGCTTGCTGGTGATCGTTCCGCTGTTCATCACCCTGGCGGTGCTGAAGTGGATCATCGACACGCTCGACCAGACGCTGTGGGTGCTGCCGGGCGCATGGCAGCGCTGGCTCTACGACAACAACATCCGCGGGCTCGGTGTGCTGCTCACGCTGGCCATCCTGCTGGTGGTCGGTGCCATTGCGAGCAACTTCGTCGGCAAGCGCCTGCTCGGCTGGGGCGACGCCGTGGTGCGCCGCATTCCGGTCGTGCGCTCGATCTACTCGAGCGTCAAGCAGGTGTCGGACACGCTGTTCTCCGAGAACGGCAACGCATTCCGCACGGCAGTGCTGATCCAGTGGCCGCGCGAGAGCGTGTGGACCATTGCCTTCGTGACCGGCGCGCCGGGCAACGAGGTGGCCGAGTACCTGGGCAGCGAGGAATTCCTCAGCGTCTACGTGCCGACCACGCCCAACCCCACGGGCGGCTACTTCGTCATGCTCAAGCGCAGTGACTGCGTCGAACTGAAGATGAGCGTGGACGAAGCGCTCAAGTACATCGTCTCGATGGGCGTGGTCGTTCCAGGCGGCCCCTCCTCGGTGGCGATCAAGCCATCCAACTCATAAAAACGAACGCGCCACGACGGCGCCGGAAGTCATCTCTATGGCCATGCGTACTCACTATTGCGGTCTTGTGACCGAAGCCCTGTTGGGCCAGACCGTCACCCTGTGCGGGTGGGTCAACCGTCGCCGCGACCACGGCGGCGTGATCTTCATCGACGTGCGCGACCGCGAAGGCTACGTGCAGGTGGTGTGCGACCCCGACCGCGCCTCGACCTTCGCCGTGGCCGAGAACCTGCGCAACGAGTTCTGCGTGCAGATCACCGGCCTGGTGCGCGCGCGCCCCGAAGGCACGACCAACGACAGCCTCAAGAGCGGCAAGATCGAAGTGCTGTGCCACGAACTGAAGGTGCTGAACCCCTCGGTCACGCCCCCGTTCCTGCTGGACGACGACAACCTGTCGGAAACCACCCGCCTCACGCACCGCGTGCTCGACCTGCGCCGCCCGGCCATGCAGCGCAACATGATGCTGCGCTACAAGGTGACGATGGAAACGCGCAAGTTCCTCGATGCCAACGGCTTCATCGACATCGAGACGCCGATGCTCGGCAAGTCCACGCCCGAAGGCGCGCGCGACTACCTCGTGCCCAGCCGCGTGCACGACGGCAGCTTCTTCGCGCTGCCGCAGTCGCCCCAGCTGTTCAAGCAGCTGCTGATGGTGGCCGGCTACGACCGCTACTACCAGATCGTGAAGTGCTTCCGCGACGAAGACCTGCGCGCCGACCGCCAGCCTGAATTCACGCAGATCGACATCGAGACCTCGTTCCTCGCCGAAGAGGAAATCCGCGAGATGTTCGAAGGCATGATCCGCAACGTGTTCCGCAACGCCGCGGACATCGACCTGCCGGTGTTCCCGACCATGAGCTACGCCGACGCGATGTTCAAGTACGGCTCGGACAAGCCCGACCTGCGCGTGAAGCTCGAGTTCACCGAACTCACCGAGCTGATGAAGCGCGTCGAGTTCAAGGTGTTCTCCAACGCCGCCACCATGGCCGGCGGTCGCGTGGTCGCGCTACGCGTGCCCGGCGGCGGTGCCGAAGGCGGCCTGTCGCGCGGCGAGATCGACGCGTACCAGGAGTTCGTGAAGATCTACGGCGCCAAGGGCCTGGCCTACATCAAGGTCAACGACGCAGCCGCCGGCCGCGAAGGCCTGCAAAGCCCGATCGTCAAGAACCTGGACGACGCCACGCTGGCCGAGATCATCGCCCGCACGGGTGCGCGCAACGGCGACATCCTGTTCTTCGGCGCCGACAAGGAAAAGGTCGTCAACGACGCCATCGGCGCGCTGCGCGTGAAGATCGGCCACAGCGCCTTCGGCAAGAAGGCGGGCCTGTTCGACGACCGCTGGGCACCGCTGTGGGTGGTCGACTTCCCGATGTTCGAGTTCGACGAGGAAGGCCAGCGCTGGAGTGCCGTGCACCACCCGTTCACCGCACCGAAGGACGGCCATGAAGACCTCATGGACACCGCACCCGAGAAGTGCATCGCCAAGGCCTACGACATGGTGCTCAACGGCATCGAGATGGGCGGCGGCTCGGTGCGTATCCACCGCGAGGAAGTGCAGAGCAAGGTGTTCCGCGCGCTGAAGATCAGCGCCGAGGACGCGCAGCTCAAGTTCGGCTTCCTGCTGGACGCGCTGCAGTACGGCGCCCCGCCGCACGGCGGCATCGCCATCGGCCTGGACCGCCTCGTCATGCTCATGACCGGCGCCGAGTCGATCCGCGACGTGATCGCCTTCCCCAAGACCCAGCGCGCGCAAGACCTGCTGACGCAGGCGCCGAGCCCGGTCGACGAGAAGCAGCTGCGCGAACTGCACATCAAGCTGCGCAACACGCCGCAAGCGGCCTGATGCAGCCATGACGACCGGCACCCGGCCCTGGAAGATCCCGGAGTCGGTGCTGGTCGTGATCCACACGCCGGCACTCGATGTGCTGCTCATCCGGCGTGCGGATGCCGAGTCCGACTTCTGGCAGTCGGTCACTGGAAGCAAGGACGCAGTCGACGAGCCGCTCGCGCTCACCGCCGCACGCGAAGTGGCCGAGGAGACCGGCATCGATTGCAGTGAAGGCACGCCGCTGGCGTCGCAACTGGTCGACTGGCAGCTGCGCAACGTCTACGAGATCTACCCGGGTTGGCGCGCGCGCTACGAACCCGGCATCACCCACAACACCGAGCACCTGTTCGGCCTGTGCGTGCCCGAGGGCCTGACACCCCGGCTCGATCCGCGCGAGCACACCGACTGGCAATGGCTGCCGTACCACGAGGCGGCGGACGCCTGCTTTTCCCCGTCGAACGCCGAAGCCATTCTGTTGCTGCCAGAATTTGCGCGATGAACCCACCGGCCGCCGCAGCAGCAGCAACGCAGAACCTCCGGGTCGCGACCTACAACATCCACAAGGGTGTGCAGGGGATCGGGCCGGCGCGTCGGCTCGAGATCCACAACCTGGGCCACGCCATCGAGCAGCTCGATGCCGACATCGTCTGCCTGCAGGAAGTGCGCAAGATGAACCGCCAGGCCGCTGCCCGCTTTCCGCGCTGGCCCGAGCTGCCGCAGGCCGACTTTCTGGCGCCCGAGGGCTACACGGCCGTCTACGAGACCAACGCCGTCACGCGCCATGGCGAGCACGGCAACGCGCTGCTCACGCGCTGGCCGGTGATCCGCACCGGCCACCAGGACATCTCCGACCACCGCTTCGAGCAGCGCGGCCTGCTGCATGCCGTGATCGACATCGAAGGGCGCCGGGTGCACGCCATCGTGGTGCACCTGGGGCTCATCAAGGGCAGCCGCGTGCGGCAGGTGGCCCGGCTGCGCGAGTTCATCGAGCGCGAGGTGCCGGCCGACGAGGCCGTGGTGGTGGCCGGCGATTTCAACGACTGGGGCGCGCGCATGCGCTACGCCATGAACGCCATGGGCCTGCGCGACACCAGCGACCTGCGCGGCCCGCGCACGCTCACGTACCCCTCGCGCCTGCCCGTGACGCAGCTCGATTTCGTCTACGGCCGTCAGCTCGAGCCGCTGGCCTGCAACGTGCCGCGGGGTCCCATCTGGGCCCGCATGTCCGACCACCTTCCGCTGGTAGCCGACTTCGCGCTACCTAATTGATAGCATTGCTCCGAGAAGGGGCGGGCGTTGCAGCCCGAATCCCCTGGGGCCATTCACTGGTACGATCCCCGCCATGCTGAGGAAAACCGACGTCGAACCGCTTCCCGATCGAAAAGACGATGACGAGGGCACCCCCGTCTCCGTCAAGATCCGCGAGCGACTGAATGCAGCGCGCAAGCGTTTCAACGCCAACGACAACATCGCCGAGTTCATCCAGCCGGGCGAGCTGGAGTCGCTGCTCGACGAGGTCGAGGTCAAGATGAAGGGCGTGCTCGAGAGCCTGGTCATCGACGTCGAGAACGACCACAACACCGACAACACCGCGCGCCGCGTGGCCAAGATGTACCTCAACGAGGTGTTCCGCGGCCGCTACGTGCCGCCGCCGCCGCTCACCGAGTTTCCCAACGCCGAGCACCTGAACGAGCTGATGATCGTCGGCCCGATCACCGTGCGCAGCGCCTGCTCGCACCACTTCTGCCCGATCATCGGCAAGCTCTGGATCGGCGTGATGCCCAATGAGCACACCAACGTGATCGGCCTGTCGAAGTACGCGCGCCTGGCCGAATGGGTCATGGGCCGTCCGCAGATCCAGGAAGAAGCCGTGGTGCAGCTGGCCGACCTGATCCAGGAAAAGACGCAGCCCGACGGCCTTGCGCTGGTCATGGAGGCCGAGCATTTCTGCATGGCCTGGCGCGGCGTGAAGGAAATGGACAGCAAGATGATCAACTCCGTCATGCGCGGCGTGTTCCTGAAAGACCCGAGCCTGCGTCGCGAATTCCTCTCCCTCCTGCCACGAAAGAGCTGAGCCATGCTGGTCCGACTTCTCTATGCCAGTCGCGCCGTCGATACCAGCCCCGAGGCGATCGAGGCGATCCTCGCGAAATCGCGCACGCACAACCCAGCCTGCGGCATCACCGGCATCCTCTGCTACGGCGCCGGCACCTTCCTGCAGGCGATCGAGGGCGGGCGCGACGCCATCAGCGATCTCTATGGCCACATCCAGCGCGATCCGCGCCACAAGGATGTGGTGCTGCTGCACTATGAAGAAATCTCCGAGCGCCGTTTCGGCGGCTGGACGATGGGGCAGGTCAACCTCTCCAAGCTCAACGCCTCGACGCTGCTGAAGTACTCCGAGAAGCCCGAGCTCGACCCGTACAAGGTCTCGGGCAAGGTCTCGCTCGCGCTGCTCGAAGAACTGATGGCCACCGCCGCCATCGTCGGCCGCCACTGATCCCGGTTCGACCGGGGTGCCCCTTTCCGCTTTCGCACTGATCCTGCTGGCTGGAGTCATCCACGCCAGTTGGAACATCGCCGCCAAGAAGGCGAACGGCGATTCGCGCTTCGCGTTCCAGAGCGGCGTGTTCATGGCCGTGGTGTGGGCGCCCGTGGGCATCACGCTCGGCTGGAGCGTCGTGCCGACCTGGGGCACGAAGGAGTGGGCGTTCATCGTGCTGAGCGGCGTGCTGCACGTCTTCTATTACGTCGTGCTGCTGCGCGGCTACCGCAAGTCGGACCTCACGGTGGTCTACCCGCTGGCGCGCGGCTCGGGGCCGCTGCTGTCGTCGCTGGTCGCGATCCTGTTCCTGGGCGAGAAGATCAGCCTCGTCGGCGTGGCCGGCATCTTCGGCGTGGTGCTCGGCGTGTTCCTGGTGGCCGGCGGCCCGCGCCTCTTTCACAAGAAGCATGACCCGGTGCAGCGCGAGCGCGTACAGAAGGGCATGCGCTACGGCGTGCTGACCGGCGCCTTCATCGCGGCCTACACGGTCACCGACAGCTACGCCGTCAAGTTCCTCGCGATGTCGCCGATCCTGCTCGACTACATGAGCAACTTCGTGCGCCTCGTGCTGCTGCTGCCCGCCGCGCTGCAGGACCGCGCGACCACCGCGCGCATGTGGCGTGAGCAGTGGAAGTACGCGCTGCTGGTGGCGGCGATCAGCCCCGTCTCGTACGTGCTCGTGCTGTACGCGGTGCAGCAGGCGCCCATCTCGCACGTCGCGCCGGCGCGCGAGGTGTCGATGCTGTTCGCCGCGCTGATCGGCGGGCACCTGCTGCGCGAAGGCGACCGCATGCTGCGGCTGCTGGGCGCGCTGTTCATCGCGGCCGGCGTGATCGCGCTCGCACTGGGTTGACCGAAGGCGGGCGATGCTCTTCGGCTGCGATTTCTCGAGCGCACCGACCGCCCGCAAACCCATCGTCGTGGCCGTAGGCGAACTGGCCGGCCCGGACGCCGTCGCGCTGACTGGCCTGCACCGCTTCGCCACGCTCGACGCCTGGGGCCAATGGCTCGACAGAAGCACGCCCGCCTGGGTCGGCGGTTTCGACTTTCCCTTCGGCCTGCCGCGCGAGCTGGTCGGGCACCTGCAGTGGCCCACCGCATGGGATGCGCTGATCGCCCACTACGCCGGCCTGAGCCGCGCCGAAATCCGCGACACCTTCGCCGCCTTCTGCGCGGCGCGTCCGGTCGGCGGCAAGTTCGCACACCGTGCGACTGATGCGCCGGCCGGATCGAGCCCGTCGATGAAGTGGGTGAACCCGCCGGTCGCCTACATGCTGCATGCCGGCGTACCGCGCTTGCTCGCCGCCGGCGCCACCTTGCCGGGTCTGCACACGGGCACCCACAAGGAGCGCATCGCGCTGGAGGCGTATCCCGGCCTGCTGGCCCGCGAGCTGATCGGCCGGCGCAGCTACAAGAGCGACGACCTCGCGCGCCAGTCGCCCGAACGCGAGGTCGCGCGCACCGACCTGCTGGCCGCGCTGGAATCCGGGCGCACGCGGCTCGGCCTGCGCCTCCAACTCACGGTCGCGCAGCGCGACGGGCTGTGCGCCGACGCCAAGGGCGACGAGCTCGATGCGGTGCTGTGCCTGCTGCAGGCCGCCTGGGCCCGCCAGCGCGCCGGCAGCCCCGGGCCGGGCTACGGATTGCCGGGGTCCATGGACCCGCTCGAAGGCTGGATCGTCAGCGCCTGAGCCGCCTGCCGTCGCTTGCTTGTCCTACAGCGCTTCGGGCCTGCGGCGACACCCGGGCGCAGGCGGTGGGGACTAGATTGACTGGCGTGGACCAAGCCGGTCCATGCACCCATTCCGACCGCAGGAGGATTTCCCATGACAACGTCGAACCGTTCCCTCGCTCCCTTTGCCACCTCGCGCACCTGGCTCGCCGTGCTCGCCGCCGGCGCCGCGCTGACCCTGGCCGCCTGCGACAAGCCGGGCAACCAGACCGCCGGCGAGAAGCTCGACAGCGCCGTCGCCAAGACCGAGCAGGCGGCCTCCGATGCCAAGGCCAAGACCGAACAGGCCGCGGCCGACGCCAAGACCGGCATGGCCGGCGCCACGGCCGATGTGAAGGAAGCCGCCAAGGACGCCACCGCCGCCGTCACCGCCACGGTCGACGACGCCGCGATCACCGCCTCGGTCTCGGCCGGCCTGGCCAAGGACCCGGACCTGAGCGCGATCAAGATCGACGTCGACACCAAGGGCGGCGCCGTGAGCCTCAAGGGCCCGGCACCGACGGCCGCCGCCAAGTCGCGCGCCGAGGAGATCGCCAAGGCCGTGCAGGGCGTGAAGTCGGTGAACAACCAGCTCGAAGTGAAGGGCTGAGCGGCCCTTCCGCCGCGCCCAGCAAAAAGCCCGGTTCGACCGGGCTTTTTCTTGTCTGCATGCCACGCGTTGGCGTGACGTCAGGGCGGGTCTTGCCGAGGCGGACGCGCAGGCTTCTGCAGCAGCGTGTTGACCAGGTCGGCCACGTCGGAGGTCTTGAGCACCGCCGCGATCACGGCCGTGGCCGAGAGCAGCCGCCAGGGCCGCACGAGCACCAGCAGCGAGCCCGTGGCGGCCGCGGCGGCCATGAGCTTGACGGGCTCGGTGCGGGCGTAGTGTTCGAGCAGGGGGCGGGTCAGCTGGCCCGCCGCGTGCGCGGGATGGCGGCGCCACCAGCGCTGCACCACGCCGCGCGCCATCGCGCTCCAGACGTTGTGGCGGCGCCCGGGCGAGGCGGGCGGCGCATCACCCGCGTCGGTGTGTGCGTATTCGAGATCGTCGTCGGCGTCGCCGGCGGCAAAGGTGCGGTGGGGCGCCGGTGCATCCGGCTCGCCGCCGTTCAGTTGCCGCACGAGCGCGCGGCGAGAAAGGGCCAGCCGCTGTTGCGGCGTCAGCTGCGGTGCGCCAGGGCGGCGGGGATCAGGGCTGCTCATGGCGGGCTCCGGCGGCATGCAGCGCGTCGAGGTCCGCGGCCAGCTGGGCGCGCAGATCGTCGAAGCCGTAGTTCGGACTCGGGCGGGTGGCGATCCAGGTGCAGATCGCCGCGATCACCACCGCCACGGCAGGCACGGCCACCAGCACCCAGTGGAAGCTGCCGTGCAGCACGCCGAGCAGCACGGCCACGCCGATCAGCCCGAGGGCAAGCACGGCGGTGGCCACGGCCAGGACGCCCGCGACCAGTCGGGCAACCAGGCCGCGCCCCGCCACGGCACTCTCCTGCCGGACAAGGGCGGCGTAGTTGGCGATGTGATCGGCAATGAGCTCCGGGTGCCCGAGCACCGTCGAGAAGATCGGATGAAGCATGTGCGAGGGTGGTCGGGCGGGGTCGGTCGGTCAGTGGCGATGCAACGGATCAGTAGTCGTCGCGGTTGCGGCGGCTGGCCAGCACGATCAGCGCCGTGATGGCGGCGCCGGCCGCGGCGGCCAGCAGCACCGAGCGCACGGGCTGGTCGGAGATGTAGCGGCCGGTCACGTCGGCGGCCTGTTCGATGCGGCGGTGCGCGCGGGCACTGGTGGTCGAAGCGGCGTCGAGACCGCGCTGCACGGCTTGCTGCACGCGTGCGGCCAACTGCTCGACACCCGGTTCGGCGTCGCGGCGCAGTTCGCGGACCTTTTCGCCCGCCGCATTCACCGCGTTCTGAGCGTAGGCGCGGGTGGTTTCGGCCGCTTCCTGGGCGGTCTGGCGCACGTCGTCGGCGAGTTGCGAAGGGGTCTTGGTCGTGTTCATGGGAGAGTCCTTTCCGGGAAGATGAAATGCGGGAGCCTGTGGATCGTAACTACGCTACTTGCGTCGTAGCAAGCCGGCCAGGAAGCTGGCGATGGCGAGCACGGCAAAGATGATGAAAAGGACCTTGGCGATCCCCACCGCGCTGACGGCAATGCCACCGAAGCCGAACACGGCAGCGATGAGTGCGATGACCAGAAATACCACGGCGTAGTGCAGCATGCGGAACTCCTTCGAGGCTTCCCTCTTTGTGGTTTGAAACCATGCATCCGGGCGCATCGCTGAAGACGCGGCCCGGTGCCGGATGACACAGGACCCACCTTAAGGGCAGGGCCGCATCGGCCCTGTCAGCGACCGGGGCGGGGGTGCGTAGGAGGCGACCGAGTCGCCGCAGGCCCGGGGCGTGAAGAAATGCCAGCGCCTGCGTCAGGCGCCGCGCGACGCGGGGGTGTCGGGGCTCGCCGGCGTGCCGGCCTGCGGTGTCGGCTTCACCACCGGCAGCATCGCGGTGAGCCGCGTGCCCTGGCCGGGTGCCGAGGTGATGGTGAGCTTGCCGCGCGCCGCCTCGACCCGGTGGCGCATGCCCGCCAGGCCGTGCGTCGACGGGCGCATGCGCTGCGCGTCGAAGCCCTTGCCGTTGTCGGCCACTTCCACGATCACGTGGTTGGCGTAGTTCTTCAGCACGATGGTGGCTTCGCTCGCCTCGGCGTACTTGCCGATGTTGGTCAGGCTCTCCTGCACCATGCGGTAGATCGTGAGCTGGCGCGACTCGTCCATGGTCACCGGTTCCAGCGCCATCTCGATCTCCAGGCCCGAGCGCTCTCCGAACTCGCGCCCCAGGATTTCCAGCGAGGCGACCAGCCCGAGGTTGGAGAGCGACGAAGGCCGCAGGTCCTCGATGATGCGGCGCTTCAGCGCGATGCCGCTGTTGAGCAGCTCGGTCAGATGCTGCAGCCGCTGGATCGCGTCGGGCGAGTCGGCCAGCCGCGACTTCAGCCGCGCCACGTCGAGCTTGGCGGCCGTGAGCAGCGAGCCCAGCTCGTCATGCAGCTCGCGCGCCAGGTAGCCGCGCTCGGTCTCGCGCACGTCCTGCAGGTGGGTGGCGAGCTCGGCCAGCGAGGCGGTGCGCTCGCGCACCTCGTCTTCGAGGGCGTTGCGTTCGCGTTGCAGCGCTTCCTGCTGGCGCTCGCCCACGGAGCGCAGCGCGTGCGTCTGGCGCAGGTACAGGAAGAAGGCGATCAGCGCCGCGAGCGCCACGATGCCGGTGCCGACGCGTGCCAGCTGCAGCGACTTCATCACCTGCAGCTGGCCGGCCTGCAGCGTCGCGTTGCTGGTCTTCACCAGCTCGTTGGCGGTGGCGCGGATGGCTTCCATCTCCTCGCGCCCGACGTCGGTGGTCATGACGAACTTCCAGGCGTCCTCGTTGCCCTCGTGGCGCAGCCGCACGCTCATGTCCATCTCGGCGATCTTGCGCAGCACGTGCTTGGACAGCTCGGACAGCTGGGTGCGTTCGGCCGGGCGTTCGGCGTACAGCTGGCGCAGCGTGGCCAGGTTGCCGTCCACCTGCTTGACTGCGATGTCGTAGGGCTGGCGGTAGGCGGCTTCGCCCGTGAGCAGGAAGCCGCGCTGGCCGGTTTCGGCGTCCAGCATGTTCTGCAGGATCTGGTTGAGCGTGCCGCGGATCTGCTGCGCCTCGTCGATGTCCGCCAGGGCGCGGCTCGATTGCCGGTATCCTGCCTCGTTGATGCCCACGAGGGCCAGTGCGGCCAGCGCCGCGAGCAACAGGCTCACGGCCATTTTTTGGGGGGCTAACCAGTGCATGACACCCTTAGGGTCGCATTCAATGCAACTTCGTGAATAATTGATAACAATCAGGGACCGGCATGCTGCGGCTTCCAAAGCTGCGGCACAACGACGAAAGTAACAGATGATCAAAATTGGAATTGTGGACGACCACGCCATCGTGCGATCGGGCCTCCGGCAGTTCTTCTCCGAGCACGTGGACCTGCGCGTGGCGGGCGAGGCAGCGAGCGGCCGTGAAGCCATCGAGCTGGTACGCACCACCGAACTGGACGTGCTGGTGATGGATCTCTCCATGCCGGGACAAAGCGGTATCGATGCACTCGCCATGATCCGCGCCAAGGCGCCGGACGTGGGGATACTGATCCTCAGCGGCTACCCCGAGGAGCACTACGCGATGAACCTGATCCGTCAGGGCGCCAGCGGCTACCTCAACAAGGAATGCGATCCGATCGAGATCGTGAACGCCATTCGCACCATTTCGCTGGGCCGGCGCTACATCACGCCCGCCGTGGCCGAACTGCTGGCCCGCCAGCTCGACCGCAAGGACGACGCCGCGCCGCACGAGCAGCTCTCGGAGCGCGAGTTCCAGGTGTTCCTGAAGCTGGCCAAGGGCGAGACCGCCGGCGACATCGCCAAGACGCTGTCGCTGTCGGTGAAGACCGTGAGCACCTACCGCACGCGGCTGATGGAGAAGATGAACCTGTCCTCCAACAGCGACCTGACCTACTACGCGCTGAAGAACAAGCTCATCGATTGAGCTGCGCCTAGGCATCGCCGGGTGCGGACCGCAGCGCGGCGGCCTGGCGGATGCAGAAGTCGACCAGTGCGTCGATCTCGTTCGACTTGTCGAACACCGCGTCGACCCCGAACTCGGCGCAGCGGCGCCGGATGTCGGGCGTCGCATAGTTGCTGAGCACCACCACCTTCTGGCCGGGCTTGCGCGACTGGCAGGCCTGCAGGATGCCCAGGCCACTCCCCTGCTTGAGAAAGAGATCGACGATGGCCAGGTGCCACTCGTCGGCATGGTCGTGCAGCCAGTCGCGCGCGTGCTGCTCGGTCTCCGCAAAGCCCACGACCGTGGTGCAGGTGAGCTCTTCCAGAGTGCCGATGAGGTTTTCACGGATCGTGGGGTTGTCTTCGACAACGTAGGTCTGCAATCTGGAATCCATGCCGAACCGCGCTTCCTCTGAGGTGGGCAGGTGCTCGTGTCCAAGCGCCCTGCGGAGGAGAGAGCCTGCCCATGGACATTGAGGCTTTCCCGCAGCGGATCATGCAGGGTTCAAGGGCCGCGCGTTGTAGGCGGGTTCTGACGCATGTGCAGGCGGCTGTCTCCACGCCGCCTCGCGCCCGCCCGTAGGCCAAGCCGCACGGGGTCTGCGGCCCGCCGCCGACCCGGTTCGGGCGCGCATCCGGGTAAGAATCGACCATGGCAACCCAATCCCTTCGCACCCGGCCGCGCTGGCAGAAGCTGCTGGCGGTCTTCGTGCTGCTGGTCGCCGTCCTGCTGACCGCGTTCGCGCTCCTCGTGGCCTTCTTTCCGTGGGACACGCTGCGCGAGCCGCTCAACCGTTTCGTGAGCGAGAAGACCGGGCGCAAGTTCGAGATCACCCGCCGGCTCGACGTGGACCTGGGCTGGAAGGCCGCCACCATCCACTTCGACGGCATCGAATTCGCCAACCCCGACTGGGCGCGCGACCCCTACCTGGTGAAGGCCGAGCGCGCGAGCTTCGAGATCCGCCTGTGGCCGCTGATCGACAAGCGGGTGGTCATTCCGAGCCTGGCCCTGACCGCGCCCACCGTCGGCCTGCAGATGGAGCCCGACGGGCGCCGCACCTGGGCCTTCGGCAAGGACACCTCCGACACCGGCACCGTGCCCACCATCGGCCTGATCCAGGTCGACAAGGGCGCCGTCGACTTCCTGGCCACGCACCTGGGCGTCGACGTGCACGCCGACCTGGACTACGACAGCAACCGCGGCGAGCTGCCGCTGCACTACCGCATCAAGGGCCGCTACAAGGGCCAGCCGCTCACGGCCGACGGGCGCACCGGCAACGTGCTGCAGATCAACGCCGCGGGCGCGCCGCCGTTCCCGCTGGAGATCAACGCCGCCGCCGGCCAGACCCGGCTCAAGGCCAATGGCACGGTGGCCCAGCTCGCGGGCTTCGACGGCATCGACGCCACGTTCCAGATCAAGGGCCAGACGCTGAGCGCGCTGTACCCGCTGCTGGGCATCGTGCTGCCGCAGACCCCGCCCTATGCGCTGAGCGGCGGGCTGCGCAAGCGCGGCAAGCTCTGGGAGGCGGCGGGGCTCAACGGCCGCCTGGGCCTGTCGGACATCGGCGGCGACATGGCCTTCGACCAGGCCGGCAAGGTGCCGCGCCTGTCGGGCACGCTGCGCTCGCGTGTCATGGACATGGACGACCTCGGCCCGCTGATCGGCCTGCCGCCCACGGCGCGTTCCGCCAACGCGGTGGAGGGCGTGGCGCCCGTCGCCTCGGCCCAGCCCAAGCGTCCGCCCGGCGGCAAGGTGCTGCCGACCACGCCCTTCGACTTCGCGCGGCTGCACGCCATGAACGCCGACGTGGCCTACACGGCCGAGCGCATCCGCAACGTGCGCGAGGTGCCGCTGGACCGCGGCAGCGTCAAGATCCGGCTGACCGACGGCGTGCTGTCGCTCGACCCGCTCGACCTGGGCGTGGCCAACGGCAAGCTCGTGGGCGCGATCCGCATCGACGCCACGAAGACGCCGGCCGACATCCGCGCCTCGCTCGACGTGCGCGGCCTGCGGCTGGCGCGGCTGATTCCCAAGCTGGAGAACTCGGGCAACAGCGTCGGCCGGCTCGACGGGCGCATCAACCTGTCGGGCGCCGGCAATTCGGTGGCCAGCTGGCTCGGCGGCGCGTCGGGCGACATGGCGGTGCTGTCGGGCCGCGGCCAGTTCGGCAACCTGATGCCCGTGTTCGCGACGCTGGTGGGCGGCGACATCCTCAAGTTCCTGCTGCGCGGCGACCGCGACGTCGAGCTGCGCTGCGCCGCGCTGGCCTTCGACGTGAACAAGGGCGTGATGAACGGGCGCACGCTGGTGCTGGACACCACCAACGCCGTCTTCACCGCCACCGGCCAGGCCAACCTCGCGACCGAGTCTCTGGACTTCGTGATCCGCCCCGAGCCCAAGAGCGCGAGCTTCCTGTCGCTTCGCACGCCGCTGGTCGTGAGCGGCACCTTCGGCGCGCCCAAGGGCGGCGTCGAGATCGGGCCGTTGGCCGGCCGCGGCTTGGCGGCGCTGGCGCTGGGCGCCATCAACCCGCTGCTGGCACTGGCCGCGACCATCGAGACCGGCCCCGGCGAGAACGCCGACTGCACGGGCGTGCTGGCACTGGCGAACCGGCCCACGGCCGGGGCCGCCGCGCGCGGTGCGGCGCGGGCCAAGGGGGCTCGCCAGCCTTAACGAAAGAAAGAAGAGGGCAGGCGGGCGCTCAGGCGCCGGTCTGGGGCCGCTGCGCGCAGACGCTGCAGTGCGGGTCGCGCGAGACGCGCAGGGTGTCGAAGCCCGTGCTGCGCCCGTCGAACATCAGCAGTTTGCCCGCCAGCGACGGACCGATGCCGGCCAGCAGCTTGAGCGCCTCGCTGGCCTGCAGCGTGCCGATGGTGCCGACCACCGGGCCGAACACGCCGAGCACCGCGCAGCGCGTTTCCTCGAAGCTGGCCTCGGGCGGGAACAGGCAGGCGTAGCAGGGGCAGGCGGCGTTGCGCGTGTCGTACACGCTCAGCTGGCCGTCGAAACGGATCGCCGCGCCCGCCACCAGCGGCTTGGCATGCGCCACGCAGGCGCGGTTCACGGCCTGCCGGGTGGCGAAGTTGTCGCAGCAGTCGACCACCACGTCGGCCTCGGCCACGAGCCGCGACAGCAGCGCCTCGTCGGCGCGCACGGCGTGGGTCTCGATGGCGATGCCGGGGTTGATGTCGCGCATGGCCTGCGCGGCCGATGCGACCTTGGGCTGGCCCACCCGCGCCTGGGTGTGGACGACCTGCCGCTGGAGGTTGGTGAGATCGACCTCGTCGTCGTCGACCAGCACGATGTGGCCGACCCCCGCTGCCGCGAGGTACAGGGCCACCGGCGAGCCCAGCCCACCGGCGCCGATGACGAGCACTCGCCCGGCACTGACGCGCGCCTGGCCGTCGATGCCGAATTCTTCGAGGAGGATGTGCCGCGAATAGCGCAGCAGGTCGTGATCGTCCATGCGCGCCTGCCTGGGCCTGTGCGGGGGAGAGGAAAACGCCGGTGGCGCGAACCGCACGGTGCGTGCGGCCCGCTCGCCGGGATCAGTTTTCCTTCTTCTCGTCCTTGTTGTCGACGATGACCTGCGTCTTGCTCACGAGCACCGGCTGGCCCTTCAGGCGGTTGAGCGCCTGCACCAGCGGGAAGTCCTTGTCGGTGCCGAACTCGGGCACCTTGCGGTCCTGCGGCGGCTTCTTGGCTTCTTCCTCGAGGCGCTTGCGGGCTTCGTCGCGGGCCTTTTCACGTTCGGGGTCCTTCACCTCGGGGCCCTGGCCGCTGGCCAGGTGCTTCTCGAGGTCGGCCTCGCGCATGCGCAGGGCGGCGAAGGGGCTGCCCTCGGCGCTTTCGTCGACCAGCACGTTGGGCACGATGCCCTTGGCCTGGATCGAGGTGCCGCTGGGCGTGTAGTAGCGCGCGGTGGTGATCTTCAGGCCGGTGTCCGGGCCGAGCGGGCGTACGGTCTGCACCGAGCCCTTGCCGAAGGTCTGGCTGCCCATGATGGTGGCGCGCTTGTGGTCCTGCAGCGCGCCGGCCACGATCTCGCTGGCCGAGGCCGAGCCTTCGTTCACCAGCACCACCAGCGGCACGTTCTTGAGCGCTGCCGGCAGGTTGCGCAGCGGGTCGCTGCCCGAACGGCGCTGGTAGTACTCGGGCGCCGCCTTGTAGATCGACTTGCTTTCGGCCAGCTGGCCGTCGGTGGTGACCACCGTGACGTTCTCGGGCAGGAAGGCCGCCGACACCGCCACCGCCGCGTCGAGCAGGCCGCCCGGGTCGTTGCGCAGGTCGAGCACCAGGCCCTTGAGGTTCGGGTCTTCCTTATAGAGCTCCTCGATCTTCTTGACGAAGTCGTCGACCGTGCGCTCCTGGAACTGCGACAGGCGGATCCAGCCGTAGCCCGGCTCGATCATCTTGCCGCGCACCGACTGGGTACGGATTTCCTCGCGCGTGATCGTGACCGGGAAGGTGCGGCTCTCGTCCTTGCGGAAGATGGTCAGCAGCACCTTGGTGTTGGCCTCGCCGCGCATGCGCTTGACGGCTTCGTTCAGCGACAGGCCGCGCACGGCGGTGTCGTCGATCTTGGTGATCAGGTCGTTCGGCTTCAGGCCGGCGCGGAAGGCCGGCGAGCCCTCGATGGGCGAGACGACCTTGATGAGGCCGTCTTCCTGCGAGATCTCGATGCCCACGCCGACGAAGCGGCCCGTGGTGCCCTCGCGGAATTCCTTGAAGGACTTCTTGTCGAAGTACTGCGAGTGCGGATCGAGCCCGGCGACCATGCCCGAGATGGCGTCCGAGATGAGTTTCTTCTCGTCGACCGCCTCGACATAGTCGCTCTTGACCATCCCGAAGACGGCCGCGAGCTGCTGCAACTCCTCGAGCGGGAGCGGCGCGAGCGAACCCCGCGCGACCGTCTGCAGCGAGACGGTGGTCAGGACGCCAGCAACGGCGCCGGCGGCGACCCAGCCGGTGATCTTCAGTTTCTGGCCCATCATGAGTGAAATGTCCTGTATGTCGACGGCTGTCGAACCAATATACACAGCTTGGAAGCAAATTGCCTGCCGGGGTTCCACGGAGGAACCGGCAGGCGGGGTTTTCTTCTTTTGCTTACGTCTTCAGCCCTTGCCCTGCGAAGCCACCGCGGCGGCGGCCTTTTCGGCGGCCGCGGCATCGCCCAGGTAGTAGTGGCGCAGGGGCTTGAGGTCGTCGTCCAGCTCGTACACGAGCGGGATGCCGTTCGGGATGTTCAGGCCGACGATGGCGTCGTCCGAGATGCCGTCCAGGTACTTCACCAGCGCGCGGATCGAGTTGCCGTGCGCGGCCACGACCAGGCGGCGGCCGGTGCGGATGGCCGGGGCCATCGACTCGTTCCAGAACGGCAGCACGCGCGCCACCGTGTCCTTCAGGCATTCGGTCAGCGGAATCTGCTCGGGCGACAGCTTGGCGTAGCGCACGTCGGAGCGCTCGCTGCGCGGGTCGTCCGCTTCCAGCGGCGGCGGCGGGGTGCTGTAGCTGCGGCGCCAGACCAGCACCTGCTCGTCACCGTACTTCTTGGCCGTTTCGGCCTTGTTCAGGCCCTGCAGGCCGCCGTAGTGGCGTTCGTTGAGGCGCCAGGAGTGCACCACGGGCAGCCAGGTGCGGTCGAGTTCGTCGAGCGTGTGCCAGAGGGTGCGGGTGGCGCGCTTGAGCACGCTGGTGTAGGCCACGTCGAAGTCGTAGCCCTCGGCCTTGAGCAGCCGGCCGGCCTGCTTGGCCTGCTCGACGCCGGTTTCGGTCAGGTCGACGTCGGTCCAGCCGGTGAAGCGGTTTTCGAGGTTCCAGGTCGATTCGCCGTGGCGGATCAGTACCAGTTTGTGCATGTCGGAGGCCTTTGGCAGCGCGTGGGAAAACCAGCATTCTAAAATCCCGGGTTTGCCATCCAAGGAACCCCCGTGAAATTGATCGAATTCGTCACCGCGAACTGGATGCTGATCCTGATGGCGCTCACCTCGGGCGGCATGCTGGCCTGGCCGATGCTCCGGGGTGCGGGCGGCGGCACGCTCACGGCCCAGGGCGCCGTGCAGCTCATCAACCGCGAACGCGCGGTGCTGGTCGACGTGCGCGAACCCGAAGAATTCGCGACCGGCCACATGATCGGCGCCAAGAACGTGCCCCTGAACCTGCTGGACGAGAAGCTGGCCAGCACGGTCAAGAACAAGAACGTGCCGCTGCTGCTGGTGTGCGCCACCGGCGCCCGCGCCCAACGCGCCGTGGCCACGGCCAAGAAGCTCGGCTACGAGCAGGCCCAAGCGGTGGCCGGCGGGCTCAAGGCCTGGAAAGAGGCTAACCTGCCGGTTGAAAAAGCCTGATTTCCCCCAAGGTAGAGCGCATGCAAGCCGTCAAGATGTACACCACCGCCGTCTGCCCGTACTGCACGCGTGCAAAGCAGATCCTCAAGGCCAAGGGCGTCGAGCAGATCGAAGAGATCCGCATCGACACCGACCCGCAAGCCCGCACCACCATGATGGAGATCACCCAGCGCCGCACGGTGCCGCAGATCTTCATCGGCGACACCCACGTGGGCGGCTGTGACGACCTCATGGCCCTGGACAGCCGCGGCGGCCTCGTTCCGTTGCTGCAAGGCGCCTGAAGCCCCGCGCGGTCGGGCGTCACGAAAGTGCGCGGGCCGTCGGGCGATAATCGTTTGTTCCCTCATCTGCAGCCCGCTGCGGGACCCTCTCCCCGGCGGGCATTGTTTTGATCCTCGAAAGTTCAGCCATGGCCGACCAGCAAGCCCAAGATCCCGTGTTCCAGATCCAGCGCGTCTACCTCAAGGACCTGTCGCTCGAACAACCCAACTCGCCCGCGATCCTGCTGGAGCAGACGCAGCCCACCGTCGACATCCAGCTCGGCGTGGACGCCCAGCCCGTGGCCGACGGCATCTTCGAGATCACCGTGTCGGCCACCGTGCAGACCAAGATCGAAGACCGCACCGTGTTCCTGGTCGAAGCCAAGCAAGCCGGCATCTTCGAGATCCGCAACCTGCCGGAAGACCAGATGGGCCCGATCCTGGGCATCGCCTGCCCGCAGATCGTCTACCCGTACCTGCGCGGCAACGTGGCCGACGTGATCCAGCGCGGCGGCTTCCCGCCCGTGCACCTGGCCGAAATCAACTTCCAGGCCATGTACGAGCAGCAGCAAGCCCAGGCCGCCGGCCAGGCTGCCCCCACCCTGGCCCAGTAAACCGGCTGCACGACGCCGCCAGCGCACGATGAAGATCTGCGTTCATGGCGCCGGTGCCTGGGGCACGGCCGTCGCAGTCAACGCGGCGGCCCGCCACGAGGTCACGCTGTGGGCGCGCGACGCCGCCCAGGCCGACGCCATGTCGGCCGCGCGTGAAAACACCCGCTACCTTCCCGGGCTGGCCCTGCCGGCCTCGCTGACCGTGCGCGCGGGCGACATCGCCCAGGCGCAGGCCGGGGCCGACCTCGTCATCGTGGCCACGCCCATGGCCGCCCTGCGCGACCAGCTGCTCGCCCTGCGCGGCACCACCGCCCAGGTGGCGTGGTTGTGCAAGGGCGTCGAGCCCGCGCTCGATGCCTCTCCCACCACCTACGGCCTGCTCGCCCACGAGATCTGGGCCCAGGTCGCCCCTGAATTGAAGGCGGGCGTGCTCAGCGGCCCGAGCTTTGCGCAGGAGGTCGCCGAAGGGCGTCCGACCGCGCTGGTGGCCGCCAGCCCGCACGCCGGCGTGCGCGATGCGCTGGTCGACGCCTTCCACGGCCCGGCCCTGCGCGTGTACGCCAACGACGACATCGTCGGCGTCGAAGTCGGCGGTGCCGTCAAGAACGTGCTCGCCATCGCCACCGGGCTGTGCGACGGCCTCGCGCTCGGGCTCAACGCCCGCGCGGCGCTGATCACCCGCGGCCTGGCCGAAATGACCCGTTTCGGCCTGGCGCTCGGCGCCCGCGCCGACACCTTCATGGGCCTGTCGGGCCTGGGCGACCTCGTGCTGACCGCCACCGGCGACCTGTCGCGCAACCGCAAGGTCGGGCTGCTGCTGGCCCAGGGCCGCACGCTCGCGCAGGCCGTCGATTCGCTGGGCCACGTGGCCGAGGGCGTGTACTGCGCCCGCACCGTGGTGCAGCGCGCGCGCGGCCTGGGCATCGAGATGCCCATCGCCGAAGGCGTGGTCGCGCTGCTCGATGGCCAGGTGAGCCCGCGCGACGCCGTCGCGGCGCTGACCGGGCGCGACCCGGTGCCCGAGTCGGTGCAGCCGCCCGCCGGCCCGGCTTCGCGCCATTCCTCCTGAAGAAGATTAGAGATTCCAGAGACATGAGCCCTCGCTTTGATTTCTCGGCGTCGGCTGTCGCCGCGCTGGCCGAGTCCGACGTCGCCCGCGCCCTGCAGGAAGACGTCGCCGACGGCGACCTGACCGCCTCGCTGGTCGATGCCTCCCGCACCGCCCATGCCCGCGTGCTCGCGCGCGAAACCGCCGTGGTGTGCGGCGCGCCCTGGGTCGAGGCCACCGTGCGGCGGCTCGATCCACAGGCGCGCATCACCTGGCTGTGCGGCGAAGGCCGGCGCTGCGCCGCCGACCAGCCCGTGCTCGAAATCGAAGGCGGCGCCCGCGCGCTGCTGACGGCCGAGCGCACCGCGCTCAACTTCCTGCAGCTGCTGAGCGCCGTCGCCACCAAGACCGCGCTGTACGCCGACGCCGTGAAGGGCACCCGTGCCCGCATCGTCGACACCCGCAAGACCCTGCCGGGCCTGCGCCTGGCGCAGAAGTACGCGGTGCGCACCGGCGGCGGGCTGAACCACCGCATCGGCCTGTACGACGCGGTGCTCATCAAGGAAAACCACATCGCTGCGGCCGGTGGCGTGGCCGCCGCCCTGCGCGCGGTGGCGCCCGTGGCCGCGCAGGCCGCCTTTGTCGAGGTCGAGGTCGAGACCCTGGCCCAGCTGCAGGAAGCGCTGGACGCCGGCGCCCGCATGGTGCTGCTCGACAACATGGACCTGCCCACGCTGCGCGAGGCCGTGCGCCTGAACGACGCCGTGGGCGAGGGCCGCAAGGCCGTGCTCGAGATCTCGGGCGGCGTCACGCTCGACGGCCTGCGCGCCCTGGCCGAGACCGGTGTCGACCGGATCTCGATTGGCGCGTTGACCAAGGACGTGAAGGCCATCGACTACTCGATGCGCTTCCTGACCCACTGAACCGCCATGACGACCGCTTCCGTCATCGATGTCGACTACGAACAGCCCGCGCAAGGCGCGGTCTGCGACACACGCCACGCCTGGGCCCGCGTGCCCCCCGAGCCTTCGCCCGACGAGCGCGTTGCGCTGAAGGACCGCATCCGCCGCCTGCTGCGCGAGCGCAACGCGGTGATGGTGTCGCACTTCTACGTGCACCCCGACCTGCAGGACCTGGCCGAGGAAACCGGCGGCATCGTGAGCGATTCGCTCGAGATGGCGCGCTTCGGCCGCGACCACGCCGCCACCACGCTGGTGGTGTCGGGCGTGCGCTTCATGGGCGAGACCTCGAAGATCCTCTCGCCCGAGAAGCGCGTGCTGATGCCCGACCTGGACGCCAACTGCTCGCTCGACCTGGGCTGCCCGGTCGACGAATTCAGCGCCTTCTGCGACGCGCATCCCGACCGCACCGTGGTGGTCTACGCCAACACCAGCGCGGCCGTGAAGGCGCGCGCCGACTGGCTCGTCACCTCCAGCTGCGCGCTCGACGTGGTGAACGCATTGCATGCGGCCGGCCAGAAGATCCTCTGGGGCCCCGACCGCCACCTGGGCGACTACATCCGCCGCCAGACCGGCGCCGACATGGTCAGCTGGAACGGCGCCTGCATCGTGCACGACGAATTCAAGGCGCTCGAACTCGAGCTGCTCATGAAGGAACACCCGAAGGCCAAGGTGCTGGTGCACCCGGAGTCGCCCTCGGACGTGATCGCGCTGGCGCATGCGGTGGGTTCCACCTCGGCGATCCTGAATGCGGCGCAGCGCTTCGACGCGACCGAGTTCATCGTCGCGACCGACACCGGCATGCTGCACAAGCTGCGCACGCTGAACCCCGGCAAGACCTTCATCGAAGCGCCCACGGCGGGCAACGGCGGCACCTGCAAGAGCTGCGCGCACTGCCCGTGGATGGCGATGAACGGGCTGGTCGAACTGGCGAACGCACTCGAAACCGGCGCGGGCGAGATCCACGTCGATCCGGCACTGGGCGTGCGCGCACGCGTGCCGATCGACCGCATGCTGGCGTTCACCGCCGGGCTGAAGAACGGCCAAGCGCCGGGCAGCCTGGTCGCTGGCATCGGCGCCGCCTGACCGGCGGCTAGAACTCCACCGTACAGCTGTCGCCGAGCGCCTCGCGCCACACGCGCACGCGCGCCAGCGACGGCCGCAGGTCGGGCAGCGCGTCGGCGATGAACACGCACAGGTTTTCCAGCGTCGGCGGATGCAGCCCCGGCACATCGTCCAGCAGGTGGTGGTCGAGCTGTTCGCGCACGTCCTCGAGCCGGCGGCGCAGCAGGCCCAGGTCGATCACCATGCCCGTCACCGGGTCGCGTTCGCCCGCCAGCGACACCTCCGCGTGGTACGTGTGGCCGTGAATACGGCGGCTGCCTTCGACCTCGATCTCGCGTTTGAGCGTGTGGGCGGCGTCGAAGAAGAAGCGTTGGCTGATGGTGAAGCGCATCGTCAAGAAAAAGAAACTCGAAACTGAAAGGGGCTGCCGCGTCAGCGGATGCCCGTGATCTTGTGGGTCTGCACGCTGAGGCGCCACACCGGCTGCTTCATGCATTCGGCGATGCACAGCTCGGTGTTGGCGAGCCGGTCGGGCCCGTCCATCGGCTGCAGGAAGCGGTGCGTGAACTCGCCCGTGCGCGCCATCGCATCGAGGTCGATGCCGGCCTGCGGCCACACCAGCTTCAGCTCCTGGCCGCGTTGCTGCACCCACGGCGCGCCGGTCTTGGGGCTGATGCACAGCCAGTCGATGCCGGCGGGCGCGGCGACCGTGCCGTTGCTCTCGACCGCGATGCGGAAGTGCCGCGCGTGCAGCGCATCGACCAGCGCCGCGTCGACCTGCAGCAGCGGCTCGCCGCCGGTGAGCACGACCAGCCGGTGCACGGTGTCGCCGGCGGGCCATTGCGCGGCGATGGTGTCGGCGAGCAGGTCGGCGTTCTTGAACTTGCCGCCCAGCGTGCCGTCGGTGCCGACGAAGTCGGTGTCGCAGAAGCGGCAGACGGCCGTGTCGCGGTCTTCCTCGCGGCCGGTCCAGAGGTTGCAGCCGGCGAAGCGGCAGAACACGGCCGGCATGCCGGCTTGTCCGCCTTCGCCCTGCAGCGTGTAAAAGATTTCCTTGACGCTGTAGGTCATGTGGCGAGCGGCGTGTCGATTTCGAGGTTGTCGATGAGCCGCGTGCTGCCCAGTCGCGCGGCGGCCAGGGCCACGAGCGCATCGCCGGGTTGCGGCGCCTGCAGGTCGGCGCGGCGGCGCAGCACCACGTAGTCGGGCTGCCAGCCGCGCTGCGCGAGCGACTGCATGGCGCGCGCCTCGAGGGCGGCCACGTCGCGCTCGCCGGCGCGCACGGCTTCTGCCATGTCTCGCAGCGCCTTCGACAGCTGCACGGCCTCGGCGCGTTCGGTGGCGCTCAGGTAGCCGTTGCGCGAGGAGAGCGCCAGGCCGTCGTCGGCGCGGAAGGTCTCGCCGCCCACGATCTCGATCGGCAGCGCAAACTGCCGCACCATGTGGCGGATCATCATGAGCTGCTGGTAGTCCTTCTTGCCGAACACGGCCACGCGCGGCTGCACGCACTGGAACAGCTTCATCACCACCGTGCACACGCCGATGAAGAAGCCCGGGCGGAAGTGCCCTTCGAGCAGGTCGGCCAGCGCCGGGTCGGGATGCACCTTGCAGGTCTGGGGCTCGGGGTAGAGCGCCTTCTCGTCGGGCGCGAACAGCACGTCGCAGCCGGCGGCGCGCAGCTTCTCGCAGTCGCTGTCCCAGGTGCGCGGGTAGGTGTCGAAGTCTTCGTGCGGCAAAAACTGCAGGCGGTTCACGAAGATGCTCGCCACGGTGGCGTCGCCCAGCGGCTTGGCCTGGCGCACGAGCGCGAGGTGGCCCTCGTGCAGGTTGCCCATGGTGGGCACGAAGGCGGGGCGCTGGCTGGAAGACAGGTGCTGGCGCAGTTCGTCGATGGTCTTGGCGATGTACATGGTCGGTGTCCTTCTGTGCTTACCAGGCGTGGAGGCGGTCGTCGGGGAAGCTGCCGTTCTTCACGGCCTGCACGTAGGCCTGCAGCGCGGGCAGCACGCCCGGCGCGTCGGCCATGAAGTTGCGCACGAACTTCGGCATCTTCCCGAGGTTGATGCCCAGCATGTCGTGCAGCACGAGCACCTGGCCCGCGGTGCCCTTGCCGGCGCCGATGCCGATGGTGGCGCAGTGTTTCAGCTCCGTGGTGAGTTCGGCGGCCAGCGCGGCCGGCACCATCTCGAGCACCAGCATGGCGGCGCCCGCGTCCTGCAGCGCGTGGGCCTGCTGCTTGAGCAGCGCACCGGCGGTGTCGCCCTTGCCCTGCACGCGGTAGCCGCCGAGCGCGTGCACGGTCTGCGGCGTCAGGCCCAGGTGGGCGCACACGGGAATGCCGCGCTCGACCAGGAAGCGCACGGTCTCGGTGGTCCAGCCGCCGCCTTCGAGCTTGACCATGTGCGCGCCGGCCTGCATCAGCACGGTGGCGCTGGCCAGGGCCTGCTCGCGTGACTCCTGGTAGCTGCCGAAGGGCAGGTCGGCGATGAGCCAGGTCGTGCCCTGCACGCGGCGCAGGCCGCGCGAGACGCTGTCGGTGTGATAGCGCATGGCTTCCAGGCTCACGCCCACGGTGCTGTTCAGGCCCTGGCAGACCATGCCCAGCGAGTCACCGACCAGCAGGCAGTCGATGCCGGCCGCGTCGGCCATGGCCGCGAAGGTGGCGTCGTAGGCGGTGAGCATGGCGATCTTCTCGCCGCGCGCATGCATGTCGGCCAGCCGCGGCAGGCTCACGGGCTTGCGCTGTGCCAGGGGCGAGGCGGGCGGCAACGTGCCGTAGGGCGTGGCGGCCGGGGCTTCGGACGGTGGGGTGGGTGGGGTAGGGGTGTTCGACATGGTTGGCTTTCTCCCTGCGGGCGTCGGTGGCCGGGCATCCTGAGGGTGATCGAAAGGTGACGAAGGGTGGGCTCAGTCGACCGGCGGCACCAGCACGGTGGGTGCGGTGGGCTCGGCCAGCGAAGGGTAATCGCGACTGAAATGCAGGCCACGGCTCTCGTGGCGGGCCTGCGCGGAACGCACGATCAGCTCGGCCACCTGCACCAGGTTGCGCAGCTCGAGCAGGTCGCGCGTGACGTGGAAGTTCGCGTAGAACTCCTGGATCTCGGCCTGCAACAGCGCGATGCGGTGGCTCGCACGCTCCAGGCGCTTGTTGGTGCGCACGATGCCGACGTAGTCCCACATGAAGCGGCGCAGCTCGTCCCAGTTGTGGGAGATGACCACGGCTTCGTCGGCGTCGGTGACGCGGCTTTCGTCCCAGGCGGGCAGCGCGGCGCGTTCGCGCGACGGCGCCTGCGCGATGGCGTCGGCTGCGGCGCGCGCGAACACCATGCACTCGACCAGCGAGTTGCTGGCCAGCCGGTTGGCGCCGTGCAGGCCGGTGCAGGCGGTTTCGCCGATGGCGTACAGGCCCGGGATGTCGGTGCGACCGGCCAGGTCGCTGAGCACGCCGCCGCAGGTGTAGTGGGCGGCGGGCACCACGGGAATCGGCTCGCGCGTGATGTCGATGCCCAGCTCCAGGCAGCGCGCCAGGATGTTGGGGAAGTGTTCCTTCAGGAACGCGGGCGGCTGGTGCGAGATGTCGAGGTACACGCAGTCGAGGCCGTGCTTCTTCATCTCGAAGTCGATGGCGCGGGCCACCACGTCGCGCGGTGCGAGTTCGGCGCGTTCGTCGTGCTTGGGCATGAAGCGCGTGCCGTCGGGCAACTTGAGCAGCCCGCCTTCGCCGCGCACCGCCTCGCTGATCAGGAACGACTTGGCGTGCGGGTGGTACAGGCAGGTCGGGTGGAACTGGATGAACTCCAGGTTCGACACCCGGCAGCCCGCGCGCCAGGCGGCGGCAATGCCGTCGCCGGTGGCGGTGTCGGGGTTGGTGGTGTACAGGTACACCTTGCCCGCGCCGCCCGTGGCCAGGATGGTGTGCGGCGCGCGGAAGGCCAGCACCTCGTCGGTCTCGTCGTCCAGCGCGTACAGGCCCTGGCACGACGCATCGGCCAGCCCGAGCTTGGTGCCGGTGACCAGGTCGACCAGCGTGTGGTGCTCGAACAGCGTGATGTTGGGCGTGCGGCGCACGCGCTCGATGAGCACCTGCTGCACGGCCGCGCCGGTGGCGTCGGTCACGTGCACGATGCGGCGCTGGCTGTGGCCGCCTTCGCGCGTCAGGTGCAGGTCGCCACCTTCTTCCGAGAAGGGCACGCCCAGTTCGCGCAGCCAGCCGATGGCTTGTGGCGCGCCCTCGACCACGAAGCGCGTGGCCTCGGGGTCGCACAGGCCGGCGCCGGCCACCAGCGTGTCTTCCACGTGGGCGTCGAAGCTGTCGCCCGCCGCCAGCACGGCCGCGATGCCGCCCTGCGCCCAGGCGCTGGAGCCGTCGTTCAGCGCGCGCTTGGTGAGCACGGCCACGCGGTGCGTGGGGGCCAGGTGCAGCGCGGCGGAGAGGCCTGCGAGGCCGCTGCCGACAATGAGGACGTCGAAGTCGCGAACGGCGGAAGTCACAGGCGTGGGAACCGGTTGGGTCAGGCCGGCGAGTAGGCCAGTCGGACGTAAATAGGGGCGAAGGCTTCGGCCTGCGTGATGTCGATCAGCGTCTCCTTCGCAAGTTCGAGCATCGCGATGAAGGTGACGATCAGCACCGGCACGCCGCGCGAGACGTCGAAGAGCTTTTCGAACTCGACGAAGCGCTGGCCCTGCAGGTGGCGCAGCACGATGCTCATGTGCTCGCGCACGTTGAGTTCCTCGCGCGAGATCTTGTGGTGCTGCACGAGCTTGGCGCGCTTCATGATGTCGGCCCAGGCGTCGCGCAGTTCGACCACGTCGACGTCGGGAAAGCGCGGCTTGATCGACTGCTCGATGTAGACCTGGGCCTTCCAGAAGTCGCGCCCGTAGGTCGGCAGCGCGCTGATGGCGGCGGCCTGCAGCTTGGTCTGCTCGTACTCCATGAGTCGGCGAACCAGCTCGGCGCGCGGGTCTTCGGCCTCTTCACCGTCGGCCACCTTCTTGGGCGGCAGCAGCATGCGCGACTTGATCTCGATCAGCATCGCGGCCATCAGCAAATACTCGGCCGCGAGCTCGAGGTTGGTCTGGCGGATCTCGTCGACGTAGCTCAGGTACTGCCGCGTCAGGCCCGCCATCGGGATGTCGAGGATGTTGAAGTTCTGCTTGCGGATCAGGTACAGCAACAGGTCCAGCGGGCCCTCGAAGGCCTCCAGGAAGACCTGCAGCGCCTCGGGCGGGATGTACAGGTCCTTCGGCATCGCGAACAGCGGCTCGCCGTAGAGCCGGGCCAGGGCGACCTGGTCGACGACCTCGGGCATGCTGGCCACGATCGTGCCGTTGTCCTCGTCTGCGCTCATGAGGAAGTTGCTATCAACTTAATAGCTGTGCGCGCAGGCTGGGCGGCGGGATGCCGGGTGGGCACCATTCACTTGGGTTGGGTCTGGTAGACGTACGGCTGCATCGGCACGCGCGCTTCGCTGTACTCCTCGAGCAGGCTGCGGTCGAGGTGCTTGTCCCACAGCAGGGCGCGGCCGGCGCGCTGTTCGGCCTCGAGCGTCGGCTTCTTTTGCTTCATCTCCTCGATGAAGTTCGTGATCTCGGAGGTGTAGTGGGGGCGGCGGAAGATGGACATAGACTGGACCTTTATCGCTCGAATTTTACCGGGGACGGCATGCAACGATTTCAGAAGGGCCGGATCGGCCTCGTGGCAGGACTGCTGGCGGCGCTGATCGGGCTCGCGGGCTGCGATCCGCAGCGCATCAGCGAGCTCGAAGAGGGCGTCTCGACCGAGGCCGACGTGCGCGCGCGTTTCGGCGAACCCGAGAACATCTGGGACGTGCCCAACGGCCGCGTGCTGGAGTTCAACCGCCAGCCGCAGGGCCAGAAGAACTACATGATCACCATCGGCGCCGACGGCAAGATGAGCGCGCTGCGCCAGGTGCTCACGCCCGAGAACTTCGCCAAGGTTCAGCCCGGCATGATGATGGAAGACCTGCGCAAGCTGCTGGGCAAGCCGGCCAAGGTCACGCCCTATGCGCTCAAGCGCGAGACCGAATGGGAATGGCGCTGGGTGCAGCCACCGAATTCGTCGATGGTCTTCACCGCCACGCTGAACGACGGCCAGCGCGTGGTGCGCAGCGGGTCGTCGCCCGACCGGGGCACCGAGGCGCCCTGAGCGCGCTGCCTACAGCGCCGCCGCGTGCAGCGCCGGGCGCCGCGCGGCCCAGGGCATGGCCTGCTCGAGCTGCGCGGCGAGCTGCAGCAGCGTGGCCTCGTCGCCCATGGGCGCCATGCATTGCACGCCGATCGGCAGGTCGCCGGCCATCCCCAGGGGCAGCGAGATCGCCGGCTGGCCGGTGAGGTTGGCCAGCGGCGTGAAGGTCGCGTAGTCGAACAGGTGGTCGAAGAAACCCTGCGCATCGCGCGCGGGGTCGTCCTGGTCGAGGTAGCCCAGCGCCACGGGCGGGGTGCGCATCGTCGGCGTGAGCAGGATGTCGTGCTGCGCGAAGAAGGGCGCCACCTCGCGCGAGACCGCATTCATCTGCGCGAGCGCCAGTTCCAGGTCGAGCGCGCTCAGGCGCAGCCCGTGCTCGGCGGTGGCGCGGGTGCAGGCCTGCACCTGGCCCAGCGCCTTCTCCAGCGGCATCTGCAGCGCCTGCGCCACGCCCGCCACGCCGGCCGCCAGCAACGAGGACCAGAAGGTGCGCGTGGCCGAGAAGAAGGCCTCGTGCGCATACGACGGCGTCGCCCATTCCACGACATGCCCGAGACCGGCGAGCGTGCGCGCCGTCGCCTCCACCGCGTCGACGCAGGGTTGCGCCGCCGGCTGCGTGCCCGGGAACTGCGTGCTCACCGCGATGCGCAGCCGGCGCGGCGCCGACCGGATGGCCTGTGCGTAGGGCCGCGCGGGCGCGGGAATCAGGAACGGATCGCCCAGCTCGGGGCCGTGCATGAGGTCGAGCGCGGCGGCGGCGTCGCGCACGGTGCGGCAGACCACGCCCTCCATGCCCAGGCCCATCAGCGGCTGGCCGTAGCCCGGGCCGGCGCTGATGCGGCCGCGGCTGGACTTCAGCCCGATCAGGCCGCAGGCGGCGGCGGGCACGCGGATCGAACCGCCGCCGTCGTTGGCGTGCGCCATGGGCACGATGCCGGCGGCCACCGCCGCGGCCGAGCCCCCGCTGGAGCCGCCCGCGCTGTGCGCCAGGTTCCACGGGTTGCGCGTCGCGCCGCCGAGGGCGCTCTCGGTGGTGGCGTTGAAGCCGAGTTCCGGGGTCCAGGTGCGCCCCAGCGTGGCCAGGCCGGCGCGGCGAAAGCGCGCCATCAACGCGCTGTCTGCGGCAGCCGGCAGCCCGTCGCCGAACAGCCGGCTGCCGGCCTGGCAGCGCACGCCCTCGGCCTGCAGCACCAGGTCCTTGATGAGGAAGGGCACGCCGCCCAGCGGACCCTGCGCGTCGTGCGACAGCGGGGCGTCGAAAAGCTCGGCCATGGCGTTGATGCGCGGGTTGAGCGCGGTCGCCGCCTGGCGCGCGCACTGCTGCGCTTCGGCGGCGCTGATGTCCTTGCGGCGGATGCATTCGGCCAGCCCGGTGGCGTCGAGGCGGCTGTAGTCGGCGAGGTTCATGGCAACGGGGTCCTGTTCGTGTGTAAGGTGGGAACGCCGTGCAGCGTAGGGCGGGGTGTCCGGCCGCGGCAGTCGTTCAGATGAACGATGCGGGAATCTCCGCAACCCCCCGCGAGCGGGCGGCCCCTAAGATCGCGCCGCATGGCGCACAGCAGTTCTTCTTCGGGGTCGTGCATTCCGGCCGCACAGCTCGGCGCGTTGCTGCTCGATCTGTATCCGCGGGCCGCCGCGCCCGAGGCATCGGCCGCCGGCGGGCTGCTGGACTGGCTGGCCGGCCACATTGCGTTCGACGCCGCCTGGTTCGGCCGCTCGGTGTTCGCCGCCGGACGGCTCGAGCCGCGAGACGGCCACACCCGCGGGCTGGCGCCGGATTTCGTGGCCGACTGGTGCCGTGTGCGCCACCTCGATCCGATGGTGGCCGCGGTGATGGCACGACCGGGCCATGGCATGGCGATGGCGTCGCACGAGCTGCCGCCGGTGGGCTCGCTGCGCGCCTTCGCTTCGGACCATCGTCTCGACCGGGTGCTCAGCGTGATGCTGCATGCGCCCGATTCGCCGTGGTGGACGCACCTGTCGCTGTACGGCCGCGAAGCCGCGAGCTTCGGCGCGCGCGAGCACGCGCTGCTGGAATTGCTGATGCCTCACCTGGTTTCGGCGCAGGCGCTGCGGCTGCGGGAGACGCCGGCGCCAGGCGTCTCGGCCCTGGCGGTGCTGAGCCGTCGCGAGGCCGAGGTGGCCCGCTTGTTCGGCGAGGGGCACAGCTACAAGATGGTGGCCCGCAGGCTCGACAGTTCCCCGGCGACGGTGCGCCACCACCTGCGGCAGGTGTACGCCAAGCTCGGCGTCACGAGCAAGGTGCAGATGGCGCGGCTGGTGTGCGGCGAGGCCGCGCAGGCCTGACGAGCCCCGCCTAGGAGGTCGTTGCCGGCCGGCCCGAGGTCAGCTCCTCGGCAAAGCCCGAGCGCTCCAGCACCTCGAGCGGCTGCGGCTGCAGCGACTCGATGCGCAGCAGCCCGTCGCGCGCCAGCACCGCCCGGTGCAACTGCCGCAGCGCATCGACGCCGGTGGCATCGATGTAGATCAGGTGCGTGGCGTCGAGCACCAGCGTCATGCCGCGCGGCGCGCGCTCCGCGGCGTTCACTGCTTCGTCGAGCTTGGCCGCCGCGCCGAAGAACATGGCGCCGTACAGCCGGTAGGTGAGCACCGGCGGCTGCAGCGTCACCAGCTCGACGCTGAACAGCCCGCTCATGCGCCGGATGAAGAGCGCGCATGCCAGCACGATGCCCACCTGCACCGCCACCGTGAGGTCGAACACCACCGTGAGGAAGAAGGTGCCGAGCATCAGCAGGCGGTAGTGGCGGCTGAAGTGGCGCAGTTGGCCGGGCGTGAACTCGCGCCATTCGCCCATGTTCAGCCCGACGAACACCAGGATGCCCGCCAGCACCGCGAGCGGCACATGGCGCGCCAGCGGCGCCGCCAGCAGCACCACGACCAGCAGCGTGACCGCATGCACGATGCCCGCGATGGGCGAGCTGCCGCCGGAGCGGATGTTGGTCACGGTGCGCGCGATGGTGCCCGTGGCCGGCATGCCGCCGAAGAAGGGCGTGACCAGGTTGGCGATGCCCTGCGCCATCAGCTCCTGGTTGGGGTCGTGGCGCGGCTGGCCGCTGACCTGGTCGGCCACGCGCGCGCACAGCAGCGACTCGATGGCGCCGAGCAGTGCGATGGTCAGCGTCGGCGTCACCAGCTGCTTGACGGTCTCCCACGAGAAATCGGGCAGCGCGAAGGCCGGCACGCCCTCGGGAATGCCGCCGAAGCGCGTGCCGATGGTCTCCACCGGCAGCGCGAAGCCCCACGACACCAGCGTGAGCGACACCAGCGCGACGATCGGCCCCGGGATGCGCCCGACGATCTGCACCGGGCGCGTCTGCACCCAGCGCCCGCCCACGCGCTGCACCGCGCGCGCCAGCGCCGAGTCGCCGCGAAACAGCCGCGACCACGCCAGCAGCCCGAGCACGCAGGCCAGGCCGAGCGCGAAGGCGTGCGGGTTGAAGGTGTCCAGCCTCAGCGCCATCGCGTGCAGCTGCGAGAACACGTCGGCCGGCATGCGCTCCACCGTGAGGCCGAGCAAGTCCTTGAGCTGCGACAGCAGGATCAGCACCGCGATGCCGTTGGTGAAGCCCACCACGATCGACAGCGGCACGAAGCGCACCAGCTGCCCGAGCCCGAACAGCCCCGCCATGAACAGCAGCACGCCAGCGCAGGCGGTGGCGATCAGCAGGTTGGCCACGCCGTAGCGCTCGACGATGCCGTAGACGATCACGATGAAGGCGCCCGCCGGGCCGCCGATCTGCACGGCCGAGCCGCCCAGGAGCGAGATCAGGAAGCCCGCGATGATCGCCGTCCAGATGCCGGCTTCGGGCTTGAGCCCCGAGGCGATGGCAAAGGCCATGGCCAGCGGCAGTGCCACGATGCCCACCGTGGCGCCCGCGCCGAGGTCCCCCAGGAACCGCCCCCGGTCGTAGCCGGCCATCGTGTCCAGCAGGCGGGGGCGAAAGCGGGTGAGGTTCAGCGGCGACGACATGTGCGGTCATTGTGGCCCGGCCGTCGCGGCGGCCCGGCGATTTCCCGGCGGTGAGTACTTTCAGTCAGCTTATCGGCGGCGAGGCTGGCAGATACATTTTTGACGTTTTGAAACAAACGTCAATGAGGTCGCCCATGCACATCCTGCTCGTCGCGAGCGCGTTCAACAGCCTCACGCAGCGGGTGCTGGCCGAGCTCCAGGACCGGGGCCACACCGCAGGCATCGTGCTGGCGCTCGGCGACGACGAGGCCTTGCGCGACGCGGTGCGCCAGCACGCGCCCGCGCTCGTCATCGCGCCGATGCTGACCACGGCGATTCCCGAGGACGTCTGGCGCGCCCACACCTGCCTCATCGTGCACCCGGGCCCGCCCGGCGACCGGGGCCCGTCTTCGCTCGACCGGACGCTGCAGGGCGGCGTCGACAGCTGGGGCGTCACCGTGCTCGAGGCCGTGGCCGAGATGGACGCGGGCGATGTCTGGGCCTGGTCGCCGCTGAAGGTGCCGCCGCAGGCCGGCAAGAGCGACCTGTACCGCGGCGAGGTGGCCGATGCCGCCGTCGACGCCGTGCTGCTGGCCGTCGAGCGCTTCGCCTCGGGCACCTACAAGCCGAAGCGGCAGAAGGCGGCCGACCTCGCCGCCGGCTGGCGGCCCTTCATGAAGCAGGCCGAGCGCCGCATCGACTGGGCCACGCAGACCACCGGATCGGTGCTGCGGCAGCTGCGCGCGGCCGATTCGCAGCCCGGCGTGCTCGACGAGTTGCTGGGTGCGCCGTGGTACCTGCACGGCGGCCATGCCGAGGACGAGCTGCGCGGCACGCCCGGCGAACTGATCGCCACCCGCGCCGGCGCCGTCTGCCGAGCCACCGTCGACGGCGCGGTCTGGCTCACCCAGCTGCGGCCCTGGCGCGAGCCGGGTTCCGGCCTGCCGAGCTACAAGCTGCCGGCCGTCGAGGCGCTGGGCGCGCGGCTGCCCGCCGGCCTGCCCGAGGTGCCCGCGCCGCTCGAGCTGCCGGCCGGCCGTCGCACGTGGACCGACATCCGCTACCGCGAGCACGGGCCGGTCGGCGTGCTGAACTTCTCGTTCGCGGGCGGGGCCATGAGCACCGCGCAATGCCGGCGTCTGCTGGCGGCCTACCGCTTCGCCTGCACCCGCCCGACCTCGGTGCTGGTGCTCGGCGGGCTGCGCGACTTCTTCTCCAACGGCATCCACCTAAACGTGATCGAGGCGGCGGCCGATCCGGCCGAAGAGTCGTGGGCCAACATCCACGCGATGAACGACCTGGTCGAGGCCGTGCTCACCACCACCGACCGCCTCACTGTGGCCGCGCTGGGCGGCAATGCCGCGGCCGGCGGCGTGATGCTCGCGCTCGCGGCCGACGAGGTGTGGTGCCGCGACGGCGTGGTGCTCAACCCGCACTACAAGCTCATGGGCCTGCACGGCTCCGAATACTGGACCTACAGCCTGCCGCGCCGCGTGGGCGCCGACGAGGCCGCGCGGCTGACGCAGTCGGCGCTGCCCGTGAGCGCCAAGCGCGCGGTGGCGCTGGGCCTGGCGCAGCGCGTGCTGCAGGCCGCGCCGGAAGAGCTGGGTGACGAGGTCGGCCGGCTGGCCGCGCAACTGGCGGCATCGCCGGACCTGGCCGCGCGCCTGGCGGACAAGCAGGCGGCGCGTGTGCGCGACGAAGCGGTCAAGCCGCTGCAGGCGTACCGCGACGAGGAGCTGGCGCACATGCGGCGCAATTTCTTCGATCCGGCCGAGCCGCACGCGACGCTGCGCTCGGCCTTCGTGCGCAAGGAAAAAGCGCAGCACACGCCTGCGCACCTCGCGGCGCTCGGCTTGCCGCGCTGAACGGCCCTCAGTCCTTGCTGTCGGGAATCACCGCGTCGGCCGTCGCGCCCACCACCTTGCCGGTGATGCGCGCGGTGCCGATGGCGGCATCGGCCGCGAGGCCGACTGCGCCGGCGCCCACGCTCACGGCGGTGCTCGCGACGCTGACCACCGCGCAGCCGCTCAGCAGCAGCGCACCCGCGAGGCCGAGCGCGGAAAGGACGAGGGGGCGGAGGCGGTCACTGCGTTGCATGGGCGGATTCTGCACCCGCAGCGCTGGATCGGGCGAGTGACGCCAGGATCGCCTCGCGGTCCTGGTCCAGCCGCGGCGGTTGCCGCCGCACCTGCGTGCGCAGCCCGCCGACGTGCACCGGGTTGCCCGCCACCGTGAGCGGCTGACCGCCCTGCGTGCGCACCTGCACCAGCATCTCGCGCGCCTGCACCTGGGGGTCGTTCACCACCGCGGCCACGTCGTTGTAGTCGCCGGTGGGAATGTTGTGCTGCATCAGCAGCGCCTGCCAGTGCGCGCAGGGCCCGGTCGACAGGCGCTCTTCGAGCAAGCCCTTCAGCGCCTCGTGGTGCTGGCAGCGCGCCGGGTTGGTGGCAAAGCGCGCGTCCCCGGCGAGCGCGGGCAGCTCGAGCGCGGTGCACAGGCGCTGGAACAGCGCGTCGTTGCCCGCCGCGATCACGAACCAGCCGTCGGCCGCGCGGAACACGTCGAAGGGCGTGATCGACGGGTGCCGCGAACCGATCGGACCGGGCGCGCGGCCTTCGGCCTCCATGCGCGAGATCGCGTTCTCGAGCAGCGCGACCTGGCAGTCGAGCATCGCCACGTCGACCCGGTCCCCCAGGCCCGTGCGCCCGCGCTGCAGCAGCGCGGCCTGCGTGCCGATGGCCGCATACAGCCCGGCGCCCAGGTCGCCGATCGACACGCCCACGCGCGTCGGCGGCGCGCCCGGGTGGCCGGTGAGGCTCATGATGCCGCCCATCGCCTGCACCACCATGTCGTAAGCGGGGCGCCTGCTGTACGGGCCGGTCTGGCCGAAGCCCGAGACCGAGGTGAACACGAGTTTCGGAAAGCGCGCGTGCAGCGTCGGCCAGTCGTAGCCCAGCTTCTCCATCGTGCCGGGCCGGAAGTTCTCGACCAGCACGTCGGCCGTGGCCAGCAGCTGCTCGAAGACCGCGCGGTCGGCCGGCGCCTTCAGGTCGAGCGCGATCGACTCCTTGTTGCGGTTGACCGACATGAAGTAGGCCGAGTCGCCCTCGACGAAGGGGCCGATCTGCCGCGCGTCGTCGCCCAGGCCGGGTTGTTCCACCTTGATGACGCGTGCGCCCAGGTCGGCGAGCAGCAGCGTGCAGTACGGGCCCGCGAGCACGCGCGTGAGGTCGATGACGGTGAAGCCCTGCAGCGGGCCTGCCTTGGGTGCGTGCGCGGTCATTCGACGCTCGCGCCCGAGCGCTCGGTGAGTTCCTTCGACTTCGCGCCTTCGGCCAGGGCCCAGGCGCGGAATTCGGCCAGCGACTTCGACGGTGCCGACTCGTTGCCCGACTTCTCCATCCGCGCCTTGACCTCGGGATCGTTCAGCGCCGCCACGCTGGCGTCGAACAGCTTTTGCGCCACCTCCGGCGGCAGGCCGGCCGGGCCGAAGAGGCCGAACCAGAAGGTGTAGTCGTAGCCCTTCACGCCGGCCTCGGCCACGCTGGGCACGTCGGGAAAGAGTGGCGAGCGCTGGCCCGAGGTGACGGCCAGCACGCGCAGCTTCTGGCCCTGCGCCATCGGCAGCACCGAGGGCGGCGTGCCGAAGGTGAGCTGCACGTCGCCCGCGGCCACGGCCTGGATCGACGGCGCGCCGCCCTTGTACGGCACGTGCAGCATCTGCACGCCGGCCGCCTTCTCGAACGACAGGCCCGCCAGGTGCGTCACCACGCCCGCGCCCGACGACGAGTACGCCAGCTTGCCGGGGTTCTGCCGCGCCTCGGCGATCAGCGCCTGCACGGTCTTGGCGCTCACGTCCTTGTTCACCGCCAGCAGCATCGGCGCGGAGCTCCAGCGCGAGATCGGCACGAAGCTCCTGGCGCCGTCGTACTTCACGCTCTTGTAGAGCAGCTTGTCGCTGCCGTAGAGGTTGGCGCTGCCCAGCAGCAGCGTGTAGCCGTCGGGCGCGGCGCGCGCGACCTGGTCCGATGCGATGGTGGTGCCGGCGCCCGGCTTGTTGTCGATGACGATGGGCTGGCCGAGCAGCTTGCCCAGCTTGTCGCCGACGATGCGCGCCACGGTGTCGGCGCCGCCGCCGGCGGGGAAGCCCACCAGCAGCGTGATCGGGCGCGAGGGGTAGGTGTCGGCCAGTGCGCCGGCCGAGGCCAGCAGCGCGGCGGCGGCGAACGAGAGGGTTCGCAGTTCTTGCTTCATGGTTTGTCTCCTGGGTCTTGTGTAGGGAAGGGCGGGCGCGCTCAGCGGCCCTGGAACACCGGCGTGCGCTTCTCGCGCCAGGCCCGGCCGCCCTCGGCGAGGTCTTCGGAGGCGACAGTGCGCTGCACCTCGCGCGAGATCGCGGCCGCGTCGGCGGTGCCGCGCGCGATCTGGTTCAGGTGCTTCTTCATGCCCAGCAGCGCCAGCGGCGCCATGCCCGCGAGCACGGTGCGCAGGCGCTGCACCTCGGCATCGAGCGCGGCGGCGTCGTCGACCAGCTGCGTGAGAAAGCCGCAGTCGCGCATGGCGGCGCCGTCGAGCTTCTCGGCCGTGAGGAAGAGGCGCTTGGCCGTGTCCAGCCCCAGCCGCGACACGTAGCGCTCCATGCCGCTCTGGTAGTAGTGCAGGCCGAGCCGCGCGGCCGGCATGAACATCTCGGCGCTGCGGGCGCCCACGCGGAAGTCGCAGGCCAGCACGAGGTCGGTCGCGCCGCCGTAGACGCCGCCGTGCACCGCCGCGATGGTGACGGCGCGGCAGTTTTCGAACACATCGACCATCTCGCCGAAGCTGCGGCCCTCGGTCTGGCTCTGGGTGGCCACTTCTGATATATCAAATCCGCTGCAGAAGTACTTGCCCTCGGCGCGCAGGACCAGCACCAGCACCTCCGGCGTGCGGTTCACTGTGTCCACATGCTGGATCAGCACAGGAAGATCGTCCGGCGTGAGCTTGTTGGCGGCCTGGGGGCGGTGCAGCGTCAGGTAGGCCACATGGCCGTCGATCGCGAGGGTGGGAGACATTGATGTACCAAACAGATGAATTGATATATCTGTAAGGTTAGCTAATATCCAGATCGCCATGCAACCCGCGAAAACCCTCGACACCCACAGCCTGCAGGACCGCATCCGCGCCCGGCTCGAACAAGACATCCTGGGCGGCGTGCTGTCGCCCGGCATGGCCATCGACGAAAAGGCCCTGGCCCTGAGCTTCAACACCTCGCGCACGCCGGTGCGCGAGGCGCTGCTGCTGCTCAGTGCGCGCGGGCTGGTCGAGATCGTTCCGCGCACCGGCATCTACGTGCGCCAGCTGCGGGCGAACGAACTGGTGGCGATGATGGAAGCGCTCGGCGAGCTCGAAGGCGTGCTGGCGCGGCTGGCCGCGCTGCGCATCGGCCCGGCGCTGCGCGAGGAACTGCTGCGCGCCCTGGCCGGCACCGCCGCGCAGGCGCAGGCGGACGACGCCGAGGCCTACCAGCAGGCCAACGCCGCGCTGCACGACGTGATCTACCGCGCCAGCGGCAACCCCTTCATCGTGGAGCAGGCGCAGACCGTGCGGCTGCGCATCTCGGCCTACCGTGGGCGGATGTTCGAGAAGCCCGGCCGGCTCGCCGCTTCACAGCGGGAGCACGAACGGGTGGTCGAGTGGATTCTGAAAGGCCACGCGGACAACGCCGCGGAGGCGATGCGCGACCACATCTCGGTGGGCGGCAAGGTGTTCGCCGACCTCGTGTTGAACAACAAGTTCGGCTAGTTCTTCTTTGCGTCTTCGGGTCAGCGCACGCGCATGCCCGGCGTCGCGCCCGCCCAGGGCTCGAGCACGTGGATGCCCGGGTGGGCCTTTTCGTCGCCGTGGCTCGCGGCCAGCACCATGCCTTCGCTGACGCCGAACTTCATCTTGCGCGGCGCGAGGTTGGCGACCAGCACCGTGAGCTTGCCCACCAGTTGCTCCGGCTGGTAGGCCGAGGCGATGCCGCTGAACACGTTGCGCGTCTTGCCTTCGCCCGCGTCGAGCGTCAGGCGCAGCAGCTTGGTCGAGCCCTCGACCTTCTCGCAGGCCACGATCTTCGCGATGCGCAGGTCGATCTTCGCGAAGTCGTCGATGGTGATGGTCGGCGCGATGGCTTCGCCGCCGGGCAGCTCCTGCGCTTCGGTGGCGACGGGTGCGGCAGCCGCGGCTTCGGGCACGTCGAACAGCTTGTCGACCTGCTTGGGGTCGGCGCGCTGCATCAGGTGCTTGTAGTCGCCGATGGCGTGGCCGGCCGGCAGAGCCTGCGCCGCGTCGGCCCAGACCAGCGGTGCGATCTTCAGGAAGGCCTCGACGTTCACGGCCAGCGCCGGCAGCACCGGCTTCAGGTACAGCGTGAGCAGGCGGAAGGCCTCGATGCACACCGTGCACACGTCGTGCAGGCGCGCCTCGGCGCCTTCCTTCTTGGCCAGTTCCCAGGGCTTGTTCTGGTCGACGTACTCGTTCACCTTGTCGGCCAGCGCCATCACCTCGCGCAGCGCGCGGGCGTAGTCGCGGCCGTCGTACAGCGACTGCACCTGCGTGGCCGCAGCGCGCAGCGTGGACAGCAGCGTTTCGCCGTCGGCCGACACCGCGCCCAGCTGGCCGCCGAAGCGCTTGCCGATGAAGCCGGCCGCGCGGCTGGCGATGTTGATGTACTTGCCCACGAGGTCGCTGTTCACGCGTGCCACGAAGTCGTCGGGGTTGAAGTCGATGTCCTCGTTGCGGCCGTTGAGCTTGGCGGCGATGTAGTAGCGCAGCCATTCGGGATCGAGCCCGATCGACAGGTACTTGAGCGGGTCGATGCCGGTGCCGCGGCTCTTGCTCATCTTCTCGCCGCTCACCGTCAGGTGGCCGTGCACGTACACGGCGTTGGGCGCCTTGCGGCCGCTGAAATGCAGCATCGCGGGCCAGAACAGCGTATGGAAGGTGATGATGTCCTTGCCGATGAAGTGCACCTGCTCCAGCTCGGGGTCGGCCATGTACTCGGTGTACGAGATGCCATCGCCGCCCAGTTCGATGCAGCGCTTGTCCAGCAGGTTCTTCAGCGAGGCCAGGTAGCCCACGGGCGCGTCGAGCCACACGTAGAAGTACTTGCCCGGCGCATCGGGGATCTCGATGCCGAAGTAGGGCGCGTCGCGGCTGATGTCCCAGTCGCCCAGGCCGCCTTTGCCTTCGTCGTCCTTGTAGAGCCACTCGCGGATCTTGTTCTGCACCTCGGGCTGCACGTGGCCGGGGGCGGCGGTCCATTCCTTCAGGTAGGCCTCGCAGCGCGGGTCCGACAGCTTGAAGAAGAAGTGCTCCGAGCTGCGCAGCTCGGGCTTGGCGCCCGACAGCGCCGAGTACGGGTTGATCAGCTCGGTGGGCGCGTACACGGCGCCGCACACCTCGCAGTTGTCGCCGTACTGGTCCTTCGAATGGCAGTTGGGGCACTCGCCCTTGATGAAGCGGTCGGCCAGGAACATGCCCTTGGCCGGGTCGTAGAACTGCTCGACGCTCTTGGTCTCGATGAGGCCGTTGGCGCGCAGGTCGCGGTAGATGTCCTGCGCCAGCTGGTGGTTCTCGGGCGCGTCGGTCGAGTGCCAGTTGTCGAAGGCGATGTGGTAGCCGTCCAGGTAGGGCTTGCGGCCCGCGGCGATCTCGGCCACGAAGGCCTGGGGCGTCACGCCGGCCTTGTCGGCCGCGATGGTGATGGCCGCGCCGTGCGCGTCGTCGGCGCACACGAAGTTGACGTCAGCGCCATTCATTCGCTGGTTCCGCACCCAGATGTCGGCCTGGATGTATTCCATCATGTGGCCGATGTGGAACTTGCCGTTGGCATACGGCAGGGCGGTGGTGACGAAGAGCTTGCGCGGGGCGGACATCGGGGAGGGCGCTTTCGGGAGTGACGAACGGAAGGGGCGCGGGGCCCGTGGAGGCGGCCAGGGGCCGCGTCCGGGAACCGGGCATTTTAGGCGGCCCGTCCCGCGGCCGCCGCCATGGGGCTGCTCACCTCGGCCGCGGGGTACCCGGAGTGACCCCGAAGGCCGCGGGGGTGTCGCCCGTGCGACGTATGCTCGCAGCCTCTTTACTGAAAGTGAGCCGCCGCCGATGACCACCTCGATTCCCGCAACCCTCATCCCCGGCGACGGCATCGGCCCCGAGATCGTCGACGCGACCCTGGCGGCGCTCGACGCGCTGAAGGCGCCTTTCGTGTGGGACACCCAGATCGCCGGCCTGGGCGGCGTCAAGGCCTCGGGCGACCCGTTGCCCAAGGCCACGCTGGACAGCATCCGCAGCACCCGCCTGGCGCTCAAGGGCCCGCTCGAAACCCCCTCGGGCGGCGGCTACCGCTCGTCGAACGTGCGCCTGCGCGAGGAGTTCCAGCTGTACGCCAACCTGCGCCCCGCGCGCACCATCATCCCGGGCGGTCGCTACGACAACATCGACCTGACCGTGGTGCGCGAGAACCTCGAGGGCCTGTACATCGGTCACGAGCACTACGTGCCCATCGACGGCGACCCGCACGCCGTGGCCATGGCCACCGGCGTCAACACCCGCAAGGGCAGCCGGCGCATCCTCGAATACGCGTTCGACACCGCCGTGGCCACCGGCCGCAAGAAGGTCACGCTGGTGCACAAGGCCAACATCATGAAGGCGCTCACCGGCATCTTCCTGGAGACAGGCCTCGACCTGTACGAAGAGAAGTACAAGGGCCAGTTCGAGCTCGACACCGTGATCATCGACGCCTGCGCGATGAAGCTGGTGCTCAACCCCTGGCAGTTCGACATGCTGGTGACCACCAACCTGTTCGGCGACATCCTCTCGGACCTCGTGGCCGGGCTGGTCGGCGGCCTGGGCATGGCGCCCGGCGCCAACATCGGCACCAACGCCGCGATCTTCGAGGCCGTGCACGGCTCGGCCCCCGACATCGCCGGCAAGGGCATCGCCAACCCGACCGCGCTGCTGCTGGCGGCCGCGCTCATGCTCGACCACGTCAAGCGGCCCGAGCTGGCCACGCGCCTGCGCACCGCCATCGACCAGACGCTCAACCTGGACAACGTGCGCACCGGTGACCTCGGCGGCAGCGCCGGCACGGCGGCCTTCACGAAGGCGCTGGTCGCGCGCATCAACGGCGGTTGAGAAAAGCAGACAGTGCAGGTCGCATGAAAAAACTGCTGCTGCCTGCGCTGGTCTTCCTGCTCGCCGGCCTGGCGTGGTCCGCCGCCGGCGCCGTGGACGCGCCGCCGCGCTACACCGTCGTCAAGGTCGACCTGCGCACCGAGAAGCTCGCGCTGTTCCTGAACGACGACACCGGTGCCGCCTTCAAGCGCTTCGACCGGCTCGAGGCCTGGCTGAAGGCGCGCAACAAGCAATTGCTGTTCGCGGCGAACGCCGGCATGTACCACGCCGACTTCGCACCCGTCGGCCTGCTGGTGCGCGAAGGCCGCGAGGAAGCGCCTTTGAATCTGGCCGACGGTGTCGGCAATTTCTTTCGCAAGCCCAACGGCGTGTTCCTGGTGACGGCCCAGGGGCCGCGCATCGTCGAGGCGTCGGAGTACCCGGCGATCGCCGCGAAGGGCGGCGTGCAGCTGGCGACCCAGTCGGGCCCGCTGCTGCTGCGCCACGGCGCGGTGCACCCGGCGCTCATTCCGAATTCGGATTCGCGCAAGACCCGCAACGGCGTGTGCGTGTCGGGCACCACCGCGGTCTTCGTCCTCGCCGAGACGCCGGTGAATTTCTACGACTTCGCGCTGTACTTGCGCGACGTGCTGCATTGCCGCGATGCGCTGTACCTCGACGGCACCGTGTCGGCGATCTATTCGAGGACACTGCAGCGCAACGACTTCGTGCGCGACCTCGGGCCGATGCTGGCCGTGGTGGCGCCCTGAGGCCCGGTTGCCTTTTCACTTCTGCCCTTTCTCCCAGAGCCATGTCCACACCGCTGCCCGTCCTGTCCCTCCTTGAAACCCGCGTGCTCGGTGTGCTGGCCGAAAAGCAGCGCACCGTGCCCGACAGCTACCCGCTCACGCTCAACTCGCTGGTGTCGGGCTGCAACCAGAAGACCAGCCGCAACCCGGTGCTCGAACTCAGCGAGTCGCAGGTGCAGGCCGCCATCGACAGCCTGAAGGGCTACAGCCTCGTGGCCGAGACCAGCGGCGGGCGCGCCTTCCGCTACGAGCACAACATCGACCGCGTGCTGCGCCTGCCATCGCAGTCGGTGATCCTGCTCACCGTGCTGATGCTGCGCGGCCCGCAAACAGCAGGCGAGCTGCGCATCGCCTGCGACCGCATGCACAACTTCGCCGACATCTCGTCGGTCGAGGGCTTTCTCAACGAACTCGCCGAACGCCCGACCGGCGCGCTGGTGGTGAAGCTGGCGCGCCTGCCCGGTGCGCGCGAAAGCCGCTGGGCGCACCTGCTGAGCGGGCCACCGGCGGAAGAGGTGGCGGGGCCGGGCGCCTCGGGCGACGGCGCCTTCGCCACGCACGGCGATTCGCTTGGCGAAGTCGCGGCGCTCAAGGCCAACGTGGCGCGGCTGGAGGCCGAGGTGGCATCGCTGAAGGCGTTGCTGGGGCGCGTGTGCTCGGAGCTGGGCATTTCTCCTGACGCGCCAGACGTACCCGAGGCCTGATCCTCCCGCTTCACAAAGGCTTCATCCAGCCCGCACATTCGCCACCTACCGTCGGACCCATTGCGAACCCAATGGAGCTCCGACCATGGACCACGGACAAACAGCCGCCTGGCGCGACCACACGCCCTTTGACGACATCACCCGGCGCCTGCTGGGCGGGCTGGCAGCACTCGCTGGCGTTGCCAGCCTCTACGCCTTCTTCTGGTGGGCTGCCTCGGCCACCGGCTTCCTGCTGTTCGACGGCTGGTGGCACACCTGGCGCGGCCTGGGCACCGCGCTCGCGTTCCGCGACGCCGACTCGGCGTTCTACCTGCTGAGCTGGACACTGTCGGTTCTTGGCGGCGCGTTCGGCTGGGTCGCGCTGATCGCCCTCGCCGTGACCCATGGGCGTGGCTGGGGCGCGGTGCCGATGTGGGTCAAGGCCGGCTGCCTGCTCGGCGCGGTCGCCGGGCTGGCCTTCGAACCCGGCCGGCTGCTGGCGCTGGCGCCGATCGTCGGCGCGGTGCTGCTGATGCTGCGGTCGATGTTGTCGGCGCGCTGAGCCCATCGGCTATCGTTGTCTCCCACGTCGTTCGCGGGAGCCGCATGACCTACGCCTGTCCCCATTGCCGCCAGCCGGGCATCGCCGCCATGGCCAAGCGCCTTTCGAGCCGCGGCTCGCCGGCGGCGTGCGGGCTCTGCGGCAAGCTCTCGCATGTGCTGGCCAGCACGTCGAACGGCATCTGGACGGCGGGCCTGTTGATCATCGTGCTGTCGGGCATCGGCGCTGCCGCATGGAACATGCCGCCGCTGCTGCTGGTCGGCGTGGGCCTGGCGGTGGCCAACAACTTCAGGGCCTGGCGCCGCGCCAAGCTGTGGCCGATCTCGAAGGAAAGTGCCGACGCCGCCAAGAAGGCCGGCTGGGTCGTCGCAGGCCTGCTGGCGCTGTTCGGCCTGGGCTCATGACGCGCGCCACCTGGGCCCGCGCGCTCAGGCCCTCGCCGACACCGGCACATCCAGGCTCACCTTCACCGGGTCCATCGTCACCAGCGTGCGAAAGCGCTTGACGTTGTTGCTCTGGAAAAACAGCTGACGGGTGAGTGCGGTGTACTGCGCCATGTCGCGCACCACGCACACGAGGATGAAGTCCCACTCGCCCGTCACGTAGTAGCACTGCTGCACCTGCGGGCAGTCGCGAAAGCCCTGTTTCATGGCGTCGAGCCGTTCGATCTGCTCGCTTTCGGCCTCGACCTCGACCACGATGGTGAGTGGGTGCCCGAGCGCGGCGGGCGACAGCACGGCACCGTGGCGCTGGATCACGCCCTCGTCGCGCAGGCGCTTGAGCCGGCGGTTCACCGCCGCCGTCGACAGGTGGATGCGCTCGCCCAGCTCGCCCTGCGAGAGGCGGCTGTCGGCCTGGATCAATTCGAGCAGGTGCAGGTCGAGGGCGTCGAGGGGGGTCATGAGAAAGGGCAGGCTTCACGCAAAAACGTTGCGTGACAGCGACTCATTTTGCGCACCTGTCCCGCTGCGTTGTCAATAGCATCTCGCCATGAAGTTTCCAGACGCACCCCTGCACGACCAGCTGGCCGGCTGGCGACACCAGCTGCACGCGATGCCCGAAACCGGCTTCGAGGAGGCGAAGACCTCGGCCTTCATTGCCAGCGCGCTACGGGCGCTGGGCCTCGAGGTCCACACCGGCATCGGCGGCACCGGGCTGGTCGCCAGCCTCACGGTCGGCAGCGGTACCGGCGTGATCGGCCTGCGCGCCGAGATGGACGCGCTGGCCATCACCGAACTCGCGACCGAGCGGCCCTACGCCTCCGGCACGCCCGGGCGCATGCACGCCTGCGGCCACGACGGCCACATGGCGATGGTGCTCGGCGCGGCGCAGCTGCTGCGCGAGCGGCGCGATTTCGACGGCACCGTGCGCTTCATCTTCCAGCCCGCCGAAGAGCACGGCCGCGGCGCCCGCGCCATGATGGACGACGGCCTGTTCGAACGCTTCCCGGTCGACGAGATCTACGGCCTGCACAACATGCCCGGCCTGCCCGCCGGCACCTTCGCCACGCGCGCGGGCGGCCTGATGGCGAGCGAGGACAACTTCGTCATCCACATCCACGGCCGGGGCACGCACGCCGCGCGGCCGCACATGGGCATCGACCCGATCGTGATCGGCGCGCAGATCGTGCTGGCGCTGCAGACCATCGTGTCGCGCACGCTCGACCCCGGCGCGCAGGCCGTGGTGTCGTGCACCGAGTTCATCACCGACGGCATCCGCAACGCGATTCCGTCGAACGTGGTCATCAAGGGCGACACGCGCAGCTACGACCCGGCCGTGCAGCGCATGCTCGAGGCGCGCATGCGCGAGATCAGCGAAGGCATCTGCCGCCTGCACGGCGCGGACTGCACGTTCAGCTACACGCACGAGTTCGCGCCCACCGTGAACTGGGCCGAATGCGTGCCGACCGCGGTGGCCGCCGCGACGGCCGTGGTGGGCGCCGAAAAGGTCGATGCGAATGTGGCGCCGATGATGATCTCGGAAGACTTCGGCGCCTTCCTGCGCGCCGTGCCGGGCGCCTTTGTTTTCCTGGGCAACGGCGCCGAGGGCGAGCCCGGCGGCACGCCGCTGCACAACGGCCGCTACGACTTCAACGACGCGGTGCTGACCACGGGCGCGCGCTACTTCGCGGAAATCGTGCGCCAGCGGCTTCCCGTGCGCACCGCGGCCTGATCCATTCTTCTTTTCCGGTTTTCTTCCCATGCTCTTTGCCAACCCTCACGCGCAACGGCGCGGCTACGACGCGGCCCTGCAGGCCGTCATGAACATCGCACGCGGCCGCGAGAGCCGCCAGTGGCTGTCCACCTGGGACCGGCTCTCGCCGCAGCCGACGCCGGCGTGGCCCTTGCCCCGGCTCGCGGCGCAGCTGGGCATCGCGCAGGTGGTCGTGAAGGACGAATCGCGCCGCTCCGCGCTCGGCAGCTTCAAGGTGCTCGGTGCGCCCGTGGCCTTGCTGCGCCTGGTGCTGCGCCGCTGGCCCGAGCGGGGCTGGACGCCCGCCGACCTGTTCGCGGGCCGGCATGCCGAGGCGCTGCGCGACTTCGTCGTCATCAGCGCGACCGATGGCAACCATGGCCGCGCATTGGCTGCAGCCGCGCAGAGCATGGGCTGCCGCTGCGTGATCGTGCTGCACGCGCAGGTCAGCGAAGAGCGCGAGGCGCCCATTGCCGCGCTCGACGCGGAGATCGTGCGCATCGCCGGCAACTACGACGCCTCGGTCGAGGAGGCCGCGCGCCTGGCCCGGGTGAACGGCTGGGAGGTGGTCTCCGACACCTCCTACGAAGGCTACGAAGAGATTCCGCGCGACGTGATGCAGGGCTACGGCATCCTCGTCGACGAGCTGCTCGAGAACACCGCGCCCGGCGCGCCGTGCCCCTTCACGCACGTCATCGTGCAGGGCGGCGTCGGCGGGCTCGCGGCCGGCGTGGCCAGCCATTTCTGGGAGCGCTACGGCGCCGCGCGGCCGACGCTGATCGTCGTCGAGCCCGAGCAGGCCGACTGCCTGCTGCAGAGCGCGCGCAGCGGCCGGCCCGACCGCGCCACCGGCAGCGTCGATTCGGTGATGGCGGGGCTGGCCTGCGGCGAGACTTCGCCGCTCGCATGGCGCTTCCTGCAGCCCTCGGTCGACCTCTTCATGACCGTCACCGATGCCGACGCCGAGCACGCCATGCGCACTTTCGCCACCGGCGAGGCGGGCGACGTGCCCGTGCTGGTCGGCGAATCCGGCGCGGCCGGCCTGGCCGCGCTGCAGGTGCTCGCGGCCGATCCCGAACTGGCGCGCGCCGCCGGCCTCGACGCCAGCTCGCGCGTGCTGTTGTTCAGCACCGAAGGCGCGACCGCGCCCGGCGTGTACCGCGCGCTGACCGGCCGCACGGGCGAAGAAGTTGTGGCGGCGCAGGCGCAATGGTTGCAGCGCGAAGGCATCGCCGAGGCCGCGCTGATGGCGCGCATCGACGCGCACGCCGCCATCGGCGCGACCGCGCAAGGCGGCGTCTGCCGCATCGCACTCACCGACGCCGACCGCGCGGGCCGCGACCGGCTCGTGCAGTGGATGCAGGACCTGGGCCTCACCGTGCGCATCGACCGCATCGGCAACATCTTCGGCATCCGCCCCGGCCAACTGCCGGATGCCCAACCCGTGATGACCGGCTCGCACATCGACACCGTCGCCACGGGCGGGCGCTACGACGGCAACTACGGCGTGCTGGCCGGCCTGGAGGTGGTGCGCTGGCTCAACGAACGCCAGCGCCAGACGCTGCGCCCCTTCGTGGTCGCCGCCTTCACCAACGAGGAGGGCGTGCGCTTCATGCCCGACATGATGGGCTCGCTGGTGCACGCGGGCGGCCTGGCGCTCGACGCGGCGCTCGACACCGTCGCCACCGACGGCGCGCGGCTGGGCGACGAACTCGCGCGCATCGGCTACGCGGGCGACATGGCCTGCGGCACGCTGGTGCCGCACGCGTTCGTCGAACTGCACATCGAGCAGGGCCCGGTGCTGGAGGCCGAAGGCGTCACCATCGGCGCGGTGGCCGACCTGCAGGGTATCTCGTGGCAGGAGATCGTCGTCACCGGCCAGTCGAACCACGCGGGCACCACGCCCATGCACCTGCGCCACGACGCCGGCTACTGCGCCGCCGCCGTCGCGGTGTTCGTGCGCGAGCTGGCGCGCCGCTACGGCGGCAGCCAGGTCGCGACCGTCGGTGCGATCGACCTGCACCCGAACCTCATCAACGTGATCGCGGCGCGCGCCACGCTCACGGTCGACCTGCGCAACACCGACGAGGCGACGCTGAAGGACGCCGAAGGCGAGTTGGCGGACTACCTGCGGCAACTCGAAACAACCGAAGGCGTGACCATCGAAGCCCGCACGCTGGCGCGCTTCGAGCCGGTGCAGTTCGATGAACGGCTGGTGCGCCTCGTCGAGGCCAGCGCGCACGCCCGCGGCCTGAGCCACCGCCGCATGACCTCGGGCGCGGGCCACGACGCGCAGATGATGGCGCGCATCGCGCCCGCCGCCATGGTCTTCGTGCCGAGCGTGCGCGGCATCAGCCACAACCCGAAGGAGCACACGGCGAGCGCCGACCTGGCGCAGGGCGCGAACGTGCTGCTGGACGTGGTGCTGGGGCTGCTGGACGAGGCGGACTGAGCGGCGCGAACTCAGCCGGCCGCGTGCGCCGTCACGTCGGCACCCACCCGAAGAACCGCAGCACCTCGTCGCGCTGGCGCATCGCGTCCGCGCGCCCCAGCGCCATGAGCTCGCGCGTGTAGGCCGACTCGAACAGCAGGTAGCTGGCGAGCGCGCCGCCCTTCACGTCGGCCGCGACCTTCGAGCCGCCCAGCAGGTGCCGCACGGCGCCCGGCAGCGCGTCGACGTGGCGCGCCGCGATCATGTCGATGCGCTCCGACGGCGAGATCACCAGCAGGTCGAGCGGGCGCAGCGCACTCGCGGCGCGCGCCTCTTCGGGAATGAGGCCCAGCGTGTGGTTGATGCGGCGCAGGCGCTCGATGTCGACCGCCAGCGCATCCAGAAAGATGCTCGACAGCGCATGGCCGGCGATCTGCGCCATGGTCGGGTAGCCGCTGTGGGTGTTGGGCGCATCCTCGTCGCGCGGCTCGTGCATGCGGCCCGCGCCGATCACCACGATGCGCTGCGCGCCCAGGTGGATCGCCGCCGCGATGGGCGCCGACTGGCGCATCGAGCCGTCGCCGAAATACTCGGTGTGGCCCGGCGGCATCGGCAGGGCCGTGGCCGGGAACACGAAGGGAATGGCCGACGAGGCCATCAGGTGCGCGTGCGTGATGCGGTCGCGCACCGACAGGCGCTGCGAGCGCACCCAGGGCTCCATCGGCACGGCCGCCTCGAAGAAGGTCACGTGCTCGCCCGAGCTGTAGCTCGAGGCCGTGACCGCCAGCGCCTGCACGTGGCCCTGCTGCATGAGCTGCGGCAGGCGGTCCAGCGGCACCAGGCGCTGCAGCAGGCCGGCCAGCGGGGAGTTGTCGAGCAGCGACTTCGGCTTGATGCGCATCCAGTTGGCGGCAAAGCGCCCCAGGCCGAGCAGCATGCGCCAGCGCGCGCCGCTGCCGAGCACCGAGAGCGAGTCGGCGCGGTAGATCTGTTCGGCGCGGAACTCGCCCCAGACCTGCGCGATGTGCGCGACCACGCGGTCGAAGTCGTCGGCGCCGCAGGCCAGCGCCGCGGCGTTGATGGCACCGGCCGACGTGCCGGTGATGATCTGGAAAGGGTTGCCGCCGCCGATGGCCGCACCGGCCGCCACGGCGTCGCGCCGGATCTCGGCGATGGCTTCGAGCACGCCGACCTGGTAGGCGGCGCGGGCGCCGCCGCCTGTCAGCAGCAGGCCGGTGGCGGGGCTTGTCTCGGGCATTGCGTCGGTGTCTTTTCTTCTTCGGCGTTTTTCGGACGGGAAATGAGCGCGTCCCGGTACGGGCTTGGCGGGCGGAATAGACTACCCGCCATTCAGGAGTTTGATCAATGGCACTCACCCCCGACGGGCTCATGGACGCACTCAAGAGCGTCACGGACCCTAACACCGGCAAAGAATTCGCAGCGACCCGCTCGCTCAAAAACCTGCAGATCGCCGAGGGCGATGTCTCGTTCGACCTCGAACTCGGCTACCCCGCCAAGAGCCAGCACGCGGCCATCCGCAAGTCGCTCGTGGCCGCGGCCAAGGCCGTGCCGGGCGTGGAGAACGTGTCGGTCAACATCGTCACCAAGGTCATCAGCCATGCGGTGCAGCGCGGCGTGCAGCTGATGCCCAACGTGCGCAACATCGTGGCCGTGGCCTCGGGCAAGGGCGGCGTGGGCAAGAGCACCACGGCCGCCAACCTGGCGCTGGCGCTGGCCGCCGAGGGCGCCAGCGTGGGCCTGCTCGACGCCGACATCTACGGCCCGAGCCAGCCCATGATGATGGGCCTGGACGGGCGCCCCGAGAGCATCGACGGCAAGAACATGGAGCCCAAGGAGCGCCATGGCGTGCAGGTGATGTCGATCGGCTTCCTGGTCGACGCTGACCAGGCCATGATCTGGCGCGGCCCCATGGCCACGCAGGCGCTCGAGCAGCTGCTGCGCCAGACCAACTGGAAAGACCTGGACTACCTGATCGTCGACATGCCGCCGGGCACCGGCGACATCCAGCTCACGCTGAGCCAGCGCGTGCCGATGACGGGCGCGGTGATCGTCACCACGCCGCAGGACATCGCGCTGCTCGACGCGCGCAAGGGCATCCAGATGTTCGAGAAGGTCGGCGTGCCGATCCTGGGCATCGTGGAGAACATGGCGGTGCACATCTGCTCCAACTGCGGCCATGCCGAGCACATCTTCGGCGCCGACGGCGGCAAGAAGATGGCGGCCGAGTACCAGATGGCCTACCTGGGCGCGCTGCCGCTGGACATCAACATCCGCCTGCAGGCGGACAGCGGGGCGCCGACGGTGGTGTCCGACCCCGACGGCGAGGTGGCCGGGCTCTACAAGGCCGTGGCGCGCAGCGTGGCGGTGGGGATCGCAGAGAAGGCGAAGGACTTTTCCGCGAAGTTCCCGACGATCTCGATCAGCAAGAACACCTGAGGCACAGGCGGGGGCAGGGCGAGGGCCAGGGCAGGCGCCCCGGACGAGAGCCCGCAAGAAGAAAAAGGACGCACGCAATGAACCTGCTCGCCTCGATGCGCTACCTCGTCGCACTCAGCGAGCACAAGCATTTCGGCCGCGCCGCGCAGGCCTGCCACATCACGCAGCCGGCCCTGTCCAACGCGCTGCGCGCGCTGGAAGGCGAGTTCGGCGTCGTCATCGTCAAGCGCTCCCGCGTGTACGTGGGCCTCACGCACGAAGGCGAGCGCGTGCTGGCCACGGCGCAGCGCATGCTGCGCGACAACGAGGTGCTGCTGCAGGAGCTGCGCAGCGAGGCCGGCGACCCGCGCGGGCGGCTGCGCATGGCCGCCGTGCCCACCGCGATCCCGATGTTGTCGCGCTTTGCCGCGATGCTGCAGCAGCGCCATCCGGGCATCGTGCCGGCGGTGCTCTCCATGAGCTCGCAGGAGCTGGAAACGGGCCTGGAAAACCTTTCGGTCGACCTCGCACTGGGCTACACGGAGCGCATGCACCTGCCGGGCGTCAAGCTCAAGGCCTGGCCGCAGAGCATCGAGCATTACTTTTTGCTGCGGCGCGCGAAGAAGCCCTCGGCCGACCGGCTGCGCATCGGCCGTCCCATCCCCTGGGCCGAAGCCGGCACGCTGCCGCTGTGCCTGCTCACGCCCGACATGCACAACCGCGCCATCATCGACCAGGCGCTGCGCGAGGCCGGCGTGGCCGCGGTGGCGCCCGCCATCGAGACCAACTCGGTGCTCACGCTCGCGCTGGCCGTGAGCGCGGGCACCGTCAGCAGCGTGCTGCCCGGCGCCATGGTGGCGGCCGTGCGCAGCCACCGCGAACTGGAGGCGCTGCCGCTGGTGGCGCCCGAGGTGCGCACGCCCATCGGCTTCATGACGCAGGAGGGCGTGCGGCCCGCGCGGGCGCTCGATGCGGCGCTGGCCTTCTTGCAGACGCCCGAATGGCAGGCGCAGGCGCGCCAGCACAGCGGCGCGCTCGACGCCGCGTAGCCCCAGCCCACGGGTGCCGGCGGCACCCCGGATGGTTTACCCTTCGCGCCACCATGAAATCCAAAGCCCAGTTCCGCCTGCGCATCTACCGGGACGACACCATCGCCATCGGCCCCGGCAAGATCGCCGTGCTCGAAGCCGTGGCCGAGACCGGTTCGATCTCGGCGGCGGCCCGCCTGCTCGGCATGTCGTACCGCCGCGCGTGGATGCTGATCGACGAGATGAACCAGACGCTGGCCTCGCCGGCCGTGAACACCGCCGCCGGCGGCTCGCGCGGCGGCGGCACGGCGCTCACGCCCGTGGGCGAGGACATCGTGAAGCGCTACCGCGCCATCGAGAACGCTGCGCGCCTCGCGACGGCTGCCGACGTTCGCGCGCTCACGCGCCTGCTGGCCCCATGAACGCCGCCGACATCGACCCTGTCGTCTGCCGCCCGGTCGGCGTCGTGCGCAGCCGCTTCACCGAAACCTCGGGCATGCCCATCCAGACGGCCGGCGCGCCCGACGAAGTGGGGCGCCTGGAGGTGTTCGCCGAGTTCGCGCCGGGGCTGCGCGACATCGAAGGCTTTGACTACCTGATCCTCGTGACGCACCTGCACCGCTGCGCGCATGAACGGCTCGAGGTGGTGCCCTTTCTCGACGACGCCACGCACGGCGTGTTCGCCACGCGTTCGCCCGCGCGGCCCAACCGGCTGGGCCTGTCGATCGTGCGGCTCACGGCGGTGGAGGGCACGACGCTGCATTTCAGCGGCAACGACATGATCGACGGCACGCCTGTGCTCGACATCAAGCCCTACGTGCCGCGCTTCGACGTGCGCGAGACCGAGCGCGTGGGCTGGTTCGGCGCGCGGCTCGATCAGCTGCCGCGCACGCGTTCCGACGGTCGGATGGACTGATCGCCGTCGCCTGACGCCTCGCCGGCCGCGCCCGGCAGCAGGTCGCCCTGCCAGCACGACCACACGTCCTGCGACAGCGTCTCGCGCGCCTGCGGCGGCGCCTCGCGGATCGTGCCCATGCTGATGAAGCCCGCCAGATACTCGCCCGGCTGCACGCCGACCTGGCGCACCAGCGTCTCGTCGAAGCAGCGCTCGCCGCTGAGCACGATGGCGCCGTAGCCCAACTGGTGCGCGGCGGCCAGCAGGTTGCCCAGCGCCGCGCCGGCGCCCAGCCACTGCTCGCGCGCGGGGATCTTGCTGCGCTCGCGCGGCGACACCACGAAGCCCAACAGCAGCGGCGGGCGTGTGGCGTGCTCGCGGGCGCGCCGCAGGTCGGTCGGGCTGGCGAGCGGATCGCGGCGCAGCTTTTCCTGTTCGAAGCACCAGGCCAGCGCCTCGCGGTTCTGCGGGCGGAACTCGATCACGCGCCACGGATGCAGCCCGCCGTGGTCGGGCGCGCGCAGGCCGGCTTGAATGATGGCGTCGAGTTCGTCGGGGTTCGGGCCGGGCGATTGCAGCCGCCGCGGCGAGACCGAGCGCCGCGTCAGCAGGACTTCGAGGATGCGTTCCGCACCCGTCATGTGGCGCCACATCGTTGTCATGGCCCGCGCCGGTCGGTCCACGCGGCGCTGCGGCGCAGCACCTCGCCGATGTCCTGCGCGTCGCCCGGCGCCACCAGGAACGACTGGCTCTCGCCGCCCGGCGCGATGATCGACAGCACGAAGCCGCCGGCGTCCAGCGTGCGTTCGATGCGCCATTCGTGCACCTGCGTCACATGGCGAAGCTCGGGCCTGCCGGAGGTCGAGCGGACAACGGTGTCATGAGGGGAAAGGCGCATGGGGCGGATGGACAAAGTCTCCAACGCTGTATTCGTCAGTATATGAAGACCGGCGCATCCGTGCATCCCCGTGGGAACCAGAAGGCCACTCATGTAACAATTACGCCGTATCTCAATGAACACGACGACCACCTCTTCGCTCATCGCCACCACCGACTGGTCGCCGCTGGTCCTGTCGCTGCAGGTCGCGGCGGTCGCGACCTTGCTGGCGCTGGTCGCGGGCGTGGCGCTGGGCTGGGTGTTCGCGCGCAAGCAGTTCGTTGGTTCGGGCGTGCTCGAGGCCGTGTTCATGCTGCCGCTGGTGCTGCCGCCCACGGTGATCGGCTACGCCATCCTGGTCGCGGCGGGGCGGCGCAGCCCGCTCGGCGCCTGGCTGCGCGAACACTTCGACTACACCATCATCTTCAGCTGGCATGGGGCCGTGGTGGCCTCGGCCGTGGTGGCGCTGCCGCTGGTGCTCAAGTCGGCCAGCGCCGCGTTCTCGAACGTCGACCGCTCGCTCGAAGCCGCCGCGAGCACCTTGCGCCAGTCGCCGTTCTCGGTGTTCCTGCGCGTCACGCTGCCGCTGGCCTGGCCCGGCATCCTGGCCGGCACGCTGCTCGCGTTCGCGCGCGCCATGGGCGAGTTCGGCGCCTCGCTGATGGTGGCCGGCTCCATTCCCAAGCAGACCCAGACCCTGTCGATGGCCATCTATGACGCCGTGCAGGCCGGCCATGACGACCTGGCGCTGCTGCTGGTGGTCGTCACGTCGGTGCTGTCGATCGCCGTGCTGGTCGTGTCGAACCGCTTCTTTTCGCTTCGTTGATTCCCCCTTTTTCCAGGAGACTGTGCCTATGCGTCCGTTGCGTCTTTTGTCCGTCGTGCTTGCCCTGGCCCTGCCGCTTGCGGCCGCCGCGCAGCAGATCACCGTGTCCGCCGCCGCGAGCCTGACCGACGCGTTCAAGGAAATCGGTCCCAAGTTCGAAGCCGCCAAGGCCGGCAGCACCGTGCGCTTCAACTTCGCCGCCTCGGGCGTGCTGCTGCAGCAGATCGGGCAGGGCGCGCCGGTCGACGTGTTCGCCAGCGCCGACCAGGAAACCATGAACCGCGGCAACGACCAGAAGCTCATCGACACCGCCACCCGCAAGGACTTCGTCACCAACAGCCTCGTGCTGGTCGAGCCCGCGCAGGGCGCCGTCGGACTGAAGTCGCTGCAGGACCTGAGCGGTGCGAACGTGAAGAAGATCGCCGTCGGCAAGACCGCCACCGTGCCGGTCGGCCGCTACACCAAGCAGGTGCTGGACAACGCCAAACTCTGGACCGTGCTCGAACCCAAGTTCGTGCAGGCCGACAGCGTGCGTCAGGTGCTCGACTACGTGAGCCGTGGCGAGGTCGAGGCGGGCTTCGTGTACCGCACCGACGCGGCCGTGGCCGGCGACAAGGTCAAGGTCGCCTTCACGCCCACCGGCCACACGCCCGTGACCTACCCCATCGCCGTGGTGGCCGAGAGCAAGCAGAAGGCGCTGGCCGGCGACTTCATCGCCTTCCTGTCGACGCCTGCGGCCCAGGAAGTGCTCGCGCGCTACGGTTTCGGCAAGCCATGATCGATGTCGATCTGCAGCTCACGGTGAAGGACGGAGCCCGGCGCTTCGACCTCGCCGTGCGCTTCCAGACCGACGTTCCCTTTGCCGCGCTCTACGGTCCTTCGGGGGCCGGCAAGTCGCTCACCCTGCAGGCCATCGCCGGCCTGCTGCATCCGTCGGCGGGCCATGTGCGGCTCGACGGCCGCACGCTGTACGACGCGGCGCAGCGCATCGACGTGCCCGCGCCGGCGCGCCGCATCGGCTATCTGTTCCAGAACTACGCGCTGTTCCCGCACCTCACGGTGCGCGAGAACGTGGCCTTCGGGCTCACCGCGTGGCACCGCCGCACGCTGCCGGCCCGCGACGCCGAGCGCGTGCAGGCGCTGCTGGCCAGCTTCGGCCTCGCCGCGCTGGCCGACAGCCGGCCTCAGAAACTCTCGGGCGGCCAGCAGCAGCGCGTGGCCCTGGCGCGTGCGCTGGCCTGCGAGCCGCAGGTGCTGCTGCTCGACGAACCCTTTGCCGCGCTCAACCCCATGCTGCGCGCCGAGCTGCGCAACGAGCTCGCGCAGGTGCGCAAGCAATGGGGCATCCCGGTCCTGATGATCACGCACGACATCGAGGACGTGCTCGCCCTGGCCGACGTTGCCTTCGTCTACAAGGACGGGCAGGTGGTGCGGGAGATCGACCTGCACAACGCCGACAGCCGCGACTTTGCGCTGCGGGAGATTGCCGGGGTGCAGGAGGTGGAAGAGACGCCGCTGCGCAGCAAGCTGAGGGGCTTGCTGATGGGTGGCGCGCGCAGCTGACGCGTTTGCATCGCATCAGCGATACAATTTGGCGATGAAAACCGCCACCATTCCTTCCGTGCGTGTGGAGCCCGAATTTCGGGACGAGGTCGAGCAGGTGCTCGGCGAGGGCGAGTCGCTGTCCCAGTTCGTCGAAGCGGCGGTGCGTGCCAGTGTCCTGCAGCGCAAGAACCAGTCCGAGTTCGTGGCGCGTGGCATGAAGTCGCTGGCCAGTGCGCGCCGCATGGGCGCGTATGTCGACGCCGACGAGGTGCTCCACCGGCTTCGCACGAAGCTCGACGGGGCGAAGAAGCAGCTCGGCGCCGCGCGCCGGTGAGCTACACCGTCCGGTTCACGCGCCAGGCGGCACAAGACCTGGAGCGCTTGTACGACTTCGTGCTCGAGCGCGAACTCGCGAGGGAAGGTGATCTGACGCTGGCCACGCGCGCGCTCGAAGCGATCGAGCGCGGGCTTGCTGCGCTGGCCTTCTCGCCGTTCACTTGCCGCAAGGCGGGCGACAGCCCCTTCATCCGCGAACTCGTGATCCCCTTTGGCGGCACCGGGTATGTCGCGCTGTTCGAGATCGAAGGGGACGACTCGGTCGTCGTCGCCGCGGTCCGGCATCAGCGGGAAGACGACTACCACTGAGTCCGTCATTTCCATTTTGAATCGCCGCATGTGCCGATTCAATTTGACGCCACGCCCCCGCAGGCCAACACTGCCGCCATGAGCGAGCAGAAGATCGAGTTTTACAAGGGCCCCGCCGGTGGCTGGGGCGCGTTGCGCAGCGTGACGAATGCGCTGCTGCGGCAGGACATTCCGGTCAAGGGCGCGAAGACGCTGCTCTCGGCCAACCAGCCCGACGGTTTCGACTGCCCCGGTTGCGCCTGGCCCGACCGCAACCATGCCTCGACCTTCGAGTTCTGCGAGAACGGCGTGAAGGCCGTGGCCGCCGAGGCCACCGCGCGCCGCGCCGGCCCGGAGCTGTTCGCGAAGCACACCGTGGCCGAGCTGGCGCAGCAGAGCGATTTCTGGCTCGAAGACCAGGGCCGCCTCACGCACCCCATGGCCTACGACGCGGCCAGCGACAAGTACGTGCCCATCGACTGGGACGACGCCTTCGCGCGCATCGCGCAGCACCTGAACGCGCTGCCCGACCCGAACCAGGCCATCTTCTACACCTCGGGCCGCGCGAGCAACGAAGCGGCCTTTTTGTACCAGCTGTTCGTGCGCGAGTACGGCACCAACAATTTTCCCGACTGCTCGAACATGTGCCACGAGCCCAGCGGCAGCGGCATGCGCCCGCAGCTGGGCGTGGGCAAGGGCACGGTCACGCTGGAAGACTTCGAGAAGGCCGACGCGATCTTCATCTTCGGCCAGAACCCGGGCACCAACCACCCGCGCATGCTCGGCGAGCTGCGCGCGGCCTCCAAGCGCGGCGCGCGCATCGTGAGCTTCAACCCGCTGCGCGAGCGCGGGCTGGAGCGCTTTGCCGATCCGCAGGACAAGCTGGAGATGGCCACGCTGGGCTCCACGCCGATCAGCACGCATTACTTCCAGCTGCGCGTGGGCGGTGACTTCGCGGCCGTGAAGGGGATGATGAAGCACGTCATCGAACGCGAAGACGCGGCGGTGGCGCGCGGCGAACCTTCGGTGCTCGACCACGCATTCATCGCCGAGCACACCCAGGGTTTCGAGGCGCTGGCCGGCGACCTGCGCGCCGAATCGTGGCCGCTGCTGGCGCAGGAGTCGGGCCTGAGCGAAGCGCAGATGCGCGCGGCGGCCGACGTGTACCTGGGCGCCAAGCGCGTCATCGCCTGCTGGGGCATGGGCATCACGCAGCACCAGCATTCGGTGGCCACGATCCAGATGATCGGCAACTGGCTCATGCTGTGCGGCCACATGGGCCGCGAAGGCGCGGGCGCCTGCCCGGTGCGCGGCCACAGCAACGTGCAGGGCGACCGCACCATGGGCATCTGGGAAAAGCCGCCGGCCGCGCTGCTCGACCGGCTGCAGCAGGTGTTCGGCTTCGAGCCGCCGCGCCAGAACGGCGTGGACACGGTCGAGGCGATCCAGCTCATGCTCGACGGCAAGGGCAAGGTGTTCTTCGCGCTGGGCGGCAACTTCGCGGCCGCCACGCCCGACACCTACCAGACCTGGAAGGCGCTGCAGCAGTGCGACCTCACGGTGCACGTGACCACCAAGCTCAACCGCAGCCACATCATCCACGGGCGCGAGGCGCTCATCCTGCCGTGCCTGGGCCGCACCGAGATCGACATGCAGGCGAACGGCCCGCAGGGCGTGACAGTCGAAGACTCGATGAGCATGGTCCACATCTCGATGGGCATCAACCCGCCCGCGTCGGAGCATCTGCTGTCCGAGCCCGCTATCGTGGCGCGCCTGGCCGCGGCCACCATCGGCGCGCGCAGCAAGACGCCGTGGCTCTGGCTGGTGGAAGACTACGCCCGCATCCGCGACAAGATCGAAGCCGTGTTCGACGACTTCAAGGACTTCAACGCGCGCGTGGCGCACCCCGGCGGCTTCCGCCTGCGCAACACGGCGAGCGAGCGGGTGTGGAACACGGCGTCGCGCAAGGCCGTGTTCTTCACGCACGCCGTGCCGCTGGACACGCACGCGCACCGCGCCCGCGCACGCTTTGCGTCGCAGCGCGACACGTTGGTGTTCACGCTGCTCACCACGCGCTCGCACGACCAGTACAACACCACCATCTACGGCATGGACGACCGCTACCGCGGCGTGTTCGGCCAGCGCCGCGTGGTGTTCATCCACACCGACGACATCCGCCAGCTCGGCATGAAGGACGGCGACTGGGTCGACATCCAGACCGTGTGGAGCGACGGGCAGGAGCGTCGCGCCGACCGCTTCAAGCTGGTGGCCTACGACATCCCGCGCGGCAATCTCGCGGCCTACTACCCCGAGACGAACCCGCTGGTGCCGCTGTCGTCGGTGGCCGAGAACGCGGGCACGCCGACCTCCAAGTCGATCCCCGTGGTGCTGTCGCTGCATGTGGCGCCGGTCGCGGCGGAGGCCGACGCCGTGGCGGCATGAGCGATTCCGGGTTCGACGCCGACGCCTTTTCCATCGCGATCCTGCGTGCGCTGGCCGAAGCGCCCGGCGAAGGTGGCATGTCGCTGCCGCGCCTGGGCAAGCGGCTGGGGCAGGGCGCCAGCGTGGTCATGCGCCAGCTCACGCTGATGGGCGATGCCGCATTGGGCGGCGTGCGCGGGCCCGGCTGGGTGCGCGTGGTGCAGCTGGACGATCGCTGGGTCGCGCACCTCACCGACGCCGGGCGCGCGGTGGTCGACAGCCTGCCGGCTGACGAACAATCCGACTGAGCGGACAATGGCCGCGGCCATGACAGATACCCCCGAACCCGACGCCCTGCCGCCCCTCGCACGCCATGCCGTGCACGTCTTCGGCGAGCGCGGCCTCGCGCCCGAGGGCGTGGTGCGTGACGACACGCTGGCCGCCGAGGTGCCGGTGGCGCTGGTGTTCAACGGCGTCTCGCACGCCGTGATGATGGCCACGCCGCAAGACCTCGAGGCCTTCGCGCTGGGCTTTGCGCTCAGCGAAGGCATCCTCGACAGCGCCGCCGATTGCCGCGGCATCGACGTGCGAACGGTCGAGGCCCTCGATGCGGGCCTGCCCGAAGGCATGCCGGGCATCGAGGTGCAGCTCGAAGTGTCCACGCGCAGCTTCGAACGCCTGAAGGACCGCCGTCGCAGCCTCGCGGGCCGCACCGGCTGCGGCGTGTGCGGCGTCGAAAGTTTCGCGGGGCTCGACCTGTCGCCGCAGCGCGTGCCGCCGCGCGACTGGATCGAACGCATCGACCTGGCCACCGTGCTGCGCGCCTTCGCCGCCATGCCGCCGCGCCAGGTGCTCAATGCCGAGGCCGGTGCGATCCATGCGGCGGCCTGGGCCACGGTCGACGGCGAACTCACCGACGTCATGGAAGACGTGGGCCGCCACAACGCGCTCGACAAGCTGCTCGGCGCGCTGGCCCGTGCGAATCGGCTGCAGGAGCCCGGCTTCGTGCTGATGTCCAGCCGCGGCAGCCACGAGCTGGTGCGCAAGTGCGCGCGCCTGGGCATCGCGGCGATGGCGACCATCTCGGCGCCGACCGCGATGGGCGTGCGCATGGCCGAGCTCAGCGGCCTGCGCTTCTGGGGGCTGTGCCGCGCGCCGCGCGGCGTGCTTTACGCCGACGGGCTCGGTGCGCCGAGCGCCAGCACCGCGTCGGCCACGGCCTCGATACCCTGATCCGAGAGGTCGGTCGCCCCCACGCGCTGGCGATTCGCCCACGCGCGAAAGTGCGTCTCCTGCGACTTCTGGTAGTGCGGGTCGTAGTGCAAGGACATGAGTTCGGCGAACAGGTGCGGCAGGTCGGCCTCGTGGGCCCACTGCTGCCAGCGCGTCACCGTTTCCTTGCCCTGCAGTTCCTTGAGCACGCCCATCTTCTCGGCGAGCGCTGCGCGGTCGTCGCCCAGGTAGGCGTAGTCGCGCAGCAGGTAGGCCAGCCGCGCCTCGGGCGTGGCCTCCACCTCGATGCACGGCGCGGCGCGCATCTGCGCCACCAGCGACAGCGGCAGCGACAGCCGCCCGATGCGCACGCTCTCGCCCTCGACATACAGCGGGCGCGAGAGGTCGATGGCTTCGAGCACGGTCGCGATGCGCGTCTCGAAGTGCTTTTGCGAAGGCTGCGGCACGCCCGGCAGCGCGCCGAGCAGCGAGCCCTTGTGGTTGGCGAAGTCTTCGAGGTCGAGCACCTGGGCGCCGCGCTCGGCCAGTGCGTGCAGCACGCGCGTCTTGGCGCTGCCGGTGGCGCCGCAGACCACGCGCAGGTCGAGCTGCGGCGTCAGCGCGTCGAGCTGCGAGATCACGTGCCGGCGAAAGCTCTTGTAGCCGCCCGCGAGCTGCTGCGCGTCCCAGCCCACGAGCCGCAGCCAGGTGACCATCGAGCCGCTGCGCATGCCGCCGCGCCAGCAGTAGACCAGCGGCTTCCACTTCTCGGGCCGGTCGGCCAGCGTGTCGCGCAGGTGCGTCGCGATGTTGGCCGCCACCATGGCACCGCCGATGCGGCGCGCCTCGAAGGCGCCGGTCTGCACGTAGACCGTGCCGACGATGTGGCGCTCCTCGTCGTTGAGCACGGGGCAGTTGATGGCGCCGGGGATGTGGTCGAGCGCGAACTCGGCGGGCGAGCGGGCGTCGATGATCGAATCGAAGGCGTGGCGGTCCGCCACCCGGACGGGCTGGCGATGACTCATGGCTGAAGGGACCTCATGCCGCCATTGTCGGCCACTCAGGCGTAGGCGGGACCTAGGCCTTTTCGCAAGCGAGCACTCGCCAAGTCGACAAAGGTGACCAGCACGAACATCGCGATCAGCACCGTCATCGCCTGCTGCTGCTGGAAGATCGACAGGTGGAAGTACAGCAGCTGGCCCAGCCCGCCGCCGCCCACGAAGCCCAGCACGGCCGCCATGCGGATGTTCATTTCCCAGCGGTAGAGCGTGTAGGCCACCCACTGCGGCAGCACGATCGGCAGGCTGGCGTAGCTGAAGGCGGCGACCGGGCCGGCGCCCGAGAGCGCCAGCGCCTGCTCGGGTTCGCGCGGTGCGTTCTCCAGTGCCTCGGCAAAGAGTCGGCCCAGCACGCCCGTGGTGTGCAGCGCCAGTGCCAGCGCGCCCGCGAAGGGCCCGATGCCGGCGGCCAGCACCATCAGCGCGGCCCACACCAGCTCGGGCACGCTGCGCAAAAAGTTGAGCACGAAGCGCGCGCCATGGCGCAGCGGCCCGCCGATGCGCCCCGACGCCGGCAGCGCGAGCACGGCGCCCGCCACGGCGGCCAGCACGGTGCCCAGCGCCGACACCGCGAGCGTCTGCAGCGCGCCGTGGCCGACCTTGGCCAGGAACTCAGGCGACACGTCGGGCGGGAAGAACTCGGCGATGAACTTGCCCATGAGCCTGAGCGATTCGGCCGAGCCCAGCGCGCCGTAGTCGATGCCCAGGTAGACGAAGCTCGCGACCACGGCCGCGGCGATCAGCGCGAAGGCGAGCCAGCAGCGCAGGCACAGGGGAGGGCGTGGCGGCAGCGTCGTCATGCCAGGAGCTTTCGCAGCGCGTTGCTCAGCATGTCGGCCAGCAGCACGAGCGCGAGGAACACCAGCAGGATGCTGCTGGCTTCGCCGCCGTTGAGCATCTTCATCGACTGGTCCATCAGCTGCCCGAGGCCGCCCGCGCCCACGAAGCCCATCACCACCGAGGCGCGCACCGCGCATTCCCAGCGGTACACGGTGTACGAGGCCAGCTCCTGCGCCGTGTGCGGCAGCAGGCCGTAGCACAGCGCCGCGAGCCGGCCGCTGCCGCTTTCGAGCAGCGCGCGCGCGGGGCGCGTGTCGGTCGATTCGAGGATCTCGGCGTAGACCTTGCCCAGCATGCCGCCGTAGGTGATGGCCAGCGCCAGCACGCCGGCCGCGGGGCCGAGCCCGAGCGCGCGCACGAACAGCAGCGCCCACACGATCTCGGGAATGGCGCGCAGCACCATCAGCAGCCAGCGCGCTGCTTGGCGGACGATGCCGGCCTGCACGCGACCGGGGCCGGGCCCGATGCGCGAGATGGAGAGCGCGCGCGTGGTCACGAAGCCCAGCGGCGCGCCGATCAGCAGCGCCATGGCGGTGCCGGCCGTGGCCATGGCCAGGGTCTCGAGCGTGGCCTTGGCGAGCAAGGCGAGAAAGGTCGGCGAGCTGTCGGGCGGGAAGAAGCCCGCAAGAAAGCCGCCGATGACCGCGAGGTTGCCGCTGCCGAACAGCGCCCAGGGCTTGAATTCGGAGAGCGCGAGCACCGGCCACGCGATGGCCAGCGCCGCGAGCCATCCGGCCAGCCGGCGGCCTGCGTGCGGATCGCGCAGGGCGGGGCGGGCGAGTGTCGCCGTCACGGGCAGTCCGGTCGATGGAAGGCTGGCTCGGCGGTGCCTGCCGTGAGGGCGACTGGCCCTTGCGTCGCCACGCCGCCTTCGCTCGCATAGAGCGCCTCGAGCAGCGCCGGCGTCACCTGCGCGGCCGGCAGGTCGAAGGCGACCTGCCCGTCGCGCATGCCCACGATGCGCGGAAACCAGCGCAGCGCCAGGTCGACCGCGTGCAGCGACGCGACCAGCGTGGCGCCGGTCGATTCGCTCTGCGCCACCAGCTGGCCCACGGCCGCGTGCGCGAGCGTGGGGTCGAGCGCCGACACCGGCTCGTCCGCCAGCAGCAGTGCGGGGCGCTGGTACAGCACGCGCGCAATGCCCACGCGCTGCAGCTGGCCGCCCGAGAGGCGGTCGCAGCGGTCGAACAGCCGGTCTTCGAGCGCGAGCCGGGCCAGCGCCGCGTGCGCGCCCGCGATGTCGGATGGATAGAAAAGCGAACCCAGCGCGCGTGCCGTCGACCACTGGCCGAGCCGGCCCGCGAGCACGGCCGTGACCACGCGCAGGCGCGGCGCGATCGGCGGCGCCTGGTGCACGGTGCCGATGCGCGCGCGCAGCTGCTTGAGCGCACGCGCCGGCAGCCGCCACGGGTGCTGGCCCAGCGCCTGCACCTGGCCTTCACCGGGCCGCAGCGCCGCGCCGAGCACGCGCAGCAGCGTGGTCTTGCCCGCGCCCGAAGGCCCGATGACGGCGATGCGCTCGCCATCGCGCGCGGCCAGCGTCACGCCGGCCAGCGCGCGCTGGCCGTTGGGGTGCACCACGCCCGCGCTGTCGAGCGAAAAACTCATCCGCGCATTCCGCTCACTTGATGAGGCCGGCCGACTTGCCCGCCGTCTCGATGCCGTCGTAGTTCGACGACTTGGTGGGAATGAACTTGCTCGCGCGCTGCAGCGCCATGATCTCCTTGTGCGCGGGGTTGGCCGGGTCCAGCTTGAGGAAGGCGTCGGTGAGCTTCTTCGTCACGGCGGCGTCCAGGCCCGGGCGCACGGTCCAGTTGTAGTCGTAGTAGGTCGGCGTGGTGGCCAGCACGCGCACCTTGGCGGCGTTGGGGTTCTTGGCCTCGACCAGCTTGTCCCACACCGAGGCGTTGAGCACGCCCGCTTCGGCGCGCGAGGCGGCCACGAAGGCCACGGTGGCGTCGTGCGCGCCCGAGAACGCGACGGTCTTGAAGTCCTTCTCGGGATTGATGCCGGCCTGCAGCAGGAAGTAGCGCGGCATCAGGCTGCCCGAGGTGGACGAGGGCGCGCCGAAGGCGAAGGTCTTGCCCTTCAGGTCGGCCAGGGTCTTGGCGGGGCTGTCGATCGGCACGATGAACTTGCTGGTGAACACCTCGTCTTCCGCGCGCTGCACGATCGGCACCGCGCCGCCGTTGGTGCGGATGCGCGCCTGCACGAAGGTGAAGCCGCCCAGCCAGGCCAGGTCGATCTTGTTGGTCGCCAGGCCTTCGACCACGGCGGCGTAGTCGGTCACGGGCGTGAACTGCACGTCCATGCCGGTTTCCTTCTTCAGGTAGTCGCCCAGCGGCGTGAACTTGCGCTGCAGCTCGGTGGGCGCCTCGTCGGGAATGGCCGACACGCGCAGCACGCCCTGGGCGAAGGCACCCACGGCGGTGAGGGACAGGGCCAGCGCGAGGGCGAGCCGGGACACGGTTTGTTTCGTTTGCATGGTGTGATGACGCGTTCAGTGGAAAAAGAAAAGGGTGTGTCGGGGCACTCGGGCAGACGGCGGTGCAGGCTTCGATAATCGCGGCTTGTTCCATTCGACCGACCTGCCGCCATGATCGAAGCCGCACCTTCCAAGCTCCTGAATCCGTTGGCGCCGCTGCGGCTCACCAGCTTCTCGCATGGGGGCGGCTGCGGCTGCAAGATCGCGCCGGGCGTGCTGTCGCAGATCCTCAAGAACCATGCGGGCGGGCTGATTCCGCCCGAGCTCATGGTCGGCATCGAGACCGCCGACGACGCGGCAGTCTACCGGCTCAACGACGAGCAGGCGCTGATCGCCACCACCGATTTCTTCATGCCCATCGTGGACGACCCCTACGAGTTCGGCCGCATCGCCGCGACCAACGCGATCAGCGACGTCTACGCGATGGGCGGGCGCCCGATCATGGCGCTGGCGCTGGTCGCCATGCCGATCAACCAGCTGCCGGTGGAGGTCATCGCCGAGATCGTGCGCGGCGGGCAGGACGTGTGCCGCGCGGCCGGCATTCCGATTGCGGGCGGCCACACCATCGATTCGGTCGAGCCGATCTACGGGCTGGTCGCGATGGGGCTGGTGCACCCCAAGCGCGTGCGGCGCAACGCCGACGCGCAGGCGGGCGACGTGCTGGTGCTGGGCAAGCCGCTGGGCGTGGGCGTGCTGTCGGCGGCGCTCAAGAAGCAGCAGCTGTCCGAGGCCGGCTACCGCCAGCTGATCGAGAACACGACCAAGCTCAACACGCCCGGCATCGCGCTGTCGGCGCTCGACGGCGTGCATGCGCTGACCGACGTCACCGGCTTCGGCCTGGCCGGCCACGCGCTCGAACTCGCGCGCGGCGCGGGGCTCGCGGCGGTGGTCGAATGGTCGCGCGTGCCGCTGCTCGACAACGTGATCGCCATGGCCGGCGGCGGGCTGGTCACCGGCGCGTCGGGCCGCAACTGGGCGGGCTACGGCGCCGACGTGCAACTGCACGAGGGCCTGCCGGCCACCGCGCAGGCGCTCATGACCGATCCGCAGACCTCGGGCGGCCTGCTCGTGAGCTGCGCGCCCGAGGCGGTCGAGGCGGTGCTGGAGATCTTCCGCAACGAAGGCTTCGGGCAGGCGGCGGTCATCGGCCGCGTGGAAGCTGGCGCGCCGGGGCTCGTCGTGTTGCCCTGAGCCGGGGCGCCGCCGGGTGGGTGGGGTCGTCATCGACACGCGCTCCTTCGTTTTTTCGCATCGTGCGACAGGTCCGCGCAGCGGGCAACACCTGGCGGCCCCTTCATTCAATAACCCTTGAGTCCGCCGGTGCCGGTAGGCGTCGGCTATCGTTCGCGCCATGAACGCTTCCCTTCGCCTTGGCTGGCGCACGCTCTGGCGCGACCTGCGCGCCGGCGAGCTGCGCCTCTTGATCGTGGCCGTGGTGCTGGCCGTGGCCGCGCTCACGGCGGTCGGCTTCTTCGCCGACCGATTGCAGGGCGGGCTGCAGCGTGACGCGCGCCAGCTGCTGGGCGGCGATGCGGTGGTCGTGAGCGACAACCCGACGCCCGAAACTTTCATCGCACAGGCGAAGTCGCTGGGCCTTGCGGGCACCGGCACCTTCGGCTTCCCCACCATGGCGCGGGCCGAGGACGCCCAGGGCGGCGCCAGCAAGCTCGTGGCCCTGAAGGCCGTGACGCCGGGCTACCCGCTGCGCGGCAACCTGCAGACAGCGACCACGGCCGAGGGCGCGGGCGCGGTGACGCGCGACGTGCCGGCATCGGGCGAGGTCTGGGTCGATGCCTCGCTGCTCGACTCGCTGGGCCTGAAGGTCGGCGACACGCTGCTGCTGGGCGACACCGGCCTGCGCGTGGGCCGCGTGATCACGCTGGAGCCCGACCGGGGCGCGGGCTTCATGAGTTTTTCGCCGCGCGTGATGCTCAACCAGGCCGACGTGGCGCGCACCGGCCTCGTGCAGCCGGCCAGCCGCGTGGGCTACCGCTACGCCGTGGCGGGCGACGATGCCGCCGTGAAGCGCTTCACCGAATGGGCCGACGCCACCATCAAGAAGGGCGAGCTGCGCGGCGTGCGGCTCGACTCCTTCGAAGGCGGCCGGCCCGAGATGCGCCAGACGCTGGACCGCGCCGAAAAATTCCTGAGCCTGGTCGCGCTGCTCGCGGCGCTGCTGTCGGCCGTGGCCGTGGCGCTGGCCGCGCGCGGCTTCGCGGCCAGCCACCTGGACGACTGCGCCATGCTGCGCGTGCTGGGCCAGAGCCAGCGCACCATCGCCGCGGCCTACGCCTTCGAGTTCGCCGTGATCGGCACCGTGGCCAGCGCGATCGGCGTGGCCATCGGCTTCGCCGTCCACTACGTGTTCGTGCTGCTGCTGGCCGGGCTGGTCGAGACCGCCTTGCCCGCCGCCACGCTGTGGCCCGTGGCCTTCGGCCTGGGCATGGGGCTCACGCTGCTGTTCGCCTTCGGCCTGCCGCCGGTGCTGCAGCTGGCGCGCGTGCCGCCGCTGCGCGTGATCCGGCGCGACGTGGGCGGGCTCAAGCCCGCGTCGCTCGCCGTGCTCGGCATCGGCGTGGCGGGCTTCGCGGCGCTGCTGATGGCGGCCAGCAGCGACCTCAAGCTGGGCCTCATTGCGGTCGGCGGCTTTGCCGGCGCCGTGGCCGTGTTCGCGCTGCTGAGCTGGCTCGCCGTGAAGGTGCTGCGCCGCAGTGTCAGCGAGACCACCGCGCCGCGCTGGCTGGTGCTGGCCACGCGGCAGATCTCGGCGCGCCCGGCCTACGCCGTGGTGCAGGTCAGCGCGCTCGCCGTGGGCCTGCTGGCGCTGGTGCTGCTCGTGCTGCTGCGCACCGACCTCGTGGCGAGCTGGCGCAAGGCCACGCCGCCCGACGCGCCCAACCGCTTCGTCATCAACGTGATGCCCGAGCAGAGCGAGGCGTTCCAGAAGACGCTGCGCGACGCGGGCGTCGCCAAGTTCGACTGGTACCCGATGATCCGCGGCCGGCTGGTGGCGATCAACGACAAGCCCGTGACGCCCGACGACTACACCGAGGACCGCGCCAAGCGCCTGGTGGACCGCGAGTTCAACCTGAGCAACAGCACCGAGGCGCCCGCGCACAACAGCGTCACCGCCGGCGCCTGGACGCCCGAGGCGAAGAACGAGGTGAGCGTGGAAGAAGGCCTGGCCCAGACGCTGGGCCTGAAGCTGGGCGACACCTTGCGCTTCGACATCGGCGGCATGCAGAACGACGCGCGCATCACCTCGCTGCGCAAGGTCGACTGGGGCTCGCTGCACGCCAACTTCTTCGTGATGTACACCGTGGCCTCGCTGGCCGACGTGCCCGTGACCTACATGGGCGCCTTCCGCGCGCCCGAGACGCGCGGCTTCGACAACGCGCTGGTGCGCAGCTTTCCCAACGTGACCAACGTCGACATGAGCGCCACCATCAACCAGGTGCAGCGCGTGCTCGACCAGGTGGTGCGCGCGGTCGAGTTCCTGTTCGGCTTCACGCTGGCGGCCGGGTTGGTGGTGCTGTTCGCGGCCGTGACCGCCACCCGCGAGGAGCGTGCGCGCGAGTTCGCCGTGATGCGCGCGGTGGGCGCACGCGCCAGTCTGCTGCGGCAGGTGCAGCGCGCCGAACTGGTGGGCGTCGGCCTGCTCGCGGGCTTCCTCGCGAGCATCGTGGCCTCGGTGATCGGCTGGGGGCTGGCGCGCTACGTGTTCGAGTTCACCTGGACCGCGTCGCCGCTCGTGCCGGTGGCCGGCGCGCTGGCCGGCGCGGTGCTCGCGCTGGCAGCGGGGTGGTGGGGCCTGCGCGATGTGTTGCGCCGGCCGGTGGTCGACACGCTGCGCCGCGCGGCCGAGTAGGGCCGCGCAGGCCCGTACAGTTTTTTTCTTCCGCGATCGGCAGGACGGGGCCGGGGATGCAATACATTCCCCGGCCCCGTATTCAATTCAGAAGAGAAATTCCTGCATGCGCTTGGCGTCATTCCAGATCACCAACTATCGCTCGATCCACGACAGCGGCTCCATCGATTCCTCCCAGATCACAGCGATCCTCGGCCGAAATGACAGCGGCAAGTCGAACCTGCTGCGCGCGTTGCACAGCCTGAACCCGACCGACGGGCTCACGGCACTCAGCCCCATCAAGGACTTCCCCCGGCACCGCCGCCTGGACGAATGCACCGACGACACCCCGGTGGTGCACACGCGCTGGGACCTGGACGCCTCCGAGCAGTTGGCGCTCGCCGCCATCCTGCCGCGCGCGGCCGGCGTGCGCCAGGTCACGGCTGGGCGCGGCTACGGCGCCACGCGCACGACCGGCTTCGAGGGCCTGGGCCCGCTGTCGATCGACGTGAGCGACATCAAGGCCAAGGTGCGCAAGATCGTGCCCGCCGTGAAGGCCGCGGCCGAGAAGGTCGCCGACGAGTTGAAGGCCGCGCTCGAGCAGGAAGCCGACGCCTTCGACGCCGCCATGATCCCGAGCCCCGACTTCGTCAAGTGGTCGGCCGGCGCGCTGCTGGCGCTGCAGGCGCTGCGCCAGGCGCTGGCCACGGCCGGCGCCGAGATCGCCGACAAGCAGGCGCAGATGCTGACCGAACTCGAGGAGCTGGCACGCACGATCGACAACGACCAGCCCGCGCTGGCCCGCGCCCGCGCCTGGGTGCTGGAGAAACTGCCGCGCTTCATCTACGTCGAGGACTACGCCTCGCTGCCCGGCCGCCAGAACATCGCCGAGTACCTCACGCGCAAGGGCTGGGGCGAGCGCACGGCGGGCGAGCGCAATTTCGAGAAGCTGTGCCAGGTGGCGGGGCTCGACCCGCAGCAGCTGCAGGACCTGCTGGCGAAGAACGACCTGGCGACGCGCAATCAGTTGGTGAACCGGGCCGGTGCCGTCGTGACCGCCGAGATCCGCCGGCTGTGGAAGGACCGCCCGCTCAAGATCCGCTTCAACCTCGACGGGCAGCACCTGGAGACGCTGGTGTCGGACCCGAACGGCGCCTACGAAGTCGAAGTGAACCTCGACGAGCGCAGCCGCGGCTTCCAGTGGTTTTTCTCGTTCTACATCGCGTTCTTCGCGGGCACCCGGGGCGTTGCATCCGGTGAGGTCGTGCTGCTGCTCGACGAGCCCGGGCTGCACCTGCATGCGCGCTCGCAGGCCGACCTGCTCGCGCACCTGGAGAACGACTTCGGCCACCAGATCCTCTACACCACGCACTCGCCGTTCATGGTGCCGGCGCACCGGCCCGACGCCGTGCGCGCGGCCCACATCGACGACGTGACGGGCACCACGGTGCGCGCGGCGACGCCGGAAGATGCACGCACGCTGTTCCCGCTGGACGCGCTGACGGCGCTGTGGGGCCGCACGGCCACGCCGGTGCAATCGCAGCCGGCCCCCGTGGTGGCTGCGCCAGCCCCGCAACCGGTCGAAGCGCCCGCCCTCGCGGTCGCGGCCTGAGGCACCCGCCCCGCCCGCCGTTCAGCGGTGCGGCGGGCGGTTGTCTTTCTCTTCCTCGTCGGCGGTCGCAGTGAACATGTGTTCACTCGCGAAGTCGACGAACGCCCGCACCTTCGGCGACAGCTGCCGGCTCGACGGCCACAGCGCCGAGAACTGCCCCTGCCGCACGAGGTGCGCGGCCAGCACGCGCTGCAGCTCGCCACGGCGCAGTGCATCACGCGCCAGGAAGTCGGGCATGTACGCAATGCCCAGGCCCGCGACGGCGGCGCCCAGCATGGCTTCCATGTTGTTGCAGACCAGGCCCGGCGGCAGCTGGGGCGGCAGGCCGGGCAGGTCCCAGTCCTCGATCTTTCCGCCGGTCACGAACTTGTAGCGCAGGCAGCTGTGACGGGCGAGGTCGGCCGGCACCTGCGGCACGCCGTGTTGCGCCAGGTAGGCCGGCGAGGCGGCGAGCACGAAGCTGAACGGGCCAAGGCGGCGCGCGACGAGCTGTGAGTCGACCAGTTCGCCACTGCGGATGGCCACGTCGACACCCTCGGCCACCACGTCGACCAGCCGGTCGTTGAAGTCGAGGTCGAGTTCGATCTCGGGAAAGCGTGCCTTGAACGCCGGCAGGATCGGCAGCAGAAAGCGGTAGCCGATGGTCGGCAGGCTCACGCGCAGGCGGCCGCGCGGCATGGCGACGGCGTCCTGCAGCATGGCGCGCGCATCGCCGAGCTCGTCGAGGATGCGGCGGCAGCGCTCATGGAACATCGCGCCCTCGGCCGTGAGCCGCACCTGCCGCGTGGTGCGGTGGAACAGGCGCACGCCCATCTGCGTCTCGAGCCGTGCGACGTTCTTGCCCACGGCCGAGGCCGAGATGCCCAGGTCGCGGCCCGCCCGCGCAAAGCTCTGCAGGTCGGCCGCCCGCACGAAGGATTCGAGTCCGCTGAAGCTGTCCATGGGCTTGATTGGCAACCTGGGGTTGGCAGTGTGAGGAGCTGAGGGCCCATTTTCGTTTCATTGAATCCTTTTTATCTTCGCTTCACGCATTTCCCTTTTCCTTCTCCCGCGTGAAAGCCCTCCCGATGTCCTCCTCCGATTCCAATAAGGCCTGGCTGCTCGCCGCCGTCTGCCTGGCCGCGCTCGGCATGCCGCTGAGCTTCACCGGCCCGGCCGTGGTGCTGCCCGCGATCCGTGACGCGCTGGGCGGCACGCCGGTGCAACTCAACTGGGTCACCAACGCCTTCATGCTGAGCTTCGGCGCCACGCTGATGGCGGCCGGCGCACTGGCCGATGCCTACGGGCGCAAGCGCGTCTTCCTGCTGGGCCTGGCGGTGGTGGCGCTGAGCAGCGCGCTGCTGACGCTGGCGCCCGGCATCGTCGCCTTCGACCTCGCGCGCGCCGTGCAGGGGCTGGGCTCGGCGGCGGCCTTCGCGGCGGGCACGGCGGCGCTGGCGCAGGTGTTCGACGGGCCGGCGCGGCTGCGGGCGTTCAGCCTCATCGGCACCTCGTTCGGCGTGGGGCTATCGTGCGGGTCGATCCTCTCGGGCTGGCTGGCCGACACCGTCGGCTGGCACGCCGTGATGCTGAGCCCCGGCGCCGTGAGCCTCGTCGCGCTGGGCCTGGCCGCGCCGCGCATGCGCGAGTCGCGCAACCCGCAGGCGATGGGGCTGGACGTGCCGGGCACGCTCAGCTTCACGGCCGCGCTGAGCCTGCTCACGCTGGGCGTGCTGCAGGCGCCCGACAGCGGCTGGGGCAGTCCGTGGGTGCTCGCGGCGCTGGCCGGCGCGCTGGTGATGGGCGCGGCCTTCATCGCCATCGAGCGGCGCGTGGCGCATCCGATGCTCGACCTGTCGCTGTTCCGCTTTCCGCGCTTCGTCGGCGTGCAACTGCTGGCTGCAGCGCCGGCCTACGGCTTTGTCGTGCTGCTGGTGCTGCTGCCGATCCGCTTCATCGGGCTCGAAGGACGCAGCGCGCTGGAGGCGGGCGGTTTCATGTTCGCGCTGTCGGGGCCGATCCTCATCGTGCCGACGCTGGCGGCGTGGCTCGCGCACCGGTTCTCTGCGGGCGTGATCTCGGCGGTGGGGCTGCTGGTGTGCGCGGCGGGGCTCGTGTGGCTCGCCCGCTGCGCGCCGGGCACGCCCTTGCACGGCCTCGTGGGCCCGCTGCTCTTGATCGGTGCGGGCATCGGCCTGCCGTGGGGGCTGATGGACGGCCTGGCCGTGAGCGTGGTGCCGCGCGAGCGGGCGGGCATGGCGTCGGGCATCTTCAACACGGTGCGCGTCGCGGGGGAGGGCATCGCGCTGGCGCTGGTGGGGGCGGGGCTCACGGCGCTGGTGGCGCTGCAGCTGAAGGCGTCATCGTCGCCTTCGTCCGTGGCGGTGTCGCAGGCGGCGCAGCGCGTGGCGACGGGCGACCTGGCGCAGGCGCTGGCCTTGCTGCCGGGCATGGACCGCGCGGGGCTGCTGCATGCGTATGGCGCCGCGTTCGGGAGGCTGCTGTGCGTGCTGGCCGGGGTGACGGTGCTGACGGCGGTGGTGGTGTTTGCATTCCTGCGCGGCGATGCGTCCGCGCGAGGCCACGCTGAAGCACTCGGCCAGAACGCCTGAGTCCTCTCACCCCGCACCCGATGAGGTGCTTTCATGGACACGTCATCCGCCGTTGCCAGCATCCCCGCTCGATCAACAGGAGCGGAGTGCGAGATGGTGATGAACAACAGTCGACGGGTCGTGGGAGCAGCTGCCACGGTGATTGCAGCCTGCGTGATGGCCGCATGCGGCGGTGGTGGGGGCGGCGGTGTCGCGTTCCCACCGATCGCCGTGGCGCCGCCGCCGGCGCCAGCCCCCGCACCCGCGCCACAGGGCAAGGCGATCGACCTCACGATCCTGCACATCGACGACCACCACTCCAACCTCGAAGCCAAGGACAAGACGCTGCAGCTGAACACGGGCGGCGGCGCGCCGGTGGCGGTCACGGTCAATGCGGCGGGCTTTCCGCGCGTCACCGCGGCGATCCAGGCGCTGGCTGCCCAGTCGCCGAACGTGCTGAAGCTGCACGCCGGCGACGCGCTCACCGGCACCCTGTACTTCAACCGCGCGGGCGCCGACGGCGAGGCCGATGCGGCGCTGATGAACACCGTGTGCTTCGACGCCTTCACGCTGGGCAACCACGAGTTCGACAAGGGCGACACCGGCCTGAAGGGCTTTCTCGACCTGCTGCGCAAGGGCACGTGCCAGACGCCCGTGCTCAGCGCCAACGTGAACTTCGGCACCAACTCGGCGCTGCACCCCTCGAAGGCACCCGGCTACGTGAAGCGCTCCACGGTGCTCGAACGCAGTGGCGAGAAGATCGGCCTGGTCGGCCTGACCATCGCGGGCAAGACCAAGGCCTCGTCCAGCCCCGACCCCGACACCACCTTCGAGGACGAAACCGTCGCCGCCCAGCGCGAGATCGACCTGTTGCGCGCCCAGGGTGTGAACAAGATCGTCGTCATGAGCCACATCGGCTACGAGTACGACAAGCAGGTGGCGTCGCGCCTGAGCGGCGTCGACGTCGTGGTGGGCGGTGACTCGCACACGCTCATCGGCCCCGACGCGCTCACCCGCTACGGCGTGGGCTCGCCGGCCGGCGCCTACCCCACGGCCCTGACCGACAAGGACGGCAAGAAGGTCTGCCTGGTCCACGCCTGGGAGTACAGCCAGGTGGTGGGCGAGCTGAAGGTGAGCTTCGACGAGAAGGGCGACGTCACGGCCTGCAGCGGCACGCCGCACGTGCTGATCGGCGACGACTTCCGCGTCGGCGGCAAGCCCGCCGATGCCAACCAGCGCAGCGCCGTCCTGGCCGATGTGGCGGCCAGCGGCTTCCTGCGCGTGACCGCGCCCGACCCCACGGCCACCGCCGTGCTGCAGCCCTTCAAGGACAAGGTGGCGGTGTTCAACACCACGCTGGTGGCCACCGTGACCGAAGAGCTGTGCTCGCGCCGCGTGCCCGGCGGCACGGGCACCGTCGACTACTCGCGCTCCAGCGTCTCGTGCAACGCGCTGGGCAGCGTGAGCCTGCGCGGCGGCGACATCCAGCAGATGGCGGCACAGGCCTACCTGGAGATCGGCCACAGCAAGTACGGCGGCGCCGACATCTCGCTGCAAAGCGGCGGCGGCGCGCGCATTCCGCTGGTGCCGGGCAACGTCACGGCGGCGAGCGTGATCCAGGTGCTGCCCTTCGGCAACATGCTGTTCCGCCTCGACGTCACCGGCCGCGAGGTCAAGGGCATGCTCGAAGACGGCCTGCAGGCCGTGTACGGCCCGGGCGGTTCCACCGGTCCGTATCCGTACACCGGCGGCCTGCGCTTCGACGTCGACGCCACGCAGGCCAACGGCCAGCGCGCCAGCAACATCGAGGTGCGCGCGCCCGGCACCGGCGTGTGGGGCCCGCTCGACCTGGACAAAACCTACAAGCTGTTCGTGCTGAGCTTCAACGCCAGCGGCGGCGACGGCTACAAGACGCTGGCCGCCGTGCCCGCGGCGCGGCGCCTGGACATCGGCGTGCTCGATGCCGACGTGTTCTTCAACTACATCGAGTCCAAGCCGAAGGACGTCGGCTCGGGCCTGTCGCTGCTGCAGAAGCTGCCGGTCGAGCTGTACAGCACCAAGTCGTACAAGGCGCCTTGAGTCGTGCTCAGCCCTGCGCGGTGTCTTCTGCGAAGAGACCGCGCAACCACTGCGTGAACACCCGTACCCGCGACGACAACTGCCGGTTCTGCGGATACAGCACCGAGACCGGCATCGGCGGCGGCGCAAAGCCCGGCAGCACCGCCTGCAGGCGCCCATCGGCCAGCTCGGCCGCCACGCGGTAGCGCGGCACCTGCACCAGCCCGAGGCCCACGACGGCGGCGCCCGTGTAAAGGTCGGCGCCGGTCACCGAGACGGTGGCGGCCAGCTGCACGGGCCGGACCTGGCCGTCGACCGTGAACTCGAGCGGCAGCGCCTTGCCCGTGCTGCTCGACACGTAGTGCACTGCGCGGTGCGAGGCCAGCGCCGCGAGGTCGGCGGGCTCGCCGTGTGCCGTGAGGTAGCCGGGGCTCGCCACCGTCACCTGCGGCAGCAGCGCCACGCGCTGCGCGACCAGCGACGAGTCCTGCAGCGGGCCGGCGCGCAGCACGCAGTCGACGCCTTCGCGCACCAGGTCGACCAGCCGGTCGTCCTCGCCGATGTGCAGCTGCAGGCCCGGATGGCGGGCGAGGAAGGCGGGCAGCGCCGGCACCACGAAGTGCCGCGCCAGCGTGCCCTGCAGGTTCACGCGCAGCAGGCCCTGGGGCGCGGCGTGGGTGAAGGCGCCTTCGGCTTCCTCCACGTCCGCCAGCAGCCGCACGCAGCGCTGGTAGTGGGCCTCGCCGTCCTGCGTGAGGCGCACGGTGCGCGTGGTGCGCTCGAGCAGCCGGGCGCCCAGGCGCGATTCGAGCCGCTGGATCAGCGTGGTGAGGGTGGCGCGCGGAATCTGCAGGTCGTCCGAGGCCTGCGTGAAGCTCTGGCGCTCGGCGATGCGCACGAAGGCCTGCATTTCCTGGAAGCGGTCCATGGGGTCGCCTTTTGTGCCTATTGTTTAAGTAAATGGAATTTTATTGACGATTTGGCGCTGATTATCTTTTGGATGGAATGGCCGACCATTCGCTTCATCCACTCACCACCCCAAGGAATCGCGCCATGAACACCACCGCCACTTCTGCTTCGCTGCCCACCCGCGTCGCCCTCGTCACCGGCGCCTCGCGCGGCATCGGCGCCGCCATCGCCCGCCGGCTCGCCGCCGACGGTTTCGCTGTCGCCGTCAACTACGCCGCGGGCGCCGCGCCGGCCGAAGCGCTGGTCGCTGAACTGAAGGCCACCGGCGCCCGTGCCCTCGCGGTGCAGGCCGACGTGGCGAACGCTGAAGCGGTGCGCGCGATGTTCGACACCGTCGAAGCGCAGCTCGGCCCGGTCGACGTGCTGGTCAACAACGCCGGCGTGCTCCAGACCGCGCCGCTGGCCGCGCACAGCGACGTGCTCTACGACCAGACCTTCGACATCAACGTGCGCGGCACCTTCAACACCCTGCGCGAGGCCGCGACCCGGCTCGCCGAGGGCGGACGCATCGTCAACTTCTCGAGCACCACGCTCGCGCTGCACATGCCGGGCTACGCGATCTACAACGCCACCAAGGCGGCGGTCGAGGCCTTCACGCACGTCTTCGCCAAGGAGTTGCGCGGCCGACGTATCACGGTGAACGCCGTCGCGCCAGGGCCGGTTGCGACTTCGCTGTTCCTGGACGGCAAGACCGACGAACAGATCCAGGCCTTCGCCCAGATGCCGCCGCTGCAGCGCCTGGGCCAGCCGGAAGACATCGCCTCGGTGGTGTCGTTCCTGGCGGGGTCGGACGCGGGATGGGTCAACGGGCAGGTGCTGCGGGCCAACGGCGGCGTGGCCTGAGTGGTTCACCACGATTTCCACGGAGCACGCACCATGCACTCGCCTTCACCTCACGCGGCCACCCCGCGCTTCTTCAGCCTCGCCTACACGGCGTTCACGGCCGCCGCGGCCGTGGTGGCCGCCGCCGCCTCGGCGATGGCGCTCGTGCTCGAACTGCCCGTGTGGGCGATGTTCGTCGGCTGGGTGGCGTTCTACACCCGCGGCGTCACCGCACGCGACGGCGTGTTCAACCTCGTCTGCGTGAGCCTGGGCCTGCTGATCGGCAAGGGCGCGGCCCTGGCCATCGCCGCGCTGGCCCCGATCGCGGGCGCCGCGGCGCTGCCGGTGGTGGTGCTGTTCGTGGCGCTCCTCGTGGTGTCGATGCGCAGCGTGCCGCGACTGAACAACCTGCTGTGCTACTTCCTCGGGCTGATCGCGTTCTTCGCGGTCCACCAGCCCCCTTCGCTGTCGCTGTTCGCCACGCTGGCCGGCGCGGCGGCACTCGGGTCGATGGCGGCGTGGGTGGCCCACCTGCTGCAGCGCCGCGTGCACTGACCACCGGACTTTCCTTTCTTCCCTCTCACCTTCATTCAAGGGGTTTCATCATGCAATCCGTCATCCTCGTCACTGGCGCCGGCTCCGGCATCGGCAAGCTCAGCGCGCAGGCGCTCGCCGAAGCGGGCCACATCGTCTATGCCTCCATGCGCGACATCGCGGGCCGCAACAAGGCGCGCGCTGCCGAGCTGCGCGCGCTGGCCGCGGCCCAGGGGCTTCAGCTGCATCCGCTCGAACTCGATGTGCTGTCGCAGGCCTCCGCCGATGCCGCCGCGGCGACCATCGTCCAGGCGCAGGGCCGCCTCGATGTGGTGATGCAGAACGCGGGCCATCTCGTGGTCGGACCGACCGAGGCCTTCACGCCGGAAGACATCACCCGGGTGTTCGACACCAACGTGCTCGGTGCCCAGCGCGTGAACCGCGCGGTGCTGCCGTACCTGCGCCAGCAGGAGTCGGGGCTGATGCTGTGGATCAGCAGCACGACCACCAAGGGCGGCTTTCCGCCGTTCATGGGCCCGTACGGCGCGGCCAAGGCGGCCATGGATTCGCTGGCGGTGACGCTGGCCTACGAGATCGCGCGCTTCGGCATCGAGACCTCGATCGTCGTGCCGGGCGCGTTCACCCGGGGCACCGATCATTTTCCGAGCGCGGGCAAGCCCTCCGATGCGGCCATTGCCGCCGCCTACGGCCGCTACGACGGCGTGATGGACCGCATCGGCGAGCGCCTGTCCGCCCTCACGCCCGAGCACGCCGATCCGCAGGCCGTGGCCGACGACATCGTGCGCATCGTGGGCCTGCCGGCCGGCACGCGGCCGATGCGTTCGCTGATCGACTTCGTGGGCGACGGTGCAGCCGAGGTCTTCGAGGTGTCGGAGCGCGTGCGCATCGACTTCGCCCGGCGCATCGGCATGGACGACCTGCTCGAGGCGAAGGTCCGGCGCTGATCGGGTCGCTGTGTCAACAAGAAGCGGTGGATCTTCCTGTCCAATAGCGGCATGGAACATTCACCGAACGACGTGACAGAGCGCCTGAACGACCTCGAGATCAAGTCGAGCTACGCCGAAGACCTGCTCGAGCAACTGAACATGACGATCTACCGGCAACAGCAGCAGATCGACAGCCTGATCCTGCAGGTCGCGCAACTCAGGCTGCAAAGCCAGAACGCAGGGCAGGACGGGGGCGCGCGCAACCTGCGCGACGAACTCCCGCCCCACTATTGATGAAGGGCGATCAGCCGTGCGCGTGCCAGAGCACGGCGAAGAAGTGGCAGGTGCTGCCCGCGAGCACGAAGAGGTGCCACACCGAATGCGCGTAGCGCACCTTGTTGTCGAACAGGAACACCACGGCCCCGGCCGTGTAGAACAATCCGCCGGCCACCAGCCAGGCCAGCCCCGCCGATGACATGCGCTCGTACAGTGGCACCGCCGCCATCAGCGCCATCCAGCCCATCGCCACGTACAGGCCAGTGGACCACAGCGGGTGCTGCAGGCGGTTGAACAGCTTGGCGCCCACGCCCAGGACAGCCGCGGCGGTGATGGCGCCGAACAGCGTCCAGCCCCAGGGCCCGCGCAGCACGCCGAACAGGAAGGGCATGTAGCTGCCCGCAATGAACAGGTAGATGGCCGCGTGGTCGAGCCGGTTGAACCAGGCCTTGGCGCGGCCGATGGGCAGCGCGTGGTATAGCGTGGAGATCAGGTACAGCACGATGGCCGTGCCCGCGAAGAGCGAGGCGCCCACCACGGCCGCGGCCTGGCCCTTCTGGGCGGCGCTGTAGACCAGGATCGGCAGCGAGGCGATCGCCAGCAGCAGGCCCAGGCCGTGGCTCAGCGCGTTGAAGAGCTCTTCCATCGCGGTCTGGTCGCGCGCGGCGGAAGCCTGCTTTTTCTGCAGATCGGTGGAGCGGGCGGGCTGCAGCTGCAGCGGCGGGCTATTCGTCATCAGGAACAGAGCCTCCGGGATCGGTGTTGGTTCCGCAAGAATTCGCGAAACCGGCAGATCATGTTACTTGACCTGCTGTTTGCCGAGTTTGCGTGCCAATGTGCGCCGATGCATGCCGAGCCGGCGCGCGGTTTCCGAGATGTTGAAGCCGGTCTCGGCCAGCATTTCGTGGATGCGCTCCCACTCCAGCGTCTTGATCGAGGTGGAGCGGTTGGTCAGTTCGACCTCGGTGGTGCCGGCGGCGCGGCCGAAGGCGGCCTCGATGTCGTCGGTGTTCGAGGGCTTGGCCAGGTAGTGGCAGGCGCCGAGCTTGATGGCCTCGACGGCGGTGGCGATGCTCGCGAAGCCGGTGAGCACCACGATCAGCATTTCGGCGTCGTGCCGGTGCAGCATCTGCACGCAGGCCAGGCCCGAGGCCTCGCCGTTGAGCTTCAGGTCGACCACCGCGTAGCCGGGCGAGGGGCCGTCGCCTTCTTCGAGCAGCGCTTCCACCTCCTCGAGGTTGCGCGCATGCAGCACGACGTAGCCGCGCCGCTCGAACGAGCGCGCGAGCGTGCGCGCGAAGGCCTCGTCGTCCTCGACGATGAGCAGCTGGCGGACTTCGGCGGTGTCGGGGGTGGGTGTCATGGGCTGGTGGGGGCCTTGGGGGCGGCGGTGTCCGCGAGGGCGGTGGCGGCGTCGTCTTCGTCCTCTTCGAGCACGATGGCCGCCAGCGGCAGCGTGATGGTCACGATGGCGCCGCCCTCGGGGCGGTTGCGCACGGCGACGCGTCCGCCCAGGGTGCGCGCCACGTTCACCACCAGGAACAGGCCCAGCCCGCCGCCGGGCCGGCCCTTGCTCGACTGGTAGGGCTTGCCGAACTCCGCGAGGATGGCCGGCATGAAGCCGGGGCCCGCGTCGGTGACGGTGATGGTGAGCGCGTCGGCGTCGTGCGTGGCTTCCAGGCGCAGCCAGTGCGGCGAGGCCTCGAGCGCGTTGTCGAGCACATTGCACACCATCTGCTTGATGGCCGAATCGGAAACCATCGGCAGGTCTTGCCCGAACAGGTTCTCGTAGTCGAACTCCTCGACCGGGCGCGTGGTGCGCCATTCTTCGACCAGGTCGTCCAGGAAGGTGCGCACGGTGGTCTCTTCGGACGATTCGCCGCGCGTCTCGCCGGCCGACAGCAGGATGCCGCTCACGATGCTCTTGCAGCGCTGGATCTGCACTTCCATCTCGGCCACTTCCTGCAGCAGCTCGGGGTCGGAGCTGAAGTGCGGCAGCCGGCGCCAGTCGCCCAGGATCACGGCCAGCGTGGCCAGCGGCGTGCCCAGCTCGTGCGCCGCGCCCGAGGCCAGCAGGCCCATGCGCACGATGTGTTCTTCTTCGGAGGCGCGCTGGCGCAGGTCGGCCAGCCGCGCGTCGCGCACGCGCAGGTTGCGGCTGATGCGGGTGATGAAGACCACCAGCAGCGCCGCGTTGAGCGCGAAGCACACCAGCATGCCCTGCACGTAGGGGCTCCACAGGCCGCGGTCGTGGTCCAGCGGCAAGGGCAGCGGGCGCGAGAACAGCGCCAGGCCCGCGAAGCACAGGCCGGTGATGACCACGATGGTCCAGGTCGACCAGGCCTTGAGCAGCACCGCGCCCAGGATCACCTGCAGCAGGTACAGGAAGACGAAGGGGTTGGTGGCGCCGCCGCTGAGGTACAGCTGGGCCGTGAGCGTGGCCACGTCGACCAGCAGCGCGACGAACAGCTCTTCGTTGGTCACGCGGCCGTGGATGCGCAGGCGCAGCAGGCTCACCATGTTGAACAGCGCGAGGCAGGTGAGCACCTGCAGCATGTGGTTCAGCGGCAGGCGGATGCCGAAGCCGTAGTGCACCACGAGGATGGTGGCCACCTGCCCGACCACGGCGAACCAGCGCAGCTGGATCAGCTGCTGCATGTTCTGGTGGCCGATGGCGTTGTCCAGGCTCGCGACGCCCGCGCGCGGGGCGTGCAGCTCGCCGGCCACCGCGACGAGCTTGTCAGTCGCGGCGGGCATCGGCGGGGTCGGGGCGTGCGGCGTCGGCATGCGGTGCATTTTCGCCGCTACCGTCTTGCGATGCCCGTCGGCGCCGGTCGTCGCGCCACACGAACCCATAGGCGCCGAGCACCATCAGCGCCAGCCCGTACCAGGTGAGGGCGTAGACGAGGTGGCTGTTGGGGAAGGCGATGACGGTGAGGCCGCCCGCCGGCCACGTGGGCGCGGCCTGTGCGGGCGAGGGCCCGGCCTCGGCATCGACGAAGTAGGGCGCCACGTCGGTCAGGCCGCGCGCGGCGGCAATGGCCTGCACGTCGCGCGAGAACCAGCGGTCGGCCGCGGGGTCGTTCGTGCGCAGGAAGCCGCCCTTGGGTTCCGTCAGGCGCAGCAGGCCGGCCACGGTGGTGTCGCCCTGGGGCTCGGGCGCGGTGCGCGCCGCGCGCTCGCGCGCCTCGGGCGGCACGAAGCCGCGGTTGACGAGCACGACGCTGCCGTCGGCGGTGCGCAGCGGGGTCAGCACCCAGAAGCCGGCACCGAGCCGGGTGCTGGCCTGCACCAGCGCTTCCTTGTCATGGAGGAACGTGCCGCGAAGGCGCACGTGCCGGTATTCGTCGCTGGCCGCGTTGACCGTGGGCCATTCGGATCGCGCCGGCGCGTCGGCGGCCGGGGCGTGCACGCGCTGGTCGACGCGGGCGATGAGATCGAGCTTCCAGGCCCTGCGCTCGACCTGCCAGGTGCCGAGCGCAAGAAAGCCGGCAAAGGCCAGGAGGGCGCAGACCGCCAGCGCCGCACGCGTGACAACGGAGCGCGGGCGGGTGGCCGGGGCCATCAGGGCATGTTCTTCATGTCGTGGACCATGGCCGGCATCATGTTGGTGTTCATGTGATACATGACCCACAGCGAGCCGGCCAGCGTGATGACCACGAGCACCAGCGTGAAGATCAGCGCCAGCATGTTCCAGCCGCCTTCGGACTTGGCGTCCATGTGCAGGAAGTACACCATGTGGACCACGATCTGCACCACGGCGAAGCCGAGGATGACGAGGGCGGTGGTGCTCGGGTTGGCGATCACCTTGCCCATCACGAGCCAGAACGGGATCGCGGTCAGGATCACGGCCAGCACGAAGCCGGTCATGTAGCCCTTGAAGGTGCTGTGGCTGACGGGGCCGTCGTCGTGGTGGTCGCCGTGACCGTGGCTGTCGTGTGCGCCGTGGCCGTGTGCGGCGGTGGCGGTGTGTGCGGGGGCGCTCATGCCATCGATCCCATGAGGTAGACAAAGGTGAAGACGCCGATCCACACGACGTCCAGGAAGTGCCAGAACATCGACAGGCACATCAGGCGGCGGCGGTTGGCGGCGGTGAAGCCGTGCTTGGGCAGCTGGACCATCAGCACGACCAGCCAGATGATGCCGAAGCTCACGTGCAGGCCGTGCGTGCCCACCAGCGCGAAGAACGACGACAGGAAGGCGCTGCGCTGCGGGCCGGCGCCTTCGTGCAGCAGGTGCGCGAACTCGTACAGCTCCAGGCCGATGAAGCCCAGGCCCAGGAGGCCCGTGATGCCCAGCCACAGCAGCACGCCGCCCATGCGCTTGCGCTGCATCTCGAGCATCGCGAAGCCGTAGGTGATCGACGACAGCAGCAGCAGCGAGGTGTTCATCGCCACCAGCGGCAGGTCGAACAGGTCGGCGCCCGAGGGGCCGGCCGCGTAGTTGCGGCCCAGCACGCCGTACACCGCGAACAGGCAGGCGAAGATGAGGCAGTCGCTCATCAGGTAGAGCCAGAAGCCCAGCAGCGTGCCGTTCTCGGGGTGGTGGTCCTCGTTGCGGACGTGGAACAGGTCGAACGCCGGTGCGTTCGCGTTCCGGGAGGGGAGGGCGGTGGTATCAGACATGGGCGGTGGCCAGCAGGCGTGTGCGTGCTTCTTCGGTGCGAACGACTTCTTCCGCGGGGATGTAGTAGTCGCGCTTGTAGTTGAAGGTGTGGGCGATGATCGCGACCATCATGGCCACGAAGCCGATGCCGGCCACGAGCCACATCTGCCAGATCAGGGCAAAGCCGCACACCGCGCTCAGCGCCGCGATGATGAAGCCGGCGGCCGTGTTCTTGGGCATGTGCACGGGGCTGAAACCGTCCAGCGGACGCTGGTAGCCGCGGGCCTTCATGTCGGTCCAGGCGTCGTTGTCATGCACGCGCGGCGTGAACGCGAAGTTGTAGGCCGGCGGCGGCGACGAGGTCGACCACTCCAGCGTGCGGCCGTTCCACGGGTCGCCCGTGGTGTCGCGCAGCGACTCGCGGCGGATGAAGCTCACCACCAGCTGGATCAGGAACGAGGCGATGCCCAGGGCGATCAGCACGGCGCCGACGGCGGCGACCTGGAACCAGATCTGCAGCGACATGTCCTGGAAATGGCTCATGCGGCGGGTGACGCCCATCAGGCCCAGGATGTACAGCGGCATGAAGGCCATCCAGAAGCCGACGATCCAGAACCAGAACGAGCACTTGCCCCAGAACGGATCGAGCTTGTAGCCGAAGGCCTTCGGGAACCAGTAGGTGATGCCCGCCAGCATGCCGAACAGCACGCCGCCGATGATCACGTTGTGGAAGTGGGCAATCAGGAACAGGCTGTTGTGCAGCACGAAGTCGGCCGGGGGCACGGCCAGCAGCACGCCGGTCATGCCGCCGATCACGAAGGTGATCATGAAGCCGATGGTCCACATCATGGGCAGCTCGAAACGGATGCGGCCGCGGTACATGGTGAACAGCCAGTTGAAGATCTTCGCCCCCGTGGGGATCGAGATGATCATCGTCGTGATGCCGAAGAACGAGTTCACGCTGGCGCCGGAGCCCATGGTGAAGAAGTGGTGCAGCCACACGAGGTACGACAGGATCGTGATCACGACCGTGGCGTACACCATCGAGGCGTAGCCGAACAGGCGCTTGCCCGAGAAGGTGGAGACCACTTCCGAGAAGATGCCGAAGGCCGGCAGGATCAGGATGTACACCTCGGGGTGGCCCCAGATCCAGATCAGGTTCACGTACATCATGGCGTTGCCGCCCATGTCGTTCGTGAAGAAGTTGGTGCCGACGTAACGGTCGAGCGACAGCAGGGCCAGCACGGCCGTGAGCACCGGGAAGGCGGCCACGATCAGCACGTTGGTGCACAGGGCGGTCCAGGTGAAGACGGGCATCTTCATCATGGTCATGCCGGGCGCGCGCATCTTCACGATGGTGGCCAGCAGGTTCACGCCCGAGAGCAGTGTTCCGACCCCCGCGATCTGCAAGGACCAGATGTAGTAATCGACCCCCACGTCAGGACTGAACAGGATGCCCGACAGCGGCGGGTACGCCAGCCAGCCGGTCTTGGCGAACTCGCCCACGAACAGCGACGCCATCACGAGGCCGGCGCCGAAGGTGGTCATCCAGAAGCTGAAGTTGTTCAGGAACGGGAAGGCCACGTCGCGCGCGCCGATCTGCAGCGGCACCACGAAGTTCATGAGGCCCGTGACCAGCGGCATCGCCACGAAGAAGATCATGATCACGCCGTGGGCGGTGAAGATCTGGTCGTAGTGGTGCGGCGGCAGGAAGCCCGCGTTGTCGCCGAAGGCGACGGCCTGCTGGGCCCGCATCATCAGTGCGTCGGCGAAGCCGCGCAGCAGCATCACCAGGCCCAGGATGATGTACATGATGCCGATCTTCTTGTGGTCGATGCTGGTGATCCAGTCGCGCCACAAGGTGCCCCACAGCTTGAAGTAGGTCACGGCGCCCAGCAGCGCCAGGCCGCCCAGGATCACGGCCGCGAAGGTCACGAGCAGGATGGGCTCGTGAAGGGGAATCGCCTCCCAGGAGAGGCGGCCGAAGACGAGCTTCGTCAGGTCTAGGTTCTGCAACATCTTAGTCTTCGGTGGTGCACATCGCGGTGACGTACTTGCGCTTGGGCGTGTCGAGGGAGTCGGCCTGCCAGGCCTGCTTGGTGGCGACGTTGAAGGCGCCGGGCTTGCCGAGGCCGCCGTCGGCGTCGATGGCCATCATTTCCTTCATGCACATCTTGTTGCGGTCGACGCACAGGTTCAGGATGGCGTCGTACAGGGCGGGGTCCACGGCGGCGTAGTGGCGCACGGGCTCGCGCTCGCTCGGCACTTCGAGCTTCTTGTACTGCTCGCGGGTCAGTTCGCCCTCTTTGCCGGTCTTGACCTTGGCCACCCACTGGTCGAAGCCGTCATGGCTCAGGCCGTGGAACTTGAAGCGCATGCCCGAGAAGCCCGCGCCGCTGTAGTTGGCGGAGAAGCCGTCGAACTCACCCGGCTTGTTGATCACCGCGTGCAGCTTGGTCTCCATGCCCGGCATGGCATAGATCTGGCCGGCCAGCGCGGGGATGAAGAAGGAGTTCATGACCGACGAGGCCGTGATCTTGAAGCTGATCGGGCGGTCCACCGGGGCGGCCAGCTCGTTCACCGTGGCGATGCCCTGCTCGGGGTAGATGAAGAGCCACTTCCAGTCCAGCGCCACCACCTCGACCACCAGCGGCTTGGTTTCGGCGGGAATCGGGCGCTGCGCGTCCAGGCGGCTCAGCGGGCGGTACGGGTCCAGCGTGTGGGTGCTGATCCAGGTGATCGCGCCCAGCGCGATGATGATCAGGAGCGGCGCGGCCCAGATCGCCAGCTCGAGCTGCGTGGAGTGGTCCCAGTCGGGGCTGTAGGTGGCCTCCTTGTTCGACTGGCGATAGCGCCAGGCAAAGAAGATGGTCAGGGCGATCACCGGAATGATGATGATCAGCATCAGCACCGTGGAGACGACGATCAGGCGTCCCTGCTGGTTGGCGATGTCGCCGGAGGGGTTCAACAGCACCGTGTTGCAGCCCGCCAGGAAAATGGCGGAAAGCAGCAGAAGTGCTCGGCGAAGGGTCTTGAGGATGTGCATGCCGGGAGAGGAAAGTGCGAAGGCCGCGCAAAAATGACCCTGCAATCTACGCCGCCCAAGGGATTCCGCCTATTGGACGTTTTGTCCTATGGCGGTAAACGCAATTCGGTGAGACGCTACAGGGTGTCCAGAATTTCCCCTGTGTCGTGCCCCGGCATGACACCCGAATTACAGCCAGCCAGCTAGCAAGATGACGACGTCCAGCATCAGTCCACCAGGCGCCCAGCCTGTGTCGCACCCGACCGAAGGCGGCGCCCGCGCCGCAGACGCCGACCATTCGCACATCGCCCCGGGCGAGATCGCGGTCGGCGTGGTCATCGGCCGCGCCTCCGAGTATTTCGACTTCTTCGTCTACGGCATCGCCTCGGTGCTGGTGTTCCCGGCGGTGTTCTTCCCGTTCGAGCAGCGCCTGGAAGGCGTGCTCTGGGCCTTCGTGATCTTCTCGTTCGCCTTCATCGCGCGCCCCTTCGGCACCGTGATCTCGATGGCGATCCAGCGGCGCTTCGGGCGCGAGACCAAGCTGACGATCGCGCTGTTCCTGCTGGGCACCTCCACCGCCGGCATCGCCTTCCTGCCGGGCTACGCGAGCATCGGCTTCACGGCCATCGTGCTGCTGTCGATCTTCCGCTTTGCCCAGGGCCTGGCGCTGGGCGGCTCGTGGGACGGCCTGCCGTCGCTGCTGGCGCTGAACGCACCGCCGAACAAGCGCGGCTGGTACGCCATGCTGGGCCAGCTGGGCGCACCGCTGGGCTTCTTCCTGGCCAGCGCGCTGTTCGCGTACCTGTATTCCAGCCTGCCGCTGGCCGACTTCCTCGACTGGGGCTGGCGCTACACCTTCTACGTGGCCTTCGCCATCAACGTCGTGGCGCTGTTCGCGCGCCTGCGCCTGGTGGCCACCGACGAGTACGCGCGCCTGCTCGAAGAGCGCGAGCTGCAGCCCACCAGCGTGGTCGAGCTGACCCGCTCGCAGGGCGCCAACCTGCTGATCGGCGCGTTCGCCGCGCTGGCCAGCTACGCGCTGTTCCACCTGATCACGGTGTTCCCGCTGTCGTGGATTTCGCTGTACTCCGACCAGTCGATCACCGAGTTCCTGATCGTGCAGATGGTCGGCGCGGTGTTCGGCGCCATCGGCATCGTGGCCTCGGGCCTGATCGCCGACCGCATCGGCCGTCGCTTCACGCTCGGCGGCCTGGCCGCGATGATCGCCGTGTTCAGCGGCTTCGCGCCCACGCTGCTCGACGGCGGACGCATCGGCCAGGACATCTTCATCGTGCTGGGCTTTGCACTGCTGGGCCTGTCGTACGGCCAGGCGGCCGGCGCCGTGACCTCCAACTTCGCGCCCAAGTACCGCTACGTGGGCGCGGCCCTCACGGCCGACCTGGCCTGGCTGATCGGTGCGGCCTTTGCCCCGCTGGTCGCCCTGGGCCTGTCGGCGCACTTCGGCCTGGCCTTCGTGAGCATCTACCTGCTGTCGGGCGCGCTTGGCACGCTGGCGGCGCTGGGGCTGAACCGGGCGCTGGCGCGGGACTGACCGGCAGCGTTTCTCGAATGAAGGGGCCGATGGCCCCTTTTTTCATGGCCGCTGCGTCGCTCGCTTAGGATTCGCCTCGATGTTCACCGCCGCCATTTTTGACATGGATGGGCTGCTGATCGATTCGGAGCGCCCCATCATGGCCGCCTGGATCGCCGCGGCCCGCACGCTCGATGTCGAGCTTTCGCACGCCCAGTACCTGCAATGCGTGGGGCTGGCCATGAGCGAATCGAAGCAGATCCTTGCCGCGCTGCTCGGCGGCCCCGCCGCCTACCAGCACGCGGCGACGCAGGTGACCGCCGCGCTGCAGCTGGAGCGCGCCGACGGCGACGCCCGGCCGCTCTTTCCCATCAAGCCCGGCGCGGCCGAGCTGCTCGCCGCCTTGCGCGGGCGCGGCACGCGCTGCGCGGTGGCCTCGTCGTCCACGCGCGGGCAGATCGCGGCCTGCCTGGGCAGCCTCGACGTGCTTCACCACTTCGAGGCCTTCGCGGGCGGCGACGAGGTGGCGCGCGCCAAGCCCGACCCGGCGCTGTACCGGCTCGCGGCCGAGCGCCTGGGCGTGGACCCTGCGGACTGCGTCGCCTTCGAGGACAGCGAGAACGGCGCCAAGGCCGCGCTCGCCGCCGGGATGCGCGTGGTGGTGGTGCCCGACCTCAAGCACCCGCCCGAGGCGATCGTCGCGCAGGCCTTCCAGGTGCTCGATTCGCTGCACGACGCGATGCCGCACGTGCCGCGCTGGTTTCCCTGACGAAGCCAGGGCCCGTGTTCAGTTCAGTTCAGAGCACCTCGTCCCGCAACTGCGGGAACACCTTCGACACCTTGGCCAGCAGGTAGTCGCCGTAGCGGCCGCTGAAGGCGTGCACGTTGGCGCGGTCCCAGCGCTCGGCGCTGTCGTCGAGCGCGTCGGCGCCGGCCAGGCCCTCGATGCGCTGCACGCGGGCCTCGAAGTTCGGATCGAAGAACAACGGGAACGACAGCCGGTCGCGGCCCGAGGTGTTGCGCTTCACGCGGTGCGGCGTCGACTTGTAGAGCCCGCCGGTCATGCGGTCGAGCATGTCGCCGATGTTGCAGACGAAGGCGCCGGGCACCGGCGGCGCATCGATCCAGCCGCCCGGCGTGTGCACCGCGAGGCCGCCCACGGTGTCCTGGTGCAGGATCGTGAGCAGGCCGTAGTCGGTGTGCTCGCCCACGCCCCATTGCACGTCCAGCCCCTCGGGCACGGCTTGTGTCGGGTAGTTGAAGAGGCGGAACAGGATCAGCGGGTCGGCCGTGTAGCGTTCAGCGAAGTAGTTCGCGGGCAGGCCGAGGCTCAGCGCGATGCCTTCCATGAGCCGGTGGCCCAGCTGCGTGACGGCGTCCATGTACGCGAGGATGGCCTCGCGAAAACCTGGCACGTCGGGAAAGAGGTTCGGCCCGTGCACCGGCGTCTTCGCCTGCACCAGCGGATGGTCGGCGGGCAGCTCGGTGCCCAGGTACAGGCCTTCCTTCCAGTCGGGGCGGCCCGAGGTCAGCTCGCCGCCACGCGGGAAGAAGCCGCGCCAGGCCCGGCCGCCCAGGGCCATGCGCCATCGCATCTTGGTTTCCTCAGGCAAGTCGAAGAACTGGTGGCTCAGGTCTTCGAGCCGCTGGATCAGCGCGGCGTCGACGCCGTGGCCCGTGACATAGAAGAAGCCGTGCGCGCGGCAGGCGTCGCCGATCTGCGCCGCCACGCGTGCGCGTTCGGGCGTGCCGGCCACCAGCGGGGCGACGTCGATGAGGGGGAGGGAGGAGTCGGTCATGCGTCTCTCGAAAAAGGCGAACGGATGTCGGACAGGAACTGCTGCGCACGCGGGTGCTGCGGGCGGTTGAAGAAATCGTCGGGCGTGGCGCGTTCGAGCACCTGGCCCTGGTCCATGAAGAGCACGCGGTCGGCCACCTCGCGCGCGAAGCCCATCTCGTGCGTCACGCACACCATGGTCATGCCGTCGCGCGTGAGGTCGCGCATCACCAGCAGCACCTCGCCGACCATCTCGGGGTCGAGCGCGCTGGTGGGCTCGTCGAACAGCATCAGCGGCGGCTTCATGGCGAGCGCGCGCGCAATGGCCACGCGCTGCTGCTGGCCACCCGACAGCTCGCCGGGCCACGCATTGGCCTTGTTCGCGAGGCCCACGCGCTCCAGCAGCGCCATCGCGCGCGTGTCGGCCTCCTTGCGCGACAGGCCGTGCAACTGCATCGGCGCCATGGTGCAGTTCTGCAGCACGCTCAGGTGCGGGAACAGGTTGAACTGCTGGAACACGAAGCCGATGCGCGAGCGGAACGCGTTCACGTCCAGGCCGGGCGCGTGGATGTCCTGCCCGTCGAGCGTGATGCGGCCCGACTGGATCGGCTCCAGCCGGTTGAAGGTGCGGATCAGCGTCGACTTGCCCGAGCCCGAGGGCCCGCACACCACGACCACCTCGCCCTTGTGGATGGTCTCGGTCACATCGACCAGCGCGTGGTAGCTGCCGTACCACTTGTTGACTTTTTCGAGTTCGATCATGCGGGCACCTTGAGGGGCGCGGCGGGCAGGCCGCGGCGCGCGAGCCGGCGCTCCAGCCAGTAGGCGAAGCGCGAGAGGCCGAAGCACAGGATGAAGTAGGTCAGGCCCAGGATCAGGTAGATCTGCGCCGGCTTGGTGAACACCTGCGTGTTGATCTGCGTGGCAATGAACGACACCTCGGCCAGCCCGATGATGTAGCCCAGCGAGGTCTCCTTGATGGTCGAGACGAACTGGTTCACCAGCGAGGGCAGCATGCTGCGCAGCGCCTGCGGCAGCACCACGAGGCGCATCGCACCGAAATAGCTCAGGCCGAGCGCGCGCGCGGTTTCCATCTGCCCGCGCGGCAGGCCCTGGATGCCGGCGCGCACGATCTCGGCGAGGTAGGCGGCATCGAAGATCACGAGCGCGATCAGCATGGTGGTGAACTGGTCGGTCTTCACGCCCGTGACGCTGGGCAGGAAGAAGTAGGCCCAGAAGATCACCATCAACAGCGGCAGGCCGCGCACCACGAACACCAGCGCCGTGACGGGCCAGCGCACGCAGCGCCACGGGCTCACGCGCGCCAGGCCGAGCACGATGCCCAGCGGCAGCGCGAGCACCAGCCCGCACGAGGCCAGCAGCAGCGTGAGCACCAGGCCGCCGAGCGGGCCGTTCGGGTACTGGCCGATGAGGAAGTAGACCCAGTAGTCGTGGATGATTTCGAGCATCAGCGCGCCGCCTTCAGATGGTCCGCACCGGGAAGCGGTGGTGGTACCAGGTCGCCAGGCCGGTGATGGCGAGCGAAACCGTGAGGTACGCCGCACTCGCGAACGCGAACGACTCGAAGCTGCGGAAGGTCGCGCTTTCCACCTGCCCGGCCTGGTACATCAGCTCGGCCACGCCGATCACCGTGGCGATCGAGGTGTTCTTCCACAGGCTCAGCGTCTGCGAGATCAGCGGCGGCACGGTCACGCGCAGCGCCTGCGGCAGCACCACGCGGCGCATCGTGGCCAGGAAGCTGAAGCCCAGCGCGCGGCCGGCCTCGAACTGCACGGCCGGGATCGAGCGGATGCCGCTGCGGATGTCCTCCGCCATGAAGGCCGCCGTGTACAGCGACAGCGCCACGATCGCGCTGTAGGCCTCGATGTGGCCTTCATAGAGCCAGGTCTTCAGGCCTTCGGGCAGCAGCTCGGGCGCGCCGAAGTACCAGAACAGCATGTGGGCCAGCAGCGGGATGTTGCGGATCGATTCCACGTACGCAAAACCGAGCCAGCGCAGCGGCGCCAGCGGCGAGAGCCGCAGCAGCGCCACCACCAGCGCCAGCGGCAGCGCGAAGACGAGCGAGACCGCGAGCAGCTGCAGCGACAGCCACAGGCCCGCGACCAGCATGTCGTGGTACTGGCCGGTCAGCAGCAGCGAATAGTCGAACAGGGGCATGGGAAACGGGAGGCACGGCGAAAGGCGCCGGGGCGCACATGGTACGCATGCGGGCCGTGCCGCTCAAAAGCGAAGGGCGGGTCGCATGGCGGCCCGCCCCTGGTGTGCCGAGCGCGCGGGCTCAGTCGATCTTGTCGGTTTCGAGCTTGAAGTCGCGCGTCTGGAAGCCCGACGCCGTGTTCGGGCCGTACCACTTGAGGAAGATCTTCTGCGCTTCACCCGACTTCTCGAGCTCGCGCAGCGTATCGTCCACCACGGTCTTCAGGCCGCTCTCGCCCTTCTTGATGCCGATGGCCAGCGACTCGGTGCTCAGGTTCTGCTTGAGCACCACGTACTGCGCCTTCTGCGGGCCCAGCTTGGCGTAGCTGCGCAGCAGCGCGGCCTCGTCGTCCACGTAGCCCACGCCCTTGCCCTGCTGCAGCGCCTGGAAGGCCTGCTGGCTGGTGTCGAAGGTCACGACCTCGGCGGTGGGCACGGCCTTGCGGATGTTGGGTTCCTGCGTGCCGCCGCGGATGGTCAGCACCTTCTTGCCGCCGAGCTGCGGTACGTCGGTGATGCCGCTGGTCTTCTTCACGATGGCCTTCTGGCCGGTGACGAAGGTGGTGAGCGAGAAGTCGATCTGCGCCTCGCGCTCCTTGTTGTGCGTGAGGCCGGCGGCCACCAGGTCCACGTGGCCCTGCTGCAGCTCGGGAATGCGCGCGGCCACGGCGATCTGCTTGAGCACCGGCTTCACGCCGATCTTTTTCGCGATGGCGTTCACCAGGTCGACCTCGTAGCCGACGATCTGGCGCGTCTTCGGATCGATGAAGGTGGCGGGCTCGTCGGTGCCGAGCACGCCGACCACGAGTTCGCCCTTCTTCTTGATGTCGGCGAGCTGGTCCGCATGGGCGGCAACGCCGGTCAGCAGGGCGGAAGCGGCAAGGGCCGCGGCAAGCAGGGTGTGGCGCATGGTGGGGATCGTCCTCTCTCCAGAGTGAAATTCAGGCCGGAACCATATCAATAAAACCCAAGATTATTAAATCGTCAATCGACATATGCATATGGGGCTGATGAATCGGCCTGTTGCCGGCTGGGTTAAATTCGCGACGCCGCGACGTGCCCCGCCGCCGTCCCCCGAATGTCTTACCGAGCGAGCTTTTCATGATCATCCAACCCCGCGTGCGCGGCTTCATCTGCGTCACCACCCACCCCGTGGGCTGCGAAGCCAATGTCCGGCAACAGATCGCGTACGTCAAAGCCAGGCCCCCCATCGCGGGCGGCCCCAAGCGCGTGCTGGTGATCGGCGCGTCTACCGGCTACGGCCTGGCCGCGCGCATCACCGCGGCCTTCGGCAGCGGCGCCGACACGCTGGGCGTGTGCTTCGAACGCGCGGGCAGCGCGACCAAGCCCGGCTCGCCCGGCTGGTACAACACCGCCGCCTTCCACCGCGCCGCCACGGCCGAAGGGCGCTACGCCAAGACGATCAACGGCGACGGCTTTTCGGACGCGGTGAAGCAGCAGGCCATCGAGACCATCCGCGCCGACCTCGGCCAGGTCGACCTCGTGGTCTACAGCCTGGCCGCGCCGCGCCGCACGCACCCCAAGACCGGCCAGGTCTTCAACTCCGTGCTCAAGCCCATCGGCAAGGCCGTGACGCTGCGCGGCCTGGACACCGACAGCGGGACCGTGAAGGAATCGGTGCTCGAGCCCGCCACGCAGGAAGAGATCGACAACACCGTCGCCGTCATGGGCGGCGAAGACTGGCAGATGTGGATCGACGCGCTGCAGCAGGCCGGCGTGCTGGCCGACGGCGCCAAGACCACGGCCTTCACCTACCTGGGCGAGCAGATCACGCACGACATCTACTGGAACGGCTCCATCGGCGCCGCCAAGAAGGATCTGGACGAGAAGGTGCTGGACATCCGCGCGCAACTGGCCGCCAAGGGCGGCGACGCGCGCGTGTCGGTGCTGAAGGCGGTGGTCACGCAGGCCAGCTCGGCCATCCCGATGATGCCGCTGTACCTGTCGCTGCTGTTCAAGGTGATGAAGGCCGAAGGCACGCATGAAGGCTGCATCGAGCAGGTGCACGGCCTGTACGCGGACAGCCTGTACGGCGCCACGCCGCACCTGGACGACGAAGGCCGCCTGCGCGCCGACTACAAGGAACTGGCGCCGCAGGTGCAGGCGCGCGTGCAGGAACTCTGGCCGCAGGTCACCGACGCCAACCTCAATGAGCTGACCGATTTCGCGGGCTACAAGACCGAGTTCCTGCGCCTGTTCGGCTTCTCCGTCGACGGTGTGGACTACGCGGCCGACGTGAGCACCGATGTGGGCATTCCCGATCTGATCCAACTCTAGAGTGCCCCCGAAGGGATACTCGCTTTCATGCAGATTCAAGACAAACCGCCCGCCGGCACGCCCTTCGAGTGGATCGGCGGCGAGCCCAAGGTGGAGGCGCTGGTCGAGCGCTTCTACGACCTGATGGACCTCGAGCCGGCCTACGCGCAACTGCGCGCCGTGCACGGCACCGACCTGGACAACGCGCGCCAGCGCCTGTTCTGGTTCCTCTGCGGCTGGCTCGGCGGGCCCGCCCACTACACCGACCGCTTCGGCCACCCCATGCTGCGCGCGCGGCATCTGCCGCAGGCCATCGGCGGCCACAGCATCGGCATCAAGGAACGCGACCAGTGGCTGGCCTGCATGGACCAGGCGATGGGCGAGACCGGTGTGCCTGAAGACCTGCGCGCACGCCTCAGAGACTCCTTCTTCAAGACCGCCGACTGGATGCGCAACCGCGGCGAGTGACCAGACAACGATTCCCGAAAGACTGTTCTCCATGAATTCCATCGTCATCATCGGCGGCGGCCACGCCGCGGCCCAGCTCTGCGCGGGCCTGGCGGAAGCCGGGCAGGGCGCGCGCGTGCACCTGGTCTGCGAAGAGGCCTGCGAGCCCTATCACCGCCCGCCGCTGTCGAAGGCCTTCCTCAAGAGCGCCGAAGAAACCACGCAGCCGCACAAGGCCGCCGACTGGTACCGCGAAGCGGGCATCACGCTGCACCTGGGCGACGCGGCCGTGGCCATCGACCGCGAGGCGCACACCGTCACGCTGCGCTCGGGTGCGGTGCTGCCGTGGGAGCGCCTGGTGCTGGCCACCGGCACGCGCGCACGCCAGATGCCTGGCCTGCAGGCCGGCCTGGAGAACGTGGCGAGCCTGCGCGCCGCTGACGAAGCGCATCGTCTGCGCACGCGGCTGGCGGAGGCGCAGCAGGTCACGGTGCTGGGCGGCGGCTTCATCGGCCTCGAAGTGGCGGCCACCGCGCAGGCGCTGGGCAAGCGCGTGCAGGTGATCGAATGCGCGCCGCGCCTCTTGGGCCGCGCCGTGTCGCCCGAGCTGTCGGCGCATGTGCTGGCCACGCACCGCGCGGCCGGCATCGACATCGTGCTGGGCGCGCAGACCGGCGCCTTCGAAGTCGTGGGCGACCGGCTCGTATCGGTCGAAGTCAACGGCGTGAAGCAGCCGATCGACCTGCTGCTGCTGGGCATCGGCGCGGTGCCCGAGACCGCGCTCGCGCAGGCCGCGGGCCTCGAGTGCGCCGACGGCATCGTGGTCGACGGCCACATGCAGACCAGCGCGGCCGACGTGCTCGCGGTGGGCGATTGCACGCGCTTCCCCGACCGCCGCGCGGGCCGCGCGCTGCGGCTCGAATCGGTGCAGAACGCGAACGACCAGGCGCGCACGGCGGTGGCCACGCTGACCGGCGCCGCGCGCGATCACGACGCGGTCGCGTGGTTCTGGTCCGACCAGGGCGGCCTGCGCTTGCAGATGGCGGGCCTCATGCCGGCCGAAGGCACGCCGGGCCTGGTGAGCGTGCGCCGCGCGGGGCCGAAGCCCGAGGCGTTCTCGCTGTTCCACTACGTCGACGGCCAGCTCGTGTGCGTCGAATCGGTGAACGCGCCGGTCGATCACATGATGAGCCGCAAGCTGCTCGAAGCGGGCCGCAGCCCCGCGCCCGAAGCGGTGGCGGACGCGGCGGTACCACTAAAGAACCACCTGGCGTAACTGCTGTCGCAACGGCGCTGCACGGCAGGCCTGGATTCACCGGTCTGTCACCCGGCTTTCGGAGACTGGTCCTTCCTCATATCCGCAGGGAGACCTCTCGATGAACAACGCAGTGGCCGCGTCGCTGGCGCGCCTCGCCCCCATGTCCACCTGTGCCGCCGTCCTGGCCGCCGTGCTCACCGCCTGTGGCGGTGGCAACGGAGGCGGCACCACGTTTCCCCCGATCGTTCCGCCCCCGGCACCCGCACCGACTCCGGCCCCCGTGGCCGCCGGCACGCGCACCACGGTCGCGCTGCTCGAAACGACCGACCTGCACTTCAACGTGCGCAGCTACGACTACTTCAAGCTCGCCGAAGACAAGTCGTACGGCTACGAGCGCACCGCCACGCTCATCAACGCCGCGCGCAAGGAGTTCGCGAACACGATGCTGTTCGACAACGGCGACACCATCCAGGGCACCGCGCTGGCCGACTACGAAGCGCTGGTCAACCGCATCCCGTGCACGCAGCCGCTGTCGATGTACAAGGTGATGAACGCCACCGGCTACGACGCCGGCACGCTGGGCAACCACGAGTTCAACTACGGCCTGGACTTCCTCAACCAGGTGCTCGGCGGCGGCCTCGATGTCGAGGGCGTGGACGGCAGCAAGAAGTGCGCGGGCCCGAGCTTCCCGATGGTGGTGGCCAACGTGCACAGCCTCAAGAGCGGCAAGCCGCTCGTGGCGCCCTACACCATCGTCACGAAGCAGTTCACCGCCACCGCGCCGGATGGCAAGAGCGTGACGGTGCCGGTGAAGGTCGGCGTGATCGGCTTCACCACGCCCGGCATCATGAACTGGGACAAGCGCTTTCTCGAAGGCAAGCTGCGCACCGAAGGCGCGGTCGAAGCGGCCAAGCGCTACGTGCCCGAGCTGCGCGAGAAGGGCGCCGACATCGTCGTGGCGCTGCAGCACGGCGGCCTCGACGCCTCGCCGTACTCGCCGACCATGGAAAGCCCGGGCCTGTACCTGTCGAAGGTGCCCGGCATCGACGTGCTGATGATGGGCCACCAGCACGGCCTGTTCCCCGACCGCGGCGCCAAGCCCGGCTACACGCAGCCCGGCGTGGACAACGCCGCCGGCACCGTCAACGGCGTGCCGGCCGTGATGCCCAGTTCGTGGGGCAAGGCACTGGGCCTCGTGAAGCTCGAGCTCGTGTGGGACGGCAAGGCCTGGGGCGTGGACAAGAGCAAGACGCTGGTCGAGGCGCGTTCGACCCAGATCGGCAAGGGCGTGTATGTCGATGCCGACCCGAGCGTGGCACCGATGGTCGACACCCAGCACCAGGCCGCGATCGACTACGTGAAGACGCCGATCGGCACCACCGACTTCCGCATGAACACCTTCTTTGCCGACGTGGGCGACCCGGGCGCGATCCAGATCGTGAACCAGGCCCAGGCCGACTACGTGAAGACCTACCTTCAGGCCAACCTGCCGCAGTACGCGGGCCTGCCGGTGCTGTCGGTGAGCGCGCCCTTCAAGTCGGGCTTCGAGGGCGGACGCGACTACACCGACGTGGCCGTAGGCAACCTCGCGATCTTCAGCGCCGCCGACCTGTACCTGTACCCGAACACGGTGTACGCGGTGAAGGTGACGGGCGCCGAGATCAAGGGCTGGCTCGAGGCCGCGGCCAAGCGCTTCAACAAGATCGACCCGGCGCTCACGACCGACCAGTCGCTGATCAGCCCCTTCCCGGGCTACAACTTCGACATGTTCACCACGCCCGACATGCAGTACGAGATCGACGTGACGCAGGCCGTGGGCAGCCGCATCAAGAACCTCATGTACCTGGGCGCGCCCATCGACCCGGCGAAGGAGTTCGTCATTGCGACGAACAACTACCGCGCGACCAGCGGTGCGAGCTTCATTCCGGCGCTGGACGGGCGCGCGACGATCTACGCCTCGCCCGATGCGAACCGCGACGTGCTGATCGCGTACATCAAGGCGAAGAAGACGATCACGCGCGCGGCCGACGGCGCGGCGCGCAGCTGGCGCTTCACCAAGGTGACGACCGCGGGCAACGTGACGATCACGTCGGGCCAGGGGCAATTGAGCGCGGCCACGGACGCGGGGTTGACGAACATCTCGCTGCTGACCGCGGATGACGGCAACGGCAAGGGCCGCTCGGTCTACAAGGTCGACCTGAGCAAGTAAGAAGGGCAGGGCACCGTGCGGTGCCCTGTCAGCGCCGCACGGGCGCCAGCAGCACCACCAGCGCCCCGGCCCCGCCTTCGGCCGGCTTGGCCTGCACGAAGGCGATCACCTCGTTCTTCTGGATCAGCCAGCGCTGCGTCTTGGTCTTGAGCACCGGCTGCTTGCCGGGCGAGCCCAGGCCCTTGCCGTGCACCACGCGCACGCAGCGCAGCCCCTGCTTGTGGGCGTTGCGGATGAAGCCGCCGAGCGCCTCGCGCGCCTCGTCGCTGCGCAGGCCGTGCAGGTCGACCTGCCCCTGGATCGCCCAGTCGCCCTTGCGCAGCCGCGCCGTGATGTCGGTGCCGATGCCGGGGCGGCGAAAGCTCATGGCGTCGTCGACATCGAGCAGCGTGGTCACGTCGAACTCGTCGGACAGCGACTCGCGCAGCACGCGCTGCTCGTCGAGCTGGTGCTGAAACGGAATGGGCGCGGGCGGCTCGGGCGCGAGCGCCACGGCGGCCTTGCGGCGCAGCGGTTCGGTGGCGCCGATGGCGCGCGTGAACAGGTCTTTCTCGGCGGCGCGCTTGCGCTCGGCCGCGGCGCGCGCGGCAGCCTCGGCGGCCTCGCGCTCGCGGGTTTCGGCGAGCACGCGCTGCACCTGCTTGAGGTCGGCCAGGTTCTTCAGGGCCGGGGGACGCGAAGAAGACGATGCCATCAGAGCAGCCCCCGTTCCGCCATCGAGAAGCTCTGGCCCGGGCTCACGATCACGTGGTCGAGCACACGCACGTCGACCAGCGCCAGCGCGGCGCGCAGCGTCTGCGTGAGCGATTCGTCGGCGCGCGAGGGCTCGATGCTGCCGCTGGGGTGGTTGTGGGCCAGCACCACGGCCGCGGCCTGGTGGTGCAGGGCGCGGGTGACGACCTCGCGCGGGTAGACGCTGGTCTGCGTGAGCGTGCCGCGAAACAGCTCCTCGAGCGTGAGCAGGCGGTGCTGCACGTCGAGGAACAGCACCGCGAACACCTCGTGCGGGCGCGAGCCGATGTGCATCTGCAGGTACTGCTTGACCGCCTCGGGCGAGTCGAACACCGTGCGCTCCTTCAGGCGCTCGCCCATGGCGCGGCGCGCCAGTTCGAGCACCGCCGTGAGTTCGGAGCGCTTGGCGCTGCCGCCCATGCCCTTGACCGCCTTGAGGTCATCGGGCGCCGTGTGCAGCAGCCCCGACAGCCCGCCGAAACGCTCGAGCAGCTGCTGGGCCAGCTGGAGCACGTTCTTGCCGGCCACGCCGGTGCGCAGCAGCAGCGCCAGCAGCTCGGCATCGGCCAGCGCGGCGGCGCCCCGCGCGATGAGCTTTTCGCGCGGCCGGGCGTCGAGAGGGAGATCCTTGAATGCCATGAAACCCTGCAGAAACCTGGGCCGGGGCGAGATGTTGCCCCGATCCTTAAAATGAGGGCCAGTTTATCGGGACACCTCCCTCGTCTTTGCCCACCTTCGCTGCACCCATGTCCCAAGTTGTGACTTCCGGCTCCTTCCTGACCCTGCACTACCGGCTGGCCGGTCCGGCGGGCGACATCATCAACACCTTCGCCGACAAGCCCGCCACGCTGTCGCTGGGCACCGGCGAGCTCTCGCCGGCCATGGAGCAGCGCCTGATGGGCATGGAAGAGGGCGCGCACGCCACCTTCGAGCTGCCCGCCGGCGAGGCTTTCGGCGAGCGCAACCCCGACATGCAGCAATGGGTGGCGCGCAAGCTGCTGGCCCAGATGGGCGACCCCGACGAGCAGTACGCCGTCGGCGACGTGGTGCAGTTCCCCACGCCCGACGGCGCGGGCAGCTACGCGGGCGCGGTCGTCGAGTCGAACGAGACCGGCGTGCGCTTCGACTTCAACCACCCGCTCGCGGGGCAACCGGTCACCTTCGAAGTGAAGCTGATCGGCGTGCTATGAACCCGAACATCGAAGAAGTCCTTCTGGCCGAGCCGCGCGGCTTCTGCGCCGGCGTGGACCGCGCCATCGAGATCGTCGAGCGCGCCCTCGCCAAGTTCGGCGCGCCGATCTACGTGCGCCACGAGATCGTGCACAACACCTACGTGGTGAACGAGCTCAAGGCCAAGGGCGCGATCTTCATCGAAGAGCTGTCCGACGTGCCGCCCGGCTCCACGCTGGTGTTCAGCGCACACGGCGTGAGCAAGGCCGTGGAGCAGGAGGCGCGCGACCGCGGCTTCTCGATCTTCGACGCCACCTGCCCGCTGGTGACCAAGGTGCACGTCGAGGTGGCCAAGCTCGCGAAAGAGGGCTACGAATTCATCATGATCGGCCACAAGGGCCACCCCGAGGTCGAAGGCACGATGGGGCAGCTGTCGAGCGGCATCCACCTCGTGGAAGACGTGGCCGACGTGGCCAATGCGTCGCCCCTGCAGACCGAGAAGCTCGCCGTGGTCACGCAGACCACGCTCAGCGTGGACGACGCCGCGGAGATCGCCGCCGCCGTGCGCGCGCGCTTTCCGAACGTGCGCGAGCCCAAGCAGCAAGATATTTGCTACGCCACCCAGAACCGCCAGGACGCGGTGAAGATCATGAGCCCGCAGGTCGACCTCGTGATCGTGGTCGGCAGCCCCACCAGCTCCAACAGCAACCGCCTGCGCGAGCTGGCGCAGCGCCTGGGCACCGAGAGCTACATGGTCGATTCGGCCGACGAGCTCAAGCCCGAATGGTTCGAGGGCAAGTCGCGCATCGGCCTCACCGCCGGCGCCTCGGCGCCCGAGGTGCTGGTGCACGAGGTGATCGAGCGCGTGCGCGCCTTCGGCGCCGTGTCGGTGCGCAAGATGGACGGCATCGAGGAAACCATCAAGTTCCCGCTTCCCAAGGGCCTCAAGCTCGACGACATCCCGCCCCCTGGGCACATCTCCTGAACATCATGACAAACACCGATTGGCGCTCCGACATCGAGAGCGCCTCCCGCAGGCTGGGCGAACGCGCCGGCCATTTCCTGCGTGAAACGCCACTGTGGAAGCTGCCGGCCGCCGCCCTGGGCGTGGCCGCGCCCGGCGCTGAAGTCTGGCTCAAGCTGGAACACATGCAGGTCAGCGGCAGCTTCAAGGCCCGCGGCATGATGAACCGCCTGCTGGCCAACGACATCCCCGCCGCGGGCGTGATCGTGGCCTCGGGCGGCAACGCCGGCATTGCCACGGCGGCCGCCGCCAAGGCGCTGGGCGTGCCCTGCCAGGTGTTCCTGCCGGGCGTCTCGCCCGAAGCCAAGCGCGCGCGCCTGCGGGCGCTGGGCGCCGAAGTGGTCGTGGTCGGCGAGCTGTACCCCGACGCGCTGGCCGCCTGCCTGGCGCGCCAGAAGGAAACGGGTGCCTTGCTCACCCACGCCTACGACCAGCCCGAAGTGGTGGCCGGCGCCGGCACGCTCGGCCGCGAGATCGAGGCGCAGGGCGGCCTGCCCGACGCCGTGCTGGTGAGCGTGGGCGGCGGCGGCCTGATCGGCGGCCTGGCCGGCTGGTTCGAGCAACGCGCCCGCGTGGTGGCGCTCGAGCCCGAAAAGGCCCCGACGCTGTTCCGCGCCCGCGAGGCCGGCGAGCCGGTCGACGTGGACGTCGGCGGCATCGCGGCCGATTCGCTCGGCGCGCGCCGCATCGGCGCCATCGCCTGGGAGATCACGCAGCAGCAGGTGCGCGACGCGCTGCTGCTGTCCGACGACGCGATCCGCGCCGCCCAGCAGTGGCTCTGGAAGGAACTGAAGCTCGCCGTGGAACCGGCCGCCGCGCTGCCGCTGGCGGCGCTGCAGACCGGCGCCTACGTGCCGCGCGAGGGCGAGAAGGTGTGCCTGATCATCTGCGGGGCGAACGTCGATCCGGCCACGGTCGCCTGAGTGGTCTGAGGCGTGCGAGCGGGGAGGGCGGGCGCGGGCCGGGCGCCCACCTAAAATCTCCCCATGCTCGACATCACCCTGCTCCGCAAAGACCTGGCCTCCGCTGTGGCCGGCCTCGAAAAACGCAAGAAGAACCAGCCTTACCTCGACGTCTCGGCGTTCACCGCGCTCGAGGCCGAGCGCAAGACGCTGCAGACCCGCACCGAGGAAATCCAGGCGCGCCGCAACACGCTGAACAAGCAGATCGGCCCGCTCAAGGCCAAGGGCGAGTCGGTCGACGCGCTCATGGCCGAGGTCAACGCGCTCAAGGCCGAGCAGGAATCGCAATCCAAGCGCCTCGAAGAAATCCAGCCCGAGCTGCACGCGCTGCTGCTGGCCGTGCCCAACCTGCCGCACGCCAGCGTGCCGCTCGGTGAAGACGAGGCCGGCAACGTCGAGATGCGCCGCTGGGCGCCCCAGGGCGGCGCCGGCGCCAACGCCACGCCGCTGGCCTTCGCGCCCAAGGACCACGTCGACCTCGGCGCCCCGCTGGGCCTCGATTTCGAGATGGGCGCCAAGCTCTCGGGCTCGCGCTTCACCGTCATGAAGGGCCCGATCGCCCGCCTGCACCGCGCGCTGGCCCAGTTCATGGTCGACCTGCAGACCGAACAGCACGGCTACACCGAGTGCTACGTGCCCTACGTGGTTAACGCCGCCACGCTCAGCGGCACCGGCCAGCTGCCCAAGTTCGAAGGCGACCTGTTCGCCGCGAAGAAGGGCGGCCAGGACGGCGAGCCCGCGCCCGACCATTCGGCGCTGTACCTCATCCCGACCAGCGAAGTGCCGCTGACCAACTTCGTGCGCGACGAGGTCGTGCCCGAGGCGCAACTGCCCATCAAGCTCACGGCCCACACGCCGTGTTTCCGTTCCGAAGCCGGCAGCGCCGGGCGCGACACGCGCGGCATGATCCGCCAGCACCAGTTCGACAAGGTCGAGATGGTGCAGATCGTGCACCCCGAGAAGAGCTACGACGCGCTGGAGCAGATGACCGGTCACGCCGAAGCCGTGCTGCAGGCGCTGGAGCTGCCGTACCGCGTGGTGCTGCTGTGCACCGGCGACATGGGTTTCGGTTCCACCAAGACCTACGACCTCGAGGTGTGGCTGCCCGCGCAGAACACGTACCGCGAGATCAGCTCGGTGTCGAACTGCGAAGCCTTCCAGGCGCGCCGCCTGCAGGCCCGTTTCAAGAACGCCCAGGGCAAGAACGAGCTGGTGCACACCCTCAACGGCTCCGGCCTGGCCGTGGGCCGCGCGCTGGTCGCCGTGCTGGAGAACCACCAGAACGAAGACGGCTCGATCAACGTGCCCGCGGCGTTGCGTCCGTACCTCGGCGGCCTCGAAGTTTTGCGCGGTTGAAGCGCAGGGCGTCAAAAGTCAGATTTTTCTGGCTATAATCTGAGGCTCGACAGCACCGGAGAGGTGGCAGAGTGGTCGAATGTACCTGACTCGAAATCAGGCGTACTAGCGATAGTACCGAGGGTTCGAATCCCTCCCTCTCCTCCAGATTCAAGCCCCTGTAGCAGCCCTGCTACAGGGGCTTTGTCTTTGGGCCGCCCATGTCGCCTCATGGCGCCCGCTGCTGCGGCTCCCCACACCCCCTGCGCTGCAGCACCGGCAGCAACTGCGGCCCCAGCGACTTCAGCAGCTGGGTCGGCAGCGCGCTCGTGAACCGGTGGCGGGCGGCGTGGGGCTCGTGCACGTAGGCCAGGATCGTGCCGAAGTAGCGGTCGCCGATCATGAACACGAAGGTGGCCGAGCGGTCGATCTTGCGCTGCGAAATCACCCGTCCGCCGCGGCCGGTCTGTTCGTAGCGGTGGTCGCCGGTGCCGGTCTTGCCGCCGATCTCGAGGGCGCGGCCGCTCTCGTCCACCAGCGCGCCCTTCAGCCGCCGTGCGGTGCCGTCGTTCACCACCTCGACCAAGGCACGGCGCACCGTGGCGGCCACCTCGGCGGGCAGCACCTGCTGTGCGCTCGCATGGCGCGGCTCCAGCCGTGTCTCGTAGGGCGTGTCGCGCGCGAAGTGCAGGGCGCCGACCCGTTGCGTGGGCAGCCGCACGCCGTCATTCGCGAGGATGCCCATCAGCTCCGCCAGGGCGGCCGGCCGGTCGCCCGACGCGCCGATCGCGCTCGCGTAAGACGGCGTCAGCGATGCGAAGGGGTAACCCACGCGCTGCCATGAGCGATGGATCTGTGCAAAGGCGTCGAGCTCGATCAGCTCGCGCAGGCGCCTGTCCTGCGCGCTCTTGTGGCGCGTCTTGAAGAGCCAGGCGTAGACCTCCTGGCGTTCGCGCACGCTCGCGTCCAGCACCTCGGTCAGCGAGGCGCCGGGGTGGCGCCGCAGGTAGCCGACCAGCCAGAGCTCCAGCGGATGCACGCGTGCGACGTAGCCGCGATCGGCCAGCGACAGGCCGGCGTAGGTGCTGCGCAGCGCGCCCAATGCGCGCGGCGAGCCGGCGCCGCGGCCCAGCCGCTGCACCAGGAGCGCGTCGAGCCGTGCGTCGTCGGCCTCGGGCTCGATGGTGAAGAGCACGCTCGCCAGGCGCGGTGCCGACGGCCTCAGGCCGCGCAGCAGCAGCGCCTCGGCATCCGCGGCCGGCAGGTGCTGGTACTTGCGATGGAAGCGGGTGAGGAAGGCCGAGCCTTCGCGGTCGGCAAAGCGCGCGAGCAGCTCGCGCCGGCCCGGGTCGGCAGGATCCTTCAGCAGGCGCTCGGCGCCCGACGCGCCACCGAACATGCGGTGGCGCACCAGGTCGCGCATCAGGCGGATGAACACCAGGTTGACCGAATGCTTGAAGCCTTCGCGCACGGTCATCGAGCTGCTGTTGCGCGAGCGCTCGAAGTTCTCGAACTGGTGCAGGCCGCCGCCGGTGAAGAAGGCCTCGCCCGGGTTCGCCGAGTACTTGCGCTCCATCGCCGCCTCCAGCATCGGCGCAAGACGCCGATCCTTGGCGCGCAGGAGGTACTGCCGTGCCCACATACCCAGCGGGTCGCGCGGGTTCGGCGCCAGCGCCGACAGCTGGGCCGGGCTCAGGTCGACCCAGCCCGCGTGCAGCTCGGCCACGAGCTCCAGGTAGCTCACCAGGGTGCGCAGCTTGGCGGTCGAGCCCAGGTCCAGCCGCGCGCCCTGGTTCACGTCGAACGGCTGGTCGATGTTGTCGGCCTGGATGCGCAGCAGGTTGGTCCCGGCGCTGCGCTCGAACAGCGTGAAGCTGTAGATCAGCGGGCTGGGGTCGGCGCCCGGGTCGAGCATGTGGGAGCCGACCAGCCCCGCGGCCTTCGTCGCGGCGGGCGTGCGCAGGCCGGCCAGCACGCGCGCCACCAGCGCCTGCGCTTCGCCGTCCAGGCTGGTCTCGGCCTCGAGGTCCAGGCGCTCCAGGTCGTAAGCCCGTGGCACGTCGAGCAGCGTGCCGATGTGGGTGCGCAGCGCGGTCGCGGCCTTGCGCTGCACGAAGTCGGGCCGGGGCGTCGGCGGCAGCGGTGGCTGCAGGTGCAAGGACAGCGGCAGCGCCGCGTCGCGCAGCGTGGGCGAGATCAGGCCGGCCTCGGCCATCAGCCGCAGGTAGCTGTCGGTCAGCCGCGTCAGGCCAGCACCGTCGCCGAGCAGGTGCTGCGACGGGCGGCGCTGCGCGATCATCAGCGACAGCGCCTGCTTGAAGGCCTCGGCCTGCTGCCGCAGCGCCTCGTCCGAGGGCGCCGCCGCCTCTTCCGCTTGGTCGGCGAGCAGGCGGTTGATTTCACCGAAGTCGCGCCCGTACCAGGCCCACAGGCCGTCGCCCAGCCCGTGCACCTCGCCCATGCCCGGGCGCGCGGCCAGCGGCACGGTGTCGAGGTAGTCGACGACGATCTGGCGGCGCCGCGCCTGCGTGTCGTCGCCGTCCTGGTAGGCGCGCAGCGAGGCCGACGCCATCTGGCGCAGCTTGTCGCCGACCGACCCGGTGCGGCCCTGCGGCGAATGGCGGTACTTCTCGAGCTGGGTGGCCAGCGTGCTGCCGCCCGTCGCCGTCTGGCCCAGGCCGACCGCGCGCAGCGCCTGCTCGAGCGTCGCCTTGGCGAAGCGTTCCGGATCGATCGCGGGGTTGCGCTGCAGCGGCTGCGCGTCCAGCAGGTGGCGGTCCTCGACGAACAGCAGGGCGCTCACCAGCAGCGGCGGCACCTCCTCGAAGCGCTCGTAGGCGCGCTGGGGCACGCGGGTGTGCAGCAGCGCCGTGTCCCGGCAGTCGCGCACGGTCAGGCCGGCCTGGTTTTTCTCACGGTAGGGCGCGAAGAGCCCGTAGTCCTGCAGTTCGAGCAGCCGCGGCGACATGCGGGCCTGGCGGGTGACGACATAGCCCTGCGGCGCCAGGCGGTCGATGTAGCCCGGCAGCTGGTGGTAGCCCAGCCGCTCGTCGTAGGGGCCGGTCCGGGGAAAGCGGATGGCATCGCTGGCACCGTCTTCGACGCTGAAGCGGGCGCCCTCGGCCAAGTCGCGCCACAGGGCCGATTGCAGCCGGGACGTCTTCAATTCGTCCAGCACGAACAGGGCAAACCCGCCTCCCACGGCGAGTCCCGCGCCGATCCAGAAAAGCTTCTTGAACCAAGTCATGCTCTGCCTCGCGAACAGTCTGCACCGTGGGTTCGTCAGTGACGATGATGCGCTTTTTGAGGCGATTTGGCTTGCGTGCGACGGGGCCGTCGGTCGTATGTCTGGGCGGATGCAGAGAGCGCAGGACAACGATCGCAACGTGGAAAGGCAAAGCAGGCGCTCGCGGATGGAACCGCCACACACGTGCCGAGAGCGAGGCTTGCGCGGGAACGCGGCGCATCGCGGACCCTGCACGCTCATCGTGTCGCGCTGCGGCGGCGTGTGTGTACTGCCGGCGGCGGTATGCACAAGGCTCAATCGAGCCGTTGGCTGGCACACTGCGAGCACCTTGCATTGGAGAGGGCGCTCGTCGGCCGGCCTCTCGCGATTCATGATGAATAGAGTGCGCGCAGGAGCGAATTCTTTCGACGATTGAGTGTGTCCGATGCTGACGTAAGCCAAGCAATGAAGGCATAAAAAACTGAGGAGAACTCGATTTGTCCGAATCTACATACTTGCATGGAATCGCATTGGCGAACTACAGAGGGGTTGGTGATGAGGTGGTGTACGTAGCTCCATTTCAGAAGTTCAACTTCTTTATCGGACCAAACAATGTGGGAAAGTCAACGGTGTTGAACTACATCGCGCGGCATCTTCGGCCTCACGTTGCGAATGTGAGCGAGGGGCTTGGGGCACAGGCGCCTATCGACGAGTTGGACAAAAATATTTCGAATCCGACTGGTGAAATGATCATGGGGATCGGGATAGCTCTGTCTACGGTTGACAGCAGTCTTCGTGCACTTTTCCCAGAGGCAACGGCCGCCCGTCATACAGCCCGCAAACTGCTTGCACTTTCTCATTATGAGAAAAATGAGTTGATCTGGTTGCAGCGTGGATCAGGTCGCCACGGAGTCCTTGAAGCCATTCGGCCGCCGAAGGTGGACATAGACAAGATCTCTAGAGAGATCAGTCACATAGCACTTCGTGACTTGTGGAGTGGCCTAACACATCAGAGCGGGGGCGGACTTGACCTTTGGATTCGAGAGAGCCTCGAGCGTCTCGTGGGCTATTTACCAACATCAATACCAGATGTAGCAATGGTCCCTGCCATACGGGCAGTCTCGGAAAAAGGCCATAGCTTTTCTGACTGGTCCGGTCGAGGCCTCATCGAAGAGCTAGGCAAACACCAAGAGCCTGACTACAACGAACAGCACAAGCGGCTGAAGTTTGATTCGATCAACAGCTTCTTGCGTGCAGTGACGGCGAACAGCTCTGCAAGCATCCGAATCCCCGATCATCGAAAGCACATCTTGGTGTCCCTTGATGAAAAGCTCCTGCCCTTGAGCGCGCTAGGGACGGGGATTCACGAAGTCGTTCTTCTTGCTGCGTCGTGCACTTTCTTGGAGGAGCAAATCATTTGCATCGAGGAGCCAGAAATTCATCTGCACCCTCTGCTCCAGAGACGCTTGATCCAATACTTGGCCGATCGCACTACGAACCAATACTTCATTGCAACTCATTCCGCCAGCATCATTGATGCAGTAGACGCGGCCGTATTTCATGTGTCGAATCAAGACTCACAGACAACTGTATCCCCCGCACTGACTTCATCCAGCCGATTCCAGATATGTCAGGACCTAGGTTATCGAGCGTCGGATTTGCTTCAATCCAACGCGATTGTTTGGGTCGAGGGACCTTCGGATCGCATCTACATAAAGCATTGGATCGGAGCTCTAGCGCCAAATTTGCGAGAAGGTATTGATTACTCAGTGATGTTCTATGGAGGAAAGCTGCTGAGTCACTTGACGACACGTGACGAAGACGGGCAAAGGGATGTTGAGGCTCTGATCGCAGTTCGTCGGCTGAATCGAAATTTGTGCGTAGTGATGGACAGTGACAAGACGAAAGCGGAGGACTCAATCAACACGACGAAGCAGCGGTTGCTGGTTGAACTCGCGACGGATCGAGGGGTTGGATGGGTTACCGACGGTAGGGAAATTGAGAACTACGTCGAAAGCGAATCAATGACTGCTGCGCTTAAGGAGGTCTATGGAGATCGCTACGGAAAACGGCTTGGCACAGGGCGGTATGCGAATGTGCTTCCCTTCCAAAAGGCGGATGGAACCAAGATGGGAAAAATCGACAAGGTCGCTGTCGCGTTAGCCGTGTGTAGTCAGCCCGCAAACCTAGATGTTCTGGATCTTCGGGAGCGCATCGAGAGTGTTGTGGGCCTCATCCAGTCATCAACTCCTTGAGCAACGCTCTGTCGAGCGTCCCCGCGAGGGTCCGCTGGAACAGAGGCCCTAATCGTCCGGGTCCTGCGGCCCGGCCAGAAGGCCCAGCACCAACCCGCCGAGGACGATGGCCAGGGCAAGAATCAGCGATGCCTCTGCGAGTAGTCTCATGGTGTCCTGCAATGAATCTCCCCCTCACGATGTGCCCGCCATTGAACGTGCGTTCACTGACTGGCGGCTGAGTGCGGAAGCAGAAGGGTTTTGTGCGGGGCTTCAGCCTGTCTTCAGGTAAGGCGTGGATACTGGCGGCGACGGTCTTCTGGCGTTGGTAGAGGACGCTTCGGCACCCGCCCTTCGGGGTGGTTCCTCGAGGCCGGAGGTCGTCACGGTTTTTTGGTCGCGCGGGCGCATGCTCAGGCCCGCGCGCTTTCGCCGAGCCACACCGGCTCGTTCGAGGTGTCCGGGAAGTCCGCGGTGTCGATCAGCGGCGCTTCATCGACTTCGGACACGGCCGGCGCCATGTGCCGCAGCTCGTAGCCCCGTCCATACACCGAGACCAGCACGAACTCGCCGCCCTTGTGCAGCGACAGCTTGCGGCGGATGCTGGCCACGCAGCAGTCGAGCGTGCGGCTCGTGCGTTCGATGCGCGCATCCACCCACAGCGAGGCCAGCAGCCAGTCGCGCTCCAGCAGCCGGCCGGCGTTGCGAAACAGCAGCAGCGCCAGTTCGAACTCGCGCGGCTTCAGGCGCACCTCGGTGCCGTGGCACACCACCACGCGGCGCTCGCCGAGGAACTGGTAGTCGCCGAAGCACGCGGCCGTGGCGTGCGGCTGCAGCAGCGTGCGGTTGCGCCGCAGCGATTCGCGCACGCGCAACTCCACCTCGAACTCGTCGACGGGCAGCACCGCGAAGTCGATGCTCGCGCCCTGCGTCTCGCCGCCGGCGGCCGACAGCACGTCGACCAGCAGGTCGCGCTGCGAGGCGCGCGCCACCAGGAAGATGGGAATGCGCAGCGCGCGGCACATCGCCGTGAGGATCGGCCAGGCACCTTCGTCCTTCAGCACCACCAGCAGCAGGCCGAACTGCAGGCCCTGGGTGATGGCCAGCAGGAAGTCCGTGCTGTCGTCGAAGCACACGGGATCGCAGCCCATCAGGCGCAGGCGGTTGCCCCAGCCGGCCTGCTGCGCCTCGTCGCAGCCCACCATCGCGATGCGGCGCGCGCCCTGCTGCGCGGCCATCACGCGCGGGCTCCCCGGCGTGCGACCTTCTCGTGGCGGGGCGTTGGCGTGGCAGGAGAGGTCTTCATGTCGGTGGCATCCATGCGAAGGTGGTGAAGGGCGTCCCGGGGCGATGGCGTGGGCTCAGGGGCGGACGGCGGCCGTGCTGCGCGGCAGCTTCCAGCCGATGCCCGCGTTGAAGCCCCAGTCCCGGCCCGTGCTGGACACGCCCATGCCCCAGGCCATGTCGCCGTCGCCCGAGCTGCGCTTGAAGCCCAGCGCCGCGGCCGAATAGCCCCGGTAGCTGCCGAAGGCCAGGCCGATCGACTGCTCGCCGGGGCGGTACGTCGGCACGTAGGCGGCCGACATGGCAATGGCCATGGCCGCGCCCGAGTAGGCGATGCGCGCCGTCTCGCCGACGGCCGCGCGCACCGGGTGCAGCTGGCCCAGGTTGATGGCGTCGTCCGGGCGCACGGCAGGCGCCAGTTCGAAGGCATGGGCGCCGGCGCACGCGAGCCACAGCATCAGCACCCGCAGGATCGCGGTGCGTCGGGGGGCGAAACGTGCGAACGCGTTCACGGCTGCTGTTCAGCCGGCGGCCAGCCGGGTGCCCGCGCCGGCCTGCGTCTTGCGCACGCCGTCGGGGCCGTAGAAAGGTTGGGCACGGGCCTGCAGGAAGTGCAGCGCCTGCTGCGTGAAGTCCAGGTGCGCGTACACCAGCGTGCCGTTGTGCAGGTTGCGGTTGCGCGCATCCTCTGCAAGTGTGAGCAGTTCGCTCCAGGCCTGGCGCGTCGGCGCACCGCCCGCACCAGCGGCGGCGTCCGCACCCGCGCGGCCGGGCCCGAAGCCCAGCGCCGCCTGCAGCGATTCACGCTGGCGGTCGAGTTCGGCCATGCGGTCCAGCAGCGCGGTCTTGCGGCCGGCGATGGCGTTCAGCGCGTCGAAGTCGCTGGCGGACATGGCCTGCGCCTCCTGGTCCAGCGCCACGAGAAATTCCCCGATGCAGCCCGCTTCCGCGCGCAGGTGCGCCAGCAAGGTGCTCATGCCTCGCCCTTCGGTGCGAGCAGTTCGCGCACGCTGGCCAGCAGGCCGTCGGCGATGCGCTCGGGGCGGATCTCGTAGCGGCCGGCGCGGATGTCCTCGCGGATCGCGGCCACGCGCGCGGCGTCGAAATCGCTGCCCCCCACGGCGGCGGGCATCGCATGGACGAGCGCGGAAACGGGCGCCGCTTCCTTCGGGCGCTGCACGGCCTCGGCGGGCGTCGACGGAGCCGGCGCGCCCGGTGTGGGCGTGCGGTGCAGGGGCGTGGCCGAAGGGGCGGTGGGATCGATTTTCAAGGTGATTCCTCAGGGGCTGACCCGTATATCGGCAGCCGGTGCAAGAACTTTAGGAAGGGCGTGCATGAAGTGAAGCCTGCGCAAACGCGGCGGCCGCTACTGCACCAGCCGGACCTGTCCTTCCTCGTCGGCCACGCCGCGGATCACCCGGCCGTCCAGCGTCTTCGCCTGCACCACGGCGCCCACCGCGGCGCCGCTCAGAGCCTTGGCTTCGGTGCTGACGACAAAGCCCGGCCCCTGCGCCACCACCTTCACGGCCTGGCCCTGCTGGATCACGGCGACGCCGCGCAGCAGCTCCTTGCGGATCGGCGCGCCGGGCGCGACGCGGTTGGCGCTCACCACCCCGACCAGTTCGGCCGCGCTGGTGACCACCGAGCGCGGCAGCCGCGTGAGGTCGCCGGTGCGCTCGACCACGTCGCCGGCGCCCAGCGCCCGGCCCGCGTCGATGGCGCGCGCCGCCACCAGGTAGCGGCCTTCCACCGCGACACGTGCCTGCACGAAGCGCGTCCACGGCCGCTCGGCATGGCAACGCACGCCCACCGAGATGCGGCCCCACGGCGTGACGCCCGGCGGCAGGAACACCTCGGGGGCTTCGCACGCGGGCAGGGCCTCGGTGCCGCGCCCTTCGAGGCTGACCGTCACCTTGCCCGGCAGGCCGGCGCTTTGCGCCTGGAGGTAGGTCTCGACCGCCTTCGCGACCGTGTCGCCTGCGATCGCACCGGTCGACATCGCGCACGACAGCCCTACTGCGCAGGCAGTGCGCAGCAGGCGTTGGCGAAGCGGCGAGAGGGTCATCGAAAGCGAAAGAAGAGGGCCAGAAAAATGAGGACGCCGGTGCAGGAAAGCCGCAACCGGCGCCCCTGGATTCTTATGAATTCGCCCTGTCGGCGAAGGTGCGAGCAGCAGGCGAAACCCCCCTTTGTTCGGACGATTGCCAACGCGCCGCATGCATAGACTTGCTTTCCATCGGTCGCTGCGCCCCGTGCACTGGCGACGCCTCAACAGATGGAACAAAGATGATCGACAAGCTGGATGCGGCGTTTCGCTTCCACCGCGAAGCGCTCCATCTCCGGGCCCAGCGCCAGGAGGTGCTCGCGGCCAACATCGCCCATGCCGACACGCCGAACTACAAGGCGCGCGACTTCGACTTCGGCGCGCGCCTGAGCGAGGCCGTCGAGCGCGGCCGCGCCGCCTCGTCGGTGTCGATGGCCACCACCTCGTCGCGCCACCTCGCGGGCCAGGCGCAGGCCACGGCCGCCGACGACCTGCTGTACCGCGTGCCGCACCAGTCCAGCCTCGACGGCAACACGGTCGAGATGGACGTCGAGCGCGTGGCCTTCGCCGACAACGCGCTGCGCTACGAGTCGAACCTGACCCTCATCAACGCCAAGATCAAGTCGCTCCTGTCGGCGGTACAGCCATGAACATCTTCGACGTGGCGGGCTCCGCCATGACCGCGCAATCGCAGCGCATGAACGTGACCGCGAGCAACCTCGCCAACGCCGAGAGCGTGGCCGGCCCCGACGGCCAGCCCTACCGCGCCAAGCAGGTGGTGTTCGAGGTGGCGGCTTCGGGCCGGCGCGACATCGGCGGCGTCAAGGTGGCCGGTGTCATCGAAGACCCGTCGCCCGCCAAGCTGGTGTTCGACCCGAAGAGCCCGCACGCCAACGCCGAGGGCTACGTGGCGATGCCCAACGTCAACGTGGTCGAGGAGATGACCAACATGATCTCGGCCTCGCGCAGCTACCAGGCCAACGTCGAGGTGCTCAACACCGCCAAGACGCTGATGGTCAAGACGCTGACCATCGGCCAGTAACCCACGCACGCCCACGCGCCTCCCGCAGGAAGAACACCGACCCCATGGCCCTCTCCGACACCTCGTCCATCAGCGGGCTGAACGCGCCCACGGCGGCGAACAGCAACAACAACGTTTCCAGTGCCGACAGCGAGCAGCGCTTTCTCAAGCTGCTCGTCACGCAGCTGAACAACCAGGACCCGCTCAACCCGATGCAGAACGCCGAGCTGACCTCGCAGCTCGCGCAGATGAGCACCGTGAGTGGCATCGAGAAGCTCAACGCCACGCTCTCCGGCCTGGTCAACCAGACCGGCGCCAACCAGCTGCTACAGGCCACCTCGCTCATCGGCTACAACGTGCTGTCGCCCGGCGATGTGCTCACCACCAAGAAGCCCGAAGACGGCAAGGACCCCGCCACGCAGGCCTTCGCCGTGCAGCTGCCGGGTACCGCCGCCGACGTCGAGATCAAGATCGTCGACAGCACCGGCAAGGTGATCCGCACGCTCGACGCGGGCGCCATGAAGGAAGGCGTCAACGCCGTCACCTGGGACGGCAAGGACGACCTGGGCGTGGCCGTGCCGCCGGGCGCCTACCGCTTCACGGTCGATGCCAGCAACAACGGCACGACGGTGAAGGCCACCGCGCTCACCTTCTCGCAGGTGGCCGCCGTGAAGCAGGGCGCCGGCGGCGTCACGCTGGAGTTGGCCTCGGGCGCCAGCATCGGGCTGGGCGACGTGCGCCTGTTCCTCTGAGCTTTCGTCTTCGTCTTCGGCGTGGCCCGCACGGGCCGCGCCCTTCGCACTCTTCTTCCTCGCACCGAACAAGGACCCCCTCATGAGTTTCTCCCAAGGCATCAGCGGACTCGGCGTGGCCGCGGCCAACCTCGACGTCATCGGCAACAACATCGCCAACTCGGGCACGGTGGGCTACAAGTCGGCCGCCGCCACCTTCCAGGACGTGTACGCCGGCTCGCGCGTGGGCCTGGGCGCCTCGGTGTCGGGCGTGACGCAGAACTTCACGCAGGGCGTGACGCAGTCGAGCACGCGCCCGCTGGACGTGGCCATCCTCAACGGCGACGGCTTCTTTCGCCTGGCCAGCCCCAGCGGCGAGGTCTTCTACTCGCGCAACGGCCAGTTCACGCGCGACAAGGACGGCTACATCGTCAACGCGCAGGGCCTGCAGCTCACCGGCTACGGCGCCAACGCCAGCGGCGGCATCAGCGGCGGCACGCCGGGCCCGATCCAGGTGCAGGGCGGCATGATGCCGCCCAAGCCCACGGCCAACATCGACGCGCAGTTCAACCTCGACGCGCGCAGCACGGTGCCCACCAAGACGCCGTTCAACCCGACCGACGCCGCCACCTACAACTACCCGAACGCCATCGGCCCCATCTACGACTCGCTGGGCAACCCGCACGACGTGGCCGTGTACTTCGTGAAGACCGCGGCCAACACCTGGAGCGTGTACGGCACCTCCGACGGCGCACCGCTGAACGGCGGCGCCGCGCTGTCCAACGTGACCTTCGACGCCAAGGGCGTCATGACCGCACCGGCCTCGGGCGCGTTCAACATCGGGCCGCTCACCTTCACCAACGGCGCCTCGCCGCTCACCGCGTCGGTCGACCTCACGGGCACCACGCAGTTCGGCAGCGCCAACGGCATGAGCAAGCTGGGCCAGGACGGCTACAAGTCGGGCGAGCTCACCGCGTTCTCGATCAACCCCGACGGCACCATCACCGGCAAGTTCTCCAACGAGCAGACGCGCCTGCTGGGCCAGGTCGTGCTGTCGTCCTTCGCCAACCCGAACGGCCTGGAGCCCAAGGGCAACAACGTGTGGGCCGAGACGCAGGCCTCGGGCAATGCGCTCACCGGCACGCCGGGCGAAGGCACCAAGGCCGGCTCGCTGGCCTCGGGCGCGCTGGAGTCGTCCAACGTCGACCTGACCTCCGAGCTGGTGAACCTCATCGTCGCGCAGCGCAACTACCAGGCCAATGCGCAGACCGTGAAGACGCAGGACCAGGTCATGCAGACGCTCATGAACATCCGCTGATCGGGAGCACTTCGTGGATCGAATGCTGTATGTCGCCATGAGCGGCGCCAAGCAGGCCATGGAGCAGCAGGCCGTGGTCGCCAACAACATGGCGAACGTCTCGACGCCGGGTTTCCGCGCGCAGATCGCGACCTTCCGCGCCGTGCCCGTGGTCGGAGAAGAAGCGCCCACGCGCGCCTTCGTGGCCGCGACCACGCCCGGCGCCGACTTCACGCACGGCCCGCTCACGCAGACCGGCCGCGCGCTCGACGTGGCGGTGGGCGGTGAAGGCTGGCTGGTGGTGCAGGCGGCCGACGGCAGCGAGGCCTACACGCGCGTCGGCAACCTGCAGATCGGCGCCGACGGCCAGCTCACGACGATGGGCGGACGCCCCGTGGTGGGCGACAACGGCGCACTCACCGTGCCGCCGGGTTCGGCCGTGAGCATTGCGTCGAACGGCCTCGTGGGTTCGCGCGACGCGGCCTCGACCACGCTCACCGGCATCGCCGAGGTGGGCCGTCTCAAGCTCGTCAACCCGCCCGTGACCGACCTCGTGCGCGGCGACGACGGCCTGTTTCGCATGCGCGCCGACCTGCCGCCGGCCGAGGCCGACGAGGCCGTCACGCTCATCTCCGGCGCCATCGAGGGCAGCAACGTGCAGCCGGTCGATGCCATGGTGGCCATGATCGCCAACGCGCGCAGCTTCGAGATGCAGATGAAGTCGCTGCAGACCGCCGACATCAACGCGCAGACCGCCAACAAGCTGCTGGCCTACGGCTGACCCTCTTCCAGGAACTCCTTTCAATGATCCGCTCCCTCTACATCGCCAAGACCGGCCTGGACGCGCAGCAGACCCAGCTCGACGTGGTCTCCAACAACCTGGCCAACGTCGGCACCACCGGCTTCAAGCGCAGCCGCGCCGTGTTCGAAGACCTGGTCTACCAGAACCTGCGCCAGGTCGGCGGCCAGAGCTCCGACCAGACGCGCCTGCCTTCGGGCCTGCAGGTCGGCACCGGCGTGCACGTGGTCGCCACCGAGCGCATCCACTCGCAGGGCAACCTCACCAAGACCGACAAGCCGACCGACGTGGCCATCAGCGGCAGCGGCTTCTTCCAGGTGCTGATGCCCGATGGCACCACCTCGTACACGCGCGACGGCTCGTTCCAGACCGACCGCGACGGCCAGCTGGTCACCGCCAGCGGCTTCCCGGTGCAGCCGGCCATCACCATCCCGGCCAACGCCACCAGCATCACCGTGGGCCGCGACGGCATCGTGTCGGTGGTGCAGGCGGGCGGCACCAACACCGTGCAGGTCGGCCAGCTGCAGCTTGCGACCTTCGTCAACCCCACCGGCCTGCAGAGCCAGGGCGAGAACCTGTACGCCGAGACCGACGCCTCGGGCGCACCCAACCAGGTGAACCCCGGCGTGGACGGCGCGGGCACGCTGAGCCAGGGCTATGTGGAGGCCTCCAACGTCAACGTGGTGGAAGAGCTGGTCAACATGATCGCCACCCAGCGCTCGTACGAGATCAACAGCAAGGCGGTCCAGACCTCGGACCAGATGCTGCAGCGCCTGGCCCAGTTGTGATGCGGGCGGGGGTGCGTCTTCTTCGCCGTGCGGCGGCACTGCTGCTCGCTACCGCGCTGGCCGCCGGCTGCGCGCAGGTGCCGCGCGAGCCGCTGGTGCACCAGCCGATGACGGCGCGTTCCGACCAGTACGCGGCGGTGCAGGCGCGCCGCGCTCCCGGTGCGATCTTCCAGGACGGCCCCGGCGCCAACGCGCTGTTCGAAGACCGCCGCCCGCGCAACGTCGGCGACATCCTCACCATCCTCATCAGCGAGAAGGTCAACGCGACCAAGAACTCGGGCGCCAATGCCAGCCGCACGGGCAACACGACCAGTGTGTTCGCGGCCATTCCCAAGCTCATAGGCGGCCTGCTCGACGGGCAGGAGACCAAGCTGTCGGGCACCAACACGCTCAACGCCAAGGGCGGCGCCAACGCCAACAACACCTTCAACGGCGTGATCACCGTCACCGTGACCGACGTCATGGCCAACGGCAACCTGCTGGTGAGCGGCGAGAAGCAGATGGGCATCAACCAGGGCACCGAGTACATCCGCTTCTCGGGCGTGGTGAACCCGCGCACCGTGTCGGGCAACAACACCGTGCCCTCGACGCTGGTGGCCGATGCGCGCATCGAGTACTCGGCCAAGGGCTACATCGACGAGGCCCAGCACATGGGCTGGATGCAAAGAATTTTCCTGAACGTGATGCCGTTCTGATGACACACCTCCAGGCTTCACCCCCTTCGAATCGCTGGCGCATCGCGGCGTTGTGCGCGCTCCTGTTCATCGCGCCTGCGCATGCGGAACGGCTCAAGGAGCTCGCCAGCATCCAGGGCGTGCGCGACAACCCGCTCATCGGCTACGGCCTCATGGTCGGCCTGGACGGCACGGGCGACCAGACGATGCAGACGCCGTTCACCACGCAGAGCCTGAACAACATGCTGCAGCAGCTGGGCATCACGATCCCGCAGGGCGTGAACATGCAGCTGAAGAACGTGGCGGCCGTCATGGTGACGGCCACGCTGCCGTCGTTCGCGCGGCCGGGGCAGAACATCGACGTCACCGTGTCGTCCATGGGCAATGCCAAGAGCCTGCGCGGCGGCACGCTGCTGATGACGCCGCTCAAGGGTGTGGACGGCGCGACCTACGCGGTGGCGCAGGGCAACATGGTGGTGGGCGGCGCGGGTGCGTCGGCCAACGGCAGCAAGGTGCAGGTCAACCAGCTGAGCTCGGGGCGCATTCCCGCCGGGGCACTGGTGGAGCGCACGGTCGAGGCGCCGGTGGGCGCGGAAGGCTCCTTCACCATCGAGCTGAACCGCTCCGACTTCGGCACCGCGCAGCGCGCCACGGACGCCATCAACCGCCAGTTCGGCGCCGGTACCGCCGAAGCCATGGACGCGCGCGTGATCCGCGTGCAGGCGCCCGAGCCGCAGCGGCGCGTGGGCTTTCTCGCGCAGCTGCAAGAGCTCGAGGTCACGCCCACACAGGCGGGCGCGCGGGTGGTGGTCAATGCGCGCACGGGCTCGGTCGTGATGAACCAGGCGGTGCGCGTGAAAGACTGCGCCATCGCGCACGGCAACCTGTCGGTGGTGATCAACACCGAGCCGGTGATCAGCCAGCCGGGCGCGTTCTCGGGCGGCAGCACGGTGGTGGCGCAGACCTCGCAGATTTCCGTCAACCAGGGCGGCGGCGCGATCCAGATGGTGCGCGGCGGCGCCTCGCTGGCCGATGTGGTGAAGGGGCTGAACAGCCTGGGCGCCAACCCGCAGGACCTGGTGTCGATCCTGCAGGCCATGAAGTCGGCCGGCGCCCTGAGCGCCGAGCTCGAGATCATCTGAGGCCGACGGCATGACCATCTCCCCCAACAGCGCGTGGACCGGCACCGACGCCGCCAGCCGCAGCGGCGCGCTCGACCAGCGTTTTGCGCTCGACGTGCAGGGCGTCGATGCGCTGCGGCGCACCGTGCGCACCTCGCCCGAAGAGGGCCTGCAGCAGGTCTCGCGCCAGTTCGAGGCGCTGTTCATGAACATGGTGCTCAAGAGCATGCGCGAGGCCACGCCCTCGAGCGGCCTGCTCGACAGCCAGGACCAGAAGGTCTACCTGTCGATGTTCGACCAGCAGCTCACGCAGAACCTCTCGGGGCGCGGCGTGGGGCTGGCCGAGGCGATGCTGGCGCAGCTGCGGCGGCAATTGCCTTCGGCGGCGACCGAAGCCGACGATGGCATCGGCACCCGGCCGATGTCGCTGGAGCCGCCCGCCGGCCTGCCGTACGGACCGCGCGCGGGCATCCCCATCGGCTCGGCGCCTGGGGCGCGCGTGTCGACCGCGGCCGACCTCGGTGTCTATCAAGTCAGGAGCGGCCCCGCGCCGGCCGCGAGCGCCTCGCTGCAAGGCCAGGTCGATGCGTTCGTGGACCGCATGGGCGCTTCGGCGCAGGCGGCCAGCGTCGCCAGCGGCGTGCCCGCACCGCTGATCCTGGCGCAGGCCGCGCTCGAATCGGGCTGGGGCAAGCGCGAGATCCGCGCCGACGACGGCACGCCCAGCTTCAACCTCTTCGGCATCAAGGCCGACAAGGGCTGGAAGGGCGCGACGGTCGAGACCACCACCACCGAATACATCGACGGCGAGCCGCAGAAGGTGCGCGCGAAGTTCCGCGCCTACGCCTCGTACGAGGAGGCCTTCACCGACTACGCGCGCTTCATCACGCGCAACCCGCGCTACGCGAACGTGCTGGCCACCGCCGACCCGGCCGAGGCGGCGCACGGCCTGCAGCGCGCGGGCTACGCCACCGACCCGAAGTACGGCGAGAAGCTGGTTCGCATCATGCAGAAGTTCGGCTGAGCCCTTCGCACAGCCTGACTGCCCGGACCCGAGAACAACGACACGAGAGGCCCCGAGAGGAGACAAGCGAATGACGATAAAGAACTGGACGATCGGAATGCGGCTGGGCGCCGGCTTTGCGCTGGTGCTGGCGCTGCTGGTGGCCGTGGCGGGCATCGGCGTGCTGCGGCTGCAGGGCGTGGGCGAGGCCACGCAGGACATGGCGTCGCGCACCCTGTCGAAGGAGCGCCTGGCCACGGCCTGGCAGCTGGGCACGGCCACCAACAGCGTGCGCACCTTCTCGCTGCTCAAGAGCGACGACGCGCAGGTGCAGGCCTACCTGCAAAAGCAGATCGCCGCCACCAGCGCCACCATCTCCGAGACGCAGAAGGCGCTCGAGGCGCTGCTCGTGTCGCCGGAAGAGCTGGCGCTGAGCGCCGACATCCAGAAGCGGCGCGGCGAGTACATCGCGCTGCGCCAGCAGATCCTCCAGCTGAAAACCGAAGGCCGCAAGGACGAGGCCGCGACGCGCACCGACACGCAGCTGCTGCCGATGCTCGACGGCTACGACGCGGGCATCCGCGCCATGGTGGCGCACCAACAGAAGCACATCGACAGCACCGCCGCCGCCATCGACGCGCAGTACCGTGCGGGCCTCATCTACATCGTCGCGCTGGCCGTGGCCGCGCTGGCGCTGGGCGCGGTGCTCGCATGGCTGCTCACGCGCAGCATCGCCGATCCGGTGGCCGAGGCGCTGCTGATCGCCGAGACCGTGGCCTCGGGCGACCTGAGCCAGGAGTTCGAGACCGAGCGCGGCGGCGACTTCGGCCGCCTGCTGCGCGGCATGGGCGAGATGGAAGACACGCTCACCGACCTCGTGACGCGCATCAAGGCCTCGACCGATTCGATCGCGGTGGCGTCGCGGCAGATTGCGGCGGGCAATCAGGATCTTTCTTCGCGCACTGAAGAGCAGGCCAGTTCGCTGGAGCAGACGGCGGCGTCGATGGAAGAGCTGACCTCGACGGTGAAGCAGAACGCGGACAACGCGCGGCAAGCCAATCAATTGGCAGTGTCGGCTTCGGAAGTTGCTGTCAAAGGTGGCGCTGTGGTGTCGCAGGTCGTGGACACGATGGGCTCGATCAACGCCTCGTCCAGGAAGATCGTCGACATCATCGGCGTGATCGATGGCATCGCATTCCAGACCAACATCCTGGCGCTGAATGCAGCGGTTGAAGCTGCCCGCGCCGGTGAACAAGGCCGAGGCTTTGCGGTGGTCGCTTCCGAAGTTCGCAGCTTGGCTCAACGCTCCGCAGCCGCCGCGAAGGAAATCAAGACCCTCATCGGCGACTCGGTGGAGAAGGTCGAAGAGGGCAGCAAGCAGGTCGCCGAAGCCGGCCGCACGATGGAAGAGATCGTGGGCAGCGTCAAGCGCGTGACGGACATCATGGGCGAGATCACGGCCGCGAGCCAGGAGCAGACCTCGGGCATCGAACAGATCAACCAGGCGATCACGCAGATGGACCAGGTGACGCAGCAGAACGCGGCGCTGGTCGAGGAAGCGTCGGCCGCCGCGCAGTCGCTGCAGGAGCAGGCCGGTGCCCTGGTCGAGGCCGTGAGCACCTTCAAGCTCGACGCCGACGAAGCCGTTGCGGCTTGAGCGCCCCGTGTCCACGCATTTCCATCCGAAAGCCCTGCGCCGCGTCGGCATGGGCTTCGCCGCATTGCTCCTGCTGCTGGCCGTGGCGCTCTTCCTCGGCTTCCATGTCGGCACCGGTTGCGCCTGGGCGCTCCATGCCGTGTGGGCACTCGCGGGTGCCGCCTGCCTGACGGGCCTGGGGCTCGCGGGCTTCGCGGCGCATGCGCGGGCCCGTGCAAGTCACCACGACGCCAAGGTGGCCGAGCGGCTGGACCGGGTGTTCCAGCGCGTCAACGCCACCGACGCCTGACAGAGAACGCATGCGCCCGCATCCCGATTCGCACCAATCTTTAGAAAAAAGACTCAAGTCTGGCGGCGCGCTGCCGATAACAGGGAGACGGGGTGGCGCAGGCCGCTGCCCCGCCATGCCGTCATGTCATGCCGGTGGCCCGCCGCGCGATGCGGCCACCGTCCCCCGTTATTGAAAGAAGAGAAGCGCAATGAGTTTGAAGGATCTGAAAATCGGCACCCGCCTGGGGCTCGGCTTCGCGGTGCTGCTGCTGCTGATGGCGTTCATTGCGGGCACGGGCGTGCTGCGCCTGACGAACGTGGGGCAGGCGACCGACGAGATGGTGCAGGGCGCGCTGGTCAAGGAGCGGCTGGCGGCCGAATGGCTCAGCCTGCTCAAGTCGAACACGGTGGCCAACTACGCGATGGTCAAGACCACCGACCCCGAGGTGGCGGCCTATTTCGCCAAGCTCCAGGCGGCGGGTTCGGCGCGCATCACGCCGGCGCAGAAGCAGCTGGAAGCCATGCTCGCCACGCCGGAAGAAAAGGCGCTCTATGCCGCGGTGGTCGCGGCGCGCGTCGTCGTGCTCGAGACCGTGGGCACGCTCAACAAGCTCAAGGACGAGAAGAAGATCGACGAAGCCAATGTGCTGGTCGACACCAAGTTCAGCGCGGCGCTCGCCGTCTACGCCGGCGCCGTCGAAAACCTGGCCAACCACCAGCGCGAGAAGATCGACGCCGCCGCCAAGGGCATCGCGGCCGACCACACCGAGGGCCGCACTACGCTGCTCGTGCTGTCGGCCATCGCGCTGGCGCTGGGCGCGCTGTTCGCCTGGCGCCTCACGCTGGGCATCGTGCGCCCGCTGGGCCATGCGCTCGAAGTGGCCGAGACGGTGGCCGCCGGCGACCTGAGCGCGAACATCCGCGTGGACAGCCGCGACGAAGCGGGCCAGCTGATGCAGGCGCTGAAGGACATGAACGCCAATCTCGCCAAGGTGGTGGGTGAAGTGCGCACGGGCACGGAGACGATCGCCACGGCCTCGGGGCAGATCGCTTCGGGCAACCAGGACCTGTCCTCGCGCACGGAAGAGCAGGCGAGTTCGCTGGAGCAGACGGCGGCGTCGATGGAAGAGCTGACTTCGACGGTGAAGCAGAACGCGGACAACGCGCGGCAGGCGAACCAGCTGGCCGTCTCCGCTTCGGAAGTGGCAGTGAAGGGTGGGGCGGTCGTGTCGCAGGTCGTGGACACGATGGGCTCGATCAACGCCTCGTCCAAGAAGATCGTCGACATCATTGGCGTGATCGACGGCATCGCATTCCAGACCAACATCCTGGCGCTGAACGCGGCGGTTGAAGCCGCACGCGCCGGTGAGCAAGGTCGTGGCTTTGCCGTCGTGGCTTCCGAAGTTCGCAGCCTCGCCCAACGCTCCGCAGCCGCCGCCAAGGAAATCAAGACCCTGATCGGCGACTCGGTGGAGAAGGTCGAGGAAGGCAGCAAGCAAGTCGCAGAAGCCGGCCGCACGATGGAAGAGATCGTGGGCAGCGTGAAGCGCGTGACGGACATCATGGGCGAGATCACCGCCGCGAGCCAGGAGCAGACCTCCGGCATCGAGCAGATCAACCAGGCGATCACGCAGATGGACCAGGTCACGCAGCAGAACGCGGCGCTGGTCGAAGAAGCGTCGGCCGCCGCGCAGTCGCTGCAGGAGCAGGCGGGTAGCCTGTCGCAGGTCGTCGGCGTGTTCCGCCTCGGCGGCAGCAGCAGCCACGGCAACGCGCTGGCCCTGGCCTGAAGGCGACGCACCGGCCATGCGTGTCAATCTGCCCGTCACCGACATCGAATACGAACTCTCGAAGGAAGAGGCCCTGGTGTCCCGCACCGACCTCAAGGGCCGCATCACCTACGTCAACCCGGCCTTCGTCGCGGCCAGCGGCTTCACGGCCGGCGAACTCCTGGGCAAGGCGCACAACATCGTGCGCCACCCCGACGTGCCGCCCGAGGCCTTCGCCGACCTGTGGCGCACGCTCGACCAGGGCCTGCCCTGGACCGGCCTGATCAAGAACCGGCGCAAGAGCGGCGACTTCTACTGGGTGCTCGCCAACGTCACGCCGATCCGCCACCAGGGCCGCGTGGAGGGCTACATGTCCGTGCGCAGCCGCCCTGCGCGCGAGGACGTGGCCGCCGCCGATGCGCTCTACCGCCGCATGCGCGAGGGCGAGGCCAAGGGCCTCGAGCTGCTGCAGGGCGAGGTGGTGCGCAGCGGCTGGACGCGTCCGCTGGCGCGGCTGCGACGCATCCCGGTGCGGCGCCGCGTGTTCGGCGTGACCGTCGTAGCGGCTGCGCTGTCCGCGGGCCTGGGCGCGCTGGGCTGGATGGAAGCGTCCCGCCTGGCCGCTGCGTCGGGCGCGCACAGCTGGTTGCCCAACGCCGTGGCTGCGGGCAGCCTCGGCGCCGCGCTGGCGTGGCTGGGCCTCGGTGCGTTCCTCGGGCGCACGGTGTTCCGTCCGCTCGACGAAGCCATCGAGGTCGCGCGCACCATCGCCGGTGGCGACCTCGTGCGCTTCACGGTGCGGCCCGGCGACGAGATCGCGGGGCTGCTGCGCGCGCTGAACCAGATGAGCGCCAACCTCTTCGCGATCGTCGCCGACGTGGGCGCGAACGTCGCGGGCGTGATGTCGGCGTCGAGCCAGATCGCTTCGGGCAACGAAGACTTGTCGTCACGCACCGAGCAGCAGGCCAGCTCGCTGGAGCAGACGGCGGCGTCGATGGAAGAGCTGACCTCGACCGTGAAGCAGAACGCGGACAACGCCCTGCAGGCGAACCAGCTGGCCGTCTCCGCCTCCGAAGTGGCGGTGAAGGGCGGCGCCGTGGTGTCGCAGGTCGTGGACACGATGGGCTCGATCAACGCCTCGTCGAAAAAGATCGTCGACATCATCGGCGTGATCGACGGCATCGCGTTCCAGACCAACATCCTCGCGCTGAACGCGGCCGTGGAAGCGGCCCGCGCGGGCGAGCAGGGCAAAGGCTTTGCCGTGGTCGCGTCGGAGGTGCGCAGCCTGGCGCAGCGCTCGGCGGCTGCCGCGAAAGAAATCAAGACCCTCATCGGCGACTCGGTGGAGAAGGTCGAGGCAGGCAGCAAGCAGGTGGCCGAGGCCGGCCGCACCATGCAGGAGATCGTCGGCAGCGTGAAGCGCGTGACCGACATCATGGGCGAGATCACGACGGCGAGCCAGGAGCAGACCTCGGGCATCGAGCAGATCAACCAGGCCATCGCGCAGATGGACCAGGTGACGCAGCAGAACGCCGCACTGGTCGAGGAAGCCTCGGCCACGGCGCAGTCGCTGCAGGAACAGGCCGAGGGCCTGGTCCGGGCCGCAGGGGTATTCAGGACCGGGGCGGGCGAGGGTGCCGGCGCCCGGGATGCGTATTGAACGAGGAGAAGAACACATGTTGAACAACACCAGAGACACATCACCGCGATCGAATGGCGCGGCGCCGTCCGCGTCCACCGTGGCCAACCGCCTGGAGGTCGTGACCTTCAAGCTCGGCGACGAGGAATACGGCATCGACATCCAGAAGGTGCAGGAGCTGCGCGGCTACGACGCCGTGACGCGCATCGCGAACGCGCCGGACTACATCAAGGGTGTGGTCAATCTGCGCGGCATCATCGTGCCGATCATCGACATGCGCATCAAGTTCGAGCTGGGCGCGCCCACCTACGACCAGTTCACGGTGGTGATCGTGCTGAACATCTCGGGCCGCGTGGTGGGCATGGTGGTGGACAGCGTGTCCGACGTGATCACGCTCACGGCCGAGCAGATCAAGCCGGCGCCCGAGATGGGCTCGGTGCTCGACACCGACTACCTGATCGGCCTGGGCACGCTGGACGAACGCATGCTGATCCTGGTGGACATCGACCGGCTGATGTCCAGCGAAGAAATGGGCCTCATCGAAGCCGCCGCCACCGTTTGAGGACCACCCCATGACATTCTTTTCGAACCTTCGCATCGGCACCCGCCTGACCCTTGCCTTCGCCATCGTGCTGGGGCTGACGCTCATTTCCAGCGCGGTGGGGCTGATGTCGGCGCACAAGAACGCCGAAGCCACGCGCATCATGATGCAGAGCCCGCTGGCCAAGGAGCGGCTCATTTCCGACTGGTACGTGCTGACCTACTCGGCCATCGCGCGCACCTCGATGATCGCGCGCACCACCGACGAGGCACTGCCGATGCTGTTCGCCGACGTGATCTCCGAGAGCGTGAAGAAGGGCAGCGAGACCATGGCCAAGGTCGAGGCGCTGCTGGTCACCGACGAAGAGAAGGCGACCTACAAGTCCATCGTCGAGCTGCGCGCCAAGTACCAGGCCGCCAAGGACGAGGTGACCCGCGCCAAGGCCAGCGGCAACACGGTCGAGACCGTGCGCGCCTACCAGCTGTCGTTCCAGCCGGCCGCCAAGGCCTATGAGAACCGCGTGCTCGAGCTGCTGGCCATCGAACGCCGCGCCATCGACGACATGAGCCACGCCATCGACGCGGCGAATGCGAAGAGCTTCAACCTGCGCCTGCTGCTGACGGCGCTCACGGTGCTGCTGGGCGGCCTGTTCGCCTTCTTCATCTCGCGCAGCATCGTGCGTCCGCTGGCCAAGGCCGTGGGCGTGGCCGAGACGGTGGCCGCGGGCGACCTGAGCGCGAACATCCGCGTGGACAGCCGCGACGAGACGGGGCAGCTGATGCAGGCGCTGAAGGACATGAACGCGAATCTCGCCAAGGTGGTGGGTGAAGTGCGCACGGGCACGGAGACCATCGCCACGGCCTCGGGGCAGATCGCTTCGGGCAACCAGGACCTGTCGTCGCGCACGGAAGAGCAGGCCAGTTCGCTGGAGCAGACGGCCGCTTCGATGGAAGAGCTGACTTCGACGGTGAAGCAGAACGCGGACAACGCGCGGCAGGCAAACCAGCTGGCGGTCTCCGCTTCGGAAGTTGCCGTCAAGGGCGGCGCGGTCGTGTCGCAGGTCGTGGACACGATGGGTTCGATCAATGCATCGTCCAAGAAGATCGTCGACATCATCGGCGTGATCGATGGCATCGCGTTCCAGACCAACATCCTGGCGTTGAATGCGGCGGTTGAAGCGGCTCGTGCAGGTGAGCAAGGTCGCGGATTCGCAGTCGTGGCTTCTGAAGTCCGCAGCCTCGCCCAACGCTCCGCAGCCGCCGCCAAGGAAATCAAGACCCTGATCGGTGACTCGGTAGAAAAGGTCGAAGAAGGCAGCAAGCAGGTCGCCGAAGCCGGCCGCACGATGGAAGAGATCGTGGGCAGCGTCAAGCGCGTGACGGACATCATGGGCGAGATCACGGCCGCGAGCCAGGAACAGACCTCCGGCATCGAGCAGATCAACCAGGCGATCACGCAGATGGACCAGGTCACGCAGCAGAACGCAGCGCTGGTCGAAGAGGCTTCAGCCGCCGCGCAGTCGCTGCAGGAACAGGCCGGCGCCCTCGTGCAGGCCGTGAGCGTCTTCAAGCTCGACGCGAACGCGGTCGCGACGACCCGCGCCAGCTTCACGCGCATCACGCCGATTCCCAAGCCGCCGAAGCCGACGCCCAAGCCGCGTGCCAAGGCGCTGCCCACGCGCCGCGAACCGACCGGCACACCGCAACTGGCCATGGCCGGCGACGCCAAGGGCGACTGGTCGGAGTTCTGAGAAAGACGGCATGACACCGCGCGCCCTCAACTTCGGGCGCGCGCTGCCGATAACCAGCGAGAGGCATCGCGCGCGATGCCGCTCCCCCACACCCCTTTGACAGGTAAAGCCTTATGTCCGGAAGCATGTTCTACACAGGTCTGAGCGGCCTCGCGGTCGCCCGCACCGCGCTGATGACCACGGCCCACAACACCGCCAACGTGTACACGGCCGGCTACAGCCGCCAGATCGCGCAGATCGCCTCCGCCGGCGGCATTGCCAGCGGCTCGGGCTTCATCGGCTCGGGCGCCAACGTGACGACCGTGTCGCGCAGCTACGACCGCTACCTCACGGCGCAGCTGGCCACCGCGCAGTCGCAGTCGGCCGCGCTGGCCACCAACGGCGTTCAGGTCAACCGCATCGACCAGCTGCTGGCCGACAAGACCTCGGGCATCGCGCCGCTGATGCAGAGCTTCTTCACCAGCGTGCAGGGCGTGGCCAACACGCCGGCCGACCCGGCCGCGCGCCAGCAGATGATCAGCGCGGCGCAGTCGCTGGCCAGCAAGTTCCGCGCGACCGACCAGTACCTGTCGGACCTGAACACCTCGGTCAACGAGCAGATCGTGGGCAGCGTGAGCCAGATCAACACCTACGCGGCCAAGATCGCCAGCCTGAACCAGCAGATCAGCCAGATGAGCGCGGTGGCCGGCGGCCAGGCGCCCAACGACCTGCTCGACCAGCGCGACCAGCTCGTGAGCGAGCTGAGCCAGGTGGTCGACGTGCGCGTGCTGCAGCAGGACGACGGCAAGTACAACGTGTTCATCGCCACCGGCCAGTCGCTGGTGGTGGGCGACCACGCCTCCAAGATGGCGGCGGTGACGTCGTCGGCCGACCCCACGCGCCAGGTGGTGGCGCTGTCGGGCTTTGCCGGCAACACCGTCGAGCTCGACGACAGCGCCTTCACCGGCGGCGTGCTCGGCGGCCTCATGGCCTTTCGCAAGGACACGCTGATCCCCACGCAGAACGCCATCGGCCGGCTGGCCATGTCGGTGGCCGACGCGGTGAATGCGCAGCACAAGCTGGGCGTGGACCTGAACGGCGCACTGGGCCAGAACTTCTTCTCGCAGGCCGTGCCGGGCACGATCGCCAATGCCGGCAACAGCGGCAACCTCGAGCTCGGCGCCACGCTGACCGATGCGTCCAAGCTCACCACCAGCGACTACAACGTGAGCGTCACCGACGTGGCGGGCACGCTCACCTACACGGTCACGCGTCTGTCGGACAAGACGCCGATGGGCAGCTTCACCACCTTCCCGATCAGCTTCGACGGCGTGAGCCTCACGGCCGCGAGCGGCACGGCGCAGGCCGGCGATTCGTTCCTGGTGCAGCCCACGCGCACCGGCGCGCGCGACCTCGAGGTGCTGGTGCGCGACCCGGCCAAGGTGGCCGCCGCCTCGCCCGTGATCACCGGCAACACCGCGGGCAACAAGGGCAGCGGCGCACTGGGCGCGGCCACCGTCGATGCCGCCTACCCGGGCTCGCCGCTGGCCGGCAACGTCACGCTGAGCTTCAACGCGGGCACCGGCACGCTGTCGGGCTTTCCGGCCGGCTCGGCCGTGACCGTCACGCGCGCCGACGGCACCGCCACCAGCTACCCGGCCGGCACGCCCGTGCCGTACACGGCCGGCGCGAAGATGAGCTTCGACGGCATCACCGTGGCCATGACGGGCGCGCCCGCGCAGGGCGACACCTTCACCATCGGCAAGAACACCGGCGGCGTCTCCGACGGCGGCAACGCGCTGCTGCTGGGCGCGCTGCAGCGCAAGACCACGATGTCGAACGGCACCGCGACCTTCAACGGTGCCTACTCGCAGCTGGTGAGCGACGTCGGCAACCGCGCCATGTCGATCAAGGTGGCCGCTGTCACGCAGGACAGCGTGACCGGCCAGATCAAGGCCAGCCAGCGCGCGATTTCCGGCGTGGTGCAGGACGAAGAAACCGGCAACCTGCTGATGTTCCAGCAGATGTACCAGGCCAACGCCAAGGTGATCCAGACCGCCTCGGCGATGTTCGACGCCATCCTCGGCATCCGCAGCTGATCGTTCACCCCCCGCACAGATTCCAGGACCCGCGATGCGCATCAGCACCCAATCCTTCTACGAACAGAGCCTGCAGTCGATGGGCCTGCAGCAGCAGAAGCTGTTCAAGGTCCAGCAGCAGCTGGCGACCAACTCCAAGTTCCTGACGGCCGGCGACGACCCGGTGGGCGCGGCGCGCGCGCTCGGCGTGAGCCAGACGCTGGCGGAGGGCGCCCAGTTCGCCACCAGCCGCCAACGCGCGGCGCTGGCGCTGTCGACCGAAGAGAACGCGCTCGACTCGGTGACGTCGATCCTGCAGCACGTGAAGACGCTGGTCGTGCAGGCCGGCGGCGGCGGCCTGTCGGACGCCGATCGCGGCTCGCTTGCCACGGCCATCCAGAGCAGCCTGGAGCAGCTCGTGGGCGTGGCCAACAGCGACAACGGCAGCGGCCAGTACCTGTTCGCCGGCTTCAAGAGCGGCAGTCCGCCCTTCGTGATGGCTGCCGGCGGCGGCGTGCAGTACGTGGGCGACCAGGGCGAGCGGCTGATGCAGATCGACGTGGCGCGCCAGATGTCGACCTCGGACGACGGCCGCAGCATCTTCCAGTCGGTGCAGGGCGGTGCGGGCTACGTGACCTCGGGCTCACCTGCCAACACCGGCTCGGGCGTGTTCGGCGCCGTGAGCATCACCGACGCCACCGCACCGAACTACGGCAAGGACTTCACGATCCGCTTCACCGGCACCGACTACACGGTGATGACCAAGGACACGCCGCCCGTGGTGGCCGCGAGCGGCCCGTTCACCGCCGGCACCCCGATCTCGTTCGGCGGCGTGCAGATCGCCATCAGCGGCACGCCGGCCAACGGCGACAGCTTCGACGTGTCGACCGCGCAGAACGCCGGCACCGACATCTTCGCGGCCCTGGGCGAACTGGTGACGGCGTTGCGCGCACCGCTGAACGGCGGCGGCGCGGCGGCCCAGGCGCAGTTGCGCAACGCCTTGAGCACCGCCAACGTGAAGGTCACGAACGCGCACGACAACGTGCTCACCGTGCTGTCGTCGGTGGGCTCGCGCCAGGTCGAGCTGCAGGCGCTCGACAGCGCCGGCGCGATGAACAAGCTGCAGGAAGAAAGCTACCTGTCGTCGATCGAGGACCTCGATCCGTACACGGCGATTTCCGAGTTCTATCAGCGGCAGTCGTCGCTGCAGGCGACGCAGATGACGTTTGCCAAGTTGAACAGCATTTCGCTTTTCAACTACCTTTGAGGGGGTGGCCGGCGGCTGCGTGCCGGCCACTGGAGGGGGACAGCCAATCGTCGCGATGGACGCGGGCAGAATGCGTCGACTGGCTGCCGTCGGTCGTCCGCCTGGCAGCCGCGCACCACCCCCACCTTCCTCGGAGAATCGATCCATGGCCGAACGTGCATATGGGGCACCGGCACCTGCGACCCAGACCACGCTGGCTGGAGAGCGCTGGTACGGGAAAGACATCGACCGGCAAACCTACACCGCCGTCCTGTTCAGCGATCTCGACCTCACGGAGGCCAGGAACACCGGCTCGGTGTTCACCGACTGCACGTTCCGGAGCGCGCGCTTCAATGCGTCGGTCCACACGGAGGCGGCCTTCGTCAATTGCACGTTTGTCGCCTGCAAGTTCTTCGACGCCAGCTTCATCGATTGCAAGTTCATCGGCAGCATGTTCGACGGCTGCATGTTCGAGGTGATGAAAGTGGTCGGCGGCGACTGGTCGTTTGCCGGCCTCCCGGGGGCGGACCTGCGCAAGGCGTCGTTCCATGGCACACGGATGCGAGAGGTCGACCTCACGGGCGCACGGTGCGACGGCGGCGTGCTTCGCGATGTCGATCTGTCGGGGGCCTGGCTGCACAGCGCCAACTTCTCGCGGTGCGACCTGCGTGGCAGCGACCTGAGCGCACTCGAACCGCAGCACGTGCAGCTCCAGGGCGCAGTCATCACCGCCGTGCAAGCGTTGACCATTGCCGAGGCGCTGGGAATGGACGTCAGGCCGGAGGAATAGAAGCGAGACAGCGCGGGTGCGATGAACACGAGGCAGGAAGCAAGCTGCCTGCCGTTGGCGTGGGATTGCTTCTTCGCTTGCGTTTTGCGAGGCGGGCCACCGGTTCCCGTGGCCTCCCACAAAAGCGGTATTTCGTTTGCGAATCGTCGGGCTAGATTCAGGCGCCATCCTGGAGGAGAAAAGCATGCCGATCGTTCGCACCCTGGCCTTGAGCGTCTTCCTGCTGGGCACGGCCTTGCCCGCCCTGGCCGCGAACGACGGCACCGACAGCCATTGCGTCATCGGCAAGGACAGCACGCTTTTCAACCAGTGCAACTACAGCGTCGACGTGGGCTTCTGTGTCGAGAACCCGCGGCAGACCAAGCACTTCTTCGACAGCTCCGAGGCCTTCCAGTGCCCCAACGGCGGACTCAGCACGCTGGGCCCCGGCAAGAAGGAGGGCAACCTCCTGCACGGCACCGTGCACTGGTGGGCCTGCTCGACCAAGCACCGGGGCACGGGCCGCTGGCGGTACGTGGAAGGACGAGGCTACAGGGGGTACTGCTTCTCCGAGAAAGAAGCGAAGGCCGCGAATCCGGCGCCCTCGCAGCGAACGCGCGCCTCCTCGGAAGAATGCAAGGCGCTGCAGCAACGCGCCACGCAGGCCTCGGGCCCCGGCGCGGACCGGGTCCACAACTACACGATGATCGAGTACCTCGATCGCAGCTGCGGCAACCTGACGCCCGAAGATCGCGCGGCCACGCGCAAGGTCTATCAGCAGGAATACGTGCGGCTCGTCTCCGAATGCAGGCATTCGGGCGCCAGGAACTGCGACTCGGCGGCCATGCCGAACGAGGCCGCGGCGCCGGAGCGTCCGACGGTCCAGGCGGGCAGCGTCCCCGCAGCGAGAGCATCCTCGCGCAGCGAACCCTCCGTGGACATGCTGATGTCGCGCTGCTCGGACGCCCTGCGGACCGCCATTGACACCTTCTATCAATCGGAGGTGGAGGCCGACCGCTACTACCGCCGCACGCACACCGGGTCTCGCGAGCGGGTGCAGGGCTGGATGACGGAAAAAGCCAGGGTCGAATACGCCGCAGGCGCACTGGCCGTTCCGCCCCAGTCGCTGGCCGAGTACCACGCCGGGGCGCTGCAGGAGGCGGCGAGCCGGACCCGGCCGATGGGCAATGGCCTGCACGATCCCCATCGCGAACAGGCGCTCCTGCGGGCCTGCTACATGAAGGCCCGCCTCGACAGCCGCTAGAGGCCCGTGCGGGCGCGTCCTGTTCAGGCGCGGATGTGCAAGGGCGCGAACGACTTCACCAGGTCGTCCAGTGCCTTCAGCTGCGTGAGGAAGGGCTCCAGCTGGTCCAGCGGCAGGGCGCTGGGACCGTCGCACTTGGCCTGTGCCGGGTCGGGATGCGCTTCGAGAAAGAGGCCCGCCAGGCCCACCGCCAGGCCCGCGCGCGCCAGCTCGGCCACCTGCTCGCGCCGTCCGCCGGAGGCGATGGCGTTGGCCTCGCGTTGCTGGAGTGAATGCGTCACGTCGAAGATGACCGGCAGGTCCCCGGTGACCTTCTTCATGGTGCCGAAGCCGAGCATGTCCACCACCAGGTTGTCGTAGCCGAAGCAGGTGCCGCGGTCGCACAGGATGACGGAAGAATTCCCCGCTTCCTTGAGCTTCTCGACGATGTTGAGTACCTGTGTCGGGCTCAGGAACTGGGGCTTCTTGACGTTGATGACCTTGCCGGTTTGGGCGAGCGCGACGACCAGGTCGGTCTGGCGGGCGAGAAACGCGGGCAGCTGCAGGACGTCCACCACTTCGGCGACGGGTTTCGCCTGCCAGGGCTCGTGCACGTCGGTGAGAACGGGCACGCCGAACGCCGCCTTGACGGCCTCGAAGATCTTCAGGCCCTCTTCCAGGCCGGGGCCCCGGTAGGAATGAATGGACGAGCGATTGGCCTTGTCGAAGCTCGCCTTGAAGACATAGGGAATGCCGAGCTTCTGCGTCACCCGGACGTATTCTTCCGCGGCACGCAGGGCCATGTCTTTCGACTCGAGGACGTTCACGCCGCCGAACAGGACAAAGCCGTTGCTGTTGCTGACGTGGATGGCGGGGGTGATGGCGACGGTGGTCAAGGCGAGCTCCTCTGAAGTGTCTGTTGCCCCGCATTCTCGCGGTTCGGCTCCTGGCCCAGAATGGGCCCCTGACCACGCAGCGACGTTGAACCTGAACCCCGCCATGCAACCTCAGCTCCGAACCCCCCGTCTCGTCCTGCGCCCGTCCGATCCTGACGACGCCGATGACGTGCAGCGCATCGCAGGCGATGTGCGCGTCGCCGAGCCGACCGCGCACGTGCCTCATCCGTATCCGGATGGCGTGGCCAGCGAATGGATCGCCTCGCACGCTCCCGCCTTCCGCGCGGGAACCGACGTCATCTATGCCGTGACCAGCGCCGACACGGGCGAGCTGCTGGGCGCGGTGCAGCTGGCCCACATGTCCGAACTGCATCGCCGCGCCGAACTGGGCTACTGGGTCGCCTTCGCGCATTGGTCGAGCGGCATCTGCTCCGAAGCGGTCGGCGCCGTGATCCGCTACGCGCACGGCGAGCTCGGCATCAGCCGCATCGTGTGCAGCTGCCTGCCGCGCAACACCGGCTCCGAGCGCGTCATGCAGAAAGCCGGGTTCCTCCCGGAGGGACGCCTGGTGAAGCACGTGAACCACCGGGGCGTCTTTGAGGAAATGCTGATCTACGGCCTGAACCTGCCTGGCCGATAGGGGCGGTGCACGAAAGCGACGCGGGGCCGGCGCGCCGTGATCCGCGGTAGGCTGCAGCGAACGCCATGAAAGTACTTTTCCCCAATCCCTTCGGCCGTGCACCGGCCTCCGCTCAGGCGGTCGACGCGCTGCAGCGCCGCCTCGGTTTCTCCAACGCCTACGCCACCTTCCTGCGAACCCAGAACGGCTTCTCGCTGTACGAGATGGAACAGGCCGGCGACATCGCTGCCTATGTGCAGCCAGACGGCACGGCGAGCAGCGCGTCGCATGCCAACTTCCGGGTGCTCAACAGCTTCGGCGCCTCGGACCCCCACTGCGACCTGGAGACGCTGCAGGCCGAGAGCCTGCTGGCCGCCTGGTTCCTGGACATCGGCAGCGACCCCGCGGGCAACCCGTTCGTGGAGGTGCTGCACGGCCGGCACAAGGGCCGCATCGCCAGCCTCGACCACGACCTCTTTGCAGGCAAGCTGGACACGCAGGAGTTCCTGGCCGACATGGAACTGGCCCACCTCCCATCGCTCAGCCTGGACGCGCAGGCCGATGCGCTGTGCGACGAGGCGCAGGGCCTGGTGTGGTTCCACGCCAGCGGCATGCAGTCCTTCCTGGACCATTGCATCCACTGCGACGACGATTTCTGGGGCTTCGTGGTGGACGAACGCGCGCCCTGACGCGGTCGGATCAGTTTCTCGCCACGCTCCTGAACGCCGCAGACAGGGCGTCCACGGCCTCCCGCGCCCGAGCCTCCCGGACCCGGGAGTGCAGCAGGACCGGCAGGCGCGGCAGGTCGGGCAGACCCAGCTTGGGGCCCACGTCGACGCAGCCCAGGGGCAGCATGCGCGGCGCCAAGGCCGCGACGCCCAGTCCGGCCACCACCGCCGCCGCCACGGCCGCGACGCCGCCCCCCACAAACACCTCGGTCCACGGGATGCCGGCCGTGTCCAAAAGCTGCTCCGCCAGCGCGCGCACGCCGCAGGGCTGCGCCATCGTGGCCAGCGGCAGGGGTTCGCCCACGCGGTGTTGCCAGCCTGCGGCAGCGAACCAGCCGAAGCGCTCCTGCGTCAGAAGCTTCCCGTCCGTGCGTCCGGCATGCAGCCGGACGATGACCGTGTCGAGTTCGCGTCGGTCGTAGCTCTGGAGCAGATCGCCTGACGAACCGATCCGGATATCGATCAGCAGCTGCGCGTCTTGCGCGTTCATGCGGGCGATCAGCGCGGGCAACTCCGGGCCTGCCACGTGGTCGCTGATGCCGATGGTCAGCCGCTGGCGGGCGCTCGCAAAGGCCGCCAGCGTGCGATCGTGGACCGCCAGGAGTTCCCGGGCATGTCCCAGGAAGGCGGCACCGCGCGCTGACAGCTCCACGTGCCGCGGTGTGCGCTCCAGAAGCCGGCAGCCCAACCTGTCTTCCAGGCGTTTCAGTTTCAGGCTGATCCCTGCCTGCGTGGTCTGCATGACTTCCGCGGCGCGCGTGAAGCTGCCCAGCTCGGTGATGCGAACGAAGGCCTGAACGGCATCGAGATCCAGCGGGCGATCAGTCATGACAAAAGATTGTTATTGAGATAAGTATCAATAGCAAATCTGAATACATAACATCTGCTGTTCCACCATGACCCGGAGCAGCGATGCCCACCATTCACATCTCGATGCGCGCGGGAAAGCCAGAGGCCTACCGGCAGGCGATCTTCGACAGCCTCTATCGCGCCCTGCGCGACACGTTGAACGTGCCGCAAGACGACCAGTTCATGACGATCACCGAGCACGAGGCCGCCAACTTCCGATATGGAGGCGCCTTCGGCGTCGCGCGCAGCGACGATCTCCTGTACATCCAGATCACCGTTTTCAACACGCGCACCGCGCAGCAGAAGAAGGCGCTGTTCCAGCGCATCGCGCAGCTACTGGCCGAGAGTCCGGGGATACGGCCGGAGGATGTGTTCGTGACCCTTGCCGATGCACCCAGGGAGAACTGGTCCGTCGGGCACGGGCTGGCGCAATTTGCCTGAGGAATGGCTCCTTCAGCCTCCAAAAGAAAGCCTGCATCCATCGCGCGATTCCAGAAAACTGGTGGACGGAATTTGAAAGAGGCCGGCTTCCTCTTTCCGACCGGACGCTTGCTGACAACGCCACAGACCGCGCGCCTACTTCGCCAGGAGCGATGCAATCGCCGGCCCGGCCAGGCCGATGGTGGCACCCAGTGCATCGGCGTGGCCGTTGGGACTGTTCATCTCGACATACTCTGCCGGCGTGCCTTGCGCCTTGAGGATCTCCACGGCGCGTTTGGACAGGAGCGGCGGAAAGATCTGGTCCGAGCTGATGCCCACGAACAGCGACCTGGCCTTGATGCGTTCTGGTTTGGCGCTGGGCAACTGCAAGGCCTTCAGCGTGTACAGCCAGCTGTTGGCGTCCATGCCCTTGGCACGCGCTTCGCCGATCTTCTCGAGGGTGGCATCGACCGCAAACTGGTTCGCAGCCGCTTCGCCGGGGTTCTTGCCCGGGTCGGCCCACTTCTGGCCGAAGGCCTTGTCGGCCCAGGCGAAGCTGAGCGCGTCGAGGGTGACCAGCCGCATGGCCTGCGTCATGCCGGCCATCGGCTCGGCCTTGCCGTGGTAGTCGCCGTGGGCCCAGTTCGGGTCCAGCCGCACGGCCGCGCCCCACGAGCTCATCTTGGCGATGGCGTAGGCCGGGCTGTCGACGCCGGGCCCCACGATGGACACCAGGCGCTGCACGCGCTCCGGGTAGGCCGAGGCCCATTCCACCGACATCCAGGCGCCGGCCGACGCGCCCGCCACGGCGTAGAGGGTTCGAATGCCCAACGCATCGAGCAGGGCTTTCTGCACCTCCACCGTGTCCCGCGCCGCCAGCACTGGGAAGCGCGGACCATACGGTTTGCCGGTGGCGGCGTCGATGCTGGCCGGGCCGGTGCTGACGACGGTGGCCGATGCGCGATTGGGGTTGGCCAGCGCGTCGGTCGCGATGACGAAGAACCGATCGGTGTCGATCGGCAGGCCGGCGCCGATGATCGTGTCCCAGTAACCCGGCGCGGCGTCGCTCGCCGCATACCGACCGGCGGCGTGCGAGGTGCCGGTGATGAAGTGATTGATCAGGATCACGTTGTCTCGCGCCGCATTCAGACGGCCATAGGTCTCATAGCCGATGCGCACGCCCTTGATGACCTGGCCGTTCACGGTCGTGTAGGTGGGCAGGTTGAACACCTGCTTTTCCACGATGCCGTCGAAGGCCTGTGCGTTCGTGGTGACGATGGCCGCGCAGATGGCGGCCGTGGCGCAAAGCAGCGTGTTCGAAAGAGAAAAAGAAGATCGTTGCATGGGGACTCCCGGGTGGTGAGGCCCGCACTGTCGGCGGCCGCAGCCAGGCGCGCATCCGGTTTGGCGCCCAAACGCCCGGTGGAGGGCATCAACGGTCGTGAGGCGGTATCGAGCGGTCGCCGTTCGTTCCCCTCAAACGACGGCTCGAGGACAAACTCGCCCCCACGGGCCCCCGATCGGTGGCGGCATGGCGTGCCAACCTCTACAGTGGCGCGATGCATGCTGCCGACGGCCCCCCGTGATCCGCGTTGATTCACCGATTCCCGCCCGCTGGCTGGGCGCAGCGCGGCTGACAGCCAGTTCGTTCCTGCTGTGCGCGATCGCGGCCGGGCTGCTCTTCTGGGCCGCTCCTGCACTCGAAACGCCGGCGCGTCTGTTCGTCTTCGTCGAATGTGTCGGCATGGTGTTCATCGCGTGCGTCGCGGTGCTGGGCCGCTTTGGACGACTGCGGCGAATGCAGGCGCTGACCCGTTGGCTTCTGACCGGCGCGATCGCCATCCCGACGGGGTACTTCGGGGGGCACCTGGTCGCGCTCCTGATATTGGGCGAACCGATCGGCCGCGTCGTGGGTCATGACAGCGACTACATGGTGGCGTTCGCCTTCGGCCTGGTGCTGGCCATGTTCGTCCTCTACGTCGCCGCGACGCGTGACCAGCTTGCCAAGGAGGCGGTCGCCCGATCCGACGCCCAGCGCCTGGCCACCGAATCGGAATTGCGGCTGCTGCGTGCGCAACTCGAGCCCCACATGCTGTTCAACACGCTGGCGACTCTGCGATCGCTCGTCGACGAAGACCCGCGACAGGCCGAGCGCATGATCGACCAGCTGATCGTCTACCTGCGCAGCACGCATGCAGCGTCACGCGACGAAGTGACGACGCTGCAGTCGGAGTTCGCCCAGCTGAGGGCGTACCTCGACATCATGTCCTTGCGCATGGGGCCCAGGCTGGCCTACCGGCTCGACCTGCCCGCCGAGCTGGAGCGGATCGCCATCCCGCCGATGCTGTTGCAGCCGCTGGTCGAGAACGCCATCAGGCACGGCCTGGAGCCGAAGTTGGGCGCAGGGGGCGTCGAAGTGCTGGCACGTTCGATCGAGGGCGGCATCGAGGTCGCTGTGGACGATTCCGGTCTGGGCCTGTCGCCGCACCTGCCCGCTTCGGGTGGCGACGAGGTCTGCGGGGCCGGGCTGAAAAATGTGCGTGACCGCCTCCAGACCCGCTATGGCTTGCGTGCGTCCCTGTCTCTGCAAGCCCGATCGCCGTGCGGCGTGCGCGCGGTCGTGAGGATTCCATCGTGAACGCGTGGCGCGGTGTGATTGCCGAAGATGAACCGGTGCTGTCGAGAACGCTGCAGCGCTTGTTGCACGAAGCCTGGCCCGAGCTGGAGATCGTGGGCGTCGCCGACGACGGCTTGAAGGCGATCGAGCTGGCCCAGACCCTGGCGCCCGATGTGATGTTCCTGGACATCAAGATGCCGGGCAAGACAGGCCTGGAAGTCGCCGAGGCCGTCGCTGACGAGTGGCCCGACGACCAGGCCGAACCGCTCTTCGTCTTCATCACCGCGTACGACAACTTCGCGATCTCGGCGTTCGAGCATGCGGCGATGGACTACATGCTCAAGCCGGCGACGCTCGAACGCCTGCAGGTCTGCGTGCAACGCCTGAAGCAAAGGTTGCACGAGCGCGCGCGGACACCGGCGGCCGGTGGCATGGCGGCCCTGATGGAGCGCGTTCAGTCGATCACCGATCCGGCCGACGTGCCTGAAAAGATCAAGGTCATCCGCGCCGGCGTCGGCAACACCGTGCGGATGATTCCGGTCTCGGAGGTGATCTGCCTGGAAGCCGCCGAGAAGTACGTCAATGTCGTCACGGCCCAGGGCGAAGCGCTGGTGCGCATGAGCCTGCGCGATCTGGTGTCGCGGATCGACGCCGCCGACTTCACGCAGGTGCATCGCGGCGTGCTCGTCAACACCCACTGCATCGAGAGCGCCACCCGTGACGAGAACGGGCGCTACAGCCTGTCGGTGCGGGGCTTGGCGCGATCGCTCAAGGTCAGCCGGGCGTTCGGGCACCTGTTCCGCGCGATGTAGCGGGAGCAGGCTTGTTGATGGCCAGGGCCGGGGTCATCGTCTCGGGGCGCGCAGCCTCGCAATGCCGAAGCCCAAGGCCACGGCGACGCACAAGAATGCCAGCACGGCCAGCCAGGTGGATTGGGTGAAGTAATAGGCGCCCAAGGCCGCACCCGCCGCCACGAAGGCGCCCAGCCATTCCAGGGCGGGGTCGAGCCAGCTCTTGGCCGCGTGCGCCTTGGGTTCCGCGAACGCGCGATCGTGTTCGTCGATCTGCTGTGGGGTCGGCGGTCTGCGGGCCTTCCGTTGTCGCGGGTCGGGGAAGTGTTCGCGCAACGCCGGCGTGGGCCAGGTGCCATCGCTGGATGACGCGAGGCCGCTCAAGGTCCAGACCGGGTCTACATCGTGCCTCGCAAGATCCGACATCAGGCTTTCGAGCGCCTTGCTGTCGTGGAGACCGTCGATGTCCTCAAGATCGGCGCGCAGCCATGGCTCGGCGTCGGCCGCATCTGGCAAGCCAGAGGTGCGCAGCAGGAGGTAGTCCCCGAAGTGCTGCGCAATCAGTGCTTCGAAGGACGCGTAGATCGGGCGGTAGCGTTCTCCGACGGCGCCGAGGATCGCTTCACGCCGCGTCGCCAGCCGCGCAACCGCCGCGGCCTTGTCAATGACGAGGTAGGGGTAGGTCGCGTCGGCGCCGAAATCCTCGATGCATTCCTCGCGGTCGACGGCCGAGGCTTCGTCGTCGATGTCGTATTCGTCGATGAAGCGCGCATGCCGGATGTCGCTGGTGCTGCAGAGTGCCCGCCAGAACAGTGGGAAGAACGCGTTGGCCTCCAATTCGACGCCATGGCCGAAGAAGCTGCGCCATTCGTTGCGGCTGCCTTCCGGCATCCGGGGCAGGGAGGAGCTGGACAGATAAATGGGGTGTGACATGCGCGACCTTCCGTATTGCGGCCGGAATCATCTTAGTGGGAGTGGCGCGTCATCCCGTGACCCTGCTGTCCTTCAAACCAGCCGACTGGCCGCAAGCAGCCCTTCACCCCTCAGCGCCGCAGCCCCTGCGTGAACCGCAGCATGTTCGAGAGCGATTCCGCAAACCGCGGCTCCAGGAACGCCGCCAGGTGCGGCATCAGCAGCTGCAGCATCACCAGCCCCGCCAGCAGCGTCAGCGGAAAGCCCACCGCGAAGATGCTGAACTGCGGCGAGGCGCGGTTCAGGATGCCCATGGCGAGGTTGAGCGTGAGCAGCGCGGTGATCAGGGGCAGCGCCAGCAGCAGGCCGCTCGCGAAGATGTCGCCGCCCGCGAGCACCAGGAACATCCAGCCGCCGGCCGCGAGCGGTGCATCGGCGATGGGCAGCGTGTGAAAGCTCGCGGCCAGCGCCTCCAGCATGAGAAGGTGGCCGTCCAGCGCCATGAAGATCAGCATCGCCAGCATGTTCAGCAACCGCGACACCACCATCGTGCTGCCGTGGCTCATGGGGTCGAAGAAAGACGCGAACGACAGGCCCATCTGCAGGCCGATGTATTCGCCCGCGGCCAGCACGGCCGTGAACACCAGCCGCATCGAGAAGCCCATGGCGGCGCCGATCAGCACCTGCTGCACAAGAATCCAGAAGCCGCCTGCCGATACCACGGGCACCGCCGGCAGCGGCCCGATCGTGGGCGAGATCACCAGCGTCAGCACGGCGGCGATGCCCACCTTCACCTGCCGCGTGGCCCAGGGCTCGCCGAACACCGGCGCGGTGGAGACCATGGCCAGCATGCGAACGAAGGGCCAGAGGAAGGCCACCAGCCAGGCCTCGAGTTGGCCCGAGGTGACGGAGAAAACCGAGGGCGTCACGCCAGCATCTGCGGGATGCTGGCGAACAGGGCGCGCATGTAGTCGAGCATGCGGTCGAGCATCCACGGCCCGGCGATGACCAGCGTCGCGAACACCGCGAGCAGCTTGGGAATGAAGGACAGAGTGGCCTCGTTGATCTGCGTGGCCGCCTGGAAGATGCTGACCACCAGGCCGATCACCAGCGCCACCAGCAGGAGCGGTGCGCCCAGCAGCAGCGAGATTTCCATGGCCCGGTGGCCCATGGTCATGACGGCTTCGGGCGTCATAAGTAGAAGCTCTGCGAGAGCGCACCGATCAGCAGCTGCCAGCCGTCGGCGAGCACGAACAGCATGAGCTTGAAGGGCAGCGCGATGGACGCGGGCGGCACCATCATCATGCCCATCGACATCAGCACGCTCGCCACCACGAGGTCGATGATGAGAAAGGGAATGAAGATGGTGAAGCCGATCTGGAACGCCGTCTTCAGCTCGCTGATGACGAAGGCCGGCAGCAGGATGCGCAGCGGCACGTCTTCGGGCCCCTGCATCTCGGGTGCCTTGGCGAGCCGCGCGAACAGCGCCAGGTCAGTCTCGCGCGTCTGCTTGAGCATGAAGGTCTTGAAGGGCGCGATGCCGCGCTCCAAGGCCTTCTCGGCGCTGAGCTTGCTTTCCGAGAAGGGCACGTAGGCCTCGGTGTAGGCCTTGTCGAACACCGGCGACATCACGAAGAAGGTGAGGAACAGCGACAGCCCCACCAGGATCTGGTTGGGCGGCGAGGTCTGCGTGCCGATGGCGGTGCGCAGCAGGCCCAGCACGATGAGGATGCGCGTGAAGCTGGTCATCGACAGCAGCAGCGCGGGCAGGAAGGTGAGCGAGGTCAGCAGCACCAGCGTCTGCACGCTCAGCGACCAGGTCTGGCTGCCGCCGGGGCCCGGCGTGCTCGTGAGGCCGGGCAGGCCTTGGGTCCATGCGGCGGCGGGCAGCGTGGCGGCGAGCAGCAGCAGGGCGGTGCGCAGGCCGCGGTGCAGGGCGGGGCGCGTCATGGGGCGGTGCGCACCTTGCCCGCGAGGGAATCGCGCAGCTTCTGGGCGAACAGGCCCACCGGGTTCTGTGCAGGCGAGGGCGTTGCAACGGAAGGCGTGGCCTGCGCCGGCAACGTGTGCAGCGTGCGGACCTGGCTGCTGGTGACGCCCAGCACCAGCCACTGGCCGGCCACGTCCACCACGACCACGCGCTCGCGCGGGCCGACCATGGCGGTGGACACCACCTTCACCACCTGGCCGCCGCCCAGCCGCTGCAGGCCGAAGCGGCGCGCCAGCCACGCGCACAGGAAGATCAGGCCGACGACCGCCGCCATGCCGAAGCCCGCCTGCAGCAGGCCCGCGCCGCCGACCGCAACGGGCGGCGCGGCTTCGCGCACCGGCGTGGGCACGGTGGGCAGGGCGGCGTGGACTGCATGCGCCGCATGCAGTCCTAGCGCAAGCAGCGAAGACACCCGCGCCAGGTTCATGCGCGCGCGAGCTTCTGCATGCGCTCGGAGGGCGTGACGATGTCGGTCAGGCGGATGCCGTACTTCTCGTTCACCACCACGACCTCGCCCTGCGCAATGAGGTAGCCGTTGATCAGCACGTCCAGCGGCTGGCCGGCCAGGCCGTCGAGCTCCACCACCGAGCCCTGCGACAGCTGCAGCAGGTTCTTGATGGTGATGCGCGTGCGGCCGATCTCGGCGGTGAGCTGCACGGGCACGTCGAGCACGCGCGCGATGTCCACGGGCGTCGCGGACGAGGCAGCCGGTGCATCCTGGATCTGCTGGAAGACCTGCGCCGTTGCGGGAGCCACGGCCGGGTCGGGCGCGGGCGCGCTCGCCGCGGTCTGCTCGGCCAGTGCGCTGGCCCAGTCGTCCGCGTCGCTGGCGGCAGAGGTGTTGTCAGTCATGGTCGTTCTTCGAATCGCTGTCTTGGTGGGAGATCATGTGTTGCACGCGCAGGGCGTAGCGCTCGTTGGAGGTGCCGTAGCCGCAGGCCATCACGGGCACGCCGCCGACCTTGGCGACCACCGCCGCCGGCAGCTCGATGGGAATCACGTCGCCCACGCGCAGCTTCATCACCTCGCCCAGCGTCGAGGGCATGGTCACGAAGTCGGCGGTGAGCTCGACGTCGGCGGCCTGCATCTGGCGCGACATCTGCGTGACCCAGCGCTTGTCGACCTCGACCTCGTCCTGGATCGGGTTCGAGAGCAGGTCGCGGATCGGCTCGATCATCGAGTAGGGCAGGCACACATGCAGGAAGCCGCCGATGGGGCCGAACTCGATCTGCAGCGTGGTGTTGATCACCACCTCGTTGGGCGCCACGATGTTGGCGAGCTTGCCGTGCATTTCGGCGCGCACGTAGTCGAAGGCCAGCGGATACACCGGCTGCCACGCGTCGCCGTAGCACTGCAGCGACAGGTCGAGCAGGCGCTTGATGATGCGCTGCTCGGTGCGCGTGAAGTCGCGCCCTTCCACGCGCACGTGGTAGCGCCCGTCGCTGCCGAACAGGTTGTCCACCACGAGGAACACCAGCTTCGGGTCGAACACGAAGAGGGCGGTGCCGCGCAGCGGCTTCATGTGGACCATGTTGATGTTCGCGGGCACCGGCAGGTGCCGCACGAACTCGCCGAACTGCTGGATCTGCACCGGCCCCACCGAGATGTCGGGGCTGCGACGCATGAAGTTCAGCAGCGCGCTGCGCAGGCCGCGCGCAAAGCGGTCGTTGATGACCTCCAGCGTGTGCATGCGGTTGCGCACCACGCGGTCGGGCGCACCGAGGTCGTAGGCCGGCAGGCCGTCGGGCGGCGGCGCGGGCGCGGCGGCCTGGTCGAGGTCGCCGCCGGTGACGCCCTGCAGCAGCGCATCGACCTCGTCCTGGGAGAGCACCTGTTCATACGCCATGGATCGCGGGTCCGCAAACGGGCATCGTCGTCACTGCACGACGAAGGAGTTGAAGGACACGCTCGCGATGCCCAGCTCGGGCAGGCCCTCGGCCAGAGGCGCGTTCAGCGCGCTGTGGATCTCCGTGGCCAGCCGGGCCTTGTCTTCCGAGGTGACCAGCGATTCGGGCGGGCGGTTCGACAGCAGCACCAGCAGGCGGCTGCGCAGCTCGGGCATGAACTCCACGATCTGTGCCTTGGCCTGCTCGTCCCGCACCTTCAGCGCCATGCCGATCTGCAAAAAGCGCGAGCGGCCTTCGGACTGCAGGTTGACGGTCAGCGGCTCCAGCAGCAGGAAGATGGGTTTCTCGGGCACCGGCGCCTTGGCCGCCTCGGCGGCAGCGTGTTCGGTGAAGCGGGGCAGCACGAAGACGTACGCCGCCGCACCGGCCGCGGCCAGGCCGAGAGCGGCCACGAGCCCGATCAGCAGTTTCGAGGTGCGGCGCGAGGCCGGCGGGTCGGTCGCGACCGACGCAGCCGCGGTGGCGGCGGGAGAAGAGGTAGCCATGGTGAAACGGTGGACGGGTCCGATCTATTCTTTGCGAAGTCGCCCGCCGGCGAACGGCCGAACAAGCGCACAAAGGCGCTTCACATCCGTTCATTGCGGGAGGCGGACGGGGCAGTTTCAGGCGAAGGTGTCGACGCCCGGGCCCATGCGTGGGGTGGCAACGGGGCGGGGTGCTGCCGTGGCCGTGCGGGCGATGTCGGCGGCAGCGGAAGTGCCCTGTGGTCGCCATGTGCCCTGTCGCTGGTGTTGCTGCTGCTGTTGCTGCTGCGCGAACGCCGCGTCCTGCCCGAACGGCGCGCGCGTGTCCGCGCCCACCGAGGTCTGGCCCAGCGTGATGCCCTGCTCCGACAGGCTGGTGCGCAGCTGCGGCAGCGCAGCCTCGACGGCCTTGCGCACGCTCTCGTGCGCCGACACGAACGCGGCCTGCGCCTGGTGCTCGCCGACCGACAGCGTGACCTTCAGCGGGCCGAGGCCGGCGGGGTTGAGGTTCAGCTCGGCCGTGTGCGTGCCGCCGAGGCTCATGCGCGCGAGCTGCTGGCCGAGTGCGGGCGCCCATTTCTCGCTGCCGACTTCGGGGGCGAGCGTGTGCACGGCGGGGCGTGCGACGGGGCTTTCGGTTGTGCGGTCGGTGGCCGTGGCGGTGGGCTGTTGCAGCGCGAACGGCGCGATGGATGGCGCCGCTGCGTCGTCGCCCGTGGAGCCGGTCGACACTGCGGCGACGGGGGCGACTTCCGCCGTCGCGGGTTTCGCCTCGCCGGCAGGCTGGGCCTGCGCAGCGGCTGCGAGCTGTTCGGTGGTGGTGGCGCTCACGGTACGCGGTGCGCCCGCGCGACCTGGTGCGGCGGTGCCGACGGGCGGGCCCGCAGGTGCGGCCGCCGGCTTCTTGCCATCGACAGCCATCGGCTGCGCGGCCACGGCGGTGCGCACGATCTCGTACAGCGAGGGCGGTGCGGCGTTGTCGGCTTCGGGCGTTGCGCTTTGTGCGGCGGCAGTGGCGGTGGGCGCGGAAGCGTCTTCGGTGGCGATGGCGGGCGCGGGTGTGGCGGCGGCTTCGCTGCTCACGCGGACCGTGCCTGCAGGCAGGCCGGCTTGCGCGTCAGGCGTGACCGGCGCCAGTGAAGCTTCTGGCGCACCGCTGCCCTGCGTGGCCGCACCTCCCGCAAGCACCAGTGCCTGTTGCGGCGTGACGGCTGCTGCAAGAAAAGCGAAATCCGGCTCCGCAGGCTGTGCATCCCGTATCTCTTCAGCGAGTTCCGCCTTGCGCAGCGGCTTGGCATCAGCGACCACGGTGTCGGCATCCGACGCCTTCTCAGCCTGGCTCGCGCGCGAACGTTCGAGCGCGGCACCGAACGCGCGGCCCTGCGCCTCGTCGGCGTTGCTGCGGCCACGTGCGCCGCCCTGCGCGACCGGCGAAGTGGCGGCAGGCGTGACGGACGGCGGGATCATGGGAGGCATGTCGGTTCCTGGAGGAGATTCAGTGGGTAGGGTGCGAGGCGCGGTCGAAGAACTGGCGGGCGGCGCGTTCGTCGCTGTCGCGCTGTTCGCGCTTGGCCTGCGCCATCAGCTCCTGTGCGCGCACGCGATCGGCCAGTGTGTCGAAGGAGCTGAGGCGGCGCTTCTCGCGCTGCCAGTCGGTGCGGCCTCGGTCGAGCTGGTGGCCGGCCCGTTCGGCGATGGCGCGCTGCTGCGCGATCGCGTGGTCGAGCGTGCCGAGAAAGTTGCGGTAGTTGCGCCACTGCGACGACGGCAGGCCGCCGCGCATCAGCGTGTCGAGCTGCGCGTGGTAGTCCTGGCGGTACTGCAGCAGCAGCTCGAGCTTCTGCTGCGCGCTCAGGTGCGCGCTCTGCAAGGCGCCCAGGCGGCGCGCGGCGTCGTCGGTCTGGCTCTGCGCCAGGTCGATGAGCATGCCGAGGGGGAGCTTGCTGCTGCTCATGGGCGTCCTGGGGAAGGTGTGTTCGTGAACAGGCTGTCCATGTGGGCGATGGCCTCCTCGTAGCCGGTGCGCTCGTGCATCGACTGCTGCAAGAAGGCCTCGATGCGCGGGTACATCGCGATCGCCTGGTCCAGCTGCAAGTCGTGCCCCGGCGCGTAGGCGCCGACGCTGATCAGGTCGCGGTTGCGCTGGTAGCGCGACAGCATCTGCTTGAAGCGGCGCACGGTGTCGAACTGCGCGGGTGCAATCAAGGACGTCATCGCGCGGCTGATCGAGGCCTCGATGTCGATGGCCGGGTAGTGCCCGGCCTCGGCCAGCGTGCGCGAGAGCACGACGTGGCCGTCCAGGATCGCGCGCGCCGAATCGGCGATCGGGTCCTGCTGGTCGTCGCCCTCCGAGAGCACGGTGTAGAAGGCCGTGATCGAGCCGCCGCGCCCCTGCGCGTCGCGCGCCCCGTTGCCGGCGCGTTCGACCAGCGCCGGCAGCCGCGCGAACACCGAGGGCGGGTAGCCCTTGGTGGCGGGCGGCTCGCCCACGGCCAGCGCGATCTCGCGCTGCGCCATCGCATAGCGCGTGAGCGAGTCCATGATGAGCAGCACGTCCTTGCCCTGATCGCGAAAGTACTCGGCCAGGCAGGTGGCGTAGGCCGCGCCCTGCAGGCGCAGCAGCGGCGAGTTGTCGGCCGGCGCGGCCACCACCACGGCGCGTGCCAGGCCTTCCTCGCCCAGCGTGTTCTCGATGAAGTCCTTCACCTCGCGACCGCGCTCGCCGATGAGGCCGACCACGATCACCTCGGCGCTGGTGTAGCGCGCCATCATGCCCAGCAGCACGCTCTTGCCCACGCCCGAGCCGGCAAACAGGCCCATGCGCTGGCCGCGGCCGACGGTGAGCATCGCGTTGATGGCGCGCACGCCCACGTCGAGCACCGAGTCGATGGCCGCGCGCGACAGCGGGTTGATGGGCGGCGCGGCAAGCGGCACCTGGCGCGCCACGTCGAGCGGGCCCAGGCCGTCGAGCGGCCGGCCGGCCGCATCGACCACGCGGCCCAGCATGCCTTCGCCCACGGGCAGGCGCTTGGTGTGCGCGTCGCCGGTCGCACCGGGCTCGCGCAGGCCGGGCCGCGCGAACACGCGCGCGCCGGGCAACAGGCCTGCGACTTCGGTCTGTGACATGAGGAAGAGGCGGTCGCCCGCGAAGCCCACCACTTCGGCCTCGGCATGGCGCTGCGGATGGCCGGGCGGCAGCTCGATGAGGCAGTCGCTGCCCACGGGCAGCTGCAGGCCGACGGCTTCGAGCACGAGGCCGACGGCGCGCGTGAGGCGGCCCGAGGCGGTGGTGGTCGTGCTGCGGGCGACGTCGGCGCGCGCCTGTTCCAGCGCGGCGCGCACGCTGTTCAGATGAGGGTTGGTGGGCGCGGTCTGCATCGGCTCAGGAAGCGTCGCCACGCAGCGCCGCACCCACGCGCTCCCAGCGCGTGGCCAGGCTGGCGTCCAGCTCGCCGGTGGCCGACTGCACGCGGCAGCCGCCGCGCGCCAGGCTGTCGTCGGCGCGCAGCTGCCAGCCGGCCGCCTCGATCTCGTTGCCCAGGCTGTTCTTCACCAGCGCGATGTCGTCGGGGTGCAGCAGCAGGCGCGGTTCGCCGCGCAGCGCGGGTTCGGCGTGCAGCAGGTCGCGCACCAGCGGCAGCACCCATTCGGGCTCGGCCTGGTAGGTGCGGTGCACCACCTGGCGCGCCACGTCGAGCGCGAGCGCGAGCACGGCTTCGGCCAGTTCGGCCTCGGCGCCGCGCAAGGCTTCGGGCAGCGAGCGGGCCAGCGCGCGCAGGCGCTCGGCGTGCACGCTGGCGGCGGCGAGGCCGGTGGCCAGGCCTTCGGTGTGGCCGACCTGGCGGCCTTCGGCCAGCCCGGCGGCGCGGCCCTCGGCTTCGCCTGCGGCGCGCGCTTCCTTGCGGATGCGGGCCAGCTCGGCGAGGTCGACCTTCGGTGCGGGAGGCGCAGGAGGCGGGGAAGGGCGCTGCGCGGTTTGACGCGAGAGGGCCGCGCCCGACGGCGCCTTGCCATCGAGCGTGCCCATCTCCCAGCGCTCCCACGCCGACAGCGCGGGCGTGCCGGCGCCGGCCTGGCGGGCGGCGGCGTGGATGGCGGCGAGGCGCTCGCGCGAACTGTTGGAGGCGCCGAAGGCGCCGGGGTCAGACGAAGTCATCGGTGCCAGGCGCTGCGATCACGATCTCGCCGGCGTCCGCCAGACGGCGGGCGACCTGCAGGATGGCCTTCTGTTCGGTCTCGACCTGCGACACGCGCACGGGACCGCGCAGCTCCATGTCCTCGCGCAGCGTTTCTGCGGCGCGCTGCGACATGTTGCTGAGGAACTTGTCGCGCAGTTCCAGCGGCGCGCCCTTGAGCGCGATGATGAGCGAGTCGCTCTCGATGTCCTTGAGCAGGCGCTGGATGCTGCGGTCTTCCAGGCCCAGCAGGTTCTCGAACACGAACATCTCGTCGACGATGCGCTGGGCCAGCGCCTCGTCCTGCTCGCGCACATGGGCGATGGCTTCCTCTTCCACCGTGGTGCTCATCAGGTTGACGATCTCGGCCGCGGTGCGCACGCCGCCCAGGCGGCTGCGGCGCAGGCCCTGGCCGGCGAGCATCTCGGTCAGCACCTCGGTCAGCTCGTTCAGCGCCGACGGCTGCACGCCGCCGAAGGTGGCCACGCGCATGATCACGTCGTGGCGCAGGCGCGCGGGCAGCTTCTCGAGCACCTCCGAGGCCTTCATGCGGTCCAGGTGCACCAGGAGCGTTGCGAGGATCTGCGGGTGCTCGTCGCGGATGAGCTCGGCCACCTCGCCGGCCTCGAGTTCATTCAGGCGCTCGATGCCGCCGTGCGGCTCGTCGGGCTGCAGGATGTCTTCCAGCAAGTTGCTCGCGCGGTCGTCGCCCAGCGCCTTCTTGAGCACCGCGCGGATGTAGCTGGTGGAGCCCAGGTGCAGCGCCGACAGCTGCTCGGTCTCCTGGCGGAACTCGGCCAGCACTGAGGCCAGCTCGTCGCGCGACACCGCGCTCAGCTTGGACATGGCCAGGCCCAGCGCCTGCACCTCGGAGGTGGGCAGCAGGTGCAGCGCGGCGGCGGCGCGGTCTTCGCCCAGCGCCATGAGCAGGATGGCGCTCTTGCGGGTGCCTGCTTCGCTGCTAGTCATCGGTGTGCATCCAGTGCTGGATCAGGGCGGCCACGAGCTTGGGGTCCTTGTCGGCGGTCTGCTGGGCGTAGTCCATGTCGGCCTTCTGGCGTGCGGACTCGCGCTGCTGCAATGTTTCTTCGGGCTCGGCCGGGGCCGTGCCGGTGGGGGGCACGGCGCTCGCATCGGCCACGGGTGGCGCGGGTGGCAGCGCAGCCAGGTGCCGGCGCATCAGCGGGCGCCCCACGGCGAACCAGGCGAACAGCGCGAGCAGGCCGATGAGCAGGTAGGGGACCAGCGTCTTGCCGAACGCGAGGTTGTCGCGGTCGCGCCAGAACGGCACGTCGGGCGCGGGGCCGGCGTCGCTGTCGCCGTCGCGGGCGAAGGCGCTGTTGACCACGTTGAGCGAGTCGCCGCGCTCCTGGCTGAAGCCCATCGCCTCCTTGGCGAGGTTGCGGATCTGCTCCAGCTCGGCCGGTGCGAGTGCGCGGGCGCTGGTCTTGCCGGCCGCATCGACCGTGTCGCGGTGGTTCACCACCACGGCGACCGACAGGCGCTTCACGCCGCCGGCGGCCTGCTGCACGTGGCGGATGGTGCGGTCGAGCTCGTAGTTGGTCGTGACGTCCTTGCGCGTGTTGCTCGGGCCGGCCGGTGCAGCGGCGGGTGCGGCGGGCGTGTTCTGTGCGCCCGGAGCATTCGGCGGCTTGGGCGCGGTGATCGGCGCCGTCGGGTTCACCGGCGGCTGGTTCGACAGCGCGCCCGGCACGCCGCCGGGCGGCGCGCCGTTGTGCTGCGCCGATTCGCTGGACTGCTGGCTGCGGATCGCGGCCTGCGCCGGGTCCTGGTTGGGCCGGTACTTCTCGTCGGTGTGCTCCACCACCGAGAAGTCGATCTCGGCCGCGACCTGCGCGCGCACATTGCTCGCGCCCACCAGCGGCTGAAGAATGGCCTCGATGCGGCGCACGTAGCCCTGTTCGATCTCCTGCGCGTACTTGAGCTGGCTCACGTCCAGCCCCTGGCTGGTGCCGCGCGCCGACGACAGCAGGTTGCCGCGCTGGTCGACCACCGTGACGCTCTTGGCGTCCAGGTCGGGCACGCTGCTAGACACCATGTGCACGATGGCGCTCACCTGGCCTTCGTCGATGCTGCGCCCGCGCATCAGCGTGAGCACCACCGAGGCCGAGGGCTTCTTCTGGTCGCGCACGAACAGCGACGGCTTGGGCAGCGCCAGATGCACGCGCGCGGCCTCGATGCTGCCGATCGATTCGATGGAACGCGCCAGCTCGCCTTCGAGCCCGCGCTGGTAGTTGACCTGCTCGGCGAACTGGCTGGTGCCGAACTTCTGGTTGTCCATCAGTTCGAAGCCCACGCCGCCGGCCTTGGGCAGGCCCTGGGCCGCGAGCTTCAGGCGCGTTTCCGCCACCTTGTCGCCCGCGATCAGGATCGCGCCGCCGCCCTCGGCGAACTTGTAGGGCACGTTCATCTGCTGCAGCGACGCGATGATCGCGCCGCCGTCGCGGTCCGACACGTTGGTGTAGAGCACCTTGTAGTCGGGGCCGCGGCTCCACAGGAAGAAAGCGGTCGCCACCGTCGCCAGCGCCGCGGCGCCAAGGATCAGCGGCAGCCGGGGCTGCGCGCGCATGCGCTCCAGCATCGGGGGCAGGCCGTTGGCGCCCGCCGCCAGGCCGCCCGTGGGCGCGGCCGTGCTCATCGGCGCGCCTTCGCCGGGGCCGTTGCGCCCTGCAGGGCCGGCGCCGGAGTGAGAGAGGGAATTCGGTGTTGGGATGTCATGCCGGTGGCCGGCGACGTCGTGCGCGGCCTGTGGTTTCGCGAACGATTGTCAGCAGGCGATGGGGAATTCGATCGGTCGAACAGCCGGGGGTTTTGCCCTCAGTTGCGCGTTTGAATGGGGGTCTTCCCTTGATACGCTGCCTGCCGGTTGGAGCGCTCGCGCGCTCCGTGTCAAGTCAGCTGGAAGTGAACTTTTCCCCATGTCCATCAATGCCATCGAATCCGTCCTGCAGCAGATGCGCGCCACCGCGCTGGCCAGCGGCATGGGGCCCGCGACCTCTGCGCCGGCCGGCGCAGGCGGCTTCGCGGCCGAGCTGCAGCGCTCGCTCGCCAACATCAGCGGCGCGCAGCAGCAGGCCTATGCGCAGGCCGAATCCTTCGAGCTGGGCAAGCCCGGCGTGGCGCTCAACGACGTGATGGTCGACCTGCAGAAGGCCAACGTGGCGTTCCAGACCGGGCTGCAGGTGCGCAACCGGCTGGTGACGGCCTACCAGGAAATCATGAGCATGCAGGCATGACGAGGCAGAGGGCGGCAACGTAGAACTTTTTTCGTTGCGGCCCTAAAGGTTTGCGGACACCCGCCGATATCCCCTTCAACGATGGCTTGAGTCTCACCGTGGAAGCGGGTCCAGCGTTACGGCCGATGGCCGGAGTCCACAACCTTTTGTCAATCAGGAGTCGAACATGGCGCAAGTCATCAATACGAACAGCCTTTCTCTTCTCACGCAGAACAACCTCAACAAGTCGCAATCGGCCCTGAACACGGCCATCGAGCGCCTGTCTTCCGGCATGCGCATCAACAGCGCCAAGGACGACGCCGCCGGCCAGGCCATCGCCAACCGCTTCACCGCCAACATCAAGGGCCTGACGCAAGCCGCGCGCAACGCCAACGACGGCATCTCGATCGCGCAGACCACCGAAGGCGCGCTGACCGAAGTCAACAACAACCTGCAGCGCATCCGCGACCTGTCGGTGCAGGCCGCCACCGGCACCAACTCGGCCACCGACCTGGACTCGATCCAGTCGGAAATCGGCCAGCGCCTGGACGAAATCAACCGCGTGTCGGAGCAGACCCAGTTCAACGGCGTGAAGGTCCTGTCGGCCAACGCCGGCAAGCTGACGGTGCAAGTCGGCGCGAACGATGGCGAAACCATCGACATCGACCTGCAGGAAATCAGCGCCAAGACCCTGGGTCTGGAAAGCTTCAACGTGAACGGCACGGGCACGCTGAACAAGGCCGCCACCAAGGACGACCTGACGCTGGCTGGCGCTGTCGCCAACGGTGCACCGGTCAACGGCACGCAGAAGTACGACGTCACGGCCACCAACACGCTGGCCACGCGCAGCCAGCTGCTGGCGGGCGCCAAGGCGGGCGACTCGGTCGTCACCGCAGGTTCCACCTACACCTACGACGCCGCCAAGTCGAAGTTCACCTTCGGTGAAACGGGCCGCACGAACGCCGCCACGATCGCTTCGCTCCAGCCCGCAGCGGGCGCGAGCAAGACCGCCACGGTCACCATCGGCGGCAACTCGCTGGACGTCAAGATCGACAGCGCAGGCACCATCACGGCAACCGACGGCTCCGCGCTGTGGGTGGACACGGCCGGCAACCTGACGCAGAACAATGCGGGCGGTACGGGCACGGCAGCCACGCTGACCAGCCTGACGACCAGCATGGCGTCGGGCACCGGCACGGGCGGCACCATCAAGGTGGGCGGCACGACCTACACGGCCACTGCCGCTGCAGCCAACTTCGACGTGACCGGCGACGAAATCTCGGCCGCCGCGCTGAACGACAAGCTGGCCGCAGGTGCTGGCATCGCCGTGACGGCGGCGACCCTCGGCGGCGTGGCAGGTGTCACGATCGCTGCCAACGGCACGGTGACCGGTGCCTACGTGGGCGCCGACGGCTCGCTCGGCAACTCGCTCACCACCGTGTCGACCTACAGCGTGCACAGCAACGGCGCAGTGACCGACGGCGCTGGCAATGCGGTCTACGCCGATTCGGCCAAGGCTGGCGCCTTCACGCTGAACGCCCGCAGCGGCAAGACCTCGACGGTCGACCCGCTCAAGGCCCTGGATGCCGCCCTGTCGAAGGTCGACAAGCTGCGCTCCTCGCTGGGTGCGGTGCAGAACCGTTTCGACTCGGTGATCGCCAACCTCGGCACCACCATCACCAACCTGTCGTCGTCGCGTTCGCGCATCGAAGACTCGGACTACGCCGTGGAAGTGTCGAACATGACGCGCGCGCAGATCCTGCAGCAAGCCGGTACCTCGGTGCTGGCACAGGCGAACCAGACCACGCAAGGCGTGCTGTCGCTGCTGCGTTGATTCGCTGAGACCGCCGGGCGCCCCTCATGAGGGTGGCGCCCGGTGCCTTGGTTTTTTGCTCGCAGGCCTTCGGGGCGACCCGAAGCCGCCTGCGTTGTCCTGTGCGGCCACGCTCGTGGCGAGGCCGCACAGGACAACGAACTCCAGAAGAAGAACGCAGACCATGTCCCAGCCCGTACCCGCCGCCTCCGCCGTGGAAAGCCCCTGGCTGCAGCAACTGCTCGCCGGCCGCACCGGCGGCGCCGCTGCGGCCGCCGCCGAGGCCACCGCACTGCGCAAGGCCGAGGCTGAGGTCGAGGAGGCGACGCCCGTGCAGATCGAGATGGCGGTGAAGTCCGTCAACGCCTCGCTCGAGAGCCGCTCGATCAGCCTGCAGTTCGAGGTCGACCGCGACACCGACAAGCTCATCGTCAAGGTGGTCGACCGCAGCAACGGCGAAGTCATTCGCCAGATTCCGACCGAAGAGGTCGTTCGCATCGCCAAGGTCATGGACCGGCAGGCCGGGCTTCTGGTGAGCCAGCAAGCCTGATCACGATCCGCTCCAGACCTCTTCATTTCATTCGCATTTCAGGACACCCCCGACATGGCATCGATCAGCAGCATCGGCGTTGGCGCCAACCTTGACCTGGGCGCATTGCTCACCCAGCTGCAGACCGCGGAGAACCAGCCGCTGGTGGCCCTGAAGGCCAAGCAGACCAGCTACAACAGCAAGCTCTCGGCCTACGGCACCCTGCAAAGCGCGCTCACCGGCATCCAGGCGGCTGCCAAGAAGCTGGGCGACCCGGCGTTGTTCCAGGCCATCACCGGCACCCCCAGCGTGAGCGGCATCCTGGCGGCGAGCGGCACCGACCCGCGGTCGGTCGGCACCTATGCCATCGACATCTCGCAGCTGGCGCAGGCGCAGTCGGTCATCGCGAAGGGCCAGGCCAGCACCACCGCCGCGATCGGCAGCGGCAAGATCACCATCGACTTCGGCAAGGTGTCCGGCGGCACGCTGGACCCGGCCACCGGCCAGTACACCGGCGCCACCTTCGACAAGGACGCCACGCGCATCGCCAAGCCGATCACCATCGATGCGACCAACAACACGCTGGGCGGCATCCGCGATGCGATCAACGCGGCCAACGCGGGCGTGTCGGCCACCATCGTGAACGACGGCAGCGGCACGCCCAACCGGCTGGTGCTCACCTCCACGCAGACCGGCGAGGCCTCGGCCATGCGCATCTCGGTGGACGGCGACGCCGCGCTGCAGAACCTGCTGGGCAACGACCCCGCCGGCACGCAGAACCTGAAGCAGACCGCCGCGGCGCAAAACGCCAAGCTGACCGTCAACAACATCGCTGTCACCAGCACGAGCAACTCGGTGACCGACGCCATCCAGGGCACCACGCTCACGCTGGTGCAGACCGGCAAGCTCAGCCTGGTGATGAAGGCCAACACGACGTCGGTGAAGACGGCCATCACCGATTTCGTGAAGGCCTACAACGCGCTGCAGAGCACCGCGAAGTCGCTCACGGCCTTCGACACCGACGCCAAGGCCGCCGCGCCGCTGGTGGGCGACTCGACCTTGCGCAACCTGCAGACGCGCATCCGCCAGGCGCTGGTCGCACCGCAGGTGGGCGGCCCGAACGACCTGAAGGTGCTCACGTCCATCGGCATCTCGTTCCAGAAGGACGGCACGCTGGCGATCGACAACGACAAGCTCGACAAGGCCATCGACACCAACCTGGAGGGCGTGGCGAAGCTGTTCTCCAGCGGCACCGGCAGCACCGCCGGCTACGGCAAGCAGCTGACGGCGCTGGTCGACGACCTCACCGGCACCAAGGGCGCGCTCAAGGTCGCCACCGACGGCGTGACGAGCTCGCTCAAGCAGCTCGACACCCAGTACACCGCGATGAAGGAGCGCGCCGACGCGACGGTGGAGCGCTATCGCAAGCAGTTCGTGCAGCTGGACGTGGCGATGAACAAGATGAACGGCACGCTGAAATACCTCGCGCAGCAGTTCGACGCGATGAACTCCAACAAGGGCTGAGGACAGGAAGCGACATGTACAGCTCTCACCACTCCCGCACCGGTGCCGGCGTCTACGCGCGCGTCGGCGTGGAGACGCGCGCCATGAGCGCGTCGCCGCTGCAACTGATCCACATGCTGTTCGACGGCGCCAAGACCGCCATCGGCGCGGCGCGCCTGCACATGACGGCCGGCGACATCGGCGCCAAGGGGCAGGCGATTTCGAAGGCGATCAACATCGTCGACAACGGCCTGAAGGCCAGCCTCGATGCCGAGGCGGCCGGCGAGGCCGGCGGCGACATCGTCGGCAACCTCTCGTCGCTGTACGACTACGTGGTGCAGCGCCTGCTGCTGGCCAACCTGCGCAACGACGTGCAGGCGCTGGACGAGGCCGACCGCCTGCTCGATCACCTGGCGTCCGCCTGGCGCGAGATCGACGACAGGCCTTCCAACTGATGATGCAGAGCGTGACCTGGGGGCAGGAACAGATGGCCGTGCGCAGCGAGATCGTCCATTGCTACGAGCAGCTGGCCGCGTGCATCTCGACGATGCTGGCGCTGGCCCGTGCCAAGGAATGGGGGCAGCTGCCCGAGCTGGAGGCCCGGTGCTCGGCGTCGGTCGAGCGCCTGAAGGCGATCCAGCCGCTGGCGTCGCTGGAGCCCGCGCAGCGCGACCTGGTGCTGCGCCTGCTCGAGCGCATCTGCACCGAGCAGGCCGAGCTGTCGGGGCTCATCAAGCCGCAGCTCGACGACCTGATCCGCCGCATGGATTCGCTCAACCACCAGAAGAACCTGGGCAAGGCCTACGGCCTCGCGCACTGACGCGAACCGACAGGACGACACCACCGTGGCCATGCTGGGACTCACCGGACTGATCGATGCACTGAGGGCCGCGCGCCTGACGCCGCCGCTCGACCTGCTCGGCCTGCGGCCCGAGACCACAGTGGGCGCGCCCGGTGCGGCGGTGGCCGTGCCGAAGACGGCGAACGACGTGCGCCTGCCGTCGCGCGCGGCGCTGGACCGGCTGGTGCCCTCGGGTGCGTCCGGTGGCGAGGTGGCTGCGCCGCCCGCCGGCGGCGCGCCACCTTCGATCGACACCCGCCTGTCGCTGGCCGCGCGCGTGATCGGCGCGGTGCTGGCCGACCTGCAGGCCGCGCCAGGGCCGGTGCGGGGCGAGGCGCCGTTGCTGCTGCCCGTCGCGCGCCAGGGCACGAACACCGTGGCACTCGCGGGCACGCTGGCGCAGACGGTGGCGGACAGCGGGCTCTTCTATGAATCGCACCTGGCCGAATTCGCGGCCGGCACGCGCACGCTCGCGCAGATGGCGCGGGAGCCGCAGGCGCGCTGGGCGAGTCCGATGATGGTGGCGGCGACACCAACGACGGCAGCAGGGCAGGGCGTGGTGGCTGCGGCGACGGTGCTGACTGCGGTCGATGCTGCAACGCCGCCCGCGCCGAATGCGCAGGCTCAGGCCCCGCAGGTCGACGCGCCAGAAGCCGACATCGCGCAAGCAGCGCGTGCGGTTGCGCGCAGCGAGACCGCCGCCGCGCCCGCACCGGATGCGGCGCGCGTGCAGGCGGCCTACGGCCTCTCCGATGCCGCGCCGGAAATGCCCGCGCCCCGCATCGCAGAGCACGCACGCGCTGCAGCCGACGTCGCGAGCCCGCCCACCCCGCGCAGTGCCGAAGTGATCCATCCGCAAGCGGTCACCGTCGTGCACCAGCAGCTCGACCTGCTGGCCAGCGCCGCCTTCCGCTGGAGCGGCCACGCCTGGCCCGAGGTGCCGATGGCGTGGACCATCGAGGAAGACCCCGCCAACCCAAGCGCGCGCGAAGGCGAACCCGCCGAGGAAGAAGCCGCGCGCCGCTGGTCGACCACCGTGTCGCTCGTGCTGCCACGCCTGGGCGAAGTCGACCTGCGCCTGAGCCTCAACGGCCCGACCGTGCAGGCGCAACTGCAGGCGCGCGAGCACGCCACCGTGGCCCGTTTGCGCGGCGACGCCGGCCGGCTCGTGCAACGCTTCGAGGCGGTTGGGCTTCAGCTGCAGCAGTTGCAGGTCACGGAGAAGGCGGCGGCATGACCGATGAGCTTCGCAACCGCCACAGCGCCGTCGTGCTCTCGCATGCGGACACGCGCAAGGCCCCCGTCGTCGTCGCCAAGGGCTATGGCGTGGTGGCCGAATCGATCCTGCGCGAGGCGCGCGCGCACGGGCTCTATGTGCATGCGTCGGCCGATCTCGTGAAGCTGTTGATGCAGGTCGACCTCGACCGCCAGATCCCGCCGCAGCTGTACCAGGCGGTCGCGGAAGTGATGGCCTGGATTCACCGGCTGGAAGGCGGCGCCGAGGCGGCGGCGCCTTGATTGGCGGTTGTTCTATGGAAAGTCATTGACCTATTGAAAGACCCTGAATAAAGCCACCGATTAACGCTCGGCTGCGTTCGATAGTCTTTATAAATTCAATTGGCGAAGGGATTGCCAATTGCCGGAATACGCACGCTCGTAACAATTGCTTGCGCTCCGCGACCGCGCGCCGTTGCCAAGAATGAAACCGCTTCCCCAGAGGGAGTCCTGAAGCCTTCCATCGGAAACCGCGTCAAAACCCTTTTACTTTTTGGTCTACTTTGTCTTCGAAGTGTAAATAAGTGTGTATATAATGTATACATGTTGGATGGACGTGCGGAGTCGACATGGAATCGGAAATGGAAGTAGACGTGGAAAATTGCAATGTCAACGCAGGCGGCGTGATTTCGAAGGAAATCGGCGAGATCAATCTGGCCTACATGCTGCTCGCGCAGAAGCTCGTGAAGCGGGACCGGGCGGAAGCCATGTTCCGCCTCGGCGTGGGGCGCGAGCTGGCCGATCTGCTCATGAACATGTCGCTCAGCCAGATCGTGAAGCTGGCCGCGTCCAACTTCCTGCTGTGCAGCTTCCGCCTGGACGACCGGCCCATGTTCGCGGTGGTCGGCGAGGGCAAGGAGCCCGCGCTGCAGCAGGCCCACATGTCGATTCTGATGAGCGCGCGCCAGGCCCAGGCCCAGCCGCAGATGCGCAAAGCAGGTTCGGCCAGCGCATGACCGCCAAGAGCATCCTGGGCGAGGTCCGGCAGGTGCAGCTCGCGGTCGAGCTCATCGGCCTGGGTGCGCGCCTGCAGTTCCTGGAGGCCGTGGTCGCGCTCAGCCGCGAGCGCCTGATCCGCCTGTACAAGGAACTCAAGGGCGTCTCGCCGCCCAAGGGCCTGCTGCCGTTCTCCACCGACTGGTACATGACCTGGCTGGCCAACATCCACTCGTCGATGTTCTACAACATCTACCGCTTCATGCGCGACGAGGCCGGCGAGGGCGAGCTGCCCGCGCTCATCAAGGCCTACCGCCTGTACGCCGAGCAGGTCGAATCGCAGGGCAGCGAGGTCGTGCTCGACTTCACGCGCGCCGAGACCATGGTGCGTTTCTTCGACAGCGACATGCTGCAGCTGAGCCCGTGCAGCCGCTGCGGCGGCCACTTCGTGGCGCATGCCCATGACCACAAGCACGGCTATGTGTGCGTGCTGTGCCGCCCGCCTTCGCGCGCGGGCAAGGCGCGCAAGCCCAAGCTCGAACCGGTGCGCCGCGGCGGCCTCATTGCCGGCGGCCCGGTGCTCGACATCGGCGGCGCCGTCTCGTGAAAGTGCCCCGGCGCCCGGCGCGGGTTTTTTGTTTTGGACGCCTCAGGGCATAGGGGAAGCGCGTGCTGGTTCTGGTGGGATATCTGGTGGTGATCGGCGCCGTCTTCGGCGGCTACGGCCTCATGGGCGGGCATTTCGGCGTGCTGTTCCAGCCCGTGGAGTTGCTCATGATCGGCGGCTCCGCGCTCGGCGCGTTCATCGCGGGCAACAACGGCAAGACCATCAAGGCGACCATCCGGGAGTTGCCGCTGCTGCTGCGTTCCTCGAAGCACAACCGCCAGCTCTACATGGACCTGCTGGCGCTGCTGTACGAGCTGCTCGCCAAGGCCCGCAAGGAGGGCATGATGAAGCTCGAGTCCGATGTGGAAGCGCCGGAGCAAAGCGAGATCTTCGGCCGCTACCCGACCATCCTGGCGCACGAGGGCATCACCGTGTTCCTGTGCGACTACCTGCGCCTGGTCATCAGCGGCAACACCGACGCGCACGAGATCGAGGCCCTCATGGACCACGAGATCGACACCATCCGCCACGAAGCGGCCGTGCCCGGCCACAGCCTCTCGCGCGTGGGCGACGCGCTGCCCGCGCTGGGCATCGTCGCGGCCGTGATGGGCGTGGTGCATGCGCTGGGCTCGGCCCACCTGCCGCCGTCGGAGATGGGCGCGCTCATCGCGCACGCCATGGTCGGCACCTTCCTGGGCGTGCTGCTGGCCTACGGCTTCGTGTCGCCGCTGGCCTCGCTGATCGAGCAGAAGGTCGAGGAAGGCATGAAGATCTACCAGTGCGCCAAGGTCACGCTGCTGGCCAGCCTGAACGGCTACGCGCCGCAGCTGGCCGTGGAGTTCGGCCGCAAGGTGCTGTTCTCGACCGAGCGCCCCTCGTTCACCGAGCTGGACGACCACGTGCGCGAAGTCAAGGCACGCTGACCCTGCCACGGCCATGAGTGACACGAAGCCCCGCATCATCATCAAGCGCGCCCACGGCGGCGGGCACGGCGGCGGCCATGCGGGCGGCGGCTGGAAGATCGCCTACGCCGACTTCATGACGGCCATGATGGCCTTCTTCCTCGTGATGTGGCTGCTGTCGATCTCCAGCCCCAAGCAGCGCGAAGGCATTGCCGAGCACTTTCGCATGCCGTTGCGCGTGGCGCTGGCCGGCGGCGACAAGAGCAGCATGAGCACCAGCATGATCCCCGGCGGCGGTGCCGACGTGATGCACGCCGAGGGCGAGGTGCGCCACACCGAGGCCGACAGCGAAGACGCGGCCGACGCCAGCCGCCTGGCCGAGATGAAGAAGAAGCTCGACGAGCTGATCGAGAAGAGCCCGGTGTTCCAGCAGTTCCGCTCGCAGATCCTCATCGACATCACCACCGAAGGCCTGCGCCTGCAGATCGTGGACAGCGAGAACCGCCCGATGTTCGAGCTGGCCAGCGCCCGCGTGGTGCCGCACATGCGCGCCATTCTTCGCGAGCTGGCGCCGGTGCTCAACGGCCTGCCCAACAAGCTCACGCTGTCGGGCCACACCGACGCCATCGTCTACACCAACGACCGCGCGTACGGCAACTGGGAGCTCTCGGCCGACCGCGCCAACGCCTCGCGCCGCGAGCTGGTCACGGGCGGCATGACCGAGGACAAGGTGCTGCGCGTGATCGGCCTCGCCGACAGCATGCACCTGGACCGCGCCGACCCGCGCAACCCCATCAACCGCCGCATCAGCATCATCCTGCTGAACCACCGCACGCAGGAGCGCATCGAGCGCGAGAACAGCAACGACGCCGGCGCCACGCGCATCGGCCTGCCGCCACCGGCCGCGCAGGCGCGCACCGCGGCAGGACACACGGCGGGATAACAAGAACAAGGAAGCGGCTTCGCGTGAATGCGGGCCCCGGAGCACCCACAGATGGACCTCAGTCAATTCACCCAGGCTTTCTTCGTCGAAGCCATCGAGCTGCTGGCGGAGATGGAGCAGCTCTTGCTCGACCTCGACGTCGAGGCGCCCGACGGCGAGCAGCTCAACGCCATCTTCCGCGCGGCGCACTCCATCAAGGGCGGCGCGGCCACGTTCGGTTTCACCGCCTTGACCCACACCACGCACGTGCTCGAGACGCTGCTGGACAGGGCCCGCCACGGGCAGCTGCACCTGAGCGCTCCGATGATCGATGCCTTTCTGGAAACGAAGGACGCCTTGCAAGAACAACTCACCGCCTACCAGGCCGGCAAGGAGCCGGACGCCGAGAGGGTCGCCCACATCTGCGGCGTGCTGCAGCAGCTGGCGATGGAGAACAACGCCGCCGCCGCACCGGTGCCGGCACCCGCGCCCGCACCGGCGCCTGTCGTGCAAGCCGCTGCGCCGGCCGATGAAGGCTGCAGCAGCAGCGACGGCGTGCTGGTCGTGCGCTTCGCGCGCCTGTCCGACAGCGAATGCGAGCTGCTCGCCGGCGAGCTGGCCAACCTGGGCACCGTGCTGACGCGCACGCGCAGCAACGACCAGCTGACCGTGCGGCTGGCCACCACCTGCGACCCCGACGACATCGTCGCCGTGTGCTGCTTCGTCATCGACGAGTCGCAGATCGACATCACGCGCGAGGTGGCCGACGTCGCCCCACCCGTGGTCGCAGTGGCAGAACCCGTCGTGCCGCCACCCGCCGCACCGCCCCCTGCATCGGCCGCCGCCGCGTCTGCGCCGGCCAGCGCCAAGGAGTCCAGCTCCATCCGCGTCGACGTCGAGAAGGTCGACCAGCTCATCAACCTCGTGGGCGAACTCGTCATCACGCAGTCGATGCTCACGCAGGCCGCGACCGTGCTCGACCCCGTGGCCTACGAGCGCTTCCTGAGCGGCCTGGGCCACCTGGAGCGCAACGCGCGCGACCTGCAGGAATCGGTGATGTCGATCCGCATGATGCCGATGGACTACGTGTTCAGCCGCTTCCCGCGCGTGATCCGCGACGTGAGCGCCAAGCTGGGCAAGCAGGTGCGCTTGGACACCTACGGCAAGGAGACCGAGCTCGACAAGGGGCTCATCGAACGCATCGTCGATCCGCTCACGCACCTCGTGCGCAACAGCCTGGACCACGGCATCGAGGCCCCCGAGGTGCGCCTGGCCAAGGGCAAGGACGCCACCGGCCAGCTGCTGCTGTCGGCGCAGCACCACGGCGGCAACATCGTGATCGAGGTGAGCGACGACGGCGCGGGCCTGAACCGCGAGCGCATCCTCGACAAGGCGCGCCAGCAGGGCCTGCCGGTGAACGACGCCATGCCCGACGAAGAGGTGTGGCAGCTGATCTTCGCGCCCGGCTTCTCCACGGCCGAGCAGGTCACCGACATCTCGGGGCGCGGCGTGGGCATGGACGTGGTCAAGCGCAACATCCAGGAGATGGGCGGCCATGTGGAGATTCATTCGCGCGGCGGCCAGGGCACGTCCACGCGCATCGTGCTGCCGCTCACGCTCGCCATCCTCAACGGCATGTCGGTGCGCGTGGGCAGCGAGGCCTACATATTGCCGCTGAGCTACGTGATCGAGTCGCTGCAGCCGCTGCCCGAGCATCTGCATTCCATCACCGCCGACGGCCACGTGATCCGCGTGCGCGGCGAGTACCTGCCGCTCATCGAGCTGCACCGCGTGTTCGACGTGGCCGGCGCGCAGACGCAGCCCACGCAGGGCATCCTGGTGATCGTGCAGGCCGACGACAGCCGCTTCGCGCTGCTGGTCGACGAGCTGCTCGGCCAGCACCAGGTGGTGGTGAAGAACCTGGAGACCAACTACCGCAAGGTGCCGGGCATCTCGGCCGCCACCATCGTGGGTGACGGCAGCGTGGCCTTCATCGTCGACGTGGGCGCGATGCCGCGCATCCAGCGCGCGCAGGCCGCCAGCGCGGCGGCCCTGGCGGGCGCGGCGCGCCGCACCGACGCGTTGGCTTCCTGATCCCGACGCGAGGGACGGCCGCATGAGGTTCGATTTCTTCCGGCGCCCCGGCGTCGACGGCAACGGCGCGCAAGCCGACGCAACGCCCGCCATCACGCCCGCAGTAGGCGCCGACGGCCACGTGGCCTACGCCATGCTGCTCGACGGCAAGCGCCGCGTGGTCGGCTACCGCATGGCCTGGCGCGCGGCCGGGCAGGGCACCGACGCGGGTGCCGCCGCCGGCGTCAAGGCGCTCATGGACACGCTGGGCCTGCACCTGAACCCCGGCGGCCACGGCTGGCTGCTGGGCGGGCAGATGGTGTTCGTCGACGTCACGGTCGATGCGCTGTTCCAGAGCGAGCTGCAGTCGCTGCCGCCGCGCAACGTCGTGCTGTGCATGAAGGCCGACGAGCTGATGGATGCCGACATGCGCTCCATCCTGCTGTTCCTGCGCGAGCAGGGCTTCGGCTTCATGTTGTGCGGCGGCGTCGCGCTGCCGGACGACGACGAGCTGCGCGCCATCGTCACGCACCGCGAGGTGCTGCCTTCCCACCTGGCGGACGTGTCGCCCACCGGCCCGACGCCCATCGCCGCGCGCGTGGCGAGCTGGGCCGAGTTCGAGGCCTGCGCCGCGCGCGGCGTGCAAGTGTTCGTCGACGGCGCCGTGCGCCTGCCGCCGGCGCGCGACAGCGCCGACGCGCTGCAGCCCGAGTCGCAGCTCATCGTGCACCTGATGCAGATGATCCTGCGCAACGAGGACGTGCGCGCCATCGAGGGCGCGCTCAAGCACGACGCAGCGCTCACCTACCGGCTGCTGCGCTACATCAACTCGCCCTCGGTCGGGCTGGCGGTGGAGATCCACTCGCTGCGCCATGCGGTCGCGATGCTGGGCTACTCGCCGCTGTACCGCTGGCTGTCGCTGCTGCTGGCCACCAGCAACAAGGTCAGCTCGCCCTTCATGATGAAGAAGGCCATCCTGCGCGGGCGTTTCGTCGAGCTGATGGGGCAGGGCATGCTGCCGCCCGGCGAGGCCGACAACCTGTTCGTCGCGGGCATGTTCTCGCTGCTCGACCAGCTGCTGGGCGTGCCGATGGAAGGCGTGCTGCGCAAGGTGCAGCTCACCGAGGCGGTGCAGCAGGCGATTCTTTCGCGCAGCGGCGTCTACGGCCCCTTCGTGGCGCTGGCCGAAAGCTGCGAGACCGACGACGGCCGCGCCGCGCGCCTGTCGGAGGCGCTCTTCTTGAGCGCCGCGCAGGTCAATGCCGCGCAGATGTCGGCGCTGGTGTGGGCGCTCGACGCCGGCCCGGCCGTGACCGCACCGCCTGCCTGACCCCCGGAAATGCAAGGCTTTTGCGCGTCTGATCGGCCGATTGGAAACGGCGGTTTCCGTGACCATTGAAAGTCACGCTTCCAGGCTGGCTGTGACGACCGAGTTCCACTTTACCGACCACGACTTCTCCAGAATCCGGACCCTCATCCATCGCCGCGCCGGCATCGCCCTGGGCGAGCAGAAGCGGCAGATGGTGTACAGCCGGCTGTCGCGGCGCCTGCGTGAGCTGCAGCTGCCCGCGTTCGCGTCGTACCTGGACCAGCTCGAGGCGCGTCACGACGGCGACGAGTGGCAGCTGTTCATCAACGCGCTCACCACCAACCTGACCTCGTTCTTTCGCGAGGCGCACCACTTTCCCACGCTGGCCGACCATGTGCGCAAGCGGCCGGGCCCGGTCACCGTCTGGTGCGCTGCCGCCTCGACGGGCGAGGAGCCGTACTCGATCGCCATCACGCTGATGGAAGCGCTGGGCGAGCGCGCGGGCTCGGCCCGCGTCATCGCCAGCGACATCGACACGGCGGTGCTGGCCAAGGCCGCCACCGGTGTCTTCACCACCGAGCAGGTGCGGCGCCTGTCGCCCGAGCGGCTGCGGCGCTTCTTCAACAAGGGCACCGGCACCAACGCCGGCAAGGTGCGCGTGCGCCCCGAGGTCGCCACGCTGGTGAAGTTCTCGCGCGTCAACCTGCTGGACAGTGCCTGGTCGGTGAAGGAGCCGGTGGATGCGATCTTCTGCCGCAACGTGATGATCTATTTCGACAAGCCGACGCAGAAGAAGGTGCTCGACCGCTTCGCGCCGCTGCTCAAGCCGGGCGGCCTGCTGTTCGCCGGGCACTCCGAGAACGCCTCGCTCGTCAACCCGGCCTTCCGCCCGCTGGGGCAGACGGTGTACGAGCTGTCGCGCACGCCGGGCCTCGCATGAGTCTGGCGAGCCACCATTACTTCGACCGCGATGTCGGGCGCATGGCCGTCAAGCTGTTGCCCTCCGAGTACTACGTGACCACCGACCACACCGTGCTGAGCACCGTGCTCGGCTCCTGCGTGGCCGCCTGCCTGCACGACGCGCAGGCGGGCGTGGCCGGCATGAACCACTTCATGCTGCCCGACGACGGCGAGCCCGGGGGCGGATCGATGCGCTACGGCGCCTACGCCATGGACGTGCTGGTGCGCGAGCTGGTGCGCGCGGGCGCGCGGCGCGAACGGCTGCAGGCCAAGGTGTTCGGCGGCGGCGCGGTGCTGGCCGGCATGACCACGCTCAACATCGGCGACCGCAATGCCGACTTCGTGCTGCGCTACCTGGAGGCGGAACGCATCGAAGTGGCGGCGCAGGACCTGCGCGGGCCGCACGCGCGCCGCGTGTGCTTCCTGCCCGAGAGCGGCAAGGCCGTGGTGCGCCGCCTGCGCGCGCAGACCGAGGTGCTGCGGGTGCGCCGCGACGAAGGCGAGCTGCTGCGCCGGCTGTCGGTGCCCGCCGCGCCGCACGAGATCGACAGAACCAAAGGAAGCCGGTGAACCTGCCAAGCAAGAAAAAGATCAAGGTGCTCTGCGTCGACGATTCGGCGCTGATCCGCAGCGTGATGACCGAGATCATCAACAGCCAGAGCGACATGACCGTGGTCGGCACCGCGGCCGACCCGCTGGTGGCGCGCGACCTCATCAAGGTCACCAACCCCGACGTGCTCACGCTCGACGTGGAAATGCCGCGCATGGACGGCCTGGAGTTTCTCGAGAAGCTCATGCGCCTGCGGCCGATGCCGGTGGTCATGGTGTCTTCGCTCACCGAGCGCGGCTCGGAGATCGCACTGCGCGCGCTGGAGCTGGGCGCCATCGACTTCGTGACCAAGCCGCGCCTGGGCGTGCGCGACGGCCTGCTCAACTACACCGAACTCATCGCCGGCAAGATCCGCACGGCCGCCAGCGCGCGGCTGCTGCCCGCGCGGCCCGCGGCCACCGCGGCGCGCCCCGCCCACGAAGCCGCGCCCGAGGCGCTGCTGCGCAGCCCGCTGCTGAGCACCGAGAAGCTGCTCATCATCGGCGCCTCCACCGGCGGCACCGAGGCCATCCGCGAGGTGCTGCAGCCGCTGCCGCCCGATGCGCCCGCCGTGCTCATCGCGCAGCACATGCCGGCCGGCTTCACGCGCTCCTTCGCACAGCGCCTGGACGGCCTGTGCCGCATCCGCGTGAAGGAGGCGGAGCAGGGCGAGCGCGTGCTGCCGGGCCATGCCTACATCGCGCCGGGCGGCTTTCACCTGTCGCTGGCGCGCAGCGGCGCCAACTACGTGGCGCACCTGGACCAGGAGCCGCCCGTGAACCGCCACCGGCCGTCGATCGACGTGCTGTTCGATTCGGCCGCCAAGCACGCGGGCAAGAACGCCATCGGGATCATCCTCACCGGCATGGGCAAGGACGGCGCCGAGGGCCTGCTGCGCATGCGGCGCGCGGGCGCGCACACACTGGCGCAGGACGAGGCCAGCTGCGTGGTCTTCGGCATGCCGCGCGAGGCGGTGGCGCTGGGCGCGGTGGACGAGGTGTCGCCGCTGAACGAGATCAGTCGCCGCGTGATGGCGCACCTTCGCACGTTCGGTGAACGTGCGAACCGGGTATGACGAGTTTGAACAACGACCTGTGGAGCTGGAAAAAATCGTGATCGACAAGAGCATCAAGATCCTGGTGGTGGATGACTTCCCGACCATGCGGCGCATCGTGCGCAACCTGTTGAAGGAGCTGGAGTTCCTCAACGTCGACGAGGCCGAGGACGGCGTGGCCGGCCTGGAGAAGCTGCGCGGCGGCAGCTTCGGCTTCGTGGTGTCCGACTGGAACATGCCCAACATGGACGGCCTGACCATGCTGCAGACCATCCGCGCCGACCCCGAGCTGAAGACGCTGCCGGTGCTGATGGTCACGGCCGAGGCCAAGAAGGAAAACATCGTCGCGGCCGCACAGGCCGGCGCCAACGGCTACGTGGTGAAGCCTTTCACCGCGGCGACGTTGGAAGAGAAGATCACCAAAATCTTCGAGAAGCTGGCCAAGGCATGAGCCAGGACACCGCCGGCGCGGCAGACGCCACCAACAACACCACCGAAGAACTGCTGGGCCGCATCGGCCACCTCACGCGCCAGCTGCGCGAAGGCCTGCGCGAGCTGGGCCTGGACAAGCAGGTGGCCAAGGCCGCGCAGGCCATTCCCGATGCGCGCGACCGCCTCAACTACGTGGCGGCCACCACCGAGCGCGCGGCGCACCGCGCACTCAACGCCATCGACGTGGCGCAGCCGCTGCAGGAAGCCCTGGCCACCGACGCCAAGGCCCTGACGCAGCGCTGGGACCAGTGGTTCGAGAACCCGATCGAACTCGACCAGGCGCGCGAGCTCGTGCTGGACACGCGCGGCTACCTGAACAACGTGCCCCAGCGCGCGAGCGCCATCAACACGCAGCTCATGGAGATCCTGATGGCGCAGGACTTCCAGGACCTCACGGGCCAGGTCATCAAGAAGATGATGGAAGTCGTCAACGACGTCGAGACGCAGCTGCTGCAGGTGCTGATCGACAACTCGCCGCCCGAGAAGCGCCACGAGGCCGTGCAGAGCCTGCAGAACGGGCCGCAGGTGAAGCCCGGCAACCCCGACGCCGTGACCGACCAGGCGCAGGTCGACGACCTGCTCGAAAGCCTCGGTTTCTGAGCCGCTTGCAGCCTGCTTGATTGGCCGAATTGCAGGGCGATACCGGCCCTGATCGGCAGATTGTTCCGCACCACCGGATCCAATAATTTGGTTCTGGGCAAGGCGTACTTCGCCAGTGCTGGTTCGGAGCATGAATGGCTGAGGAAAGCGATCTCGAGAAAACGGAACCCGCCTCCGAGCGGCGCCTGGAGAAGGCGCGCGAGGAAGGCAACGTGGCCCGTTCGCGCGAGCTCACCACCTTCGTCATGCTCGCCACCGCGAGCGCCGGCCTGTGGCTGGCGGCCGAGTCGCTCGGCGCGAGCCTGAGCGGCGCGCTGCGACGCGGCCTGCAGTTCGAACGCGCCAGCGCCTTCGACCCCGCGCACATGCTCTCGCAGAGCGGGCTCATGGTGCTGCATGCACTCATGGCCATCGGGCCGCTGTTCGCCATGATGGTCGTGGCCGCCGTGGCCGCGCCGCTGATGCTCGGCGGCTGGATGTTCTCCGGCAAGGCCGTCGCGCCCAACTTCGGCAAGCTCAATCCCCTGGCCGGCATCGGCCGCATGGTCTCGGCGCAGGCGCTGGCCGAACTCGTGAAGGCGCTGGCCAAGTCGGCGCTCATCGGCGGCGTGGCGTGGTGGGTCATCGTGGACGACATCGAGGCCGTGATGGCGCTCATGTCGCAGCCCGCGCACGAGGCGCTGCCGCATGCGCTCGTGCTGGTGGCCAAGCACTGCGCGCTCATCGCCGCCACGCTCTTTCTCGTCGCGCTCGTCGACGTGCCGTTTCAGCTCTGGAACTACTACCGCAAGCTGCGCATGTCGCGCGAGGACGTGCGCCAGGAGCACAAGGAAAGCGAAGGCGATCCGCACATCAAGGCGCAGATCCGCCGGCAACAGCAGCAGATGGCACGCCGCCGCATGATGGCCGAGGTGCCCAAGGCCGACATCGTGCTCACCAACCCGACGCACTTCGCCGTCGCGCTGCAGTACCTGGACAGCGACATGCGCGCACCGCGCGTGGTCGCCAAGGGCACCGAGCTGGTGGCCGCGCGCATCCGCGAGATGGCCAGGGAGCACAAGGTCGCGATCCTCGAGGCGCCGCCGCTCACGCGCGCGCTCTACCGCCACACGAAGCTGGGCGAGGAGATTCCGGCCGGGCTTTACACCGCCGTGGCCGAGGTGCTGGCCTGGGTGTACCAGCTCAAGCGCTGGAACAGCGAAGGCGGCGAGGCGCCGCGCACGCCGACCGACCTGCCGGTGCCGGCCGACCTGCAGTATTCGCCGGCGGTGGCATGAACGGACTGAACGACCTGATGCGCCTGCCGGCGCGGATCTTCTCCGGCTCGCAGTTCAAGGGACTGGCGGGCCCGATCCTCATCATCCTCATCCTGAGCATGATGGTGCTGCCGCTGCCGCCCTTCCTGCTCGACCTGCTGTTCACCTTCAACATCGCGCTGTCGGTGATGGTGCTGCTGGTGAGCATGTACACCATGAAGGCGCTGGACTTCGCGGCCTTCCCGGCGGTGCTGCTGTTCTCGACGCTGCTGCGCCTGTCGCTCAACGTGGCCTCCACGCGCGTGGTGCTGATGCACGGCCACACCGGGCCCGACGCGGCCGGCAAGGTGATCGAGGCCTTCGGCCACTTCCTGGTGGGCGGCAACTTCGCGGTGGGCGTGATGGTGTTCATCATCCTCGTGCTCATCAACTTCATGGTGATCACCAAGGGCGCGGGCCGCATCGCCGAGGTGGGCGCGCGCTTCATGCTCGACGCGATGCCGGGCAAGCAGATGGCGATCGACGCCGACCTCAACGCCGGCCTGATCGGCGAGGAGATCGCCCGCAAGCGCCGCGCCGAGGTGGCGCAGGAGGCCGACTTCTACGGCTCGATGGACGGCGCCAGCAAGTTCGTGCGCGGCGACGCGATCGCGGGCCTGCTCATCATGGTGATCAACATCATCGGCGGCCTCGTGGTCGGCATGCTGCAGCACGGGCTCGACTTCTCCACGGCCGGCAAGACCTACACGCTGCTGGCCATCGGCGACGGCCTGGTGGCCCAGATTCCGGCGCTGGTGATCTCCACCGCGGCCGGCGTGATCGTGTCGCGCGTGACCACCGACGAAGACGTGGGCAGCCAGCTCACGGGCCAGCTCTTTTCCAACCCGCAGGTGCTGTTCCTCACGGCCGGCATCGTCGGCCTGCTGGGCATGATCCCCGGCATGCCGAACCTGGCCTTCCTGCTGATCGCGGGCGGCCTGGTGTGGCTCGGCAAGCGGCTGGTGCAGCGCAAGCCGCAGGCGGCCGCGCAGCAGGCCGCCGCGGCCGCCGCCACGCAAGGGGCGGGCGTGCCGGCCTCGGCCGAGCAGGCCGAAGCCACCTGGGACGACGTGGCCATGGTCGATCCGCTGGGCATGCAGGTCGGCTACCGGCTGATTCCGCTGGTGGACCAGTCGCAGCAGGGCGAGCTGCTGGGCCGCATCAAGAGCATCCGCAAGAAGATCGCGCAGGAGCTGGGCTTTTTGGTGCCGGTGGTCCACATCCGCGACAACCTGGAGATCAAGCCCAACGCCTACGTCATCAGCCTGAAGGACGTGGAGATCGGCCGCGGCGAGGCCTTCCCCAACCAGTGGATGGCGATCAACCCCGGCCAGGTGACGGGCGCGCTGACCGGCACGCCCACGCGCGACCCGGCCTTCGGCCTGGAGGCCACCTGGATCGACGCCAGCCTGCGCCAGCAGGCGCAGGTGTACGGCTACACCGTGGTCGATGCCTGCACCGTGATGGCCACGCACCTGAACCACCTGATCCACACCCACGCGGCCGAGCTGCTGGGCCGCCAGGAAGTGCAGCAGCTGCTGGACCAGATCGCCAAGAGCGCGCCCAAGCTCACCGAAGACCTGGTGCCCAAGGTGCTGTCGCTGAGCACGCTGCACAAGGTGCTGCAGAACCTGCTCGACGAAGAGGTGCCGATCCGCGACATGCGCACCATCCTGGACGTGATGGCCGAGCACGCGCCCACGGTGAAAGACCCGACCGAGCTCACCACGCTCACGCGCCTGGCGCTGGGCCGCGCCATCACGCAGCAGCTGTTCCCGGGCGACGAGGAGATGCAGGTGATCGGCCTGGACGGCTCGCTCGACAGCGTGCTGCAGCAGGCCCTGAACAACAGCAGCGGCATCGAGCCGGGCATTGCCGACAACCTGCTCAAGCAGGCGCAGGCCGCCATGGTGCGCCAGGAGCAGATGGGGCTGGCGCCGGTGCTGGTCGTGCAGCACGCGCTGCGCGTGCTGCTGTCGCGCTTCCTGCGGCGCAGCCTGCCGCAGCTCAAGGTGCTCTCGCACGCCGAGATCCCTGACGCCCGGACCATCAAGATCACCGCCGCCATTGGAGGACGAGCCGTTTGAATCCACAGACCGACGTGCGCACCACCGCACGCAAATTCGTCGCCGCCACCGGCCGCGAGGCCCTGCGCCTGGTGCGCGAATCGCTCGGCGCCGAGGCCATCGTGCTCACGCATCGCGCCACGGCGCAGGGCGTCGAGATCGTTGCCATGGCAGAGGGCGATGTGCAGCAGACGGTGCAGGCCGCCGTGCCTGCAGTGGCGCCTGTGACCGCTTCCGCCGACCCCACCGTGCTCAGCGAGCTCCATTCGATGCGCGGCATGATCGAAGAACAGCTCGCCAGCGTGGTCTGGAGCGACAGCCAGCGCCGCGACCCGGTGCGCGGTCGCCTGCTGCGCACGCTGCTGGGCGCCGGCTTCAGCGCGCGCCTGTCGAAGGCCATGCTCGAGAAGTTGCCCACGGGCCAGAGCTACGCCGACGGCATGGCCTTCGTGCGCTCCGAGCTCGTGCGCGCGGTGCCGGTGCATGAGGACGAAGACGCGCTGTTCGCGCAGGGCGGCGTCTACGCGTTGATGGGCCCGACCGGTGTCGGCAAGACCACCACCACCGCCAAGCTGGCGGCGCGCTGCGTGATGCGCTTCGGCGCCGACAAGCTCGCGCTGGTCACCACCGACAGCTACCGCATCGGTGCCTACGAGCAGCTGCGCATCTACGGCCAGATCCTCAATGTGCCGGTGCATGCCGTGAAGGACGCGGCCGACCTGCAGCTGGTGCTGCACGACCTGCGCGACCGCCACATGGTGCTCATCGACACCGTCGGCATGAGCCAGCGCGACCGCGCCGTGCCCGAGCAGATCGCCATGCTCGGCAGCAGCCAGCGGCCGGTGAAGCGGCTGCTGCTGCTCAACGCCACCAGCCACGGCGACACGCTCAACGAGGTGGTGCACGCCTACCGCCAGGGCCATGCGCTGGCGGGCTGCATCTTCACCAAGGTCGACGAGGCCACGCACCCAGGCGCGCTGATCGACACCGTGATCCGCCACCGCCTGCCCGTGCACTACATCTCGGGCGGCCAGAAGGTGCCCGAGAACCTGCTGCGCGCCGACCGCGTGCAGCTGGTGGACAGCGTGTTCCAGCCGCGCCAGCACAGCCCGCTCTTCGTGCCGGCCGAGGCCGACCTGCCCGACGAGGCTGCGCCTTCGCCGCAAGCGCAGGGCGAGACCGATCGCCTGCGCTTGCGCTACCAGAGCCTGATCCGCGCGATGGCGCACGACGCGCAGGAGCTGGCGACGACTGCCGGCGCACTGGCGGGTGCGCACATCGGCTTCGATGGCGCGCGCACGCTGTGGCGCCAGGCCGGTGACGAGGCCGTCGATGCCAAGGCCGTGCTGAGCGACCTGTCGGCGTTCGCGCGTGGCGAGGTAGCCGCGGGATGCGACACCCATGTGCTCGCACTGGCCGGGCAGGTGGGCCTGCGCGCGACCGACAGCGGTGATGCCTACGTGTGCCACGGCAGCCTGCTGCTGTCGGACTGCAGCGGCCTGCCTCTGGCTGCGCCGAACCAGTGGCTTTCGACTGCTGCGGCCCGCCAGTCGGCGCAGCCGGGATCGCGTCAGGCGCAGTGGTTGCAGCAACAGGATTTCGGCAAACGATTGGTGCATGTGCTGGGCAAGCCACCGACGGTCGAGCAGATGCTGACGTGGCAGGCCGAAGGCTCGAGGTGGCTGGCGCGCGCGCCCGGCAGCACGGCCGTGACCGACGTGCGCACCGGCGCCGCGACCACGCTCGCGCGCCTGGCCTTCGCGTTCGACGATGCGACCGAACGGCCCGTGCGCTATCGCGGCAAGGCCGCGCTGCAATGCGAAGCGCAGGTCGAGGTGCTGCCGCGCACCGCCATCGACCGCGACACCCTGCCCACGCTGCGCTGTGTTGCCGTGCGCGTGGTCGACGCGCGCAGCCGCAAGCTGCTGTCACACACCTGCGTGCTCACCAACCTGGGTGACGACGTGAGCGCGCCGCAGCTCGCGCAATGGCAGGGCTGGGCCGCCGACGCCGAGCCGTGCTTCCGCCTGCTGCGCGACGGCGTGCAGCTCGTGGGCGGCATGGGCGAGCCCGGCGATCCGCACATGATGAAGCGCCTGATCGTTGCCGGCCAGGTCACGACCACCGTGTGGCGCCTGCTGCAGGCCGAAGGCGAGTGGGCCGACCGCACGCGCCTGCTGCTGGGCCAGCTCACGGGACGCGCCACGCGCGCCGGCCGCGCGCTGACGGGCGGCGCGCTGTACGCGGGCGTGGGCAAGCTGTTCCTGCTGCTCGATGCACTGGGCACCGAATCGGCAGCGCCTGCGCAAGCGCCGCGCGCGCTGGAACGCCTGGGCTGAAGGCGATGAGCGCACGCGTCACGGACCAGGCCGACGGGCTGCGCCGGCTGCTCGGGCAGGCGCCGGTGCGCGTCGTCGCCGTCGCGGGCATGGGCCCCGGCGCGGGCGCGACCACGGCCGCGATGAGCCTGGGCGCGGCGCTGGCGCAGCAGGGCAAGGACGTGCTGTTGCTCGACGAACACCACCCCAAGGTGCGCTCGGTGTGCGATGTGTGGGCGCTTGGCCCGCGCGGCACGCTGGCCGATGTGGCGGGGCGGCGGTTGCGCATCGACCAGGCCGCAGCGAGCGCGGTGTGCAGCGTGCAGGTGCTGCCCGCACCGACCGGCGCGACCATCGACCCGCGCACGCTGTGGCCGCGCGGCATCGTGCTCGTCGATGCGGCCTTCGACGGCGAAGGCTGCCTGTCGCCGCTGGCGCAGGGCGCCGACGAACTGCTGCTCGTGCTGCAGCCGCACCCGGCGGCCATCACCTCGGCCTACGCGGGCATCAAGCGCCTGCACCGCGCGCATGCGCTGAAACAGCTGCGCTTTTTGCTCAACGGCGTGGCCGATGCGGGCACGGCGCAGCAGGTCATGCACAACCTCGCACAGGCCGCCAGCCACTACCTCGCGCTGTCGCTGCTGCCCGTGGGCTGGGTGCGCACCGACCCGTGGCTGGCTGAGGCGGCGCGGCTGCGCCAGACCGTGGTCGAGGCCTTTCCGGCCAGCGCGGCGGCGGTCGATTTCCGGGCCATCGCCGACGACATGGGCCGCTGGACCTGGCGCACGCCCGCGCGGCCGGCCGTGTTCCCGCAAGCGCTCGCGGCCTGAGACACGACCACGAGGACGGACGGCCGTGTACACCGCACAGGGCACCATCGAGAAATCGCATCTGCTGGAACAGCACCAGCCGCTGGTGCGCCGCATCGCGCTGCAGATGATGGCGCGGCTGCCGGCCAGCGTGGAGCTGGACGACCTGATCCAGGCCGGCATGCTCGGCCTGCTCGATGCGTCGAGCCGCTACCAGGACCACCGCGGCGCGCAGTTCGAGACCTTCGTCAGCCAGCGCATCCGCGGCGCCATGCTCGACGAACTGCGCGCCAGCGACTGGGGCTCGCGCGGGCTGCGCCAGTCGGCGCGCGGCATTGAAAAAGCGATCCAGGCGCTGGGCCACCGGTTGGGCCGCGCGCCCACCGAAGGCGAGATCGCGAAGGAGCTGAAGGTCGACCTGGACACCTACCAGTCGATGCTGCAGGACATCCAGGGCTGCCAGCTGCTGTACGTGGAAGACTTCGCCAAGGGCGACCCCGACAACCCCTTTCTCGACCTGCATGCGCAGGAGGCGCGCAAGGGGCGCGGCGACTTCGACGACCCGCTCGCGCGCCTGCTCGAAAGCGGCTTTCGCCATCAGCTGGTGGACGCCATTGGCGCGCTGCCCGAGCGCGACCAGTTGCTGCTCAAGCTCTACTACGAGGAAGAGCTGAACCTGCGCGAGATCGGCGCGGTGCTCGAAGTGAGCCAGTCGCGCGTGTGCCAGCTGCACGGCCAGGCGGTGAGCCGGCTGCGTGCGAAGCTGAAGGATTCTCTGTAGAGAAACTCAGCTGGCGTAGCGCGCGTCGAGCGCATCGAGCTCGGGCTTGCGCACAAGCCGCTGCCGTTCGGCGAAGGGCGCGACCAGCGACGGGTCTTCGTCCATGCGCCGCGTGTCGCGCAGCACCGTGAGCGCCTTCTGCATGCCGGCCAGCGCGCCCTGCAGCGCGGCGTTGGCATACAGCACGATGCCGTAGCCGAGGCCGCCGAGTTCCTCGGCGCCGAAGATCGGCGTCTTGCCACCGATCACCATGTTCATGAGTTGCGGCTTGTGCAGGCGCTGCGGCAGCGCACGGATCTCGTCGGCCGTGGTGACGGCTTCGACGAACAGGATGTCGGCGCCGGCCTCGCTGAACTTCTGTGCGCGCTCGATCGCGGCCTCGAAGCCCAGCGTGGCCGCCGCGTCGGTGCGGGCCATGATGAGCAGGTCGGGGTCGGTGCGGGCATCGACGGCGGCCTTGATCTTGTTGACGGCTTCCTCGGTGGAGATCACCTCCTTGCCCGAGAAATGGCCGCAGCGCTTGGGCGCGACCTGGTCCTCGAACTGGATGCAGTCGGCGCCCGCGCGTTCCAGCACGCGCACCGTGTGGCGCACGTTCAGCGCGTTGCCGAAGCCGGTGTCGGCGTCGACGATCAGCGGCAGGTTCACCGCGTCGCGGATGCGCGCCGTGTGGTCGGCGATCTCGTGCAGGCCCATGAAGCCCTGGTCGGGCAGGCCGAACCACATGTTGGTGACGCCCGCGCCGGTGACGTAAATGGCTTCGAAGCCCAGGTCTTCGATGACGCGCGCCGACAGCGCGTTGAAGGCGCCCGGCACCAGCACGCCGCGGCGGGCCTCGGCCAGGGAACGGAGGGTCTTGCGAGTCGACATCGGGATTTCCTGTGAATGAATCTGAAAGCTCAAAGGGTGTCGCCGGGCACACGGACCCAGCCTTCCATCAGCACGCGGGCGCTGCGGCTCATCACCGCCTTGGTCACCTGCCACTCGCCCTCGACCTGCAGCGCCTGCGCGCCCACGCGCAAGGTGCCCGAGGGATGCCCGAAGCGCACGGCCTCGCGCGCGCCGCCGCCGGCCGCGAGGTTCACCAGCGTGCCGGGAATGGCGGCGGCCGTGCCGATGGCCACGGCCGCCGTGCCCATCATGGCGTGGTGCAGCTTGCCCATCGACAGCGCGCGTACGAGCAGGTCGATGTCGCCGGCCGCCACGGCCTTGCCGCTCGAGGCGGTGTAGCCGGCCGGCTTGGCCACGAAGGCGACCTTGGGCGTGTGCTGGCGGCTGGCCGCTTCGTCGAGCGTGCGGATGAGGCCCATGCGCAGTGCGCCATGCGCGCGGATGGCTTCGAAGCGGGCGAGCGCGGCGGTGTCGCCGTTGATCGCGTCCTGCAGCTCGGTGCCCGTGTAGCCAATGGCCTCGGCGTTCACGAAGACGGTGGGGATGCCGGCGTTGATCATCGTGGCCTGCAGCGTGCCGAGGCCGGGCACCTCCAGGGCGTCGACGAGGTTGCCGGTCGGGAACATCGCGCCGCCTGCGCCATCTTCTTCGGCGGCGGGGTCCATGAATTCGAGCTGCACCTCGGCCGCGGGGAAGGTCACGCCGTCGAGTTCGAAGTCGCCGGTCTCCTGCACCGCGCCGCCGGTCATCGGCACGTGCGCGACGATGGTCTTGCCGATGTTGGCCTGCCAGATGCGCACGACGGCCACGCCGTCGCGCGGTACGCGGTCGGCATCGATGAGGCCGTTGCTGATCGCGAACGGGCCCACGGCCGACGAGAGGTTGCCGCAGTTGCCGCTCCAGTCGACGAAGGGCCGGTCGATCGAGACCTGGCCGAACAGGTAGTCCACGTCATGGCCGGGCCGCTCGCTCTTCGAGAGGACCACGGTCTTGCTGGTGCTCGACGTCGCGGCGCCCATGCCGTCGATCTGCTTGCCGTAGGGGTCGGGGCTGCCGATCACGCGCAGCAGCAGCGCATCGCGCGCCGGGCCCGGCACCTGCGCGGCCTCGGGCAGGTCCTGCAGGCGGAAGAACACGCCCTTGCTGGTGCCGCCGCGCATGTACGTGGCGGGGATCTTGATCTGCGGAAGGTGCGGCATCGTCAGTCGGCTTTCGTGGCTGCGAGGAAGTCTTGCGCGAAGCGCTGCAGCACCCCGCCGGCTTCGTAGATGGAGACCTCCTCGGCGGTGTCGAGGCGGCAGGTCATGGGCACGTCGAGCCGTTCGCCGTTGCGGCGGTGCACGACCAGCACGAGGTCGGCGCGCGGGGTGCGCGCGCCGGTCACATCGTAGGTCTCGGTGCCGTCCAGGCCGAGCGTGAGGCGGTTGGTGCCCGGCTTGAATTCGAGCGGCAGCACGCCCATGCCGATCAGGTTGGTGCGGTGGATGCGCTCGAAGCCCTCGGCCGTGATCGCTTCCACGCCGGCCAGCCGAACGCCCTTGGCGGCCCAGTCGCGCGAGGAGCCCTGGCCGTAGTCGGCGCCGGCCACGATGATCAGCGGCTGCTTGCGCAGCATGTAGGTCTCGATGGCTTCCCACATGCGCATCACCTCGCCCTCGGGCTCCACGCGTGCGAGCGATCCGGCGCGCACCGTGCCGTCGGCCTTGCGCACCATCTCGTTCTTCAGCGTCGGGTTGGCGAAGGTGGCGCGCTGCGCCGTGAGGTGGTCGCCGCGGTGGGTGGCGTAGGAGTTGAAGTCGTCCTCGGGCAGGCCCATGCGCTGCAGGTACTGGCCGGCTGCGCTGTCCAGCAGGATCGCGTTCGACGGCGACAGGTGGTCGGTCGTGATGTTGTCCGGCAGGATCGCCAGCGGCCGCATGCCCGTGAGCGTGCGTTCGCCGGCCAGTGCGCCTTCCCAATACGGCGGGCGGCGGATGTAGGTGGAGGCGGGGCGCCAGTCGTACAGCGGCGCCACCTGCTCGCCCGTGTCGGGCTGGATCGCGAACATCGGTTCGTACACCTGCCGGAAGTGCGCAGGCTTCACGCTGGCCTTCACGATGGCGTCGATCTCTTCGTCGCTGGGCCAGAGGTCCTTGAGGCGGATTTCCTTGCCGTCGACGACGGTGAGCACGTCCTTCTCGATGTCGAAGCGCACCGTGCCTGCGATGGCGTAGGCCACCACCAGCGGCGGCGAGGCCAGGAAGGCCTGCTTCGCATACGGGTGGATGCGCCCGTCGAAGTTGCGGTTGCCAGAAAGCACGGCCGTGGCGTACAGGTCGCGATCGACGATCTCCTGCTGGATGGCCGGGTCGAGCGCGCCCGACATGCCGTTGCACGAGGTACAGGCATAGGCGACCACGCCGAAGCCGAGCTGTTCGAGCTCGCGCATCAGGCCGGCATCTTCCAGGTACAGCGTGACCGCTTTCGAGCCGGGCGCCAGCGAGGTCTTGACCCACGGCTTGCGCGCCAGGCCCACGCGGTTGGCGTTGCGCGCGAGCAGGCCCGCGGCGATCACGTTGCGCGGATTGCTGGTGTTGGTGCAGCTGGTGATGGCCGCGATGATCACCGCGCCGTCGGGCATCAGGCCGGGCACGTCGTCCCACGGGGCGGCGATGCCGCGCGCCGCAAGGTCGGCCGTGGCGACGCGCGCATGCGGGTTCGAGGGGCCGGCCATGTTGCGCACGACGCTCGAGAGGTCGAAGTGCAGCACGCGCTCGTATTCGACGTCGCTCAGCGTGTCGGCCCACAGGCCCGCCTGCTTCGCATAGATCTCGACGAGGCGCACCTGCTCGTCGGCGCGGCCCGTGAGGCGCAGGTAGTCGAGCGTCTGCGTGTCGATGGCGAACATCGCGGCGGTGGCGCCGTACTCGGGCGCCATGTTGGAGATGGTCGCGCGGTCGCCCAGCGTGAGGCTGGCGGCGCCTTCGCCGTGGAACTCCAGGTACGCACCCACCACCTTCGCCGCGCGCAGGAACTCGGTGAGCGCGAGCACGACGTCGGTGGCCGTGATGCCCGGCTGCGGCCGGCCCGCGAGGCGCACGCCGACGATGTCGGGCAGCCGCATCCACGAGGCGCGGCCGAGCATCACGTTCTCGGCTTCGAGCCCGCCCACGCCCACGGCGACCACGCCCAGCGCATCGACGTGCGGCGTGTGGCTGTCGGTGCCCACCAGCGTGTCGGGGTAGGCCACGCCGTCCTGCGCATGCACGACGGGCGACATCCGCTCCAGGTTGATCTGATGCATGATCCCGTTCCCCGGCGGGATCACCTCCATGTTGCGGAAGGCCCGCTTCGTCCATTCGATGAAGTGAAAGCGGTCTTCGTTGCGCCGGTCCTCGATGGCGCGGTTCTTCGCGAAGGCATCGGGGTCGAAGCCGCCGCACTCCACGGCCAGCGAGTGGTCGACGATGAGCTGCACCGGCACCACGGGGTTCACCTGCGAGGGGTCGCCGCCCTGTTCGGCGATGGCGTCGCGCAGGCCGGCCAGGTCGACCAGCGCGGTCTGGCCGAGGATGTCGTGGCAGACCACGCGCGCGGGGAACCACGGAAAGTCATGGTCGCGCCGGCGCTCGATGAGCTGCGTGAGGCTTTGCACGAGGATCGCCGGGTCGCAGCGGCGCACGAGGTTCTCGGCATGCACGCGCGCGGTGTAGGGCATCGGGGCCCAGGCGCCGGCGCGGATCGCCTCGACGGCTGCGCGCGCATCGAAGTAGTCCAGCGCGGTGCCGGGAAGGTTCTTGCGGTAGTCGGTGTTCATGGGGCGCTTGTCGCTCGGCACCCGCGCGCAGGCACGGGCGCTTTTTCTTCTTCTCGTGTTTTTACTTCCGATCCTGGATCGGCGCGAACTTCAGGTCTTCGGGGCCCGTGTAGTTGGCGCTGGGCCGGATGATCTTGTTGTCGATGCGCTGCTCGATGATGTGCGCCGCCCAGCCCGAGGTGCGCGCAATGACGAACAGCGGCGTGAACATGGCCGTGGGCACGCCCATCATGTGGTAGCTCACGGCGCTGAACCAGTCGAGGTTGGGGAACATCTGCTTCACGTCCCACATCACGGCCTCGAGCCGCTCGGCAATGTCGAACATCTTGGTGGAGCCAGCCTCCTGCGACAGCGTGCGCGCCACGCCCTTGATGACCACGTTGCGCGGATCGCTCACGGTGTAGACGGGGTGGCCGAAGCCGATCACGACTTCCTTGGCGGCGACGCGGCGGCGGATGTCGGCCTCGGCCTCGTCGGGTGCGTCGTAGCGCTTCTGGATCTCGAAGGCCACCTCGTTCGCGCCGCCGTGCTTGGGGCCGCGCAGCGCACCGATGGCGCCGGTGATGGCCGAATACACATCGGAGCCCGTGCCCGCGACCACGCGCGCCGTGAAGGTGGAGGCGTTGAACTCGTGCTCGGCATAGAGGTTGAGCGAGGTGTGCATCGCGCGCTCCCACTGCGCGCTGGGCTTGCGCCCGTGCAGCAGGTGCAGGAAGTGCGCGCCGATGGAGTCGTCGTCGGTCTCGACCTCGATGCGCCGGCCTTGGGTCGACCAGTGGTACCAGTACAGCAGCATCGAGCCGAGCGAGGCCATCAGGCGGTCGGCGATGTCGCGCGCGCCGGGCAGGTTGTGGTCTTCCTTCTCGGGCAGCAGGCAGCCCAGCGACGAGACGCCGGTGCGCATCACGTCCATCGGGTGGGCGCTGGCGGGCAGCTGTTCCAGCGCCTCCTTCAGGCTTGCGGGCAGGCCGCGCATGGCTTTCAGCTTGGCCTTGTAGGCGCGCAGCTCGGCGGCCGTGGGCAGCTTGCCGTGCACCAGCAGGTGCGCGATTTCCTCGAACTCGCAGACCTCGGCGATGTCCAGGATGTCGTAGCCGCGGTAGTGCAGGTCGTTGCCGGTGCGGCCCACGGTGCACAGGGCGGTGTTGCCGGCGGTCACGCCCGACAGGGCGACGGATTTCTTGGGCTTGAAGCCGGGGGGAGTAGCGATGTCGTTCATGCGGGTTCCTTGTCGGTGTGCAGGTAGGTGTTGCGCAGGCGCGCGGGACGGCCGCGGCCATCGACGGCCACCATCTCGAACAGGCCTTTCAGCGAAGGGCGGGCTTCGCCGTCGGGCGGCTCGGCCGCGCCGGTGACGCAGACCGTGAGCGAGCTGCGCCCGGCGCGCGTCACCCAGGCCCGCAGGCGCAGCACATGGCCGACGGGCACGGGCGCCAAAAACTGCGCGTCGCCCAGGCTGGCCATCACCACGTCGGATTTCGCGAAGGCGCGCGCGGCGAGGAACGCGGCCTTCGACATCAGCAGCAGGGCGTTGCCGCCGAACAGCGTGCCGTAGTGGTTGGCGTGCTCGGGGAACACGATGTCGGTCAGCTCGATGGCGGCGGATCGGTTGGTCATGCTTCGCAATTTACGCAATCCAACGCCCATAATGAAGGCCTGAATTGGCGAATCATTGCGAATGAAGACGGCTGATTTTGCAAATATTGCGAATATCGCAAAGACCCACGAGGTGACCCGATGAGCAAGACCTTCATGGGCGTGCGCCTGCGCACGCTGCGCGCCGAACGCGGCCTCACGCAGGTGGCGCTGGCCCAGATGCTGGGCCTGTCGCCGAGCTACCTGAACCAGATCGAGCAAAACCAGCGCCCGCTCACCGTGGCCGTGCTGCTGCGCATCAGCAAGACGCTCGGCGTCGACGTGCAGCAGTTCTCCGAGGACGAAGAGGCGCGGCTCGTGGCCAGCATGCGCGAGGCGCTGGCGGACAACCCCGGCGGCGAGGCCGTGGCGCTGCCCGAGCTGCGCGAGGTGGCGTCGCAGATGCCGGCCGTGGCGCGCGCGCTGCTCGCCTTGCACCGCCGCCACCAGGAGGCGCAGGAGCGGCTGGAGCTCATGGCCGCCGAGCTGGGCGACGGGCGCGGCGACATCTCGCGCAGCCGGCCGATGCCCTTCGAGGTGGTGCGCGATTTCTTCTTTGCGCACCAGAACCATTTCGACCCGCTCGACACGGCCGCTGAATCGCTCGCGGCCGAGGCTCGCGCGCACGGCGGACCGCTCGCCGAATGGCTCCAGCAGCGGCTTCTTTCGGCGCACGGCGTGCGCGTGGTGCCGGGCGACGAAGGGGAGGGCGTGCTCGACAGCCAGCGCCGCTACGACCCGGCCCGCCGCGTGCTGCGCCTGTCGGCCGGCCTGGAGCCGGGCCAGCAGGCCTTCCAGCTGGCCACGCAGCTGGCGCTGCTGGAGCAGGCCGCGCTCATCGAGTCGCTGGTCGTGCAGGCCGATTTCGGCGACGCCCCGGCCCACGCGCTGGCACGCATCGGGCTGGCCAACTACTTCGCGGCCGCCGTGCTGCTGCCCTACGGCCCATTCCTGCAGGCGGCCGAGGCGCTGCGCTACGACATCGATCTGCTCGCGCGCCAGTTCGGTGTCGGCTTCGAAACCGTGTGCCACCGCCTGAGCAGCCTGCAGCGCCCGGGCGCGTCGGGCGTGCCCTTCTTCTTCATCCGCGTGGACCGGGCCGGCAACATCTCCAAGCGGCAATCGGCCACGCACTTCCACTTCTCGAAGACCGGCGGCACCTGCCCGCTGTGGAACGTGTACGAGGCCTTCGCGCAGCCCGGGCGTGTGCTGCCGCAGCTGGCGCGCATGCCCGACGGCCGCGCCTACCTGTGGATCGCGCGCACCGTGTCGCACGGCCAGCGCGGCTTCGGCTCACCGAGCAAGACCTTCTCGATCGGCCTGGGCTGCGACATCCGCCACGCCCCGCGCCTGGTCTACGCCAAGGGCCTTGATCTGAAGGACCCCGACGTGCCCACGCCCATCGGCATGGGCTGCAAGGTGTGCGAACGCGTGGCCTGCCCGCAGCGGGCGTTCCCGTTCATCGGGCGGCCGCTGGATGTGAACGAGAACGAAAGCAGGTTCACGCCCTACGCCGTGGCCGGCGCGTAGGGCGGTGGTGCGTCAGTCGCCCTGCGCAGGCTGCTGCGTGCCGGACGCCTCGCTCCACCCACCGCCCAGCGCCTTGTAGATCGCCAGCCGGTTCGTCTGCTCCGTGAGCTGCAGGCCGATCAGCGTCTGCTGCGCCGCATAGTCGCTGCGCTGCGCGTCCAGCACGTCGAGGTAGTTGGCGGCGCCGCTCTTGAAGAGCGACTGCGAGAGCTCGAAGCTGCGCGCGGTGGCGGCGCGCAGCGAGCGCTGTGCGTCGAGGCGTTCGGCCAGCGTGCGGCGTTCGGCCAGGGCGTCGGCCACTTCGCGGAAGGCGGTCTGCACGGCCTTTTCGTAGGTGGCGACCTGGATCTTCTGCTGCGCCTGCGCCACCTGCAGGTTGGCGCGGTTGGCGCCGCCGTCGAAGATCGGCACGCTGATCGACGGCGCGAAGCTCCAGGCCTTGCTGCCGCTGGTGAACAGGCCCGAGAGCGTGCTGCTCGCGGTGCCGGCCGACGCGGTGAGCGCGATGCGCGGGAAAAAAGCCGCGCGCGCCGCGCCGATGTCGGCATTGCTCGCGCGCAGCGCGTGCTCGGCGGCGCGCACGTCGGGTCGCTGCTGCAGCACGCTCGACGACAGGCCGGCCGGGGGCACGAGCAGCTGCGCGACGTCGGCGGTCGTGGCGGCGGTCGGCAGCAGCTCGGGCGGCGGCGTGGCGCCGACCAGCAGCGCGAGCGCGTTGCGGTCCTGCTCGACCTGGCTGTCGAAGGCCGCCGCGTCGGCGCGCGCGGCATCGACGGTGCTCTGTGCCTGCGCCAGCGCCAGGCCCGACTGCGCGCCGAGCGCATGGCTGCGCTGCACCAGCTCGAAGGACTTGCGCTGGCTCTCGAGCGTGCCGCGCGCCAGCTGCAGGCGCTGCGCGTCGGCGGCCAGTTGCAGCCACGCCGTGGCGACGGAGGCCACGAGGCTGATCTGCGTGCTGCGCTGCGTCTCCTCGGTCTGGAAGTAGCCCTGCAGCGCCGATTCGCCGAGGTTGCGCACGCGCCCGAACAGGTCGAGCTCGTAGGCCGTCATGCCGAGGTTGGCGCTGTACTGCGAGGCGATGCGCGATTCGCCGCTGGTCGACAGGCTGCCCGGCGTGCGCGAGCGCGTGCCGGCGGCGCCGGCGTTGACGGTGGGGAACAGGTCGGCCCGCGCGATGCCGTACTGGGCGCGCGCACGCTCGATGTTGAGCGCCGCCACGCGCAGGTCGCGGTTGTTGGCGAGCGCGAGTTCGATCACGCCCTGCAGCTGCTTGTCGACGAAGAAGTCGCGCCAGCCGATGTCCAGGGGTGTGGTCGTCGTGACGCCAGCCGAGGGCAGGGCCGATGGGACTGGCGAGGCGGGCGTTTCGTACGCGGGCGCGAGGTTGACGCAGCCGGCGAGCACGGCCGAGGCCAGGGCGGCGCAGGCCAGTGCGCGCAGGGGAAGGCGGGGCAGGGTGGTGCGCGTCATCACTGGGCTCCCTGCTCTGCGGGCAAGGCATCCGGCGGCGTTTCGGCCGGCTTGCGGCGGCCTTCCAGCCAGCCGCGGATCATCGCGAAGAATAGCGGCACGAAGAAGATGCCCAGTGCCGTGCCGACCACCATGCCGCCCAGCACCGCGGTGCCGATCGACTGGCGGCCGCCCGCGCCTGCACCCGTGCCGATGGCCAGCGGCAGCACGCCGAAGCCGAAGGCCAGCGAGGTCATGAGGATGGGGCGCAGCCGCAGCCGCACGGCCTCCAGCGTGGCCTCGAGCACGCCCTTGCCTTGCTCCTGCAGCTGCTTGGCGAACTCCACGATCAGGATCGCGTTCTTCGACGACAGCCCCACGGTGGTGAGCAGGCCGACCTGGAAGTACACGTCGTTGCTCAGGCCGCGCAGGCTGGTGAACAGCAGCGCGCCGACGATGCCCAGCGGCACCACCAGGATCACCGAGAACGGCACCGACCAGCTCTCGTACAGCGCCGCAAGGCACAGGAACACGAACAGGATCGAGATGGCATACAGCACCGGCGCCTGCGCGCCCGACAGGCGCTCTTGGAACGAGGCGCCGGTCCATTCGTAGCCGATGCCGGCGGGCATCTGCTTCATCACTTCGTCGACGGCGGCCATGGCGTCGCCCGAGCTCACGCCGGGCGCGGCATCGCCGACGAACTCGTAGCTGGGGCTGCCGTTGTAGCGCTGCAGCTGCGGCGAGCCATACGTCCAGCGCGAGCTGGAGAAGGCCGGGAACGGCACCATCTGGCCCAGGCTGTTGCGCACGCTCCAGCGGTCGATGTCGGTGGGCAGCATGCGAAAGGCCGTGTCGCCCTGCATGTACACGCGCTTGACGCGGCCGTTGTCCAGGAAGTCGTTGATGTAGGTGCCGCCCATCGCGCTCGACAGGGTGCTGTCGATGTCGGACGTGGCCAGGCTGGCCGCGCCGGCGCGCGCGTCGTCGATGTCCACCGCGAACTGCGGCGTGTCGTCCAGGTTGTTGCTGCGCACGTTCGCCACCTCGGGGCGCTTGGAGAGCAGGTCGATGAGCTGGTCGCGCGCCTTCACCAGCGCGTCGTGGCCCAGCCCGTTGATGTCCTTCAGGTGGAAGTTGAAGCCCGCGTTGGCACCGAGCCCGCGCACCGCCGGCGGCAGCAGCACGAAGATGCGCGCGTCGCGGATGGTCGAGAGTTCCTTGTTGGCGCGCCGCGCGAGTTCGGCGGCCGACTGGCCGGCGCCTTCGCGTTCGGCCCAGTCTTTCAGCTTCACGAAGGCGCGCGCCGAACTCTGGTCGCCGTTCTGCCCGGTGATGACGTTCACGCTCACCACCTCGGGCTGCTTGGTGAAGTAGTCCTGCATCTGCGTGACCACCGGCTGCAGCCGCGCATCCGACGCGCCCGGCGGCAGCGTCACCTGAACCTGCAGGAAGGCCTGGTCTTCATCGGGCAGGAAGGAGGTGGGCAGGCGCATGAACAGCAGCGCCATCACGGCTGCGATCAGCAGGTACACCACGAGGCTGCGCTTGCCGCGCCGCACGATGCCGCCGACGATGCCCTGGTAGCGGTCGGCGCCCTGGTCGAAGCGGCGGTTGAAGCCCGCGAAGAAGCGGTCGACCGCGCCCAGCACGCCCTTGCGCGGGGCTGCGTGGCCGCCCTTGGCGACCGGCTTGAGCAGCGTGGCGCACAGCGCCGGCGTGAGCGTGAGCGCCACGAACACCGACAGCGCCATGGCCGAGACGATGGTGATCGAGAACTGGCGGTAGATCACGCCGGTCGAGCCACCGAAGAAGGCCATCGGGATGAACACGGCCGACAGCACCAGCGCGATGCCCACGAGCGCGGGCGTGATCTCGGCCATCGACTTGCGCGTGGCCTCCTTGGGCGACAGGCCCTCTTCGTGCATCACGCGCTCGACGTTCTCCACCACCACGATGGCGTCGTCCACCAGAAGGCCGATGGCCAGCACCATGCCGAACATGGTGAGCGTGTTGATCGAGTAGCCCGCCACGGAAAGCACGCCGAAGGTGCCCAGCAGCACCACCGGCACGGCAATGGCCGGGATCAGCGTGGCGCGGAAGTTCTGCAAAAAGATGTACATCACCAGCACGACCAGCACCATGGCCTCGGCCAGCGCCTTCACCACCTCGTCGATCGACGCGCTCACGAAGGGCGTGGTGTCGTAGCTCACGAAGGTCTGCATCTGGTTCGGAAAGAGCGGCTGCAGCTCGGCCACCTTGGCCTTCACGGCCTCGGCCACCTGCACCGCGTTGGCGCCGTCGGCCAGCACGATGCCCATGCCGGCGCCCGGGCGCCCGCCGAGCACCGAGCGCACCGTGAGGTTCTCGGCGCCCAGCTCGACGCGGGCCACGTCGCGCAGGCGCACCACGGCGCCGTCGGGCGTGGCGCGCAGCACCACGTTCTCGAACTCCTCGACCGTCTTCAGCTTGCTGCGCGCCGTGATCGTGGCGTTGAGCTGCTGCTGCGCGCCGGCCGGCAGCGCACCGAGCTGGCCGGCCGAAACCTGCGCGTTCTGCGCGGTGATGGCGCTGCCCACGTCGGAGGGCATGAGCGCGTACTTGCGCAGCTTGTCGGGGTCCAGCCACAGGCGCATGGCGTAGCCGGTGCCCAGCGTCTGCACCTCGCCCACGCCGTCGACGCGGCTGATGACGTCGACCAGGTTGCTGCTGATGTAGTCGCCCACGTCCACCGCCGAGGCGCTGCCGTCGCCGGAGAACATCGAGACGATCAGCAGGAAGTCGTTGCCGCCCTTGGTGACGGTGACGCCGCGGCTTTGCACCTGCTGCGGCAGGCGCGACATGGCCTGCTGCAGCTTGTTCTGCACCTGCATCTGGGCCACGTCGATGTTGGTGCCCGCGTTGAAGGTGAGCGACAGGCGCGCCACGCCCGACGAGTTGCTGGTCGACTGCATGTACAGCAGGTTGTCCAGCCCCTTCATCTGCTGCTCGATGACCTGGGTGACGGAGTCTTCGACCGTCTTGGCCGAGGCGCCGGTGTAGGTGGCGTTGATGGACACGCGCGGCGGCGCGATGTCGGGGTACTGCTCGAGAGGCAGCGTGCGGATGGCCATCAGGCCGGCGAGCATGACGACGATGGAGAGCACCCACGCGAAGATGGGGCGGTCGATGAAGAACTGGGCCATGGCGGGGCCTCAGCGCGCGACGGTGGCGGAGGCGGCGTCGGGTGTGGCGCTTGCCACGGCGGCACCCGCCGGCCTGGCGCCCAGGTCGACCGTGCGCACCTTGTCGCCGACCTTCACGCGCTGCGAGCCTTCCATGAGCACGCGGTCGCCCGCGGCCAGTCCGTCGATCACCTGCCAGCGCGTGCCGATGGCGCGGCCGATGCGGATGGGCCGCTTCTGGACCTTGTCCTCGGCGTCGATCACCAGCGTGGAGGCGCTGCCGTCGGGCGCGCGCGTGACGGCCTGCTGCGGCACCAGCAGCGCGGCGTCGTTCACGCCTTCCTGCAGCACGGCGCGCACGTACATGCCGGGCATCAGCAGCTTGTCGGGGTTGGGCACCACGGCGCGCAGCGTGACGCTGCCGGTGCCGGCATCGACCGTCACGCCGCTGAAGGTGAGGCGCCCGGCGTGCGGGTAGGGGCTGCCGTCTTCCAGCAGCAGCTGGATGCGCGCCTCGGCCTCGCTGGCGCGCTGCAGCCGGCCGCTGGCCAGCTCGCGCTTCAGGCGCAGCAGCTCGCTGCTCGACTGCGTGACGTGCACGTGGATCGGGTCGAGCTGCTGCACGGTGGTCATGGCCGCCGCCTGGTTGGCTGTGACCAGCGCGCCCGGCGTGACGGTGGACAGCTCGGCCCAGCCGGTGATGGGCGAGGTGATGCGCGTGTAGCCCAGCTGGATGCGCGCGGTCTGCTCGGCGGCGCGGGCCACGCCGAGGTCGGCCTCGGCCTGCTGCTCGGCGGCCTGGGTCTCGTCGAACACCTGGCGGCTGATGGCGTCGATCTTCACCAGCTCGGCATTGCGCTTGGCGACCGTGCGGGCCGTGGCCAGGGCCGACTCGGCCTTGCGCACGCTGGCCTGCGCGCTGGCGTGGGCTGCCTGCAGCGAGGCGGGGTCGAGCTGGTAGAGCACCTGGCCGGCCTTGACCTGCGAGCCTTCGGTGAAGAGCCGCTCCTTGAGGATGCCGCCGACCTGCGGGCGGATCTCGGCGATCACCGGGGCCGCGGTGCGACCGGGCAGCTCGGTGCTCAGGGCCAGCACCTCGGACTTGAGCGTGACGATGCCGACTTCTTTTGCCGGGGCGTTGGCCGCCTTGGCCGCGCCGGGAGCCTCCACATTGGTGCGCGAGCACCCCGCGAGGGCGGCGGCGATGCACAGGGCCGTGAGGAGCGGGGCGGAGCGGGAGGCGAAGTGGACGGGCATGGACAGGCAGAAGTAACGAAAGCCAAAGATGGAGCGGGCTCGCGCCGTCGAGTTCAATGCCGCGGCGCGGGGGCGGCGAACTTTACAGAGCGGAAACCGTGCCATGTCCCGAGGGGACGGGCGGGTGGCGTCGAGTGTGCGGCCCCACAGTTAAGCGGGTGTGAAGCGGGGCATTGCCCGCATGAAAAACCCGCCGGCTACGGTTTCTTCCTGGCCTGCGCGACGAGGAAATCGACCAGCAGCTGCAGCGGGCCGACCTCGTTGTCGGTGCGGTAGAGGATGCCCAGCGGCGCGATGGGCGCGTTCATGCGCAGCGGCAGCTCGGCCACGGCCGTGCGGTCGAGCTGGTCGAGCACGGTGCGCGGCACCGGCACCACCACGTCGGGCTGCGAGAGCAGGGCGCGCACCAGTTGCGGCGTGAGCACCTGGATGGCATGCGGGCGCGGCACGATCCGCTCGGCGGCCCAGGCGGCCTCCATCACCTGGCGCACCGCGAAGTGCGCGGGCGGCAGCACCCAGCGCGACTCGGCGAGGTCGCGCAGCCGCAGGCGCTTGCGCTGCACGGCCGGGTGGCCGATGCCGGCGATGACCACCACCTCGTCGCTGCGCAGCGGCACGAAGCGGTGGGCGTCGGGCACGCGCGCGGGCTGGCGCAGCAGCACGGCGTCGAAGGCGCCTGCGCGCAGGCCGATCGTGAGCCGCTCGATGTTGCCTTCCTCGATGAACAGGCGCAGCTTGGGGTGTTGGGCATGCAGCAGGTTCAGCGCGGGCTGCAGCACGCTGGCGATGGCCGCCTCGATGGCGCCGATGCGCAGCGCGCGGGTCTCCTGCGCGGCCAGCGCCGCGAGGCCGTCGCTGGCCACCTGCATGGCGTCGATCACCATGCGCGCGTGCAGCGCCAGCAGGCGCCCGGCCTCGGTGATGCGCATGCCGCGCGCGTGGCGCTCGAACAGCGGCGTGTCGAGCAGGCCCTCGACCTCCTGCAGCATCTGCGTGGCCGCCGGCTGGCTGATGTGGATCGCCTCGGCCGCGCGGCGCAGGTGCGAGTGCGCGGCCAGCGCGTCGATGAGCTTCAGGTGGCGCAGGCGCAGGCGCGCGAGCAGCCGCTCGTGCAGCACGGAGGAGGGTGTGGGCGTGTCGGCAGCCATCGATAGGCAATCATTATCAGTCGATGCAAAAGCGATTGGACGCCAATCGGTGGCCTTCCTACGCTCAGGGGGTCGGGCGGCAGACAAGGGCGCATCGGCTGCCGGCCCGACGGGGCCGTGCGGACGAAGGGCTCCCGCCCGGCGGGTCCTTCCCTTTCTTGCTTTTCTGACCACACATCACCATGTCCCACCGATTCCGTCCGGCCACGCGCCTGTGCCTGCCCATCGTCCTTGCCGTCTCGTCCCTGTGCGCTTCGGCGCAAGAGGCGCCTGCTGCGGCCACGCCGCCCGCACCGGCCGCCGCCGTGCCGCTGTACCCGCTGATCGCCGAGCGTTCCAAGGCCATCGAGCAGAAGGTGATCGACTGGCGCCGTGACATCCACCAGCACCCCGAGCTGGGCAACCAGGAAAAGCGCACCGCCGCGCTGGTCGCGGCCCACCTGAAGGCGCTGGGCTACGAGGTGCGCGAGGGCGTGGCCGTGACCGGCGTGGTCGCCACGCTGCGCGGCGGCAAGCCCGGCCCGGTGGTGGCGCTGCGCGCCGACATGGACGCGCTGCCCGTGAAGGAACAGGTCGACGTGCCCTTTGCTTCCAAGGCGCGTGCCCAGTGGGGCTTTGCCACGGTCGACGTGATGCACGCCTGCGGGCACGACGGCCACGTGGCGATCCTCATGGGGGTGGCCGAGGTGCTGGCCTCGATGAAGGCGCAGCTGCCCGGCACCGTGAAGCTGATCTTCCAGCCGGCCGAAGAGAAGCTGCCCAATGCCGAGATCGGCGGCGCGCGCCGCATGCTGGCCGAAGGCGCCTTCGACGCGCCCAAGCCCGACGCGGTGTTCGGCCTGCACCTGGTCTCGGCGCTGAACACCGGGCAGATCGGCTACAAGAGCGGCCCCATCACCGCGAGCTCGGACACCTTCAAGGTCAGCGTGAAGGGCCGCCAGACGCACGGCTCGCAGCCCTGGAGCGGGGTCGACCCGATCGTGCTGGGCTCGCAGATCGTGCTGGGCTTCCAGACCATCGCAAGCCGCCAGGTCAACGTGACCAAGGAGCCATCCGTGTTGAGCGTGGGCACCTTCAACGCGGGCACGCGCTACAACATCATTCCCGACAGCGTGGAGATGAGCGGCACGCTGCGCACCTACGACGACGAGATGCGCCAGTTCATCATCAAGCGCATGGGCGAGACCGCCTCGCACATCGCGCAAAGCGGCGGCGGCACGGCCGAGGTCCGTGTCGAGGCCGACGGCTACGCTCCCACCGTGAACGACCCGGCCCTGACCGCCAAGATGGTGCCCAGCCTGCAGCGCGTGCCCGGCGCCACGCCGATCGTGATCCCCAAGGGCACGGGCGGCGAAGACTTCTCGTTCTTCGCGCAGAAGGCGCCCGGCCTGTTCGTGATGATCGGCGCCACGCCGCCCGGCCGCGACGCGAACAAGGCCGAGCCCAACCACTCGCCGCGCTTCTTCGTCGACGAGGCCAGTCTGCTGGTGGGCGTGCGCACGTTGTCGCAGCTCACGGTGGACTACATGGCAGGCGCGCAGCGCTGACCTGAGCGAATCGGCTGCTCCAGCGCATCCGAAAGCGGAAACAGGTGCTGCGCGATGAAGTCCACGAACACACGGATCCTGGGCGACAGCTGCCGGCTCGACGGCCACAGCACGTGGAAGATCATGTGTTCGCGGTTGTGGTCGTCCAGCACCGTGACCAGGCGGCCCTGTTCCAATTGCTGGCGCACGGCGATCTCCGGCACGCAGGCAATGCCCAGCCCCTGCTCGGCAAAGCAGACCTGCGGATCGAGCGTGTTGGTCACCATGCTGGCCGGCAGGTCGATGGCGGGCGCGCCGGCCGCAAGGCCCAACGGCCACACGTCCAGCTTGCCGGTGCTGGGAAAGCGATAGAGCAGGCAGGCGTGGCTTGCCAGGTCTTGCGGTTCGCGCGGCACGCCGGCCCGGCGAAAGTAGGCTGGCGCACCGACGATCACCTTGCGGCACGAGCCGATGCGGCGCGCCATCAACCGTGAATCGCTGGGCTCGCCGGTGCGGATGACCGCGTCGAAGCCTTCCTCGATGACGTCCACCAGCCGGTCGGCGTAGTCGATGTCCAGTTCGATGTCGGGGTAGAGCCGCTTGAACGCCGCCAGCTTGGGCATGAACAGCGTGCCCACCGATGGCAGGCTGATGCGCAGCTTGCCGCGCGGCGCGCTCTGTGTCTGCAGCAGCTCCGCTTCGGCCGATTCCACCTCGCAAAGGATGCGCCGGCAGCGCTCCAGGAACAGCGCGCCTTCCGGCGTCAGGTGGACGGTGCGCGTGGAGCGATGGAACAGCCGCACGCCCAGCCGTTCTTCGAGCCGCACGATGGCCTTGCTGACGGCCGAGGCCGAGATGCCCAACTGCTGCCCCGCGGCCGTGAAGCTGCGCGTTTCGCCGGCGCGAACGAAGACGTTCAGCGAACCCAGGTTTTCCATGGAGCGACTTTGATTGATGACTGGAGAGTCATATGTATTTGAAACGTTAGCCCATTTTTCATTGATGCATTCCCGCCCACACTGCGGTGAACGCCAACGCGGGCCACCCGGCCAACGCGGGCACAGACGATGGAAAACAACTGAATGACCACCACAACCGCCACCGGGGGCGAGCGCACTGAACGACTGCCCGTGGCCGCCTTGCTGGCCTTGTCGATGACCGGCTTCCTGGCACTGCTGACGGAGACGATGCCGGCCGGCATGCTCTTGCGCATCAGCCAGGACCTGGGCGTGTCGGAAGCGCTCGCGGGCCAGTTCGTGACCCTCTATGCCATCGGCTCGCTGGTTGCGGCCATCCCGCTGACGGCGGCCACGCTGGGCTGGCGGCGCCGACCGTTGCTGATCGCGGCGCTGGTCGCCGTGCTGGCCTTCAACACGCTCACGGCGCTGACGTCGAGCTATGCCGTCGCGCTGGTTGCGCGTTTCATGGCCGGCATGGCGGGCGGCCTGATCTGGGGAATGCTGGCGGGCTATGCGCGGCGCATGGTGCCCGAACACCTCAAGGGGCGCGCGCTGGCAGTGGCCGGGCTGGGGGCGCCGCTGGCGTTGTCGCTGGGCGTCCCGCTGGGGACGTTGATGGGCGCCACGCTGGGCTGGCGCACCGCGTTCGGTGGCATGTCACTGCTCACGCTGGCGGTGATGGCCTGGGTCTTCCTGCAGGTGCCGGACTATCCGGGGCAGGCGGCCGAAAAGCGCGCGCCGGTGCGCCGGATCTTCGTCACGCCCGGCGTGCGACCGGTGCTGGCCGTGCTTGCGCTGTGGGTGCTGGCGCACAGCATTCTCTACACCTACGTGATGCCGTTCCTGGCGCCGGCCGGCCTGTCCGATCGGGTCGATGCGGTGCTGCTGGTCTTCGGCGTGGCATCGCTGGCCGGCATCTGGATCAGCGGGCTGCTCATCGACCGCATGCTGCGCTCGCTGGTGCTGCTCGCCCTCGCGGGCTTTGCGCTGGCGTCGCTGGCCCTGGGCGTCGCCGGCACGCAGCCGGTGGTGGTCTATGTCGCGGTGGCCGCGTGGGGGCTGACCTTCGGCGGCTCCGGGGCCTTGCTGCAGACCGCGTCGGCCGAAGCAGCCGGCCCCGGCGCGGACGTGGCGCAATCCATCCTCGTCACGGTGTGGAACATCGCCATTGCGGGCGGCGGCATCGTCGGTGGCGTGTTGCTGGAGACATTGGGCGTCGGCGCTTTTCCATGGGCACTGCTGGTGCTGCTGCTTCCCGGCCTTCTGATTGCCTGGACATCGCGTGCGCACGGGTTTCCCGCGAAGCCGCACCGGTCGTCCCACTGATTCCGAAGGGCGCGGAGCATTTCGCGCGCACGGGTGGGGCCCGCGAGAAAGGCGGGGGCTTGCTCAGAGCCAGTTGCCGCCCTGCGGCATCTGGATCTGCTCGGCTGGGTCGCCGCCCGTCACGAACGAGCCGATGACGATGCTCAGCAGCGAGACGAAGATGCTCGCGAACAGCGCGGTCCAGAAGCCCGAGACCTTGAAGCCCTTCACCAGCGCCGCCACCAGCAGGATCATCAGCGCGTTGATGACCAGCAGGAACAGGCCGAAGGTCAGCAGCGTCAGCGGCAGCGTGAGGAAGATCAGCAGCGGCTTGACGATGGCGTTGGCCAGGCCGAGCAGCAGCGCCGACACGATCAGCGCCGAGGTGCTGTCGAACTTGAGTCCCCTGAAGAGATGGCTGGCGACCCACAGCGAGATGCCGGTGATGGCCCAGTGGACGAGGAAAGGGGTGATGTTGTTCAGCATGGCGTGCGGTGTGTGTCGGCAGCCCGCATGGTAAACGGGGCGTCGCGGCGGACCGCTGCGCGGGGCGGGCGGATTTTCTGCGGTTACTTCCCGAAACGATGGCCGACAGGCCGTTAAGATCGCGAACTTCCGGCGCCTGCGCAGGCGCCTGTCTCCATCTTTCTCTGGTTTGGCCGAATCCACCACGGTCATGCATCCATGGCGAATGCGTCGATCGCAAGCGTGACACCCGCTCCGGCGTCGGCCGACGAGGCCGAGTCGTGGGTGCGCGGGGAACTCATCCGCAGCCTGATGCGCTCGGCGCGCGGCTCCTACCTCGTCTCGGCGGCGCTCATGCCCGCCATGGTCGGCCTGAGCTGGGGCCACGTGCCCCGCTGGGAGCTGCTGACCTGGCTGGCCGCCGGCATCATCGCCACCGCCTGCCGGGCCTGGGGCGCACGCGTGTACGCCGTGCGCTATGCCGGGCGCAGCGCGGTCGCGCAGCAGCAGTTCACCGACCGCTACGGCTTCGTGTGGAGCACCAGCGCGGTGGTCTGGGGCTGCTCGGTGCTGCTGTTCTTCGAGCGCACGCCGCAGGTCAACCAGTTCATGAGCTGGCTCATCGTGGCCGGCGTGGGCACCTTCCCGCTCAACGGGCTGGCACTGCACCCGCCGCTGCTCAAGCGCTACGTCAACACGCTGTTCATCACCATGCTCGGCGCGGTGCTGGTGCGCCTCGTGGCCGTCACCATGCAGCACCCGCATTTCCAGTACGGCTACCTCATGCCGCTGCTGCCGGCGCTGCACTGGTTCCTGTTGCTGCGCGCCGGCCGCAACATCCATGAGACCGCGCGCAACAGCCTGGAGCTGCTGTTCCACAACCACATTCTGATCAAGTCGCTCACGCAGCAGCGACAGGCGGCGGTGTCGGCCGTGGCCATGAAGAACCGCTTCCTGGCCAGCGCCGCGCACGACATGCGCCAGCCCGTGCTGGCGCTGTCGCTGTACGCCGACTGGCTGCGCAACGAGCCCGAGCTGGTGCTCGAACTGGCCCCGAAGATCGTGCGCGCCACCCACGCGGTGAACGCGCTGTTCGACTCCATGTTCGACCTGGCGCGCATCGACGCGGGCCAGGTGCGCCTGCACATCGAGCGCGTCGACGTGGCCGAGCTGCTGCACGACCTGGAGCTGCAGTACCGTCCCGTGGCCGAGAGCAGGGGGCTGGACTTCCGGGTGCACGTGACCGAGGGCTCGTTCCTCACCGACCCGATCCGCGTGCGCCGCATGATCGGCAACCTGCTCGCCAACGCCATCAAGTACACGACCGAAGGCGGCGTGCTGCTGGCCGCGCGCCAGACCCGCGAGGGCATGCGCGTGGAGGTGTGGGACACCGGCATCGGCATCGCACCCGAGCACCTGCGCGACGTGTTCCTGGAGTTCTACAAGGTCGCCGACCACGCCGGCACCTCCGACGGCTTCGGCCTCGGCCTGGCCATCGTCGCGCGGCTGTCGCACGTGCTGGGCCACCCGGTCAGCGTGCGCTCGCGCCTGGGCAGCGGCAGCGTGTTCCGCGTGGCGCTGCACGATGCCGACGAGGCGGTGGCGCAGGCGCGGGTGAGTGCGTCGGGCGGCTGAGCGGCGCGCGCGCCGCCCATGAAAAAACCGCGCACGAGGCGCGGTTCCTGATCAAGCTGGCGCTATTCCGGGCTCAGCCCGAGAGCAGCCCATTCGTGCGTGCATAGTGCAAGGCCTGCGTACGGCTCTTCACGCCCAGACGGCGGAACAGGCGCCACAGGTGCACCTTCACCGTGTGTTCGCTGATCTCCAGGTCGGTCGCGATGTCGCGGTTGCTCATGCCCTTGTCGAGCATGGCGATCAGCTGGGTCTGGCGCTTGGAGAGCTTGCCGCTGTTGGCGGCGGGCATCTCCTCGGTGTCGTCTTCCGACCCGGCCATCAGCAGGCCGCGCAGGGCGGCTGCCAGCTCGTTGGAGCTGGCCGACTTCTCGATGTAGGTATCAGCGCCAGCCTCGATGCAGGCGTCTTCCATGTCGGCAGCCGGGGCTGCCGAATACACGGCGATCGGCACGTTCGGATAGACCTGCTTGACCGCGATCACGCCCGAGACGCCATTGGTGTCCGGCAGCTTCAGGTCCAGGCAGAAGAGAGTGGGCGCGCCACGCTGCTGGACCGAACTGGCGAGCTTGTCGAGCCGCTCGAGCTCGACGATGTTCTCGGCGGGGCGCAGGCGACGCAGGACCATCACGATCGCGTCGCGCATCAGGGGGTGGTCGTCGATGACATAAATGCTCATGTTTTCTTCCTTTGTGATCGCACCGTCTTCTCTCTTGTCACACCCGCCGGCGGATGGCCCGCGGGTTGTTGCCGGATCAATGTCCCTGGGTGGTGGACGTTGCCTCCGCCAGTGCCTCCAGCGCCTCGGTGGCGGCGCGAGCCTGTTGCGCGTCGACCGGTTCGAGCTGCGCGGCCAGTGCCGTGAGCGCCGCGCCGCGTTGCGCCTGCAAGTCGGCGATGGTACGGCCGGCTTCTTGCGGTGACGCGAATCCACGGCTTTGCAAAAGGGTTTCGCCGCGCGCATCGAGCAGCTTGAAATAGAACAGGCCGTCGGCCTTCTCGCGGTATTGCTTGAAGCTGGGCTTCGCCACCTTGGCGGCCTTGGTGCCGGCGCCGTCGCGGCCCGCCGCGAGGTTGCGCAGGCCGACCGCGTGGCGCAGCGAGGTCATGAAGGGGCGCGACAGCTTGCGCGCCTTCTCGGCGCCCAGCAGCAGGATGCGCTCGATCTCGGCCGGGTCGTTCATGAGCGCCTCGTAGCGCGCGCGCAGCGGCGCCACTTCGCGGTCGATGCGCTCGAACAGCACCTGCTTGGCGTCGCCCCAGGCAATGCCGTCGGCATACGCCTTACGCAGGGCCTCGGTTTCCTCGGCGCTGGCGAAGGCCTGGTAGATCTGGAACAGGGCCGAGCCCTCGGTGTCCTTGGGCTCGCCGGGCGCGCGCGAGTCGGTGACGATGCTGGCGATCTGCTTTTGCAGCTGCGCGCGCGGCGCGAACAGCGGGATCGTGTTGTTGTAGCTCTTGCTCATCTTGCGGCCGTCGAGGCCGGGCAAGGTGGCGACCGCATCGTCGATCTCGGCGTCGGGCAGCGTGAAGTGCTCGCCGTACTGGTGGTTGAAGCGCTGCGCCATGTCGCGCGCCATCTCGATGTGCTGCACCTGGTCGCGGCCCACGGGCACCTTGTGGGCGTTGAACATCAGGATGTCGGCGCCCATCAGCACGGGGTACATGAACAGGCCCGCCGTCACGTCGGCGTCGGGCTCCTCGCCCTTGGCGATGTTCTTGTCGAGCTGGGCCTTGTAGGCATGCGCGCGGTTGAGCACGCCCTTGCCGGTGACGCAGGTGAGGAACCAGGTGAGCTCGGTGATCTCGGCGATGTCCGACTGGCGATAGAAGGTGACGCGTTCGGGGTCGAGGCCGCAGGCCAGCCAGCTGGCCGCAATTTCGAGCGTGGAGCGCTGGATGAGCGCGGGCTCCTGCACCTTGATGAGTGCGTGGTAGTCGGCCAGGAAGAAGTAGCTCTCGACGCCGGCCGCGACGCTCTGGCGCACCGAGTGGCGGATGGAGCCGACGTAGTTGCCGAGGTGGGGCGTGCCCGACGGCGTGATGCCGGTCAGGACGCGCAGGGGAGCTGGAGAAGACGAAGCCATGGGACGAAAGAGAAAACTTAGAGCAGCATTGCCTTGAGCGGCGTGATGAGCAGATTGACCACGAAGTAGCCGGCATCCATCAGCGGGCGCAGCCAGTAGTTGCTGACGATGCCGGCGAGCACCAGCGCCATCACGATGAAGAAGCCGTAGGGCTCGATGCGCGCCAGGAAATTCTGCGCCGGGCCGCTGGGCAGCAGGCCGGCCAGCACGCGGCCGCCGTCGAGCGGGGGCAGCGGGAACAGGTTGAAGGCCCACATCACGAGGTTGACCAGCACGCCGCCCTGGCACATCTTGATGAAAAAGGTTTCACTGACGCCGGCTGCGACGATCACGATGAGCAGCACGGCCCACAGGATGGCCTGGATGAAGTTGGAGGCCGGGCCCGCGAGCGCGACCCACACCATGTCGCGCTTGGGATGGCGCAGGCGGTTGAAGTTGACCGGCACCGGCTTGGCATAGCCGAACAGGAAGGCGCCCGAGGTCGCGAAGTACAGCATCAACGGCATCAGGATGGTCCCGATGGGGTCGATGTGCTTCATGGGATTGAGCGTCACGCGGCCCATCATGGCGGCGGTGTTGTCCCCGAAGTGGCGTGCCACGTAGCCATGCGCCGCTTCGTGCACGGTGATCGCGAAGATCACCGGCAGTGCGTAAATCAGAACCGTCTGTATCAGATTGGAAATATCCACTGCGCGATTGTGTCAGAGAGGAAAGAGGCGGCCGAGCCGTTCGTCAGAGGCCAAGCACCGCGAGCGCACCCCGGCCCTGGCGCACCACGACCGGGTCGTCGCCCGTGCCCATGGGCGTGAGGTCGACCACGGTGGTCGGCTGTGACGGGCAGGCGCCGGCGTCGATGACGGCGCCGATCTGCTTCTCGAAGCGCTCGCGGATTTCCTGCGCGTCGTTCAGCGCCTCGGTCTCGCCGGGGGCGATGAGGGTGGTGGCCAGCAGCGGCGCGCCGTGCAGTTCCAGCAGCTCCAGCAGCACCTTGTGGTCGGGCACGCGCAGGCCGATGGTCTTGCGCTGCGGATGGCTCACGCGGCGCGGCACTTCCTTGGTGGCTTCGAGCAGGAAGGTGTAGGGCCCGGGCGTGGCGGCCTTGAGCAGGCGGTACTGCTTGTTGTCGACACGCGCGTAGTTGGCCAGCTCGCTCAGGTCGCGGCACAGCAGCGTGAGGTGGTGCTTGTCGTCGACCTGGCGGATGCGGCGCAGCTGGTCGACCGCGTCCTTGTCGTCCAGGTGGCAGGCCAGCGCGTAGCTGGAGTCGGTGGGCACCGCCACGACCTCGCCGCGCGCGAGCAGCGCCACGGCCTGCTTCAGCAGGCGCTGCTGGGGGTTCTCGGGGTGGACTTCGAAGTACTGGGCCATGGTGAATTGCTCCTGATCAGGATTCCGCAGGCTCGATCGGCACACGCCGCTCGCGCACGGTGAGCCACGCGCCGGCGGCGCCGCACACGGCGATCATCGCCATGCCGATCAGCGAGAAGCGGTCGGGCACGTGGGAAAAGATGAGCCAGCCGCCCAGCATCGCGAAGGCGATCTGCGCGTACAGGTACGGGGTGAGGGTGGAGGCCGGCGCGCGCTGGTAGGCCAGGATCAGCATGAAGTGTCCCACCGTGCCCATGAAACCCATGAGACACAGCAGCGCCCACCATTCCCACGAGGGCAGGGCAGTCCAGGCGAAGGGCACGGCCACCGAAGCCAGCAGCGTGCCGACCCAGCCCGTATAGAAGTGCATGGTCAGCGGGTTCTCGGTCTGCGCGAGCTTGCTCGTGAGCACCTGGAACCAGGCGTTGGTCAGCACCAGCCCCAGCGGCAGCAGCACGGCCCAGCTGAAGCTGCCGCCGCCCGGCCGAAGAATGACCAGCGTGCCGATGAAGCCGCCGGCCACCAGCGTCCAGCGCAGCGGCGACACCTGCTCCTTGAGCGTGGTGGCGGCCAGCAGCGTGATCACCAGCGGCGCGATCAGCACGATCGACGTGAACTCGGCCAGCGGCATGTAGCGCAGGCTCAGGAAGGCAAAGAGGCTCGAGCCCAGCAGCAGCGCCCCGCGCAGCGCCTGGTAGCGCGGGTGTTGCGTGCGCAGCAGGGCCGTGCCGCGCAGCGGCAAGAGCACCAGCGTGGTGGCCACGGCCTGGAAGGCATAGCGGAACCACACGCCCATGAGGATCGGCACGGCGAGCGTCGAGTACTTGGTGGCGGTGTCGAGCGTGGCGAAGCAGGCCACCGCCAGGATGACCAGCCCGATGCCCGCGAGGATGCGTTCGGATTCGGTGCGGCGGCGGGTTTGCGCTGCGGCGCGTGCCTGGGCGAGCGCGGCGGTGGCCGCGCTGTCGATGCCGGGCCCGGGGCTCTGGCTCACTGCTGGATGCGGTGGCCGAGCAGTTCCCACACCGGCGTGAGGCTGCCGGGCAACGGTGGCAGCTTGCCGAGATCGCAATGGCTCTCGTCGGGGCTGTGGAAATCGCTGCCGCGCGAGGCGGCGAAATCGAACTCGAGCGCCTTGTCGGCGTACTCGACGAATTCGGCCGGCGTGTGGCTGCCCGTGACGACCTCGATCGCCTGGCCGCCGTGCGCCTTGAATTCGAGGAACAGCGCGTACTCCTCGTTGGCCGTGAACTTGTAGCGGCCCGGGTGCGCGATCACGGCCATGCCCTTGGCGGCGGTGATCCAGTGCACGGCGTCCTTCAGCGAGGCCCAGCGGTGCGGCACGTAGCCCGGCTTGCCTTCGGTGAGGAACTTGCGGAACACCTCGGGGGTGTCGCGGCAATGGCCCTGCTCGACCAGGAAGCGCGCGAAGTGCGTGCGCGAAATCAGTTCGGGGTTGCCGACGAACTTGAGCGCGCCTTCGTAGGCGCCGTGGATGCCGACCTTGGCCAGCCCCTCGGACATTTCCTGCGCGCGCTTGCCACGGCCGCCGCGCGTGTCGTACAGGCCCTGCGACATGGCGGCGTCGTCGGGGTCGAAGCCCAGGCCGACGATGTGCACGGTTTCGTTCGCGAAGGTCACCGAGATCTCGGTGCCCGTGAGGTAGCGCATGCCGTTTTCGCGCGCGGCCGCGGCGGCGCGGTGCTGGCCGCCGACCTCGTCGTGGTCGGTGAGGGCCCAGAGCTCGACCCCGTTGGCGGCGGCGCGGGCGGCCAGCGCTTCGGGCGTCAATGTGCCGTCGGAGACCACGGAGTGGCAGTGAAGATCGGCATTGAGAGTAGAAGACACCGGCCGATTCTAGGCGCTCTCGCCCGCCGACACCGGCGTGTGGATGCTTCGCGGTGCTACTAGATAAATAGCATTAACCTCATCGCCCAAGCGGCTTGGCGCGCGCCGTCCCGTGGGCGCTCAGGCGCGCAGGTCGTGCCTGACAAGGTCGGCGGCACGCTCGGCGATCATGATGATCGGCGCGTTCGTGTTGCCCGACACCAGCCGCGGCATCACCGAGCCGTCCACCACGCGCAGCCCCTGCAGGCCATGGACCCGCAGGCGGGCATCCACCACCGCGGCGGCATCGCCGGCGGGGCCCATGGCGCAGGTGCCCACCGGATGGAAGATGCTGCCGCCGCGGCGGCGCACCCAGTCCAGCAGCTGCGCGTCGCTGGCCAGCGCGGGCCCGGGCTCGTGCTCCTGCGCCAGGTAGCGCGCCAGCGGCGGCGCGGCGGCGATCTCGCGCATCTTGCGCACCAGCCGCACGGCCAGCGCGCGGTCGGCTTCGTGCGACAGGTAGCGCGGCTGGATCGACGGCGCTGCCAGCGGATCGGCCGAGCGCAGCATGATCTCGCCGCGGCTGTGCGGGCGCAGCAGGCAGGCCGACAGCGTCACGCCCGGGAATGGATGCGGCGGCTGGTGCGGCCGCTCGAAGCTCACCAGCCCGAAGTGGATCTGTGCATCGGGCCACCCCGCGGCCTCGTCGCCCGCTGCAAAGAAGGCGCCGGCGCGGTAGACGCCGCCGTTCAGCGCGCCGCCGCGCGTCAGCAGGTAGCGCATGAACTCGCGCGCGCTGCGCCAGCGGCTGTGGGCGATGTCGTTGAGCGTCTCGATGCCGTGGCAGCGGTAGCTGGGCCGCACCTGCAGGTGGTCCTGCAGGTTGCGACCCACGCCCTCGAGCGGCGCCACCACCGGCAGGCCCAGGCGGCCCAGCAGCCCGGCCGGCCCCACGCCCGAGAGCTGCAGCAGCTGCGGCGACTGGATGGCGCCGGCGCTCAGGATCACCTCGTGCCGCGCCGAGACGCGTTCGACCTTGCCGTCGCGCACACAGTCCACGCCGACGGCGCGCCGCCCCTCGAAGCACACGCGGGTCGCCTGCGAGCCCGACAGCACGCGCAGGTTGGGCCGGCCCCGCACCGGCGCCAGGAAGGCCCGCCCGGTGTCCATGCGCCGGCCGTGGCGCGTCGTCATCCGGAAGTAGCCGGCGCCGCTGTTGTCGCCGCCGTTGAAGTCGGCCGTGGGCGCGATGCCGGCATGCGCCGCCGCGGCGATGAAGGCATCCGACAGCGCATCGCGCGGCAGCGCGGACACCCACAGCGGCCCATCGGCCGCGGGCTGCGACCGGTCGAAGTAGGGGCGCACGCTGTCCCAGTCCCAGCCGGGGTTGCCCAGGGCAGCCCACTGGTCGTAGTCGGCGCGGTGGCCGCGCAGGTACAGCATGCCGTTGATGAGGCTGGAGCCGCCCGGCCCCCGCCCGCGCGGCCAGGGCAGGCGGCGCTGCGCCATGTCGGGCTCGGGGTCGGTTTCGAAGCACCAGTCGTGCCGGGGGTGGCCCACCGTCTTGAAGTAGCCGATGGGAATGCGCAGCCAGGGGTTGCGCGAGGGCTGTCCCGCCTCGACCAGCACCACCTGCAGCGCGGGGTCTTCGCTCAGGCGGGCGGCCAGCACGCAGCCCGCCGAGCCGCCCCCGACGATCACGATGTCTGCCTGCATCGCGCGCTCAGTCGGCCTTGATGCCGGCGCCGCGGCCCAGGCGCAGCCACTTGTCCGACTCGGCCGCCAGCACGGTGCGAAAGCGCGCCGGCGTCATCGGCTCCGGCTCGAGCGCCAGCGTGGCCAGGCGCTCGCGCACCTCGGGGGCGGCCAGTGCCTTGCCGAGCGCGTCGCCGAGCCGCTCGACGATCTCGCGCGGCGTGCCGCTGCGCACCGTCATGCCGTCGAAGGAGCGCAGCTCGAAGCCCGCGTAGCCCTGCTCGATCATCGTGGGCACGGCGGGCAGGGCCGGCAGGCGGTGCGCGCCGGTCACCGCGAGCGCGCGCAGCTTGCCGGCCTGGATGTGGGGCAGCGCCGCCGACGCGGTCAGGAACATGGTGTCGAGGCGGCCGGCCAGCAGGTCGCCCACCGCCATCGGGAACTGGTTGTACGGCACGTGCGTGAGCTGGCTGCCGGTCTGCTGGGCGAACAGCGCGCCCGCCAGGTGCGCCGGCGTGCCGTTGCCGCCGGAGCCGAAGCTCAGCGTGCCCGGCCGCGCCTTGGCCGCGGCCTCCAGCTCGCGCGGCGAGCCCAGCGCCGAGGCGGCGGGCGCCACCAGCACGTTGTAGCTCCAGGCGGTCATGCCGACCGGCTCCAGGCTCTTGAGCAGGTCCAGCGACTGGCCCGGGAACAGCAGCGGCGCCACCAGCGAGGCCGACGACAGCATGTAGACCGTGTAGCCGTCGGCCGGCTGGCGCAGCACCTCGCCCAGGCCCACGGTGCCGGCCGCGCCCGGCCGGTTCTCGACGAACACGGTCTGGCCCAGCCCGCCCGCCATGCGCTCGGCCACCACGCGGCCCGCCACGTCCGCCGGCGTGCCGGGCGCCCACGGCACGATCAGGCGCACGGGCCTGGACGGGTACGCCTGGGCCGCGGCGCCGGCGGGCAGCAGGCCGGTCAGCAGGGCGGCGGCCATGAGGGCGGCGCAAAGGGATCGCTTCGTCGGTTCGGTCATCGCGGGTCTCCGGGGTGCCAGGGCGGTGGGCGGATTCTGGGCAGGCCGGGGGAGGGCGACAAATGAGAAATCCGAGCGTACTCATACCGTTGCCGATATAAATGGCCATGGCCTCCTTCCTGGAACGAAACCTCACGCTGCGCCAGCTGCGGCTGCTCAGCCAGCTGGGCCGCACGCTCAGCCTGAGCAAGTCGGCCGAGCTGCTCAACACCACCCAGCCGGCGCTGTCGCGCACGCTGGCCCAGCTCGAGGCCACGCTGCAGGTGCGGCTGTTCGAGCGCACCACCAAGCGCATCTCGCCCACGGCGGCGGGGCTGAGCATGGTCCGGCATGCCGACCGCGTGCTGGGCGAGCTGATGCTGGCCGAGGAGTCGCTGCGCGACCTGCGCGTGGGCGTGAGCGGCGAGCTGCGCCTGGGCGTGCTGCCCGTGTTCTCGGCGCAGCGGCTCGCGGCCGCGCTGCTGCAGGCCTCGCAGATGCTGCCCCACGTGCGCCCGATGGTGCAGACGCTGGAGATCGAAGACCTGCACGGTGCGCTGCAGGATGGGCGCATCGACCTCATGCTCGCGCACGCGGAGTGGACGGTCGACCTCAACCGCGTCGAGGTCACGCCGCTGTACGAGGAGTTCAGCAGCATCGTGGCGGCGCCGCGGCACCGGCTGGCGCTCAAGCGCGCGCCGACCTGGGCCGAGGCCGCCAACGAGCGCTGGGTGCTGCCGCCGCACCGCACGCCGCTGCGGCCCAAGCTGGACCGCATGCTGTCGGTGCACCGCCGCCCGGGCGGCCCGCACCCGGCCGACATCCAGGCCGACTCGGCCCCGCTCGCGCTGCACCTCGTGCGCAGCTCGGGCCTGCTGTGGGCCACCGCCAATCACTACGCCGAAGACTTCGAGCGGCGCGGGCTCGTGCGCCGCATCGCCATGCCGGGCGAGCTGCTGCGCGGCCCCATGTGCGCCTTCCGCCTGCGCAGCGAGGCGATGAACACGCCCACGCGCGTCTTCCTGCAATGCATGCAGGACGCGGCCGCCGCGCCGCTGCCGTCGGATTGAGCGCGGGCGCGCCTCAGCGCTTCTTGCGGAAGGCCGTCCAGGCGGCCACGGCGGTGAAGGTGGCGACGATCGCCACCACGATCCAGAACCCGTGCCTGTGCTCCGCCAGCGGAATGCCGCCCACGTTCATGCCGAACAGGCCGGCCAGGATGTTGATCGGCAGCGCCAGCACCGTGACCACCGTCAGCACGAACAGGCTGCGGTTGTTGTCCTCGTTGACGTTGGCGGCAATTTCTTCCTGCAGCAGCTTGATGCGCTCCTGCAGCGCCTGCATGTCGCGCAGCACCACCGAGAACTCCTCGGTCGAGCCGCGCAGCTCCTGCACGTCGGGCTCGGCCATCCAGGCCGGCGGACCCTGCAGCAGGCGGAACAGCGCGGCCGGCTCGGGCGCCAGCAGTCGCTGCAGCCGCACCAGCAACCGGCGCAGCACGCCCAGGCGCGCGCGCTTGTGGTCCAGGCGCCCGGCCAGCAGTTCGTCCTCGATGCGGTCGATGCGCGAGGTGACGCCGCGCACGATCTTCACCAGCACGTCGGCCTGCGCGCGCAGCAGGTGCTCGAGCAGTTCGGTGCTGGAGCGCGGCGCCTCGCCCGCCTTCACGGCCGTGCGCAGCGCGTCGACCGAGCGTAGCGGCTTGGTGCGCGCCGTGACCACCAGGCGCGGGCCGACACTGATCCACAGCGTCGAAATGTCCGAGGGCTCGAAGCTGAACTCGAAGTGCACGTCGTTGATGACCGCGATCAGCGAGTTGTCGGCGCGCTCGATGCGCGTGGATGGCAGGCCTTCGTGCAGCGTCTCGTAGAAGGTGTCCGACAGGGCGGCGTGCCGCACCAGCCAGCGTTCGGCGTGCGCATGGCTCAGGTTGAAGTGCAGCCACACGTAGGCGTTGCTGTCGCCGAGCTGGCCGGCATCCGCCAGCCACGCGGCGGCCTGTGCCGAATCGATCGCCCGCGCGGGTTCCGGCGCCGCGGCGTCGAACAGGTAGCCGCAGATCAGCCCGGCTTCGTCGCCGCCATAGGACTGCGCGGCGAGGTCATGAAATACCGACAAGGTGCGTGGTCAGAAAAGACATGTGAACAGGCAGACGCCCGTTTGGCGGGCTGCCAGCATGCCCCGGATGGTGTTCGTGCCATGTGACAACGGCGTGTCGGCTTACAGAAAACAGCCGCAAAACCGTCACGCCGCCGTCATGCGGCGGGTGCAGCATGCTTTTTGTCTACCCGCCACTCTTGCCCCTTTTCATCATGCTGACGAGCGCACTTCCCGACCACGAAGACCTGATGCAACGCATCGCCCGCGACCTGATCGACAGCTACGACGAAGAGCTCGAACTGGAGATCGAAGACCGCAACCTCGACGGGCTCGACCCCGCCTCGGCGGCGTCTTCCGTGTCCGACAAGGCGGCGCGCCAGGCCTATTTCAAGGAGCTCTTTCGCCTGCAGGGCGAGCTGGTCAAGCTGCAGGACTGGGTGCAGCACAGCAAGCAGAAGGTGGTCATTCTTTTCGAAGGCCGCGACGCGGCGGGCAAGGGCGGTGTCATCAAGCGCATCACCCAGCGCCTGAATCCGCGCGTGGCCCGCGTGGCCGCGCTGCCCGCGCCCAACGACCGTGAACGCACGCAGTGGTACTTCCAGCGCTACGTGGCGCACCTGCCGGCCGCCGGCGAGATGGTGCTGTTCGACCGCAGCTGGTACAACCGCGCCGGCGTCGAGCGCGTGATGGGCTTTTGCAGCGACGACGAGTACGAGGAGTTCTTCCGCACCGTGCCCGAGTTCGAGAAGATGCTCGTGCGCTCGGGCATCAAGGTCATCAAGTACTGGTTCTCCATCACCGACGACGAGCAGCACATGCGCTTCCTGGGCCGCATCCACGACCCGCTCAAGCAGTGGAAGCTCAGCCCCATGGACCTCGAGAGCCGCCGCCGCTGGGAGGAATACACCAAGGCGAAAGAGATCATGCTGGAGCGCACCCACATCCCCGAGGCGCCGTGGTGGGTGGTGCAGGCCGTCGACAAGAAGAAGGCACGTCTGAACTGCATCAGCCACCTGCTGGGCCAGCTGCCCTACCAGGAGGTGGCGCACGCGCCGGTCGAGCTGCCGGCGCGCGAGCGGCATGACGACTACCTGCGCCAACCCGTCCCTGCCAGCATGATCGTCCCGGAAATCTACTGAAGGCTTCGCGGCCGTTTGGCCGCCCGGCGCTTTGCCTGCACACTGCGCCATGGCCCGTCGCTCCACCGCTTCTTTCTTCGCCCGCGCCTATGAGCGCAACCTGAAGGCGCTCACCAAGCTCACGCTGAGCAACGGCAAGCGCGTGGCCGGCCAGGTGCAACGCGCGACCGCCAAGCGGCTCAAGCCGCCGCCCGGCAAGGGCGACTGGATCAGCGGCATGGCGATGGGCGCGGGCGGGGCGCGCGGCTATCACCTGTTCCGTCCGGCCGACCTGGTGCTGCAGCCCGGCGAGAAGCTGCCGCTCATGGTCATGCTGCACGGCTGCGGCCAGACCGGTCGCGACTTCGCGGCCAGCACGCGCATGAACGCGCTCGCGGTGCGCCAGCGCTTTCTCGTGCTCTACCCCGAGCAGGACCGCATCGCCCATCCGCAGGGCTGCTGGAACTGGTACGAGCGCCGCTCCGGCAAGGCCGACGCCGAGGCCGCCACGCTGATGGCCGCCGTCGACCAGGCCTGCATGCTGTACCCCGTCGACCGCGACCGCGTGGCCGTGGCCGGCCTGTCGGCGGGCGCGAGCATGGCGGCGCTGCTGGCCACGCGCTACCCGAACCGCTTTCGCGCCGTGGTCATGCACTCGGGCGTGGCGCCCGGCGCCGCGAAGTCGTCGGCCACCGCGCTCGGCGCCATGCGCGGACAGCACGTGCCGCCGATGCCCGTCACCGCGGTCGGCAAGGCCATGGGCGCGGCGGCCGTCTTCACGACGCTGCCGCCGATGCTGGTGCTGCACGGCGACGCCGACGCCGTGGTGGCGCCCAGCAATGCCATGAGCAGCGCGGCCGTCTGGGCCACCGCCGTGGGCGCGCACGCCGGCATGGCGCGCGACCTGCAACGCGGCCAGCGCCGCGCCATGCGCGTGACCGACTTCAAGCGCCAGGGCCGCACCCTGGTCACGCTGTGCGAGATCGCGGGGCTCGGCCACTCGTGGAGCGGCGGGTCGCGGGGGCAGCTGTTCAGCGACCCGCTCGGGCCCGACGCCACGCGCATGACGTGGGCCTTTGCGTCCGCGCAGTTCGACAAGCGCTGAACGCGCGGCGCCCTGCGCGCATGACCTCGCAGGTCATTGTCGCGATGCCGGCCGGTGCCGACAGTGGGGGCCATGCCCTCGTCGAACCCTGCCGTTCCTGCCTCGTCGATCACGTCCGCCGCACCGGGCCCGCTGGGCCTGTGGGTCATGCTCAGCGGCACCTTCCTGGTGGTGCTCGATTTCTTCATCGTCAACGTCGCGCTGCCATCGATGCAGCACGACCTGCAGGCCAGCGCGGGCACGCTGCAGCTGGTGGTGGCGGGCTACGGCCTGGCCACTGCCGCGGGCCTGGTCACGGGCGGGCGGCTGGGCGACCTGTTCGGCCGGCGCCGCATGTTCATGCTCGGCCTGCTGCTGTTCACGCTCGCCTCGGCCGCCTGCGGCGTGGCGCCGAACGCCGGGCTGCTCGTGGCCGCGCGCCTGCTGCAGGGCCTGGCCGGCGCGCTGCTGCAGCCGCAGGTGCTCGCGATGATCGGCCTGGCCTACGCGGGCGAAGACCGGACGCGCGCCTTCGCGGCCTACGGCCTCACGCTGGGCCTGGCGGCCACGCTGGGGCAGCTGGTGGGCGGCGCGCTGATCCATGCCGACCTCGCGGGGCTCGGCTGGCGCAGCTGCTTTCTCATCAACGTGCCCATCGGCCTGTTGGCGCTGGTGCTCGCGCCGCGCGTGGTGCCGCCGCTGGCGCAGGGCCGGGGCGACAGCCGGCTCGACCTCGCCGGCATGGCGCTGGTCGCGGCCGGTTCGGTGGCCGTGGTGCTGCCGCTGGTCGAAGGGCGCCAGCAGGGCTGGCCGTTGTGGAGCTGGCTGTGTCTGGCCGCCGCCGTGCCGCTGTGGGGCCTCTTCGCGGGGCAGCAGCGCCGCCTTGCGGCACGCGGCGGTGCGCCGCTGGTGGCGCCGGTGCTGCTCGCCAACCGCTGCTTCGTGACCGGGCTGTTCACCACGCTGGCCTTCTACGCCGGCAACGCCTCGTTCTACTTCGTGCTCGCGCTCTATCTGCAGCAGGGTATGGGGCTGGGTGCGCTCCATTCGGGCATCGTCTTCACCGCGCTGGCCGTCGGCTTCTTCGCGACCTCGATGGCCGGCGCCCGCATCGCCCGCCGCTTCGGCGGCACGCCACCGATCGCGCTCGGCGCCCTCGTGCTCGCGGCGGGGCATGCGTTGCAGTGCGCCAACGTGGCCGGCTGGCCGGGGCACACGCATGTCGTGGCGTGGATGGTGCCGCTGCTGCTGTTCGTGCAGGGCGCGGGGCTCGGCATGGTGATGGCGCCGCTGGTGTCCACCGTGCTGGCCGGCTTGCCGCCGCAGCACGCGGGCGTGGCGTCGGGCGTGCTGTCGATGGTGCAGCAGGCGGGCAATGCGCTGGGGGTGGCGTTGGTGGGGATCCTGTTTTATGGGCAGTTGGGGCACGGCGGCGACGCCGCAGGCCATGCGAGCGCGCTCGGCGTCGCGCTGCTCTACCTGATGGGCACGGCCTTGCTGGTGGCCGTGTTGCATCGCACAGGCGTGCGACAGCGTCAGGTGGTGGCAGGCGGGGGCAAGTCGGACAGCGCCGAGGCCACGCGCTGACAGGCGACGATGAGGTCGCGAACGATGCGTTCGTCGATATTCATGTCGCCTTCGTATTCACCGAGGTTGCGGATCTCGTGCCCCTTGGCCAGCACGCGCCAGACTTCCGGCCCCAGCGCCAGGGTGTGCGGCAGCACCTGGAAGACGATGAAGCGGTTGCCCGATCGATAGCCGTGCCCTCGCAGTGCAGCGAGGCACAAGGCGTGTGCCGCGTTGTAGGCCAGATCGAAGCGGCTTTCCAGCGAGAGCTGGGCGACCTGCGCATCGGCCAGGCGCGCCAGTCCGGAGCGAAGCAGGCCCGCGAACTCGCGCGCATCGGGTGCTTCGGCCGTCAGCGGCCTCGAGGGGCCGCACAGGTTGTCAAGCGGGGAGGGCATGCGCGTCGCCGATCACCCAGAGCTTGGGCTGTGCCATGACGCGGGTGGCGAACGCTTCGCCGTCCTTGAGTTTTCGCATCAGTTCTTTCCTCGTGAACAGGGTCGGGTTCACTGTACGGCCGAGGCGCGCCGAGACGGCGTCGAGGGCGAGAAAGAGGTCCGAATAGGCAAGTTCTTCACTGATCAGCAGCAGGTCGATGTCGCTGGCAGCGGTGTCGCTCTTCTTGGCCACCGAGCCGAAGACGAAGGCCGCTTCGATCTTGTCGGCCACGGGCGCCAGTGCGTCGCGCAACGGGCCCGCGAGCCCGAAGGTCTTGCGCACGATGCTGCACAGCTCCTCGAAGATCGGTGCGTCCGCGTTCGCGCGGTAGTGTTTCTGGTTCCCGACACGCGACGTCGTGAGCAGCCCGCTGTCGGTCAGCTGCTGGAGTTCTCGCTGCACCGCGCCCGAGCCCGCGCCGGTAAGCTTGATCAATTCACTGGAAAAGAAGCTCCGGTCCGGCTGCCCGAAGAGACAGCCCAGCACGCGTTGCTGCGTGGTCGTGAACAAGGCGTCCGCCAGGCTGGCGGACTTCTCGACAACCGGTGCCGGTGATTTCAATTTACCCATTTTGGGCATGTTAATGCCCAAAATGGGTTTTTCCAACCCTACAGGAATGCCATGGCCGATGACCTCCAATCGCTGACCCAGGCCTTGCGCGACTTCGCACAAGCCCGCGACTGGGAGCAATTCCACTCCCCCAAGAACCTCGCCGCCGCGCTGTCGGTCGAGGCTGCCGAACTGCTCGAGCATTTCCAGTGGCTCACTGAAGCGCAAAGCCGGGCGCTGCCCACGGACAAGCGGGCCGAGATCGGCACCGAGATCGCGGACGTCCTGCTCTACCTGCTGCAGCTGGCCGACAAGCTCGGCATCGACCCGGTCGAGGCGGCGAAGCACAAGATGCTCGCCAACGCCCAGAAGTACCCGGCCCCGCCATCCGCCTGAGTACCTCCGTGTACGCCACCCGGCGTATTTCCCCTTTGTGGTGCGTTCCGCAGACTCCTCTCCATCGCCAGCCCCGCGCTGTCGACAAGGTTCAACCCACCCGGAGCAGGAGTCCACATGCAACGTCGTTTCACACTCAAGGCGCTCACCGCCGCCGTCGCGCTGGCCAGCATTTCTGCTGCGCCTGCATTCGCCGCCGACACCATCAAGGTCGGCGTGCTGCACTCGCTGTCGGGCACGATGGCCATCTCGGAAACCGTGTTGAAGGACACGGTGCTGATGGCCATCGACGACATCAACAAGAAGGGCGGCGTGCTGGGCAAGCAGCTGGAGCCCGTGGTGGTCGATCCGGCCTCCAACTGGCCGCTGTTCGCTGAAAAGACCAAGCAGCTGCTCGGCCAGGACAAGGTCTCGGTGATCTTCGGCTGCTGGACCTCGGTGTCGCGCAAGTCCGTGCTGCCGGTGGTCGAGGAAATGAACGGCCTGCTGTTCTACCCGGTGCAGTACGAGGGTGAAGAGCTCTCCAAGAACGTGTTCTACACGGGCGCCGCGCCCAACCAGCAAGCCATTCCGGCCGTCGACTACCTGATGAGCAAGGAAGGCGGCGGCGCCAAGCGCTGGGTGCTGCTGGGCACCGACTACGTGTACCCCCGCACGACCAACAAGATCCTGCGCGCCTACCTCAAGAGCAAGGGCGTGGCCGACAAGGACATCGACGAGAAGTACACCCCCTTCGGCCACAGCGACTACCAGACCATCGTCGCCGACATCAAGAAGTTCTCGGCCGGCGGCAAGACGGCGGTGGTCTCGACCATCAACGGCGACTCCAACGTGCCTTTCTACAAGGAACTGGGCAACGCGGGCCTGAAGGCCAAGGACGTGCCGGTGGTGGCCTTCTCGGTCGGCGAGGAAGAACTGCGCGGCGTGGACACCAAGCCGCTCGTGGGCCACCTAGCGGCATGGAACTACTTCATGTCGATCAAGAACCCGACCAACACGGCGTTCATCAAGCAGTGGAGCGACTACGCCAAGGCCAAGAACATCGCCGGCCACAAGGACAAGCCGCTCACCAACGACCCGATGGAAGCGACCTGGATCGGCATCCACATGTGGAAGCAGGCGGTCGAGAAGGCCAAGTCGACCGACACCGACAAGGTGATCGCGGCGATGGCCGGCCAGACCTTCACGGCCCCCTCGGGCATCGTCTCGAAGATGGATGAGAAGAACCACCACCTGCACAAGAGCGTGTTCATCGGCGAGATCAAGGCCGATGGGCAGTTCAGCGTGGTGTGGAAGACGCCGGGCCCGGTCAAGGCCAAGCCGTGGAGCCCGTACATCGAAGGCAACGACAAGAAGCCCGATTACCCCGCCGGCAAGTCGATGTAAGTGTGTTTCTCCCTCCCCCGCTGGGGGAGGGCAGGGGTGGGGGCAAGCGGCGGTCGATTCGGTCACTGCGTCCTTGTTGGCGCCGCGTGCCCCCACCCCAACCCTCCCCCGGAAGGGGAGGGAGCCAACCCAACTTCCAAGTTCATGATGCTTCGACGAACCCTTCACTGCGCATTCGCCGCCATGCTGCTCATGGCAACGGCCGCCCACGCGCTGACCGCCGACGAAGCCCGGGCCATCGCCTCCGGCGAATCCGAAGCCCGCATCGCCGCACTCAACAAGGCCGTCCTCACCGCCGACGACAAGACCGCCGCCTTCATCCAGGCCATGTCCGACGACGCCGTGAAGTACACCGAAGACAAGGTCTTCGTGATGAAGGACGACAAGGGCTACGACCCCGTGACGGGCGTCGAGCTGAAGGTGCCCGACACCGCCGAAGACGTCGTCAACAACAACCTCATGCGCGGCGCGCTCGATGCCGCACAGGCCGCGCTCAAGCTCACGAGCACCGACGACGCGGTGCGCGCCGAAGCCGCGCAGGCGCTCTTCAAGGAGCCCGACGAGTCGCGCATCCCGATGGTCGAGAAGGCGCTGGCCGCCGAGACCAACCCGAAGATCAAGGCGCAGCTCGAACTCGTGCGCGCCGCCAGCATGCTCACCAGCGCCGACAAGGCCAAGCGCCTCGCCGCCGCCAAGGAGCTGGGCAACAACCGCAGCCCCGACACCAAGCTGCTGCTCAACCAGCGCCTGGCCGACGAGACCGAAGCCGACGTGAAGGCGGCCATCACCGCATCGATCGCCAACATCGACGGCGCGCTGGTCTGGGGCGACCGCATCAACGCCGTGTTCAGCGGCATCAGCCTGGGCTCGGTGCTGCTGCTCGCCGCGCTCGGCCTGGCCATCACCTACGGCCTCATGGGCGTCATCAACATGGCGCACGGCGAGCTGATGATGATCGGCGCCTACGCCACCTACGTGATGCAGGGCATCTTCCAGAAGTACATGCCCGAGGCGGCCTTCGGCTGGTACCTGGTGGCCGCGATTCCCGTGTCCTTCCTCGCCTCGGCGCTCGTGGGCGCGGTGCTCGAACGTGGCGTGATCCGCTTCCTGTACGGCCGTCCGCTCGAGACGCTGCTCGCCACCTGGGGCATCAGCCTGATGCTGCAGCAGCTGGTGCGATCGCTCTTCGGCGCGCAGAACGTCGGTGTCGAAAACCCCGGCTGGATGAGCGGCGGCTTCACCATGCTGAGCAACGTCACGCTGCCGTGGAACCGCATCTGCATCATCGTCTTCGCGGCGCTCGTGCTGCTGGCGATGGGCTGGCTCATCGGCAAGACGCGCCTGGGCCTGTTCGTGCGCGGCGTCACGCAGAACCGCCCGATCGCCTCGTGCATGGGCGTGAACACCGCACGCATCGACACCTACGCCTTCGCGCTTGGCTCCGGCATCGCGGGCCTGGCGGGCTGCGCCCTGAGCCAGATCGGCAACGTCGGCCCCGACCTGGGCCAGAGCTACATCGTCGACAGCTTCATGGTGGTCGTGATGGGCGGCGTCGGCCAGCTCGCGGGCACCGTGTATGCGGCGCTGGGGCTGGGCATTCTCAACAAGTTCATCGAAGGCTGGGCGGGCGCGGTGCTCGCGAAGATCGCGGTGCTTGTCTTCATCATCATCTTCATCCAGAAGCGGCCACAAGGCATCTTCGCAATGAAAGGCCGGAGCGCTGAGGCATGAGCAAGGTCGTACTTCCCACCAAGGGGCCGCTGCTGAGCGGCAAGGGCTGGACGGCCTTCTTCGTCGCGCTCATCGTCGTGTGCGCCGTGGCGCCCGTGCTCAACATGTGGGTGCCGGCCGACAGCCCGCTGCACATGAGCGACTACGCCGTGGCGCTCGTCGGCAAGATCATGTGCTACGCCATCTGCGCGCTGGCCATGGACCTGATCTGGGGCTACACCGGCATCCTCTCGCTCGGCCATGGCCTGTTCTTCGCGGTGGGCGGCTACATGATGGGCATGTACCTCATGCGCCAGATCGGCCGCGACGGCAACTACAAGAGCGACCTGCCCGACTTCATGGTGTTCCTCGACTGGAAGGAACTGCCCTGGCACTGGACCTTCAGCGGCAGCTTCGGCATGACGCTGCTGCTCATCGTGGCGGTGCCCGGCCTCATCGCCTTCGTGTTCGGCTTCTTCGCCTTCCGCTCGCGCATCAAGGGCGTGTACTTCTCGATCATCACGCAGGCCATGACCTTCGCGGCCATGCTGCTGTTCTTCCGCAACGAGACCGGCTTCGGCGGCAACAACGGCTTCACCGATTTCAAGCGCATCCTGAACATCCCGATCGCCACGCAGGAGATGCGCATGACGCTCTTCGCGCTCACCGGCCTCACGCTGCTGGGCTTCTTCCTCTTCGCCAAGTGGCTCATCGGCAGCAAGTTCGGCCGCGTGCTGCAGGCCATTCGCGATGCCGAAACGCGCGTGATGTTCTCGGGCTACAACCCGCTGCCGTACAAGCTCACGATCTGGGTCATCTCCGCCGTGATGTGCGGCGTGGCCGGCGCGCTGTATGTGCCGCAGGTGGGCATCATCAACCCGGGCGAGATGAGCGCGGCCAACTCCATCGAGATCGCGGTGTGGGCCGCAGTCGGTGGGCGCGCCACGCTGATCGGTCCGATCATCGGCGCCTTCATCGTCAACGGCGCCAAGAGCTGGCTCACCGTGGCCTACCCCGAGTACTGGCTGTACTTCCTGGGCGCCTTGTTCATTGCTGTCACGCTGTTCCTGCCGAACGGCATCGTGGGGTTGGTGCGCAAGTGGCTCTCGCGCGAGAAGCCGCAGAAGGTCGCGGCGCCGGCCGCGAAGGAAGCGCGGCGCGAGCCCGCCGCCTCGCACGCCGAGCCCGAAGCGACCGTGCAGGCGCCCTTGGTCGCCGATGTGAAGGGAGCCCGCGCATGACGCCCGACCTGATGGAAGCCGGCGCCGAGCGGGCCGCACGCGCGGCCGGCCTGCACGCGGCCACGGGCCAGACCGAATCGGGCGGCCGCACCGCAGGCTTCAGCCGCATTGCGACGCCGGGCGAGGTCGACATCACCCACGGCCGCATCCTGTACCTCGAAGACGTGAGCGTGAGCTTCGACGGCTTCAAGGCCATCAACAAACTCTCGCTCGACATCGCGCCGGGCGAGCTGCGCTGCATCATCGGCCCCAACGGCGCGGGCAAGACCACGATGATGGACATCATCACCGGCAAGACGCGCCCCGATTCGGGCACCGTGTTCTTCGGCAGCACCATCGACCTGCTGCGCCACCGCGAGGCCGACATCGCCCAGCTGGGCATCGGCCGCAAGTTCCAGAAGCCGACGGTGTTCGAGCACCTCACCGTGTTCGAGAACCTTGAACTGGCGCTCAAGACCGACAAGGGCGTGCGCGCGTCGATGCTGTTCAAGCTCGACTCGGCGCAGAGCGACCGCCTGGCCGAGGTGCTGGAGACCATTCACCTGGCCGACAGCGTCTCGCGCCTGGCCGGCAACCTGAGCCACGGCCAGAAACAGTGGCTCGAAATCGGCATGCTGCTGATGCAGGACCCGAAGCTGCTGCTGCTCGACGAGCCCGTGGCCGGCATGACCGACGAGGAAACCGCGCGCACGGCCGAGCTGTTCCTCACGCTCAAGGGCAAGCATTCGCTGATGGTGGTGGAGCACGACATGAGCTTCATCCGCACCATTTCCGAGATCGTGACCGTGCTGTGCGATGGCTCGGTGCTCGCGCAAGGCACGCTCGATGAGGTGCAGGCCGACGAGCGCGTGATCGAGGTCTACCTTGGCCGGTGAACTTGTCGTCGCAGCCAGAGCCGGCGGCATCAACGCGACGACCAGCGCCCGGTATGCGGTGCGGCGTGGGCGGCCCCTCTGTGCCGCCGAGGAGCGCAGCGTTTCGCGGATCAGGGCTCGCAGCTGTTTGAGCGCAGCGAGTTCTGCGAGACCCCGCGAAACGCGAGCACCGCAGGGCAGCCCGAAGGGCCGGCACAGTGGGGCCGACCGCGCCGTGCCGCCCACCGGGCGCCCCCGATAAAGACCAAGGAAGGCATCCACCATGCTGACAGTCAAGAACATCCACCAGTACTACGGCGGCTCCCACATCCTCCGAGACGTGAGCTTCGAGGCCACGCTCGGCAAGGTCACGGTCCTGCTCGGCCGCAACGGCGTCGGCAAGACCACGCTGCTGAAGTCGCTCATGGGCCTGGTGCCCATCAAGAGCGGCAGGATCGAACTCGAAGGCAAACCGATCCACAAGGCCACGCCCTACGACAGGGCGAGGGCCGGCATCGGCTTCGTGCCACAGGGCCGCGAGATCTTCGCGCGGCTCACGGTCGAGGAGAACCTGCGCATGGGCCTGGCCTACAAGAGCGGCGGCACGCCCATTCCTGCGGAGCTGTTCGAGCTGTTCCCCGTGCTCAAGCAGATGATCAACAGAAGAGGCGGCGACCTTTCGGGCGGGCAGCAGCAGCAGTTGGCGATTGCCCGCGCCCTCGCGCCCAAGCCCAAGCTGCTGATCCTCGACGAGCCCACCGAAGGCATCCAGCCCAGCATCATCAAGGACATCGGTCGCGTCATCCGCATGCTCGCCGACCGGGGCGACATGGCCATCGTGCTGTGCGAGCAGTACTACGACTTCGCGCAGGAGCTGGCCGACGACTACCTCGTGATGGAGCGCGGCGAAGTCATTGCGCGCGGCCTGGGCAAGGACATGGAGGCGCAGGGCGTGCGGCAGTTGGTTGCCATCTGAATTGCAAGACGGTACCGACGCGCCGCACGAGAGCATCTTCACAATTTAAGGGTTTACCCTAGAATCGGGCCTTGCCCGCGTCCGCCGGGCACCCCCCAGGAGCCCGGCCTTGAACGCCTCACCGTCCGCCCGCGAAGGCGCGGAAACCACCGCCATTGCACCGTCCGTCTCGTCCGCCCAGTTCCTGCGCGCGGTGCTCGCGCTCGGCGTCGGCGGCTTTGCCATCGGCACCGGCGAGTTCGTCATCATGGGCCTGCTGCCCGAGGTCGCGAAAGACATCGCCGTCACCATCCCGCAGGCCGGCCACGTCATCAGCGCCTATGCGCTGGGCGTGGTCGTCGGGGCGCCCGTGCTCGCGGTGCTGGCCGCCGGCTGGGGCCGACGCGCACTGCTGATCGCGCTGATGGCCGTGTTCGCGGCCGGCAACTTCGCCAGCGCGATGGCGCCCGGCTACCTGTCGCTCAACCTGCTGCGCTTTGCCACCGGCCTGCCGCACGGCACCTACTTCGGCGTGGCCGCGCTCGTGGCCGCCACGCTCGCGCCACCGGGGCGGCGCGCACGCGCCGTCGGCCTCGTGATGCTGGGGCTCACCGGCGCCACGCTGGTCGGCGTGCCCATCGCGGCGTGGCTGGGCCAGCTGTTCGGCTGGCGCGCGGCCTTCGTGTTCGTCGGCGTCATCGCGCTTGTCGCCGTGGTGCTGCTGCGCCGCGACGTGCCCGACATCGCACCCGCCGCCGGCGCCAGCCCCTGGCGCGAACTTGGCGCGCTCAAGCGCAAGCAGGTGTGGTTCACGCTGGGCATCGGCGCCATCGGCTTTGGCGGCATGTTCGCCGTGTTCAGCTACATCAAGCCCACGTTGATCGAGGTGGCCGGTCTGCCGCTGGGCGGCGTGCCCTTCGTGCTCGCGCTGTTCGGCCTGGGCATGGTCACCGGCAACCTCGTGGGCTCGCGGCTGGCCGACAAGTCGCTCATGCGCACCATCGGCGGCGTGCTCGTCTACGCGGCGCTGGTGCTCGCCAGCTTCACCTTCGCGGCGCACCACGTCGTGACGGCGGCCTTCACCGTGTTCCTGATCGGCACCACCGTCGCCATCGGCCCGGCCCTGCAGATCCGCCTGATGGACGTGGCCGGCGACGCGCAAACGCTCGCCGCCGCGCTCAACCACTCGGCCTTCAACATGGCCAACGCCCTCGGCGCCTGGCTCGGCGGCGTGGCCATTGCGGCCGGCCTGGGCTGGACCTCGACCGGTTGGGTCGGCGCGCTGCTGGCGCTGGCGGGCGTGGGCATCTTTGCCTGGGCGGTGGCGAGTGCGCGTGCGGATGCGCGGCGGCCGGTGGCGGTGGTTTGCGAAGGGTCGGCGGGCTGAGACGCCGTTCTGCAGTGGCGGTGCTGTAAGAGAAGGGCGCCAGAATCAGGCACGTTCCTGACGGCTGGAGTCCATGCAGATCCTTCGAGTGTTTGTGGCGGTGTGCCTCGCGGCGATGGGCGTCGCCATGCTGTGTGTCGCGCTGCTGTCGGCGCTTGATGCCGCGGTCATTCTTTCTTCTTACGACAAGGTCGAGGGTGTCGTCACCGGCGCCGGCAACACAGAGGTCCGGGTCGACTACGTCCGGCTCGACGGCCAACGGGCTGTCTTGTACGCACGCAGCGGCGGCAAGTTCGATCCACGCCCCGTGGGCAAGAAGGTCGCGGTCCTGCTGCCTCCGCAAGATCGGTTGGACGGCACGCTCAAGCCGATCCTCAAGGACGACCTGAACCACGTCGTCGGGGAATTCATGATCGCGCTGCTTCTTCTCGGAATCGCAGTGGCGATCTGGGTGGGCCCCTCCGGTGGTGCTTCTTCGCAGTCGAGCGAAGACCTGCGCACGAGGGGCGTCGACACCCATCCGAAAGAGCCCGAGCGGCCAGTGCGCCCGCAGGCGTCGATCGACTTCGAGCACGCGAGCGCCAACACCCGCGAGATGGATCTCACGCAGCTGGCGCGCCTGCAGGCGTTGATCGACCGCGAGTACACGAGCGTCGACACCCGGCAGAGGGAGCTCGACCGGCAAGCGCGCCTGCAGGCATCGATCGACCTCGAGATCGCCGAACGACGCGCCAAGAAGGACGCTCGATGACACCCCCGCTTTTCACCCGCCGACGCCTGCTCCACACCGGCCTCGCCGCCGCCGCGCTCGGCCATCCCTTCCTGCACCTGCGCGCCCAGCCCTTGGCGGCGCGCGATCCGTTCACGCTGGGCGTCGCCTCGGGCGCGCCGCGGCCGGACGGCATGGTGCTGTGGACGCGGCTCGCGCCCGAGCCGGTGCAGGGCGGCGGCATGGGCGAGGCGTCCGTGGCGGTGCAGTGGGAGGTGGCCGAGGACGAGCGCTTTCGCCGCATCGTGACCAAGGGCATGGCCAGCGCGGAAGCCGACCTCGCGCACTCGGTGCACGTCGACGTGCAGGGCCTGCGCCCGGGCCGCCCGTACTGGTACCGCTTCACCGCCGCCGGCGTGCGCAGCCCCGTCGGCCGCACGCGCACCGCGCCGGCCGCCGATGACGCCACCGTGCAGCCGCTGCGCTTCGCCTTCGCCTCGTGCCAGCAGTACGAGGAGGGCTACTACGCCGCCTACCGCGACATGGCCGCGCAGCCGCTCGACTTCGTCGTGCACCTGGGCGACTACATCTACGAAAGCACGCGCGGTTCGCACAACGTGCGCCGGCACGAGGGCGGCATTCCCACCGACCTGGCCGGCTTTCGCAACCGCTACGCGCTCTACAAGACCGACCCGCACCTGCAGGCCGCGCACGCCGCCTTTCCCTGGCTCGTGACCTGGGACGACCACGAGGTCGCCAACGACTACACCGACGACGTCTCGCCGCGCACGCCCGACCCGGCGCAGTTCCTCGCGATCCGCGCCGCCGCCTACCAGGCCTGGTACGAGCACATGCCCGTGCCCGCCTCCATGCGCCCGCGCGGTGCAGGCGCGACCATCTACGGCCGCCATCGCTTCGGCCGCATGCTCGACGTGATGCTGCTCGACGGCCGCCAGTACCGTTCGCACCACGCCTGCCTCCCGGGCCGCAGCACCAAGCCGCTGGCCGACTGTGCCGACCGGCTGGCGCCGGAGCGCAGCCTGCTCGGCATGCAGCAGGAAGCCTGGCTCGCGAACGAACTCGCCACGCCGCGGGCGCGCTGGACCGTCATCGCCCAACCGACCTTGCTCGCCGAGGCCGACCGCCAGCGCGGCCCCGGCCACGGCTACTGGATGGACGGCTGGGACGGCTACGCCGCCGCGCGCACGCGCCTGCTCGACGCACTGACCGCCAACCCGTCGCGCGGCGGCGATGCGCTGGTGCTCGGCGGCGACGTGCACGCCTTCTGGGCCGCCGACCTGCGCCGCGAGCCGCAGGGCCCCGTCGTCGCGACCGAGTTCGTCGGCGGCGCCATCACCTCCGAAGGGCCCAGCGCCGCCAGCGTGGCCCACATGCGCGCGAAGAACGAACACCTGCGCTACGGCCGCGCCGACAAGCGCGGCTACGGCCTCATGACGCTCGACGCGCGCGGCTGCGCCGTCGAGTTCCGCGCGGTGGACGACGAGAAGAACGCCGATTCCGCCGTCGCGGCCATGGCCCGCTTCTCGGTCGAACGCGGCGCGCCCGGCGTGCACCTCGAATCCACCTGAATCTCCAGCGCCTGCAGGAATGCGCGGCCGTGCCTATGATGGCCGCCGCCTCTTTCCCTCCCTCTCCCACCTTCTCGGAGCGAGCCTGCATGAGCATTCCCACCACCCGCCTGGGCCGTACCGGCCTCACCGTGTCCCGCCTGGCCCTGGGCACCATGACCTTCGGCCTGCAGACCGACGAGGCCGTGTCGCACCAGATCCTGGACAAGGCCGCCGACGCCGGCATCAACTTCCTCGACACCGCCGACGTGTACCCGCTGGGCGGCACCATCGAGACCACCGGCCGCACCGAAGAGATCATCGGCAACTGGCTCGACAAGCAGGGCCCCGCCGGCCGCCGCCGCTTCGTGGTCGCCACCAAGGCCGTCAACAAGGTCGGCCCCAACCCCTGGGACCAGGGCGCCTCGCGCAAGCATTTGCTCGACGCCATCGACCTCTCGCTCAAGCGCCTGAAGACCGACCACGTCGACCTGTACCAGCTGCACATGGACGACCGCGAGACCCCGCTCGAAGAAAGCCTCGAGGCGCTCGACGTCATCGTCAAGTCGGGCCGCGCGCGCTACATCGGCGTGTCGAACTTCCTGGCCTACCGCCTGGCCCGCGCGCTGGGCAAGGCCGAGCTGCACCGCTTCACGCGCTTCGTGTCGGTGCAGCCGCGCTACAGCCTGCTGTTCCGCGAGATCGAGCGCGAGTTGCTGCCGCTCGCGGCCGAAGAGGGCCTGGGCGTGATTCCCTACAACCCGCTGGCCGGCGGCCTGCTCACCGGCAAGTACAAGCCCGGCGCCAAGCCCGAGGAGAACACCCGCTTCACCCTCGGCACCGCCGGCGGCATGTACCAGGACCGCTACTGGAACGACCGCAGCTTCGACACCGTGACCCAGCTGCACGCGCTGGCCGACGAAGCCGGCGTGCCGCTGGCCACGCTGGCCGTGGCGTGGGTCATGGCCAACCCGCTGATCACCGCGCCGCTGCTGGGCGCTAGCCGCCCCGAGCAGCTCGACGCCACCGTGGCCGCCGCCAGCTACGTGCTCGACCCGGCGCTCAAGCAGAAGCTCGACGCACTCACCGCCGAGTACCGCAAGGGCGACGCACCCCGCTGAGCGAAAGGATGCGTGCCGGCCCCCGGATGGCCTGCGCGCAGTACGTGCTTGGGCCATGCGGGAGAATCGCGCCCGGCATGACCACATCCCACACCCCTTCCCGGCGCGCCGCCCTGCGGCCCCCGGCAACGACCGAACGGCGGCCCGCATGGCGCAGCTGATGTCGCTGCTGGTGCAGAACGCGATCCTGGTGGTGTTTGCCGCCAGCTTCGCCGCGCGCCTGGGCCTGCCCGTGCCGGCCGCGGCCGTGCTGGTCGTCACCGGCGCGCTGCTGGCGGCGGGCGACGTGTCGGTGGTCGGCGTGGTGCTGGCCGCCGTGGTCGCCAACCTGCTGGGCGACGGCGCGTGGTTTTACGCCGGGCGCCGCTTCGGCTACCGCTTCATGCGGCTGCTGTGCCGCATCTCGCTGTCGCAGGACTCCTGCGTGCGGCGCGGCGAGTCGCTCATTTCGGACTGGGGCGGCATGTCGCTGGTGGCCGCCAAGTTCGTGCCCGGCGTGTCCGTGGTGGCGCCGCCCATGGCCGGCGCGCTGGGCATGTCGGTGCGGCGCTTTGTCGGCTTCGACATCGTGGCCGCGCTGGTCTGGACGGGCCTGTTCCTCGGCCTGGGCTGGCTCTTTCGCGACCAGATCCAGCAGGTGCTCGCCGTGCTGGCCCAGGCCGGCGGCATCGCCACCGCTGCGCTGGGCGTGGTGCTGCTCGTGATGCTCGCCGTGCGCTACTGGCGCCGCCGCGCCTTCGCGCGGCTCACCGGCATGCCGCGCATCAGCGTCGACGAGCTGTTCGACCTGATGAGCGGCGACGTGCCGCCGCTGGTGATCGACGTGCGCGGCGAAGCCGGCGTGCAGGTCGACCCGCGCCGCATTCCGGGCGCGCTGTCGTACACCCTCAAGGCGCTGCAGCAGCGCAACCTGGACCTCACCATCGACCCCGACCGCGACGTGGTGCTGTACTGCAACTGCCCCAACGAGGTCTCGGCCGCGCAGGCCGCGCGCGTGCTGCTGGCGCGCGGGGCGCGGCGGGCGCTGCCGCTGACGGGGGGGCTCGATGCGTGGGTGGCTTCGGGGCGGCCGACGAGCCTGCACTGACCCGCTTCGCAGCTGCTCATCGCAGCTGTTGTGTCATCGGGCACTGCAGAACGAGTCGGGCGGGCAGGGGCGAGTTCTGCCAGCCGGGGACGTCCTTCTTTCGGTAGGCCTCCAGCGAGGGATAGCCGTCCGCCGTCCAGTCGGTGCCGTCCACCTGTTCGAGCGCGACCACTTCGTACAGGCACTTGGCGTCGCGTGCCTTGAAGCGAAAGGCCATCCGCCCGGGTTCGCCGGGGCGGCTCGTGTCCAGCACCTCGTAGCTGCTGCGTGCGCAGCGGCTGAAACTCGAACGCCATTCGATGGTCTGGCTGCGCACGTGGAGTACGCCGTTGCATGCCCGGCCCGTGCCGGTGAACTTCCCGGTGAATGTGTGGGCGTGCGCGGGACCAGCCATAACTGCTGAGCAGGCGAGTGCCAGGAGACGCCGCCCGATGTTTCGGCCTACTTGCATGCGGTTGCCTCGGAGCCTCTGCGAACGGCCGCCAAGGCATAGCCGAGCTTGTCTGCATACGTCGCATCGCCATCCACGTTGTAGTAAGTTGCCGCTCCCGATACCGTGATGGGCTTCCAGCCTGTGATGACCCTCTGAACCGAGGCCCTCTGGTAGTGCAGCACCTCGCCGGGCCGAAGCATGTGTGCGGACGGATTGAGCCGCTTCATCACCTCTGGCGTGCTGCCTTTCGCTCTGGCGATGCTGTTCAGGGTATCGCCAGCTTTCACGACGACCTGATGGGTGCGGGTGTCTGCATCGGGCACGCTCTGAAAGGAGAAATTGGCCATGCGCAGCAGCAGATAGCCGATGCCCGCCCGGATGTTGTCGGCAGGCGCGCGGCGCACGCCGTCGACGGAGAGGCTTCTGCGGTAAGAGGGCGGGAGGATCAGGTCACCGCCGTCCTTGCCACCCAGCAGCGCCTGGAGGCCCAGATCTCCTGTATTGCCGATCTGCATCGGGCGGGTCTTCCACTGCGGCCGTTTGGCCCCCGTTTCGACCCACAGCATGGCCTTCACCAGGCGCCAGTCCAACGGGACGTAGCCCTTGGTTCGAGAGAGGTGCATGTCGTATTCATGGACGGCCGAGCGGATCTCGCAGTCGTGGCTGTTCCACTTGTCGTCGGCGTTGTCGATGCCGCGCTTCCAGCCTTCATTCTCTGTCTCGGCTGCCGTCGTCTTCTGCGTCTTGCGCATACGTGCTCCCTCTTCCGTTTGTTGATGTCCCCGTGTTGTAGGCCGGTTCGGCGCTGCACACTGTCACCCAACGTCACCCGGTCCTTCTTCCCCGGAATTTCTCCGCGAAGCCGCGAGGTCAGCTCCCCGCCCACCCCCGGTGGTAGTCTCCCTCCCCGATGAACCTCCGCACCAAGATCGTCGCGCTGGCCGTTGCGCCCCTGCTGGTCGCGCTGGTGCTCGTGGCCCTGGCTGTGCGTCACCAGGAGCACGACCTCGCCCAGCGCGAGCGGGCGCTCATCGAGCGCAGCTACATGGCCCAGCGCCGCAGCGAGCTGCGCAGCTATGTCGACCTGGCCGTGAGCAACCTGCTGCCGCTGTACGAGTCGGGCCTGGACGACGAGGCCACGCGCACCGAAGCCCTGCGCCGCCTGGCCACGCTCAACTACGGCGACGACGGCTACTTCTTCGTCTACGACATGGACGGCAACTCGCTCATGCACTCGCGCCAGCCCGAGCTGGTCGGCCAGAACCTGTGGGGCCTGCGCGATTCGCATGGCCGCTTCACCATCCAGGAGCTGATCAAGGGCGCGCGCGACAAGGGCGGCGCCTATGTCGAGTACGAATGGCGCAAGCCCTCCAGCGCGCAGATGGCGCCCAAGCTCGGCTACGTCACCGCGTTGCCGCGCTGGAACTGGATGGTCGGCACCGGCCTGTACCTGGACGACATCCAGTCGACCATGGACACCCTCGACCGGCAGATGAACGCCAACGTCACCGCCACGCTGCTGTGGATCGCCGGCATCGCTGCGCTGTGCCTGGGCGTGGTCAGCGCGGCCGGGCTGCTGCTCAACCTCAGCGAGCACCGCACGGCCGAAGCCAAGCTGCGCTTGCTCGCGCGCCGCGTGGTGCAGTCGCAGGAAGAAGAGCGCGGCCACCTCGCGCGCGAGCTGCACGACGGTACCAGCCAGACGCTGGTGTCGGCCAAGCTGCTGATCGAATCGGCCGTGGAGCAACTCGACCGCGCGCACCAGTCGCCGCCGCCCGCGCTCGGCAAGGCACTGCAGCGGCTGAACGATTCGCTCACCGAGGTGCGCCGCATCTCGCACCGGCTGCGCCCCGCGCTGCTCGACACCCTGGGCCTGCCCGCCGCGCTGGAGCGCCTGGGCGCCGAGTTCGGTGAAGAAGGCGGCGTGGACGCATCGATCATGGTCGAGGGCGAACCCTTCGAGCTGTCGCAAGAAGCCAAGACCGCGCTCTTTCGTGTCACGCAGGAAGCGTTGACCAATGTGCGCAAACACGCGCGTGCGCAGCAGGTGCACATTGCATTGGGCTTCGACGAAGAGGCCGTGCGCCTGGAGATCAGCGACGACGGCGTCGGCTTCAACGTCGAGGCCATGCAGCTCGACCCGCAGCGCGGCATCGGCCTGCGCAACATGCGCGAGCGCATGGAGTCCATCGAAGGCCGGCTGCGCATGCGCTCGGGCCGGGGCCACACGTCCATCGTGGCCGAAGTGCCCGTGCGGCGCGCAAAGCCAGAATAGCGGCCATGAAAGAAGACTCCGCCGCTGCTCCCGCTGCCCCCGTGGTTGTGCGCCTGTTCCTGGTCGACGACCACCCGCTGGTGCGCGACGGCCTGCGTGCGCGCCTGGGCGCCATGCCCGGCCTGGAGATCGTGGGCGAGGCCGGCAGCGCGGCCGAGGCGCTGGCACTCATCGGCCCCGCGCAGCCGCACCTCGTGCTCATGGACGTGGGCATGAAGGACATGAACGGCATCGAGCTGGCGGCGCTGCTGCTGCAACAACAGCAGCACCAGCCCGCGCCGCACATCGTGATGCTCAGCATGTACGACAACCCCGAGTACGTGCAGAAGGCCTTGCAGGTCGGCGCGCGCGGCTACGTGCTGAAAGACGCGCCGGCGGCGGAGATCGTGGCGGCCATCGAGGCCGTGTCGGCGGGCGGCACCTTCCTGAGCCCGGCCGTGTCGAAGAAACTCTTTCGCAACCAGACCCCGCGCCCGCTGCTCACGCCGCGCGAGAGCGAGATATTGAGCGCGCTCGGCCGCGGCGAATCGAGCAAGCAGATCGCGCGCGACCTCGGCCTGAGCGTGCGCACCGTGGAGGCGCACCGCCAGAGCATCAAGCGGCGCCTGGGCATCGAAGGGCAGGCGGAGCTCATCAAGTACGCGGTGGAGCACGCGCGGGAGTTCGGCGGGCAGGGCTGAGGCGCTGCTGTCGATGCGGGGCTTGGGCCCTGCCTTCAGGGCCTGACTGTCAGGGCTTTGTGAATCGCCGCTGCCGCAGCGCGATTACTTGCGCGAACCGCGCATTCCTCGGCGAAATTTCTCTCTGTGCCGGGCAGGACTTCTCTACAGTGAATGCCCCTGTGACGAAACGACCCGCCATGTGGGCGAGGAGGGCAGCACACACCACACCACGGACCACTGACTGACTGACTGATTGAGTGAATGAATGAACCGCTTCGCCTCACGGCGGGCCATCGATGCAGATCGATCGATGCGAACGTGAGGCACAAAAGGCGACGGCCACGGTGCGCGAACACCATGACCGTCTAACCAAATGACGTGCACAAACTTTGGAAAGCGAGCACACCAATGGCTAAACGAATTATGGCCCGGGCTACCGGGGCGACCCCTCCCCACGCGACCACCCCTAGCGCAGCGGACCTGCTGGAGTGCAAGCTGGAGCAACTGAACTCACTGCTGTGGTGCTGCCACGGCGCCGGCGATGGATGGTTCGAAGATGCGGGGGCAGGGCATCGGGACAACCTGCTTTGGATCGCTTCGGATCTGGCGCGGGATGCGGCGGCGTTGTTTCAGGAGAGTGGGGGAGGGTGAGAGTTTGGCGCCGGTATTGGATACCGGGGTGGCTGCTTCAGACTGATTGCTGCCGCTCGGGGCGATATGCATCGAGGGCGGCTTTGCGACCCGGCGCGGACTTCCACCTCGCAAATCTGCCCGGGCCGTCTGACTGAAGTAGATACGAACCAGCCGGTGCACTCGTGTCAATAAACGGAGGTTCCAAACGCTCTGTGGCTTGGGCGACTGCGCGCATGCGTTGTGTCTTCAGTCTCGCCAAAGCGACGCAACAAGGCACATACGGTCGGTTGCCCAGGAGGCTCTACAGCATGGTTGTCGATGTCAGTTCGCAGCGTCTCGTCGAGCGTCGGCGTGTCGCCCCTGGCCAGTCGAACTTCGATCGACCACACAATGGCGTCACGAAGGATTTTCGGCATGCTGCGCCCACTGAGGTAAGTCCGAAGCAGCGACTCGGCGGTGAACTGGGAAGGTGTCATGGGCCCCTCCGTTGAAGAAGTTGAAGCCGCCACACTACCGCGCAGGAGATTTTTCGACCGTGCGCTGGCGCACAGACCGAAAACAGAAGGCGCGCCATGATCTGGTTGACGGCCATCCGGCGCTGGTAGAGGAAGCTTAAGCACCCGCCCATCAAGAGCGGCGCCTCGATGCCGGCGGGCCGTCACCTCGCTGGATTTCATGGCAAAGGCCAAGCACTTGGGCCTGCGGAGCGATCAACTCCCGTTGTCTTACGGCCGCGAAGCGCCAAGCGTGTGATAGTGCACAGCCGCCCCCAAGAAAGATTCTCGCAATGTCCGATGCTCCCTACTTTCATGATGCCTCTGGCTCCGTCCGCTTCTGGGTGGACCTGGAAGGCAACCGGTTCGTGAGTGCCAGCGTCGGGAGCCAAGCGCTGCGCTATCACTTTCACACATCCGAGAGCGCCGATCCGCTTGAAACCTTCGGCCACCATGTCGAAGAGATTGAAGCTGCGGTGCGGCGGCGTCTCTCACAGGGAGCCATGGAGCCGGTGATGCTGCGAGAGAACGATCTTCATGTTCCTGCCGTGTGAATGGCAGGAAGGCCGCCTGTCATGAGATCAACCGTGCGTAGTTGCGCTGGTTGGCCCGATAGCAATCGCACGCCGCATTTTCCAGTCCCTGGCGATCCGTGATCGTGATGGCGCCGCGGCGGTATTCGATCAGCCGACGCTCGTGCAGTGCCGTCGCTGCATTGGTGATGCCGACCCGGCGCACCCCCAGCATGCGACCCAGTACTTCATGAGTCAGTGCCAGGTGTGCGGAGTGCGCGCAATCCTGCGTGGTCAGTAGCCAGCGCGCCAGGCGCTCCTCGATCAGATGGAAGCGGTTGCACAGGCCCGAGCGACCCAGCTCCATCAGCAGCACACAGACGTAGCGGTTGAGAACACGCCTGAGCATCGTGTTGTGCTCCAGTTCCTGAGCAAAGGACTGCGCTGTCAGGCGCCAGGCCAGACCGCCGCCTTGAACGAACGCTCGCAACGGTGCGCTCTGAACACCCAGCGACAGTTCGTAGCCCAAGGCGCCCTCGTTGCCCACCAAGCCTGTTTGCAGACCGTCGTGGCCATCCGCCGTGGAAACCAGCGAAACAAAGGCGCTCGTGGGAAAGTGAATGTGGTGGATGACATCGCCCGGCTCATAGAGCGTCTGGGCCGCGGCCAGTGGCACGCTCTCGCATTTTTCGAGCAGACGCGCCCTGACCATCGGCGGCAGCACTTCGAGCAGACGGTTGTGAATGGGGCGGGTCGGATGGGATGTCACAGAGCCCCTGTTGAGAGGGGCCAGCGCGAAAATGCGTGACCCGCCGCATTGTTGCCGATGCGATGGCTCACGTCTGTGCGGCGGCGCACCGAGCGTGAGCATCGGCGCGGCGAATCAGCTTGCCACTTGGCGAGGCAGCAGCCGATCCGTTTCGCGCTTCACGACCTCATAGCATTCACACACCTGCTGTTCCAGGCCCGGGCGGTCGAGCACCGTGATGTGACCTCGCGCGTACTTGATCAGGTTCAGACGCTGCAATTTGCCTGCCGCCTCCGTCACGCCTTCGCGTCTCACGCCGAGCATGTTGGCGATCAGTTCCTGCGTCATGACCAGTTCATTGCCCGGCAATCTGTCCAGGCTCAACAACAGCCAGCGGCACAGCTGCTGCTCGAGCGAATGATGCCGGTTGCACACCGCCGTTTGCGACATCTGGGTGATGAGCGATTGGGTGTAGCGCAGCAAGAGGTGAAGCAACGGCCCTCCCTTTTCCGTCAGCTCCTGAACGTGGGTGGCACTCAGCCTGAAGGCCTTGCCAGCACTTTGCACCACGGCACGATTGGGGGTGCTACCTCCGCCCATCAGGAGCGACACGCCCACCATGCCTTCGAAGCCGACGACCGCGATCTCCGCCGACTGCCCGTTCTCCAGCACGTACAGCAGCGAGACGATGCAATCGACGGGGAAGAAAACGTGTCGCTGCACCACCCCCGACTCGTAGAGCACCTCCCCGAGACGCAGCGGCACCAATTCCAGGAACGGCTCCATTCGGGCCATCACCTCGAGAGGGATGGCATCCAGCAGTTCGTTGTGTGCAGCGGCCCGACGCAACGAAGAAGAATGAGGAGGCAATGCCATGGGCGAGATCTGCTTCCAAATTTTCATGATTCTGCGACTGAAATCCGGCGTCTGTGCGCTGGCGTACCAATCGCCGGGACATTTTTTTGGGGGGGCTTGGTGCGCCAGCGAACAGTCAGGGACTCACTTTCTGGCTAGCGTGGGCCCCCCAGAACCTCGCTTTGGAGAGCAACCCCATGTACGCCATGAGCCCCGCGGAAATCGACACCGAGAACCTGGCGCGCACTTGCTTGTACGGCCGTCAATTGCCCCGAATCCTGCACCGACCGGTGCGCAGGTTTCGGGCACATGGTTGGGTGGCCGCAAGTTCTCAGCAGTCAACACTGCCGCTCAACACAGACCCGGGAAATCCAATGCCTATACATCTGCTCCGCCGCTTTTGCCGCGCGCGACCGCCTGTGCCGACCGATGATCTGGAGGAGACTCGAATGCGCGGAGTGCTGCGCAGCGCGGGGTTGATCGAGGCTGAATCTCTGCTCCCCCGGTTGTACCCACGTGGGCGAGTCGTCTGTTCAGTCCGGGCCACCGTGATGCGCGTGACGCTCAAAAGGCATGCTGCATCGGAACAAGCGCATTGAGCCCGTAGCATGGCCAAGCTTCTCGTGCACATAGCGACGGTGACTCTCAGCTTGCCCTTCGACATTGACGCGGACGCCGAAGTCGCAGCCCTTCGCGGCGCAGGAATCCCCGTTGATGCGCTCGGCAACGCAGAGTCTGGCTACCTGTTCGTGAGGCTCGCCAACAACCGCTGCGACAACATCTTCCGGTGGTTTCCCAACAAGAAGTTCTCAAAACCCTGAGAGGCTGCATTGATCTCTACGTCGGCGGCGAATGGCAGCAGGGATTTTCGGGGGTAGATTTTTCTGACGCGGGAGGCTACCCCTTGCTTACGGCCGGCGATCTTGATTGGGGGGCACATGGGCTCATGCGAGTGTGATGCGCCATTGAACTCAAAGCAGACGTCCGTCGCTTCGCAGTCGATTTCTACAATCGCTGCGAAGCGGACTTTCCCGACTGCTGGTTGTAGGACGGCATAGGGCCCACTGCGGTCTTCCGACATTGTCCAAAGCTGCCGGTCGTCGCGCCACTAAGAGACATCTCCTTCCACGCATTGTCTAGCCAGGCACGCTGAATAAAACCCAACCATGTCCGCCGCTGTAGTCCCACGCCCCCAGTGCACCGCTTGCCTGCGCCCGCTCAGCGCCTGCATTTGCCGCTGGGTCGCGCCCACTGCCCACACGGTGGAGGTACTAGTGCTGCAGCACCCGTTGGAGGTACACCAGGCCAAAGGCAGTGCCCGCCTGCTGCACCTCAGCTTGGCGCACTGCCGCTTGGTGGTGGGTGAGGCATTTGCCGTACCCGTCTGGCCGGAGGACGGCAAGCACACGCTGCTGCTGTACCCGGACAGTCTGCAAGATACCGCCCCGGACCTGCGAGTCCCACCCCCGCTACCGCCCGAGTGGCCGCAAGCCCCGTCGCGCCTGCGCCTGGTCGTGCTGGACGGCACCTGGCGCAAAAGCCGAAAGATGCTCTACCAAAGCCCGCCACTGCAACAGTTGCCCCGCTTGGCCCTGCACAACCTGCCGCCTTCGCACTACCGTATCCGCAAAGCCCATGGGCCCGACCAACTGTCCACGCTGGAGGCGACCTGCTCCGCCTTGTGCCAACTGGAAGGCGGTGCGGCGCGGTTCCAGCCCTTGTTGAATGCCTTCGACGGGTTTGTCGAGTACTTGGAGCAGGCTGGCGGGCAGCGAAACGCGCAAACCGACAAGCCCTGCCCTCGATCAAGGGATACAGGGTTCATTTAAGCGACCAGGTGAATGGCCGGTTTTGGCCGGTAGTACCTATTCGTCTCGCAGGCGCCAACGACGGCAATCGCTGCATTGCCGACATTGCGGAACTACGAAACGGATCTGAGCGATCTTGCTTTGATACCCTGTAAGTTGTACCTGCCCGAAGCTTCTCGTGATGCCCGACCTTCCCTTCAGCCCCGCCGCCGACCGCAACAAGCAACCCATCCTCGATGCCCTGACCCGCATCCTCGGTGAGCGCGGCACCGCCTTGGAAATCGCCTCCGGCACAGGCCAACACGCCGCCTGGTTCGCCGCCACCATGCCTTCATGGACCTGGCAGCCCACCGACGCAGACGCCCGCTCGCTCCCCGCGATCACCAGTCGCGTCGAGCAAGCCGCGCTGCCCAATCTGCGTCCACCGCTGCTGCTCGACGTGATGGCGCCGCAGTGGCCGTCGCAAGGTCCCGCGTTCGCTCAAGAAGGCAAAGAAGAGGAAAAGTTCGACGCCATCTACTGCGCCAACATGCTGCACATCGCACCCTGGCCCACTTGCGCCGCGCTCATGGCCGGCGCCGCGCGGCATCTGCGTGCCGGCACCGGCGTGCTGATCACCTACGGGCCTTACTTCGAAGACGAAGCGCAGCACGGCCCCACGGCGCCGAGCAATCTGGCATTCGACGAAGACCTGCGCGCGCGCAATCCCGCGTGGGGCATTCGCCGGCTCGACGACGTGGTGGCAGAAGCGCGCCGTGTCGGCCTCGCATTGCGCGAGCGGCACGCGCTGCCTGCGAACAACCTGCTGCTGGTCTTCGGCTTCAGTTGATGACGAGGACGGGCGAGGGCGTTGTCGCCCGCCAAGGGGCTCTGCATTGCGATCCGGCCCACTCGCGCTAGAGTCGGGCCACGTCCACAAGACCGGCCTGCGCCCATGCTCGACACACCATTGCCGACGCCTCCTCATTCCCCCGCATCGCTGTCGCTGCTGCAGCAGCGGCTCCTGTTCCGACTGATCCCCGCCGTCACCGCCTGCCTCCTGGCCGTCGGCTGCGCGAGCCCGCCGCCCGCGCGCACGCCCGGCGGCTCGGTGCCCAGCAGCAACATCCCGCCGCTGACGTCGGAGCAGTCGAACAGCATCACGATCCATGCGCTGGGGCTGGTCGGCACGCCGTACCGCTATGGCGGCAACTCGCCCGAAGGCGGGTTCGATTGCAGCGGGCTCATCGGCTACGTGTACCGCCACAGCGTGGGACAGGTGCCGCCGCGCACGGTGTCGCGCATGGCGGGCTTCGGCCGGCCGGTGCCGATGTCGGAGCTTCGCTCGGGCGACCTGGTGCTGTTCGGCTCGGCGTCGCCCACGCATGCGGGCATCTATGTGGGCGACGGGCGTTTCGTGCACGCGCCGTCCACGGGCGGCGAGGTGCGGCTCGACCGGCTCGACGGCGTGTACTGGTCGCGCCAGCCGACGCAGGCGCGCCGGCCCGGCTGATCCGGCGAACCCGGCTCGCGCGTTACGCGCGCGGCGACCGCACGTGTTCCGGCCGCACGCCGATGCCCACGGCGCGCGCGGGCAGGGTGCGCAGCCACGGCCAGCGCCCCAGCAGGCGCAGGGCCCAGGGCATGGGGCGGGGCGCGGTCGATGCAGCTGCCTTGCGGCTGAGCACGGGCATCAGCACGCGGTCCTGCACGAGGCGCTGCGCGGCCTGGGTGACGCGCACGGGCCATTCGCGGCGGCGCTGCAGCTGGGGCAGCAGGTTGTCGATCTCCTTGTCGGTGGCGCTGCCAGCCAGCGACGCGGCCAGCAGGTTGGCGGCGGCCACGGCGTCCTGCACGGCGAGGTTGATGCCGACGCCGCCCACGGGCGACATGGCGTGCGCGGCGTCGCCGATGCACAGCAGGCCGGGACACGACCACGATTCGAGCCGGTCGACGGTCACTTCGAGCAGCTTCACGGCCTCCCAGTCGGGCAGGGCCTCGGGCAGGCGCGTGGCGAAGAAGGGCGCGATGCGTGCGATCTCGGCGTGGAAGGCGGCAATGCCGCGCGACTGCAGTTCGGCGCTGCCGCCCTTGCGGATGACGAAGGCGCACTGCCAGTAGTCGCCGCGGTTGAGCGTCACCAGGAGGTGGCCCGCCGCGATGTGGCCGCCAGTGGCTTCGGGGTCACCGGGGAGCTTGGGAATGCGCATCCACAGCACGTCGATGGGCGCGCCGTAGCTGATGTGCGGCAGCGCCGCGGCGTCGCGCAGGGTGGAGTGGCGGCCGTCGGCGGCCACGATGAGGGAGGCGTGCAGCTCGATGTCCTTCGGGCCGCCGCTGTCGGGGCTGCGGGCGCCGACGCGCACTTTCACGCCGTTGACGCGGCCCTTGTCCTGCAGCAGGCCGACGGCCTCGGCGTCGGTCCACAGCTCGAAGCCGGGGTAGCGCCGCGCCTCGTCGCACATGAAGTCCAGGAACTCCCACTGCGGCATGAGCACCAGGAAGCGGGCGTACGTGGGCAGCCGCCTGAAGTCGGCAATGGTCACGCCGCGGCCTTCGTAGGTGCCGCGCAGTTCTTCGATGCGGTTGTGCGGGCGCTGCAGGAAGGCGTCGAGCAGGCCGAGTTCGTGCAGCACTTCGAGGGTCGAGGGGTGCACGGTGTCGCCCCGGAAGTCGCGCAGGAAGTCGAGGTGTTTCTCGAGCACGACGACGGGCACGCCCGCGCGCGCAAGCAGCAGGCCCAGCACCATGCCGGCCGGGCCGCCGCCGGCGATGCAGCAGCGGGGCGACGTGGCAGGAGCGGGCGCAGAGGTGGTGTGGGTGTCCATGGCTCCGATCGATCCGGTCGCGCCATGGGTGGCGTGGCCTGTGGGGTGCGCGGTGCGTGCACCCTGGGTGCACGCACTGCGCGGCCGGACCGCCGGGGCCCGGACCTCAGGGCTGCGTGAAGCTCACGCGCTGAGCGATGAGCACGCCGTCGACCACGCGGTCGCCGACGACGGTCACGCGCTTGCCGTTGCCCAGGTCCACGGCGGTGCCGTTTTCGAAGATGGTACCGGAGCCGCTGGCATCCACGCGCTGGCCGCGCACGGTGAAGTCGGCGGCCGACACGTAGCCGCCGATGGCGCCGATGACGGTGAACGACACCGGACCGCCGGTGCCGGGCACGTGGCGGATGCGCAGTTTCTTGACCACGAGCACCTGGCCCGAGAGGAAACCGTCGACCTCGACCTTCACGCCGTTGCCGATGGAGCCGCTGGGCCCGCCGGTGATCTGGGCGTTGCGCGCGTCGATCTTGTTGCCCAGGACGCGGAAGTCGCCGAGCGCGGCGAAGTCGGTGATTACGCCGGCCAGCTGCAGCGCGATGCCGTCGGCCGAGGGAATGGCGTACCAGCCCTGCACCTGGGTGGCGGTGAAGCGGCCGGCGGCCGGTGCCGCCGTGCCGCGCACGCGCACGATGGCGCCGTTGGCCAGGCTGGCGGCGTCGATGCCGGGGCCGAAGGCGGCGCTGGCGAAGTCGACGGTCAGCAGGCCGAGCGTGAACTGCTGGCCGCCGCGGTCGAGGTTCTGCACGGTGCCGGTCACCAGCGGGGCGGTGGTGGTGGGCGCCACCTGCACGCGCGTGGCGCGCAGGATGCCCGGCGCGGCGGGCAGGCCCCACACCTGCACCACGGCGGTGTCGACGAGGTCGGCGGCGCCCTTGGCGTCGCCCCAGACGGTGGCGTTGTCGGTGGTCACGCGGGCGCCCATGACGGTGAAGCTGCCGTCCTTCAGGTCGATGGCCGACACGGCGCCGCGCAACTCGGCGGCCGAGACGACCGTGGCGGCGATGCCGTTGTTGAAGTCGGCGTCGACCTTGCCGGCGATGCGCGCGCTCATGCCGATCTGCAGCTCGGTGGTGTCCTCGAGGCTGAAGGTGGCGCTGTCGGTGTTGTAGCGCAGGCCGTTGAGGATCACGCTGCCCAGGCCGTCGGCCGCGCCGATGCCGGCGGCGTCGGCGGTCACGCCGGTGCCGCCGGAGCCCACGCCCGAGCCGTCGCCGTTGGTGTTGCTGGCGGTGCTGTCGCCGCCGCCCGTGCTTCCGGTGCTGCCGTTGCCCGTGCCGCTGCCGGAGCCGGCGTCACCCGAGCCGCCGTCACCGCCCCCACCCCCGTTGCCGGTGGCCGTGGTGCCGGCGGTGCCGAAACCCAATGTGCCGCCGCCACCGCCGCCTCCCCCGCAGGACAGAAGCAGGGCCATGGCGCCGGCCATCAGCAGGCCGCGCACGAGTCGCAAGGAGAGGGGAGGCGTGTTCATCGGGGGGACTCGTTGTGCTGGGGCGCGCCGGGGGCGGGCGCGCCTTCTTCGTCTTCGTAATACGTGTAGATGCCGACGCGGATGCGCGCCTTCGCGGAGGCCTTGGCCTCGGGGGGCACGCGGTCGACGGCTTCGGTCATCTCGCGGGCCAGCTCGTGGTGCAGGCCGGCCCAGCGTTCGCGCACGAGGCGTTCGATGGCCGTGCAGTCGGCCAGCGTGAGCCCGCGCGCGTACACGGCGCGCTCGAGCATGCGGGGCGTCTCGCCCAGGGTGTTGGAGACGGCGGCCAGCAGGTGGTCGCGGCCGTTGTCGCCCAGGAAGGCGAGCATCGACTGCAGGTCTTCCACCGGCACGAAGCCGTCGGCCGTGAGTTCGGCGGTGCCGTCGCTCTCGGCCACCATCTGCAGGCGCACCAGCTCGTCGAGGATGGTGCGGTGGTGCACGTTGCCCCGGCTGGCCAGGCGGGCCACGCGCTCGAACGACGGCCCGTCACCCTCGGTGACGACGGGCAGGCGGCGCAGGGTGTCGTCGTCGGTGGTCATCTGTAACCACAACGTAAAAGTCTTGGCAGCCGCTGACAGCTCGGTGTGGGGCAGCGGGTCGACGGTGGCGCGGACCTTGGCGGTGACGACCTTGCGGTTCAGCCCGGTGGTGACCGAAATCTGGCTGAGGTTGGGCTTGGTCACGCCCTGGGCGCGCCAGGTGCGCTGGGCTTCCTCGATGAGCAGGTCGCGCAGCAGGGCTTCGAGGTGCGGGTGCTTGACGCCCATGCCCAGCGCCAGCCGGACGACGGGCCTGAGGATGCGAGCGCAGGCGGCAAGGGCCCAGTCCAGCCGGTGTTCCATGAATGCGGGAGCGTTGTTCCTGGTGATGGTCGTCAAGGCAAGAGAGGCGGGACCGGCGCCCGGGCTTGCCACAGGGCGCTATTGTCGTTCGTCCGGCGGACCCCCTCGGCCGGCCGGGGTCAGGTCGTGGCGCAGGTGCCGCCGCTCGCCCGGGTGACGGTGGTGCGCCCCGTGGCGCTGATGCTCACGGCGCGCGACTGGTCGGCGCTCGGGGTGGCGCGGCAGATGGTGATGCTGCTCCGGCCGGCGCCCAGGCCGGTGGCCTGGAACACGATGGCGCTGGCGCCATCGGCCTCGCGCAGCCGGTAGCCGCTGGCGGCCGCGGGCTCGACGCGCAGCACCTGCGTGTCGCTGCGCACGATCCAGCCTGCTTCCCACTGCCCGTTGGTGCTGCAGCTGGTGCCGTTGGCCGAGGCGCACAGGGTGACGGGGGCGTTGCGCTTGATGGCCTCGCTGCGCGCCAGCTGGCTGCCCGCGACCAGCGCGGTGCTGTAGCTGCTCAGGCGGGTGGACAGCCGGATGCCGTCGAACGAGGGCACGGCAATGGCGATCAGCACCACCAGCACGGCCAGCGTGACCATCAGCTCGATGAGCGTGAAGCCGCGCGGCCGGGTGCGGGCCTGCCTGGGGTGGTGGTTGCGCATGCGCGGGTGCACGGCTTTACTTCTGGATGAACCAGTAGACCCGGCCCTTGGGCTGCTTGAAGGCGGCCTTGGGGGCGGTGCCCTTGGGGCTGAGGAAGGAATTGGGACTGGCGCCGATCACCACGTCGCGGATGCTGCCGTTGTCGAGTTCGACCCGGCCCACGACTGGCGTGGGCGCGAGGCCGCCGCCCACCACGTTCTGGAAGCGTCCGAGGGGGCTCTGGGCCGCGGCGTTGACGTACGAGACGTTGTAGACCAGCGCGGTGCCGAGGTCGGGCTTGCACGTCAGCGTGCTGGGGACGGTGGGCGTGTGGGTGTTGAAGGTGGTGTTGCCGTAGGCGGTCACCGAGCCGGTCACGACCTGCTCGCCGGGAGCGAGGGTGAGGTACCAGCCCTTCTTGGTGGCGAGGTCGGCGGAAGTCGGGTTGCTGGTAGGGGTGATGGCCTGCAGCGAGGCATGGCACAGCAGTTCGTTGCTGGTGCCGGTGCCGCAGCGGGTGAGGATGCCCTCGCTGGTCAGCCAGTTGTCGTCGGTGGGCTTGTCCACCAGCATGTAGAAGCGATTGGCCACGCTGAGCGCCGCAGCGTAGCTGCGCAGCGGCTTCTCGCGGTCGCCCGAGCCCAGCAGCACGACGTAGGAGCCGGTGTCCTCCAGCACGTCGGGGCCGAACATGAACTTGCGGTTGGGCGTGCAGGTGGTCACGGTGTCGCAGCCGAGCGAGGCGATCTTCTTGAACTCCCAGGCGGACGGTGCCGCGGTGCCGATCTTGATGCGGTAGACGTTGCCGCCCAGGTCGGCGGCGTAGGCGATCTTGGCGATACCGAGCGCGTCGGAGACGACCGTGACTTCGCCGACCACCGGGCGCGCGGTGGCGAACACACTGATCCGCGCGCCGGTATCGGCGTCGAGCAGGTAGATCCCGTTTCCCTTGGTGTTCGCGCCGCAGACAGCCGTGTCGGATGGGCCGACGTCGGCGTCCTCGCACTTGTCGTAGCCACCGCCGAAGATCAGCAGCGGGCTGTTGCCGCCGCCGTAGCCGCTGGCCCGCAAAGCCTTCGGGGCCGACCAGGTCTGGCCGATGCCTTCGAAGCCGGTGTCGCAGCCGGTGTCGTTGTTCTGGTTCGGGCAGCCCTTGCGCCACTTCAGCGTGGGCGTTGTGGGGGAGGAAACGTCGAAGGCGTAGATCTGTCGGCCGCCCCGGCGCATGCTGGCGAAAAGCCAGGTGTTGCTGCCCTGGCGGTAGGCCGAGACCGGACCGTCCATGCCGTAGGGCTTGGGGGCCACCGCGCCCAGGCTGACCGGCAGGCCGGGGAAATTGATGCGCGTGGTGTTGTCGTACAGCCGCTTGAGGCTGCCATAGAACTCGGGCGGCATGAAGGACCACAGCTCGGCGCCCGCGGCGATCCCGTTGATGGCGGTGTTGCGGTTGCCGTTGACGGCCCGCAGCACGCCGTCGTTGCCACCGTAGAACACCACCACCTGGGGCGTTCTGGTGGTGCCGGTGGCGGGCGTGGTGCTGTAGTCGATGGCGACCGGCCGTGAATGAACCACATCGCCGTGCACGGAGGGACGCATTCCGTCCGTGGTCACCAGCGTGCCGTCAGCCAGGGCCCGGTCATCGCCCTTGTTGTCGAGGCCGCGCGCCCAGTTGACGAGCCGGGTGCGGTCAGCGTCTGTTGCTACGCCGAGTGCAAGGTTGGTGACAGCGTCGTCGTTGAATGCGGTGAGCGCTGTGCAGTTGCCGGCCGTGCAGGTCTTCATGTTGCGGCTGGCCGGCAGGCTCCCTCGCAGCATGCGGGCTTGCGCGCCCTTTTCCACCACGTTGCCGTCGGGGCCGTCCGCGGCTTCCTTGCCGATGCAATCGCCGGATGGCCGGAAGCTCCAGTAGGCGTCGTTGTCGTTGGCGGAGGGTGACCAGAAGCTGCGGGCGCAGGGGGCGATGAAGCCGCTCTCGATCGCGTCATTGCTGTTCGCGTCCTGCAGAACCAGCTGGCTGCTGCCGTCCAGTCCGAGCTTGTACTGCTTGAGGTTGCCGTTCCAGCGCGGGAACGCGTTCCCGTCGGGGCGGAACATGCCGACGAACACCTGGTTCAGGTGGGTGCCCTGGGTGTTCACGCTCACGGGCAGGCTCACCGAGGAGAACACGCTGTTGACCGACTGGATCTTGCTGAAGATGTCGTCGAACGCCTCGGCAAGCGCTTTGCCGAGATCGGGCTCGGCCTGGCGATCCGTGAGATCGTAGTGAGCGCCCTTGCCCTGCTTGGCGACGCTTTGCATCAGCGCGGTCCAGCCCGGCCCCTGGCCCTTGTCGGCCTTGGCGGCCTCGATGGTGTAGACCTTCACGCCCATGCTGGTTTGCAGGAAGCGCGCCCATTCGTCGGCCGTGTTGTCCTGCGAGCCGCTGGGGCTGAACGTGATCTGCGTCGTGTCGCCGCCGGCGGCGCGCAGCGCCGCGTTGGACAGCTGGTTGTCGCTGCTGTTGTCTTGCGCCGCACCGTTGCTGATGTAGATGACGAAGGTGCCGATGCAGTTCTCGGTACTCGGACCGACGTATCTGCTGCCGTTGAAGCCGTCCAATGCATTGCGCGGCAGGCCGTAGATGGCCTTCGACGCCGCGGTGCCGTTCACGTTGCCGCTGTAGTCGGCCTTGAGCTTGCCGTTGCCGGCGATGGGCGCGGCGCTGGCCAGGTAGCGGTAGACCTCGGCCATGGTCTTGCCGGCCTTGCCGCCGTTGGACTTGTCGCCGAGCTTGTCGAGGCTGCGGATCATGTCGCGGTACGTGTCCTTGGTGCCAGCGTCGAGCGTGCGCACCGCGGCGCGTACGTAGCCGCCGTCGCTGTTCGAGTTGCCCTGGCCGGTCTCTGTGAACATCATCAGGCCGATCTTGAAATTGCCGTCCTTCAGCTTGCCGAAGGCGTCGGCGAGCGCTTTCATCTCGTCGGTGAAGGGCTGGTTCCAGTTGGCGGTGTTGTCCAGCACGAACAGCACGTTCGGAGCCTGGGCGGCGCTGGGGTTGAAGCCCGCGAAGAGATCGATGTCCTCCGCCTGCGCAGCCTGCATCGGCAGCGCGAGCAGCACGGCGGCCCACAGCGTGGTGAGTAGTTTCCTTGTCATGGCGGGGACCCGTTCATCGTCGTGGTTCAAGAGGCGGCCGGCGCGGGTTCGGCTGGCGCGACCGGCGGCGGCGCGCACAGCGCTTCGAACTGCGCCTTGTTGAGCAGCGCCCGCACGCCCTGGCGCACGGAGGTGGTGGTGCCGGTGGTGCCGGGGGCGGTGTCGGTCACGGTGGTGCTGATGTCCCACACGGTGTTGTACTGGTCGGGCAGGGCCGCGAGCCCCGAGCCGCTGCTGGACGCGCCGCCGGTGATGCCGCCCGGGCCCGTGCTGCCGCCGCCGCTGCTGTCGACCGCCTTGGTGGCGCGCACGCACACGGGCGGGGCGACGGTGACCGTGTAGTCGTCCACTCCGTCGTTGTTGATGTCGACCATGCTCACGGTGCCCTGCGGCGGCGCGAGCGACGGGGTGCCGTCGCTGCCGGGCACCAGCAGGCTGGCCGCGACCTCCTCGATCGCGCGGTTGGCGGCGGCCACGGCTTCGTTGCGGGTCTGCAGGTTGCCCACGGCCTTGAGGTTGGCGCCGCTGAGGTTGAAGGCGGCGGTGACCACGAGCGTGATCAGCAGCAGCATGATCATCCCGATGATCAGCGCGGCGCCGCGCTGGGTCTGGGTGGAGCGGCCGGCGTGCGCGCGTGGCTTCATGGCGTTTCCCTCCGGCCGGTGACGTTGGTCAGGCGCACGGTGGTCGCGAACGCGTGCCGCTTGTAGTGGTCGTTGAACGGCGCGAGCGTGGCGGCGCCCATCTGGTACCTGCGCGTGTCGGTGTGGCCCGGCGAGATGGTGGTGGCGCGCGCGAGCACATACAGCTTCACGGCCACCGCGTTGACCAGCTGGTCGGCGGTGCAGGTCGCGCCGCAGTGCACGAAGGCGCCGTCGGGGCTGCCGTCGCCGCGGTTGGACGGGGTGGACTTGTTCGCCGGGTCGGCCCAGGCGATGGCCTGGGCATAGTTGACGGCGGCGCCGGTCTTGCTCAGCGTGTCCAGGCCGAGCTCGACGCGAAAGCCCTCGACGCCTTCGATCAGCGCCGTGGGCGGCTGCTGCGCGAGCGTGCCGCCCACCAGGTCGAAGCGCGAGCGTGCCAGCGTGGGAATTCCGTCGTTTTCGGCCTCGGCGTAGTCGCGCACGTAGTAGATGTCGGCCACCAGCTTGCGCTTGGGCGAAGGGGTGGTGCAGTCCTTGAGGAACATCTGGTCGAAGGCGCCGGTCGAGAGGTCGAACGACGAGGGCTTTTGCGTGCCGCACAGCGACGACTGGAAGTACATCGCGCCGGCCACGTCGGCGTCGCAATGGGGCGTGCCGGGCAGGCAGGTTTCGGCATGGCGCACCACGAGGATGTCGGTGCCGGTCTTGTGGTGCGTCAGCAGGTCGGTGCAGGTGGCCGGCACGCTGCTGTAGACCTGCACGGGCAGGTCGAGCAGCTGGCGCTTGTAGTCCTCGGTCCAGTTCGCCGCCGAGTAGGCCAGGCACGGGTCGGGCACGTTGCCGGTGGGCACGTGCGTGGGCGCGGCGCTGACCGTGAGGTCGTCGAACTCGGGCATGTAGTTTTCCCAGAAGCCCGCGTGCGAGATCTCGTTCTCGAGCACGAAGATGCTCAGGCGCCCGGTTTCGATCTGGCGGTTGACGCGTTCCATCTCGCGCTGGGAGCCGCTCACGTTGAGGAACAGCGTGAGCAGCGCGGCCATCACGATGAGCATGATGGTGATGGCCACCATCAGCTCGATCAGCGTCAGCCCGCGCTGGGCGCGGCGTGCGGTGGGGCGCGGGTTCATGAGAGCGATCCGATGCGCACGAGCGTGGTCACGGTGCGGCGGCACAGGTCGTTGATGCACTTGGAGCCGGTGCCGCCGTCGTAGAGGTCCTTGCCGCAGGCCACGCCGGCCGGCGGCGCCGAGATCGGCCCCAGGCCCTGCCAGGCGACCGTCACGAGGTACTCGTTGTTGCCCATGTCTTCCACGCAGCCGCGCCCGCCGATCACGGTGCCCAGCTTGTCGTTGCCCGAGAACTCGGCCGCGCCCTGCAGCGCGTTGCACCACTCCCTGGCGTCGATCTGCTGGCGCGTGCCGGTGCCGGTGGGGCAGGCATCGGTGCCACCCAGCGGTGCGCTGGTGGCGTAGCTGGCCGCCACGCGGCGGTTGATGGCGATGCGGTTGGCCATGTCGTTGAGCAGGATCAGCGCCTGCGAGCGCTGGTACGACTCCATCTCGGAGGCCTGCAGCCGGGCCTGCAGCCCCACGAGGCCGAACAGGCCGAAGGCCAACACGAGCAGGGTGACCAGCACTTCGATCAGCGTGGCGCCGCGCTGGCGCCGCAGGGCGGGGCTCACCATTTGTTGGCCGGCGTCTTCACGCCTTCGCTGGTGAGCCCGAGGTTGCCGTCGCCCACCTGGCTGCCGATTGCGGTGAAGGTGATCGCGAAGGTGGGCGGGCCGGACTCCTGCAGCGCGACGTCGTAGCTGTAGTTGCTGCTGACTTCGGCGGGCAGGCTGTAGCCGCTGGCAGTCAGTGCCGTCTTGTCGGCGTAGCCGCGGTTGGCAATGAGGAACTGCTGCTGCCGGTTGGCGATGTCCATCATCTGCGCCTGGGCCGCCGAGCGCTTCGAACGCACGATGTACTGCTGGTAGCTGGGCAGGGCGATCGACGCCAGGATGGCCACGATGGCCACCGTGATCATGACCTCGATCAATGTGAAGCCGCGGGGGGCGCGTGCCTGCGAATGCTGGGTCATCGTGGACTCGTCAGAGATGTTTCACATTGTTAGTGAATGTGAATTTATCACATCTAATGTGAGCGCAACGGTTTTGCGGCGCTTCTGATGGCCGTCCGGCGAAGGCGATCCGGGCGCGGATAGGGGTTATCCATTAGGCAATTCCACCCGCCCGGCCCGCGCAGTTCGACGGATGCGGCCCGGCGGCGGGCGGGGAACACTCGCCCGGTTCATATCGAGGAGACATCCGCATGCCCAACATTCGCCGCCATCTGGTGTGGCTGGCCGTGGCCGTGCTCGGCGCTTTTGCGCTGGGCACCGTCGCCCTGAGCCGGGGGGAAAGCATCAACGCCCTCTGGGTCGTGACCGCCGCGCTCTGCACCTACCTGATCGCCTACCGCTACTACAGCCTGTTCATCGCCGACAAGGTGCTGGGGCTGGACGCCAACCGCAAGACGCCCGCGCACCGCCACAACGACGGCCTGGACTACGTGCCGACCGACAAGAACGTGCTGTTCGGCCACCACTTCGCGGCCATTGCGGGCGCCGGCCCGCTGGTGGGCCCGGTGCTCGCGGCGCAGATGGGCTACCTGCCCGGTTTGCTGTGGGTGCTGGCGGGCGTGGTGTTCGCGGGGGCGGTGCAGGACTTCATCATCCTGTTCATCTCCACGCGCCGCGACGGCCGCTCGCTGGGCGACCTGGTCAAGCAGGAGATGGGCGTGGTGCCCGGCATGATCGCGCTGTTCGGCACCTTCATGATCATGATCATCATCCTGGCGGTGCTGGCCCTGATCGTGGTGAAGGCGCTGGCCGAATCGCCCTGGGGCAGCTTCACGGTGGCCGCGACGATTCCGGTGGCGCTGTTCATGGGCGTGTACCTGCGCTACATCCGCCCGGGCCGCATCGGCGAGGTGTCGGTGATCGGCTTCGTGCTGCTCATGGCGGCCATCTTCGGCGGCCAGTGGGTCAGCCAGCACCCGGTGTGGGGCCCGGCCTTCACCTTCGACGGCAAGGCGCTCACCTGGATGCTCGTGGGCTACGGCTTCGTGGCCGCCAGCCTGCCGGTGTGGCTGCTGCTGGCGCCGCGCGACTACCTGTCGACCTTCCTGAAGATCGGCACGATCATCGCGCTGGCCATCGGCATCGTGGTCGTGATGCCCACGCTGCAGATGCCCGCCATCACGCAGTTCGCGCAAGGCAACGGCCCGGTTTGGTCGGGCAGCCTGTTCCCGTTCCTGTTCATCACCATCGCCTGCGGTGCCGTCTCGGGCTTCCACGCGCTGATCTCTTCGGGCACCACGCCCAAGATGCTGGACAACGAACGCCACGCGCGCTTCATCGGCTACGGCGGCATGCTGGCCGAATCGTTCGTCGCCGTGATGGCGCTGGTGGCGGCCTCGTGCATCGAGCCGGGCATCTACTTCGCGATGAACAGCCCGGGCGCGCTGGTCGGCACCACGGTGCAACAGGCCGCGGCAACGATCTCCGGCTGGGGCTTCGTGGTCACGCCCGAGATGCTGCTGCAGACGGCCAAGGACGTGGGCGAGACCACCATCCTCGGGCGCACCGGCGGCGCGCCGACGCTGGCCGTGGGCATGGCCCACATCCTTCACCAGGTGATCGGCGGGCAGGCCATGATGGCCTTCTGGTACCACTTCGCGATCCTGTTCGAGGCGCTGTTCATCCTCACGGCAGTGGACGCCGGCACGCGCGCCGGCCGCTTCATGCTGCAGGACCTGCTGGGCAGCTTCGTGCCCGCGCTCAAGCGCACCGACTCGCTGCCGGCCAACCTGATCGCCACCGCGCTGTGCGTGGCGGCCTGGGGCTACTTCCTGTACCAGGGCGTGGTCGATCCGCTGGGCGGCATCAACACGCTGTGGCCGCTGTTCGGCATCTCCAACCAGATGCTGGCCGCGGTGGCGCTGATGCTGGGCGTGGTCGTCCTGTTCCGCATGAAGCGCGAGCGCTACGCCTGGGTGGCGGCGGCGCCGGCCGTGTGGCTGCTGGCCTGCACGCTGACGGCGGGCTGGCAGAAGATCTTCTCGAGCGATCCGAAGATCGGCTTCCTGTCGCACGCGGCCAAGTACGCCGACGGCCTGGCCAACGGCGTGCTGATCGCGCCGGCCAAGACGCCCGAAGCCATGTCGCGCATCGTCTTCAACGACCGGCTCGACGCGGCGCTGTGCGCGCTGTTCATCTTCGTGGTGCTGAGCGTGCTGGTCTACAGCATCAAGGCTTGCCTGGCGGCCCGCGCGGCCAACCGGCCGACCACGCAGGAGACGCCGTTCGAGGCGATGGGCGCGGCTTCGTCCGCCGCCCACTGACCGAGCGAAAGCACGCCATGGGCCTCGCCATGCCGGAAGCCGGGCGCTACATCGCCCGCTCGATCAAGCAGTCGCTGCGGCTCATGGTCGGGCTGCCCGACTACGACGTCTACCTGACGCACATGGCGGCCACCCACCCGGACCGGGCGCCGATGAGCTACGAGGAGTTCTTCCGCGAACGGCTCGAGGCGCGCTACGGCGCGGGCAAGGGCCGCTGCTGCTGACGGGTAGCGGTTGAAGGAAAAAAGGGCGCACACGGTGCGCCCTTTTTTCATGTCACGAGGCGTCGAGGATCTGCGCCATCCGCAGCGCCGCCGGCGAGAGCGGCCGGTTCTTCAGCGCCAGCCGGTACAGCGGCCGCGACAGCACCGCGCCTGGCAGCTTCAGCTCGCGCAGCGTGCCCAGCGCGAGCATGTCGGCCACCACCACGCGCGGCAGCATCGAGATGCCGACCCCGCTGGCCACGGTGCGCGCAATGGCTTCGTTGCTCGCCATTTCCATCCACGGCGGCGCGTCGATGCCGTGCGCCGCGCACAGCGCTTCGGTGGCCTGGCGCGTGCCCGAGCCCGGCTCGCGCAGGATCCAGTGCTGCCGGCCCAGCAGCGCAGCCGTCACGCCGCGCCGGGGCAGCGCGGCATCGGGCGGCGCGACGATGGCGAGCGGGTCGGTGGTCCATTCGCGCACCTCCACGCGTTCTTCGTCCACCCGGCCCTCGACCAGCGCGAGGTCGATGCGGCATTCGAGCAGCTGCTCGCACACCCACTGCGTGTTGCCGACCGTGACGCGCGGCACCACCGCCGGATAAGCCGCGCAGAAGGCCGCGATCTGCGGCGGCAGCCAGTAGCTCGCCACCGTGGTGCTGGCGCCCAGCGTGAGGCTGCCGCGCTGCACGCCGACGCGCGCACGCACGTCGTCCAGCGCCGCGCGCTCCATCGCGAAGATGCCGCGCGCATGCGTGAGCAGCGACGCGCCCGCCTCCGTGAGCCGGAAGCCCTTGCCCGCGCCACGCTCGATGAGCGTCAGGTCGAGCTGGTGCTCCAGCTCGCGGATGCCCTTGGACACCGCCGGCTGGCTGATCCACAGGCCCTCGGCCGCGCGCGAGAAGCTGCCCGCCTCGGCCACGGCGACGAACAGGCGCACCAGGTGCAGGTTCAAGGTCATAACTTAACTTCATGCATCGGTGAAGTTTATGTCTTTGACTCATGGGGGTGCCGATTCCTAAGCTCGGGTCCATGTCCTCCCTTGCCGCCTCCTTGCCCGGTTTCTCCTTCGTTCGCCGCTGCGGCCCCGGCGTGTTGCTGTCTGCATTGCTGGCGGCCGCCGCCGCGCTGCTGGCCGAATGGCCACCGATGGTGCACCTGGGCCTGAGCGCGCTCACGCTGGCCATCGCGCTGGGCATGGTGGCGGGCAACACGGTGTTCCCCGCGGTGTCGCAGCGCACCGGCGCTGGCGTGGACTTCGCGCGCAGCGCCTTGCTGCGCGCGGGCATCGTGCTCTACGGCTTTCGCATCTCGCTGAGCGACATCGGCGCCGTCGGTTGGCCCGGCGTGCTGATCGCGATGGCGATGGTGGCGCTGACCTTCGGCCTCGCCGTGCGCATCGGCACGCGCTGGCTGGGGCTGGACCGCGAGACCGCCGCGCTCATTGGCGCGGGCAGCGCCATCTGCGGCGCCGCCGCCGTGATGGCGACCCAGCCCGTGGTGCGCGGCGAGGAGCACAAGGTGTCGATCGCCGTCGCCACGGTGGTGGTGTTCGGCACGCTGTCGATGGTGGCGTACCCGCTGGTCTATCCGTACCTCGGGGTCACGGAACATGCCTTCGGTCTCTTCGCGGGCTCCACCATCCACGAGGTGGCGCAGGTGGTCGCGGTGGGCGAGGCCGTGAGCCCGGGCGCGGCCAACGCGGCCGTGGTCGAGAAGATGCTGCGCGTGATGATGCTGGCGCCGTTCCTCATGGGCCTGTCGTTCCGCGTGGCGGCCTCGACGCCGGGCGCGGCGAGCCTGGGCGCGTGCTGGCGTCAGGTGCGCGTGCCATGGTTCGCCGTGCTGTTCATCGCCGTGAGCGCCGTGCATTCGCTCGACGTGCTGCCGCACGCACTCGTCGCCGGGCTCGTGCAGCTCGACACGCTGCTGCTCGCCACCGCCATGGCCGCGATGGGCCTGCGCACCAGCGCCGCGAGCCTGCGCAAGGCGGGGGCGCAACCGCTCAAGCTGGGGGCGTTGTTGTTCGTGTTCCTGACGGCCGGTGGCTATGCGGTGAATGCGGCCGTGCTGGCGATGTTCTGAACGAATTTCGCGCAGGGCTCAGGCGGCGCCTGAGGCGTCCTGCGTGAATTCCAGTTTCTCCTGCGCGCGCCTTCGCGGGACCATCGGTGCCACGCAATTCGTGGAGAAAAACCGATGTCATCCGAACTCAACCAGATCGCCAGTTGGTCGCTGCGCTGGCGCATCTTTCTGTCAGGCGTGCTGTGCCTGGTCGCCGCCATCGCCGCGGCGAAGCCCTTCGATGTGAACACCGACCTGCAGACCGAGCAGCGCTACCAGCTCGCCCTCGAAGCGCAGGCCGCGCGCGACTACCGCACGATGCTCGAGCAACTGCGCCAGGCCGCCACCGAAGGCCATCCCGAGGCGCAGGAGATGCTGGGCATGGTGCTGCTGACGGGGCCCACGCTGTACGGATCGGCCGTGAAGGCCGACCGCTGCGAGGCGCGCACGTGGATGCTGCGCGCCGCCGGGCAGGGCAGCGAGACGGCCAGGGTGCAGCTGGCGTTTCTCAACAGGCTGCGCAGCGCGCCGTCCGGAAAGATCGCCTGCGGCTGATGGCGGGCGCGGTGCGGCCATACTCGGCGCTCCTTCACGAGCGCGCCGTTGCATGCCCACTTCTTCTGCTGCGAACCGACGCATGCGCACCGTGTCTTCGCTCCTGTTCGTGCTCGCGCTCGCCGGGTGCACGGCAACAGGCAACAAGCCCGATGCGACCGTCACCCGGACCGCCGACGGCTACGAGGTCACGCTCTACGCCACCCGGGGCTTGATGGTGCATGACCCTGTGTCGCTGATCTTCCACCGCAGCTACGAACTCGAATCCCGCATCCGGGTGCCGTCGATCGAAGGGCGCGTCGACGCAGCCGACGCCTCGGTGTACGAGGTGAGCGAGTTCGACAAGGCGGCCGAGAAGAAGGCGCCTTCCAGGCACCCTGTCGACCTCCGGCTGCGGGAGCACTACGAGAAGGAGCGCAGGCCGCGCCTCACGGGCGCGCTCGTTTTCTCGGGCCACACGCTGACGGTCGACGTGCAGGCGGTGGGGCAGAACGGTTCGTCCCCGTATCCGTTCAACGGCACCTACCGCCTGAAGACACGACAGTAGCGGCGACGGCCGCCTGCGTCTCAGGTCGCCCAGATGCGCGGCGTGGCCGCCGGCAGTTGCCACAGCTCGCCGCGCCACGCCTGCCAGACCTGCCGCAGCAGCTGCATCGCGGGCTCGACCACCGGCGCGAGCACGCGCAGCACCACCACTTCCGCATGCGGGCTGGTCGCGCCCGCGCTCTCGTGCAGTTCGTGCGCTTCGAGCAGCCCGCGCGCCTGCGCCAGCAGGGCTTCGCGCCGTGCCTTGGCCATCGGCGAACCCGTCACGACGAACAGCGAAGCGAGGCAGCGGTGGCCGCCCAGCCCCAGCGGGCTTTGCAGCAGGCGGTGGTCGCTCGCGTCGATGCGCCCGCGCTCCAGCCACACGCCGGGCGCCTCGATGTGCTGCAGGTAGGTGCCGCGTTCGAAGGGCTGGTGGGCATTCGGCAGGCCGAGCGCGCACACGTCCCAGCCGATCATCTCGGCGCCCGGTGCGACCTCGAGGGTGAGCCGGTTCTCGGCCTCGCAGCCGCTGTAGCAGATGGCTTCGAGCGGCAGCCATTCGAGCCGTGCGCCGGGGGCGAGCCGGATGCGCGTGCGTTGCAGCGCGGTCTCGCCTTCGGAGCGGTAGAAGCGCGAGGCGCCAGGCGTGGTGATCAGGCCGTGGCTGCCGTCGGCGGCTTCGATGTCGATGTCGAGCGTGTCGCCGCCCACGAGGCCGCCGGGCGGATGCACCAGCACGTTGTGGCACACCGCATCGCCCTCGGGGTAGAGGCTCTGCAGGATGCGCAGCGGGCCGTCGTGGCGGAAACGGGCGACGCTGCGGTCGGCTTCTTTTTGGTAGGCGAGGTGGAGACGGGCGTGCCAGGGCATGCGGGGAGTCTAGTGCGCCGTCACAGGCTCAGGTCTTCCAAGCGCCGTCGTGGGCTGCCGCCGCTTCATCGATGAGCGCGGGCCCGATGCACTCGATCGGATGCGGCGAGGCGCGGAACACGTCGCGGCACGACAACTCAGCGTCGCGCTGGTCCTGCCGCTCGCCGCGGAACACGCGCAGCCGCTGCGCGTCGATGCCGAACACCACGCGGCCGATGTTGGACCAGAAGATCGCGCCCGCGCACATCACGCACGGTTCGCCCGAGGCATAGAGCGTGGCGCCCGCCAGCTCCTCGCGCGTGAGGCCGCGGCCGGCCAGCGCGCGCAGCGCGTTCACTTCGGCGTGCGCGGTGCAGTCGCCGGTTTCGGCGTTGCTGTTCGCGGCCTCGGCCAGCACTTCGCCGGCGGCCGAGACGATGACCGAACCGAAGGGCCGGTTGCCGCGCCGGCGCGCGGCGTGCGACCACACGATGGCCTTGCGCAGGTAGCGGCCGTCGCGCTCGTCGAGCGTGGTTTCTTCGGGGAGGGCGGGGATGGGGCTGTCAGGAAGGTTCATGCCTTGGGTGCGGGAAGAAGGCGCTCGCTGCGCGCAGGCAGCATTGAGCTGTTGAAGAGGGCGTCGGCCGAGGGCCGCATCTTCAGGCCGAAGGTGTCGGCCACCTCGTCGACCTGCTGTTCGAGCGTGAGCTTGCGGATGTCGCCCAGCCCGTGGCCGCGCGTGTCCGCCGCGCCCACGTACTGCGCCGTGAGGCCCCAGCGTTCGAGTTCGACCTTCTCGTCCAGGATCGGTTCGCGCTGGCGCATGGCCGCGATGCTGGGCACCGGGTTGGCAAAGGTCTCGACGATGGCGCGGTTGGTGGCGCGCAAGAAAGCCGCCACCACCTTCGGGTTCTGCGCGATGAGGTTGCTGCTCGCCAGGATCGCGTTGCCGTACAGGTTGACGCCCGCGTCCGCGTACTTGAGCACCGAGAGCTCGTCGGCCTTCATGCGCGCGAAGAGCGAGACGGCCGAGTCGTGGAAGTAGGTGGCGGCATCGACGTCGCCGCGCACCATCACGTTGTCGCGCGCGCTGAAGTCGGTGGTCTGCCACTGGAAGGCGTCGCCGCGCATGCCCTGTTTGCGCGCCACCATCGGCCAGGCGCGGCGCGTGGACTCGACGGCAGCGGCCGCCACCTTCTTGCCCGTGAGGCTCTTGAAGTCGGTCGTCACGCCGCGGTCCTTGCGCCCGATGATCACGAACGGTGCACGGTTGTAGTACTGGTACACGGCCTGCACCACCGGCGTGCCCGGGTTCTGTGCGTTGAACTCGACCAGCGAGCTGATGTCGCCCAGGCCCAGCTGGTAGACGCCGCTCGCGATGCGGGTGATCGACGCGACCGAGCCGGCGCCGGTGTCGATCGTCACGTCCAGCCCCTCGTCGCGGTAGTAGCCCTTGGCCTGCGCCAGGAAGAAGGGCGCGGTCTGGCCGTTGATGCGGAAGTCGAGCGTGAACTTGAGCGGTGTGAGCTTGCCGCCCTGCGCGAACACGGCAGGGGCGGCGAGGGTGGCGGCAGCGGCGGCAAGGAAGGATCGGCGTTGCATGGTGGGGCCTCGGAGTCGGTGGTCTTGACGGATGCCTCCCACCGGGGGCGGGAGGCGCCTCAAGAGCAATTTCCGGGCGGGCGCACGGGGTTGGTGCGTGCGCTGCTGAACGCTTCTACTCTTGCTCGCTGTCTTGCATGAGGCATGCCAGGGTGCGGCGCTCGGGCATGGCAGCGTGGGGGTTGGACGCGCGACAAGGGCGGGCCACAATCCGGGCGCGCTAATTGCAAGTCGATCGGCGCAGAGTAGAAGCGTTCAGCCTCGCGCATGCCTTTCATCAGGCATGCCGACGAAGCAGGAAATTGCTCTTTCACGTTCGTCCCCCCACGCAACAACGAAGGAGTTCGCCCATGCTCGTCACCCGACAACCCGTCTTCCGCAAGTTCTGGCATGCCGTCATGCCGCTCACCGAACTGGCCCACGGCCCCAAGCCCTTCCGGCTGCTGGGCGAAGACATCGTTCTGTTTCTCGACGCCGATGGCCAGCCGGCCGCGCTGCGCGACCGCTGCTGCCACCGCACCGCGAAGCTTTCGAAGGGCTGGTGCGTGGATGGCGAAGGCAAGGCCTGCGGGCAGGGCGCGATCCAGTGCGGCTACCACGGCTGGACCTACGACCGCAGCGGCCAGGTGGTGCGCATTCCGCAGTACGAGCCCGACCGCAAGATTTCTCCCGAGTACAAGACCACAGCCTACCCCTGCACCGCGCGCTACGGCTACGCCTGGGTGGCGCTGGAAGCGCCCATCGCCGACATCCCGGTCATTCCCGAGTTCGACGATCCGGGCTACCGCACCATCTTCCAGTTCTACGAGGAGTGGCAGACCAGCCCGATGCGCGCGCTCGAAAATTCCTTCGACAACTCGCACTTCAGCTTCGTGCACCGCGCCACCTTCGGCGTGGCCGCAAGCCCGAAGCCCAGCAAATACGAACTGGTGGAAAACGAATCGGGCTTCCATGCCGAAACGGTGATCGAAGCGACCAACCCGGTGAAGTTCCACGCCATCAGCGGCGTGACCGACGCGATCACCACGCGCCACATGCGCAACGCCTACTTCCTGCCGTTCGCGCGCCGCCTCGACATCGAGTACCCGAGCGGCATCCGCCACATCATCATCAACTGCTTCACGCCCATCGACGACGGGCGCATGCAGCTGTGCCAGTGGCTGTTCCGCAACGACACCGAGGCCGACTGCGCGGCGCAGATGCTGATCGACTTCGACGAGGAGATCACGCGCGAGGACAAGGACATCCTCGAATCGACCGACCCCGATGCGCTGGTCGACACGCGCCGGCGCGGCGTGGAGTACTCGATGGAGTCCGACCGGCCGGGCATGCTGATCCGCAAGCACCTGATGCAGCTGCTGGCCCGGCACGGCGAGGCGGAGGTGCACCGGGGCATGACGATCCCGATCGCGAAGGCCGCCTGAACGGGCTACCGCTGCGGACCCATGTGCGCGTGGCCCGCAGCGGTCGGACGCTCAGGCCTTCACGAAGGCACCGTGCAACCCCAACGGCAGCGCGTAGGGCAGCGTCGCCTGCGCCACCGGCCCGGCGGCCAGGTGGTCGGCGGCAAAGCACGACAGCACCGTGCGCTGCCGGCCGAAGTCCAGCGCCGTGCCCAGCACCCAGCCGGCCTTGGCGCCGTCGGGCACGAAGACGTGCTCTTCCACGATGGCCTGCGCGCCGTAGCTGAAGCGCTGGCTGCGTCCGCTCTCGATGTCGGTGCGCGCAACGGCGCCGAAGCCGGGCACGTCGGCGCGCGTCTGCGTGGCGTGCACGACCTGGCGGTGGCGCAGGCCGACGCGGCGCGGGTCGATGCGCGGGAACTCGGCTTCCAGCGGCAGTTCGCGCTGCGTGGCCTTGCCCGTTCCCAGGTCGAGCGTGGCGACGGTCAGGCGCGGTTCGTTGCGGCGCACGCGGCGTGCGCGCATCACCTCGCGGTTGCTGGTGAACACCGACTCGGCGTTCTGCGTGCGCACGTAGTCGATGTGGATGCGCGCACCGCGCGGCGTGTCTTCTTCCCACGCATTGCCGACGTGGAACAGGAAGCCGGCCGGCAGCTCCAGCAGATGGCGCTTGTCCCAGTCCTGCTTGTCGACCACCAGCGCGCGCATGCCGAGTTCGGGCCGCCAGACGTGGGCGTCGAGAAAGCTCGCGCCGGCCTCCTTGCGCTTGCTGTCGTACACCAGCGGCGGCATGAGGAACACGAGGTGCCGCGCGGTCACGGCGAAGTCGTGGACCATCGGCAGCTCGGGCACCGGCACCACGGCCGCGCGGCGCAGCGCGCCGCCGGGTGCGATCTCGTACAGCGCCAGCAGGCTCTGGCCCGAGCTCACGCCGAAGTTCCACACCGTGCCGTCCGGGTCGACCTTGGGGTGGGCCGAGAAGGGCATGCCCGCGAGGTCGGTGCGCCAGGTCTTCACGCCCAGCGTGTCGAGCGTGCGCGCATCGATGCGCGTGGCCGAGCCGCCTTCCCACAGCGCCAGCACCTCGCCCTGCATCGGCAGCACGCTGGTGTTGGCGACGTTGATGGCGTCGGCCGAGGTGGGCGGCTCCACGCCCGGCGGCATGGTGCCGAAGGCTTCGGTGAGGTGGCGGCCGGCCTTCACCTCGGCCAGGCGCTTGGGCGTGGCGACGTAGCGGCCCTGGTGGCGCACGTCGGCGCCTTCGATGACGAAGCGATGCACCATGCCGTCGCCGTCGAACCAGTGGTGGTAGCGCTCGCCGCCCAGGTCGTGGCCGGCCGGTCCGATGCGAAACAGCGTGCCGGCGACGGCGTCGGGAAAGCGCCCGCGCACGGTGGCGCGGGTCAGGGGCAGGTCGCCCGGGGGCGTGGCGAAGCCGATCTTCCAGGGCGCGTCGGCGGCTTCGAATTGGGCTTGCCAGTCGTCGGTGGTGCCGGCCGCGCGTGCGAGCGGGGCGAGCAGGGGCAGGGCGCCGGCTGTGGCCAGCAGGCGCAGGAGTTCGCGTCGTTCCATGGCCGTGTCTCCTCAGCGCAGGTGGATGACGGCCTGCGCGTCGGCGTCGATGCGCAGCGCCGCGGCCTCGAAGTCGGGTGCGCCGCGGTTGCCCTTGGCGTCGTTCGAGAAGCCGTAGCGTTCGATCGGCATGCCCACCAGGTTGGTGTCGAGCTTGCCGTTGCCGTTCTCGTCGGCGAACACGCGCAGCGCATAGCGGCCCGGCGCCAGGTCGGTGAAGACGAAGCGGGCCTTGCCTTCGCGCAGGGGCGCGGTCTGCGAGGCGAAGGCCTTGCTGTCGGCGTAGCTGGCGGCGTCGTTGTACAGCGCGACGTAGAGCGTGGCGCCGGCGGCCGGGCCGTCGGCGATGCGCAGGTTCAGGTCGGCGGCCAGGGCGCCGAGCGGGGCGAGCGCGGCAGCGGCGATCAGGCCGCGCGCGGCGGGGCGGGAGAGGAAAGCGGGAAGGTGCATGGCAGGCCTCGTGGTGGGTGGAGGGCCCGACGATCCCGCAGTCGCCGGGCGGTGCCCAGCGTCATGCGACGGAATGCGCGAATGCGCGCGCGAAATGCGCGCAGAGGGAGTGAACGCCGCGACCCGAGAGGGTCGCGGCGCCGTGTCAGGCCTTGTCCTGCCCGTCCTTCGTGGCCTGCGCGGCCTCTTCGGTCGCGTGCCCCGTGCCCACATGGCCCGAGTCCGCGAAGAGGCTCCAGGCCGCCATGAACAGCGCCGCGATCACCGGTCCGATCACGAAGCCGTTGATGCCGAAGATCGCCATGCCGCCGATGGTGGACATCAGCACGATGTAGTCGGGCATCTGCGTGTCCTTGCCCACCAGCACGGGGCGCAGGATGTTGTCGACCAGGCCGATCACGAACACGCCGATGAAGATCAGCACGCCGCCCTGCCAGAAGTGCCCGGTGGCCAGGTAGTAGATGGCCACGGGGCCCCAGATCAGCGCCGCGCCCACGGCCGGCAGCAGCGACAGGAAGGCCATCAGCACCGCCCACAGCAGCGCGCCCTGCACGCCCAGGAACCAGAAGGCCAGCCCGCCGATGGTGCCCTGCGCAATGGCCACGGCCACGTTGCCCTTCACGGTGGCGCGGATCACGGTGGTGAACTTGTTCAGCAGGTAGTGCGTGTGCGGCTTGGCCAGCGGCAGCGCGTCGCGCATGGTTTTCGACAGCGACGTGCCGTCGCGCACCAGGAAGTACAGCAGGTAGAGCATCACGAAGAAGCTCACCACGAAGTCGAAGGTGTTCTGCCCGATGGCCAGCGCCTGGCTGGCGATGAGCTGGCTGGCCTGGCCCGCGATGGCCGAGACGCGCGCCTGCCAGGCCGCCATGTCGCCCAGGTTGAAGCGCTCCACGATGTTCAGCAGCCACTGCGGCGTGGCATTCAGGATCTGCTGGAAGTAGGCCGCGAAGTTGATCTGGCCCGAGCGGATGCTCTGGGTGATCAGCGCGATCTCCTGCACCAGCGACACGCCCACCATCGCCAGCGGCAGGATCACGATGAAGAGGCAGATCGCCAGCGTGGACATCGCGGCCACGTTGCGCCGGCCGGGCATCTTCTTGAGCAGCCACTTGAACAGCGGCGTGAACAGGATCGCCAGCGCCACCCCCCAGAGCACCGCGCCGAAGAACGGCATCAGCACCCACAGAAAGGCGACGGTGACGGCGGCAAGCAGGGCGAGGAAGACGCCGCGCTGGAGTTGGGGAGAGTTCATAAGTGTCTCGGACTGTAGCCGAGCCGGAACCCGCCGCCGTGTCAGCCGGCGCGCCCTTGTGCGGCGCAGCAGGGTTGCCAAGGAAAAACGCCGCGGGCGCAAGGCCGGCGGCGGGTGTCAGCTATGCAATCGATAGCTGATGGCGGCACAAATGCACAGCTTCAACGCCTGGCCGCGCGCGGCAGCGCCACCGGCGCCAGCGTGGCGCGCAGCCGGCTCGGCGCGTCGGGCTCGGCGGTGGCGTCGACCTCCAGCGCCCGTTCGACATTGCCGATGTGGTCGAGCATGAGCTGGCGCGCCTGCTCGATGTTGCCGGCCTCGAGCGCCTCAACGATGGCGCCGTGCTCCGCGCACGACTGCCCGGCCTCGTGCTTCGATTGGTAGAGCGTGGCCGCCAGCGTGGTGCGTGCCGTGAGGTCGCGCAGCACGTCGACCAGCAGCTGGTGGCCCATCTGCTCGGCCAGGCAGACATGGAAGTCGGCCAGCAGGAAGGCGCGCGTGGCGGCGTCGGCGCCTTCGATGGCGCGCTGCTCGTCGGCGATGTGGTCGCGCAGCTTGCGGATCACCTGGCCCAGGGGCCGGCCTTCGCTCGCGGCCAGGATGCCGGCCTCGACGATGCGGCGCGCCGAGAAGGCGTCGCGCGCTTCTTCGGCCGAGGGCTCCACCACGTACCAGCCGCGGCGCGACTGCACCTCGACGAAACCGCGCGCCTGCAGCTGCATCAACGCCTCGCGCACCATGGTGCGGCTGACCGAGAAGTTCTCGGCCAGCGCCTGCTCGCCGAGCCGGTCGCCGGGCGCGAGCTTCTGCGCGAGGATGGCCTCGACGACGCGTTCGGCGATGGCGGTGGGGCTGACGTCGGCGGGCATTTTTTTCAGTGAGCGGTGGAAGCGGCGGTGCCGGTGTTTACCACGGGCGTCTCGGCCAGCGGCTCGTCGTCGGGCGAATAGGTGCCGTTGAGCACCGCGTGTGCGCGCTCGCGGTCGATGTCGCCTTCCCACGCCGCGATGGCCACCGTCGCCACGCAGTTGCCGATCAGGTTGCCCAGCGCGCGGGCGATGCCCATGAACCAGTCGACCGACAGCACCAGCACCAGGCCGATGGCGGGAATCGCCGGAATCGCATGCAGTGTGGCCGCGAGCACCACGATGGCCGAGCCCGGCACGCCGTGCGCGCCCTTGGAGGTGACCAGCGCGATCGCCAGGATGGTCAGCAGGTCGGCCATCGAGATCGGCGTGTTGGTGGCCTGCGCAATGAACACGGCCGCCAGCGTGATGTAGATCGAGAAGGCGTCGAGGTTGAATGAGTAGCCCGTGGGAATCACCAGGCCCACCGTCGAATCGCGGATGCCCATGCGGCGCAGCTTGGCCATGATCTGCGGCAGCACGCTGTCCGACGAGGTGGTGGCGAACACGATGGCCAGCTCTTCGCGCAGGTAGCGCAGCAGCTTCCAGAGGCTGAAGCCCGACATGCGCATCACCAGCCCGAGCACCACGAACACGAAGACCAGCACCGCGCCGTAGAAGAGGGCGACCAGCATGCCCAGCTGCTTGAGCGAGCCGATGCCGTACTTGCCGACCGTGAAGGCAATGGCGCCCAGCACGCCCAGCGGCGCCAGCTTGATGATGATCCCCATGATCTTGAACAGCACCAGCGAGAGCGCATCGACCACCGCCGCCACCGGCGCGCCGCGATCGCCCAGCAGCGACAGCGCGCAGCCGAACAGCACCGCGAACAGCAGCACCTGCAGCACGTCGCCGGTGGCGAAGGCGGCCACCACCGTGGTGGGAATGAGCTTCATCAGGAACTCGACCGTGCCGCCGCTCGTGAGCTTGTCGGCGTTGGAGGCGTAGGCGCTCATGGCGCTGGCGTCCAGCGCCTTGGGGTCGACGTTCATGCCCACGCCCGGCTCGAACACGAAGGCCAGCACCAGGCCCATCGCCAGCGCGATGGTGGTCAGCACCTCGAAGTAGATCAGCGCCTTCACGCCGACCCGGCCCACGCGCTTGAGGTCGCCCGCGCCGGCGATGCCATGCACCACCACGCAGAACACCAGCACGGGAATGATCATCTTGATCAGCTTGATGAAGCCGTCACCCAGCGGCTTGAGCTTGGCGGCGAACTCGGGCGCAAAGAGGCCGACGAGCACGCCGATCACCAGTGCGATGACCACCTGTCCGAAGAGCGATTTGGCAAAGCGAGGCATGGAAATCTCCTGTCGTTGTCGTGTCGAGGTTTTGCATGCAAGGATCGCTTTTTCTTGCATACAAGAACTGTAGGCAAGAAGATTGCAGGGGGTTCAGAGGGTATTCCCGGGGCGTTCCGGTCGACGGGGTACCCCCGCCGCGCGCCGGGGCGGTGAGGCCTGTGCGGGGCGGCTACTCGATGAAAAGCAGCGCCGGGCATTCGAGCGAAGCCCGCACGGCCTGCACGAATTCGGCCGCCAGCTGGCCGTCGACCACGCGGTGGTCGAAGGAGGAGGACAGGTTCATCATGCGGCGCGCGACCACAGCGCCGCCCAGCATCACCGGGCGCTGCACGATGCGGTTGACGCCGACGATCGCCACCTCGGGCGCATTGATGATCGGCGTGGAGGCGATGCCGCCCAGCGCGCCCAGGCTGGTGACGGTGAGGGTCGAGCCGCTCAGCTCGTCGCGCGTGGCCCGGCCCGCGCGCGCGGCGTCGGCCAGCCGGGCGATCTCGGTCGCGCTCGACCAGAGGTCGCGCGCCTCCGCGTGGCGCAGCACCGGCACCATGAGGCCGGCCGCCGTCTGGGTCGCGATGCCGACGTGCACCGCGCCGTGGCGCGTGAGCACGCCCACCTCGTCGTCGAAGCGGGCATTGATCTGCGGGAAGCGCGGCACCGCCAGCACCACCGCGCGCACCAGCAGCGGCAGCAGCGTCAGGTGCGCCCGCTCGCCGCCCCAGCGTTCGTTGATCCGGGCGCGCAGCAGCTCCAGCTCGGTCACGTCGACCTCCTCGACGTAGGTGAAGTGCGGAATGCGGCGCATCGCGTCCTGCATGCGCTGCGCGATGCGGCGGCGCACGCCGGTCACGGGCACGGCCTCCTCGTCGTGGCGCTCGGCGTAGCGCGCGGCATCCGGCGCCGGCGGACCGGGCCGGCGCAGCAGCCAGGCGTCGAGGTCCTCGTGCAGGATGCGGCCGTCCGCGCTGCTGCCCGGCACCTGCCGCAGATCGATGCCGAGGACCGCCGCCCGATGGCGCACCGCGGGCGCGGCGAGCGGCTTGCTGCCTGAGGCGCGCGCGCGTTCGGCCGGTGCCGGTGCAGGCACTGCAGGCGCCGGCGCCGATACGGTCGGCACCGCCTCCCGCGCCTCGCCGCCACCCGCCACGTCGATCCGGATCAGCTCCGCGCCCACCGCGATCTGCTGCCCCACTTCGCCGCCGAGCGCGAGCACCCGGCCCGCGACCGGCGAGGGAATCTCGACGGTGGCCTTGTCGGTCATCACGTCGGCCAGCACCTGGTCTTCGGCCACCGTGTCGCCGGGCTGCACGCGCCACGCCACCAGCTCCACCTCGGCAATGCCTTCGCCCAGGTCCGGCACCTTGATCGTGAGCGTGCCCATTCAGTTCTCCATGGCGCGGCGCAAGGCCGCACCGACGCGCGCCGGGCCGGGGAAGTAGGCCCACTCCTGCGCATGCGGGTAGGGCGTGTCCCAGCCGGCCACGCGCCCGATCGGCGCTTCCAGGTGGTGGAAGCAATGCTCCTGCACCAGCGCCGTCAGCTCGGCGCCGAAGCCGCTGGTGCGCGTGGCCTCGTGCACGATCACGCAGCGGCCGGTCTTCTTCACCGAGGCGACCAGCGTCTGCAGGTCCAGCGGCCACAGGCTGCGCAGGTCGATGATCTCGGCGTCGATGCCGGTCTCGCGCGCGGCCGCTTCGCAGACGAAGACCATGGTGCCGTAGCTGATCACCGTCAGGTCGGCGCCGGGGCGGAACACCGTGGCCGACTCCAGCGGCACCGTGTAGTAGCCCTCGGGCACCTCGCCCAGCGGATGCGCCGACCAGGGCACCAGCGGCCGGTCGTGGTGGCCGTCGAACGGGCCGTTGTACAGCCGCTTGGGCTCCAGGAAGATGACCGGGTCGTCGTTCTCGATCGAGGCGATCAGGAGGCCCTTGGCATCGCGCGGATTGGAAGGCATCACCGTGCGCAGCCCGCACACGTGCGTGAACAGGGCCTCCGGGCTCTGGCTGTGCGTCTGGCCGCCGTAGATGCCGCCGCCGCAGGGCATGCGGATGGTGATCGGCGCGGTGAAATCGCCCGCCGAGCGGTAGCGCAGGCGCGCCGCCTCCGACACGATCTGGTCGTAGGCAGGATAGACGTAGTCGGCGAACTGCACTTCAACCACCGGGCGCAGGCCGTAGGCGCCCATGCCGATGGCCGAGCCGACGATGCCGCCCTCGTTGATCGGCGCATCGAACACGCGCGAGCGGCCGTACTTGGCCTGCAGGCCTTCGGTGCAGCGGAACACGCCGCCGAAGTAGCCCACGTCCTGGCCGTAGACGATCACGTTGTCGTCGCGCTCGAGCATCACGTCCATGGCGGAGCGCAGGGCCTGGATCATGGTCATCGAGGCCATGGCCGTCACCCCTCGGACGCCAGCTGTTCGCGCTGGCGCTTCAGGTGCTCGGGCATGTCCTTGTAGACGTCCTCGAACAGGGCGGCGTCGCCCGCGACATGCCCGTCGGCCATGGAGCCGAAGCGCTCGGCCTCCTTCACCGCGGCGTTCACCTGCGCCTGCATGTCGGCCTGCGTCTGCGCGTGCTCCTGCTGCGACCAGGCGCCGATCGCCGTCAGGTGCTGTGCCAGGCGCGCGACCGGATCGCCCAGCGGGAAATGCGCCCAGTCGTCGGCCGGGCGGTAGCGCGACGGGTCGTCCGAGGTCGAATGCGCGCCGGCGCGGTAGGTGACCCACTCGATCAGCGTCGGCCCCAGGTTGCTGCGGGCGCGCTCGGCCGCCCAGCGCGAGGCCGCCAGCACCGCGAGGAAGTCGTTGCCGTCGACGCGCAGCGAGGCGATGCCGCAGCCCACGCCGCGCGCCGCGAAGGTGGTGGCCTCGCCGCCGGCGATGGCCTGGAAGGTGGAGATCGCCCACTGGTTGTTGACCACGTTGAGGATCACCGGCGCGCGGTAGACATGCGCGAAGGTCAGCGCCGTGTGGAAGTCGGACTCGGCGGTGGCGCCGTCGCCGATCCAGCCCGAGGCGATGCGCGTGTCGCCCTTGATCGCCGAGGCCATGCCCCAGCCCACCGCCTGGATGAACTGCGTGGCCAGGTTGCCCGAGATCGAGAAGAAGCCGGCCCGCTTCATCGAATAGCACACCGGCAGCTGACGCCCCTTGAGCGGGTCGCGTTCGTTGGACATCAGCTCGCAGGTCAGCTCCAGCAGCGTCACGTCGTCGCGCGCCAGCAGCAGGCCCTGCTGGCGGTAGGTGGGAAAGCACATGTCGCCTTGTTGCAGCACCAGCGCGTGGCCGGTGGCGATGGCCTCTTCGCCCAGGCACTGCATGTAGAAGGAGATCTTCTTCTGCCGCTGCGCGATCAGCATGCGGGCGTCGAAGGCGCGTGTCTTCATCATCGCGCGCAGGCCGCGGCGCAGCAGCTCGGGGTCGGCCGGCGGCGCCCACGGGCCGACGGCGCGGCCTTCGTCGTCGAGCACGCGCACCAGCGTGTAGGCCAGGTCGCTGGTGTCGGCCGGCGATGCGTCGACCGGGGGTTTTCGCACCTCGCCGGCACGCGACAGGTGCAGGTAGGAGAAATCGGTCTCGTGCCCCGGCCGCCCGGTGGGCTCCGGTACATGCAGACGAAGAGATGTGCCTTGGCTCATCGCGTTGTCTCCGCGCTCGATGGCATCGCGCGCCACCACAGCCTAGCGAATTTCGGGCGCGGGCGCAGCCGGTCAAGCGCGTGTTTCGCGGGCGCCCTAGGCGCAGGGGCGGGGAGGGGCGCGCGGCCCGCGCCGGCACCCGTGTCTTCCCCCTTGCCTTTCCCGGCGCGCCTCTGCACTGTCCGTCCACCCTGTGGCCCGCGGCGCATGAACAACCTGGAACCTCCACCTCCTCTTTCCGAACCCGGCCGCGGTGCGCCGCGGGCGAAGGCCGCCGATGCGGCCGGGTGGCGCCGCTGGCTGCCGGGACTGCGCACGCTGCGCGGGTACGAGCTGGCCTGGCTGCGGCACGACATCGTGGCCGGGCTGGTGCTGACCACGATGCTGGTGCCCGTCGGCATCGCCTATGCGCAGGCGTCGGGTGTCCCCGGCATCCACGGCCTCTACGCGACCATCGTCGCGCTGCTCGCGTACGCCGTGTTCGGCCCCAGCCGGATCCTGGTGCTGGGCCCGGATTCCTCGTTGGCGGCCCTCATCCTGGCCGTCGTCCTTCCGCTGTCGGGCGGCGACCCGCAGCGCGCCATCGCCCTGGCGGGCCTGATGGCGATCGTGTCGGGCGCGGTGTGCATCCTCGCGGGCGTTGCGCGCCTGGGCTTCGTCACCGAGCTGCTTTCCAAGCCGATCCGCTACGGCTACATGAACGGCATCGCGTTGACCGTGCTGATCAGCCAGCTGCCCAGGCTCCTGGGTTTTTCGGTCGAGGGCGACGCACCGCTGGCGACCCTGAAGGCCATCGCCGTGTCGGTGATGGAGGGCAAGACCCACGCGACCACGCTCATGGTCGGCGCGGGCACCCTGGCCGTCATCCTGCTGCTCAAGGGCCGCCGGCGCGTGCCGGGCATCCTGATCGCCGTGGTGGGCGCGACCGTCGTTGTTGGCGTGCTGGGCCTGGCAGCTCGCGAGGGAGTGCCGGTGCTCGGCGCCCTCCCGCAGGGCCTGCCGGCGTTCGGCATCCCATGGATCACGGCCGCCGACATCGGCCCCGTGCTGATCGGCGGCTGCGCCGTCGCGCTCGTCTCGTTCGCCGACACCAGCGTGCTCTCCCGGGTCTATGCGGCGCGCACCCGCACGCACGTCGACCCGAACCAGGAGATGGTGGCGCTGGGCGCCGCCAACCTGGCGGCCGGATTTTTCCAGGGCTTTGCCGTCAGCAGCAGTTCGTCGCGCACCCCCGTGGCCGAGGCCGCGGGCGCCAGGACCCAGCTGACCGGCGTCGTCGGCGCGCTGGCCGTTGCCCTGCTGCTGGTGGCGGCGCCGGACCTGCTGAAGAACCTGCCCACCAGCGCACTGGCCGCGGTCGTCATCGCATCGGCCATCGGCCTCATCGAGATTGCCGACCTGCGGCGGATCTACCGCATCCAGCGCTGGGAGTTCTGGCTGTCGATCGCCTGCACGGTCGGCGTGGTCGTGCTGGGCGCCGTCGAGGGCATCGGCCTGGCCATCGTGATCGCGGTCATCGAATTCCTGTGGGATGCCTGGCGCCCCTATTCCGCGGTGCTGGGGCGTGCCGACGGCGTCAAGGGCTACCACGACATCACGCGCTATCCCGACGCGCGCCTCATCCCGGGCCTGGTCTTGTTTCGCTGGGATGCGCCGCTGTTCTTCGCCAATGCCGAGCTGTTCCGCGACCGGGTGGGCGACGCCATCGCGTCGTCGCCCGTGCCGGTGCGCTGGCTGGTCGTCGCGGCAGAGCCCGTCACCAGCGTGGACGTGACCTCCGCCGACATGCTGGCCGAGCTGGTCGACAGCTTGCGCGACGCCGGCATCCAGTTGTGCTTTGCCGAGATGAAGGACCCCGTCAAGGACAAGCTGAAGCGCTTCGGGCTCTTCGCGCGGCTGGGCGAAGCCGCGTTCTTTCCGACCGTCGGTGCCGCCGTCAGCGGGTACCTCAAGACCCATCCGGTGGAGTGGGTCGACTGGGAAGACGAGGGGCGCTGAGCCCTTGCGGCCCGCGGCATGCGCCTCCCATGGATGGGGGAGGCGACGTTTCGGGGCGGCTCCTAGCATCCGCGCACCCACAACGAGGAGCCTCCCGATGAAGATCGCCTTTACTTCCTGCTTCAGTGCCCAGACCTTCAAGGAACAACCTGTCTGGGCCCAGGTGGGCGCGTCCGGCGCCACGCACCTGGTGCTGCTGGGCGACTCGGCCTACTACGACGCGGACGGCTCCAGCATGGGTGCGGTCAAGGCCATGGGCGCGAACGACTTCGCGGTCCACGCCTTCGGCCGGCTGCGCGACCAGCTGAACCAGAAGGAGTTCGCCAAGCTCGTGCGCAAGACCGACCTGCAGATCCATCCGATCTGGGACGACCACGACTTTCTGTGGAACGGCGCCTGCGGTGCGCAGATCGAGGGACAGCCGTCCTACCGGCACCTGCTGGACCCGACCCGCGCGGCGTTCCAGGAATACCGCAAGGCGCTGGATTCAAACGATCCGAAGACCTTTCCCAAGGCCGGCGATCCCTGGGCCTCGGGCGTTCCCGAACCTGGCTACCGGCCCCTCATGCTGAGCAATGTCGGCGATGCGGATGGTCCGGTGATGCTGCACCTCACCGACGGCCGCAGCTACAAGACCAAGGGCGGCGCGACGGCGGTGCTCGGTAGCGCGCAGATGAAGAAACTGAAGAAGGCCATCGAAGACTCGGACGAGAAGACCGTGCACCTGATCGCCAGCGGCCTCACCTTCGAAGCCCGCCACGGCGAGACCTGGATGGATTGCGCGGCCGAGCACGCCGCGATCCTCAAGCTCGCGGAGAAGCGCCGCATCCTCATCCTCAGCGGCGACGTGCACGAGAACCGCTTCGCCGTGCCGTGGCCGGCCGGCCCCTGGAGCCTGTTCGAGGCCACGTCCTCCGGCGCCGCGCTGCGCACGGCCGTCACCGTCGGCGCGCTGCAATGCAACTGGGGGCTGGTCGACATCACGAAGGACCAGGTGAACATCGAGCTGTCGCAGCTGAACATGGACACGCGCCGCCGCGTCATCGACCGCAAGAAGTGGAAGATGCTGTAGGCGCGGCCGGGAGCGGGTTCACGGGCCGCTCCTGCGGCTTGCGAAGCAGGATCACGAGGCCGGAGATCAGGAAGTACACGGCGCCCACCGCTGCATAGCCTGCGAGCGTCTGCAGGACCGGGGCGTCGGTGCCTTGCCGTGCGATGAAGAGGCCGCCGGCCAGCGCAGACTGCGCGCCGCTCAGCATCATCACCCACTGCCCCCGGTGGCGCTTTCGGCGGCGAACGGCCGTCGCCAGCTGCAGCAGGCCCGACACGATGGCCCAGGCGCCGAAGATGGCCAGGCCGATCTGGAGTCCGAGCACCAGGGAGGCCACCACGGCCACGGTGACCAGCGCGCTGATCCAGGTGTTCAGCATCTGGCTGGGGTTGGCCCAGGGGCCGCCGGTCATCCGGGCGTCCACCAGGTTCGCCAGCGCGTCCCACGCCGGATAGACGACCAGCAGGATCGCCGTCAGCACCGGCGACTGCCTGGCGACGCTGAAGGCCAGCGCGACCCACACGAAGGAAAAGGCCGCGCGGGTGAAGTAGAGCTTGCGCAGCCAGGCGGCTGGCTGCAGAGGGGGTCGGATGATGTCGGACATGAAGGGGTGGGGGTAGGAGGAGGGGGCGCGCCTCGCACGAGGCGGGTGCAACGATTCTTCTGCGTTCCCCCGGACCACGGTATCGGTCGAATGACCGACACGCGCCCCACCGGCGGCTGTGCGATGCTGCGCGCTCGCCTCCGCGATCCCATGCCCGAAGACACCACCCTCACCGCTTTCGACGCGGCCCGCGCGCTCGCCTTCATCGGCGACCTGAGCATGGGCCAGCCCATCGACCATTCGCTGCGCACCGCCTGGCTGGCCGGCGTGATCGCGGCGCAGGCCGGCTGCAACGCGGCGCAGGCCGAGGTCGCGCAACACGTGGCGCTGCTGCGCTGGTCGGGCTGCACGGCGAACGCGCAGGAGTTCGCGGACTTCCTGGAAGACGACGTGCTGGGTCGGCGAGCCCTTCTGGCCTCTGCTCAACCGCGCCTGCGCCAGCCCCACCAGGCGTCCATTCCCGGGGCCGTCGTGGCGATGGCCCAGATCCACTGCGAGATTGCCGGCGACATCGCGAACATGCTCGGCCTGGGGCCCGAGGCCGAAGCCGCACTGCGCGCCGTCTTCGAGGCCTACGACGGCAGCGGCGTCCCTGGCCTGCTGCAGGGCGAGGGCGTGCCGCTGGCGACCTACGTCGTAGCCCTGGCGAGCGATCTGGAAATCTTCAGTCGCCTCTACGGGCTCGACGAAGCCCTCACGCTCGCGCGGGGGCGCGCCGACAGCCTCTACCCCGGCTTCCTGGTCGACGCCTGCGCACCGCATGCTGCGGCGTGGTTGAAGCGGCTGGATGCGTCGCCCGCGCCGTGGAGCGAAGCCGCCGATCCGCCGGTGTCGATGCGTCGGCGCGTCGGGCTGGAACTCGTCGGCGATGTGAGCGACCTCAAGCTGCCGTGGATGACGGGCTACTCGCGGCGCGTCGCCCGCCTGGCGCGCGACTGCGGCGCCCAATTGGGCATGAGCGAAGCGATGTGCCATCGCATCCACCGGGCCGGCCTGATCCACGGCATCGGGCGGGCCGCGGTGCCCAACGTCATCTGGAATGCGCCCGAGCCGCTGCCGGCCGCGTCGATGGAGCGCCTGCGGCTCGTGCCGTATTGGACGTCGCGCGCGGCGGGGCAGATCGACGGTCTCGCGGCAGAAGCAGAGGTCGCCTCGTTCGCCTTCGAGCGGCGCGATGGTTCCGGTTATTTCCGTGGTCGCTCCGGCGCGTCGATGCCGCTCGAAGGGCAGGTCGTCGCGGCGGCCGAGCAGTGGGTGTCGCACCGCACCCGCCGTCCGTGGCGACCCGAACTGACCGACGCCCAGGCACGCGATCGCATGCAGGCGGACGTCGAGGCCGGCCGCTTCGACGCGGAGGTCGTCGGCGCGCTGCTCACCTGCGCGCTCTCGGGCACGCCTGCGAAGCCCGTGGTGCCCGCGCAGGACGACGCGTCGCTGTCCCAGCGCGAGCTGGACGTCCTGCGTTGCATCAGCCAGGGCGACAACACGAAGCAGGTCGCGCGTGCGCTGGGCATCAGTGCGAGCACGGTGCGCACGCACGTCGAGCGTGTGTTCCGCAAGCTCGGTTGCTCGACCCGCGCGGCCGCCACGCTGAAGGCCTCTGCCAGAGGCCTGCTGTAGCGGGCCGCGCCGGCCGCTCCATCGACTAGGCGGCCACCGGCTCCGCCCGAGCGGCCCGCGCAGGCGCCACAGCATCGAGCTGTCCGCGCAGCATCTCCCACCGCACGCGCGCCGACACGATGCTTTCTTCCTTCACGTGCCCGAAGCCGCGGATCTGCTCCGGCAGGCGCGCCAGCGACAGGGCCGTGTCGAAGTCGATGCGCTCGAAGCGCGCGAGCAGGTCTTCGACCATCGCGCGGTAGTCGGCGACGAGCTGGCGCTCCATGCGGCGCTCGGCGGTGCGCCCGAACGGATCGAGCGCCGTGCCGCGCAGGCCACGCAGCTTCGCGAGCATGCGGAAGGCGCCGAGCATCCACGGGCCGAAACTGGTCTTGACCGCGCGGCCTTCGGCGTCGCGCCGGCCCAGCACCGGCGGTGCCAGGTGAAAGCGCAGCACCGGCTTGCCTTCGAACTGCTCGCCGAGCTTCTCCATGAAGCGCGGGTCGGCGTACAGGCGCGCCACCTCGTACTCGTCCTTGTAGGCCATGAGCTTGAACAGGCCCGAGGCCACGGCCTTGGCCAGCACCGTGCTGCCGCGCGTGCGCTGTTCGGCGTCGCGCACGCGTTCGACGAGGTCTGCGTAGCCGCGTGCGTAGGCCGCGTTTTGGTACGCGGTCAGGAACGCGGTGCGGTCCGCCACCAGCGCTTCGAAGCTCTGGGGCTTCTGCAGTGACACCACCTGCGCCGGCGCAGCCTGGCGCGTGACGGCCGCGAGGTCGAGCGCCGCCTTGCGGCCCCAGCGGAACGCGGCCTGGTTGGCCTTCACGGCCACGCCGTTGATCTCGATGGCCTTGTCGAGCGCCTGCGCCGACAGCGGCACGAACCCCTTCTGGAACGCGAAGCCCAGCAGGAACAGGTTGGCCGCGATGGCGTCGCCCATGAGGCGCGTGGCCAGTTGCGTGGCGTCGATGAAGTCGGCGCGGCCTTCGACCGATTCCTCGATGAGCGCGCGCACCTGCGCGGCGGGGAACTGCCAGTCGGGCTGCTGCGCGAAGTGCCCCGTCGGCTGCTCGAAGGTGTTGACCAGCGCGTAGGTGCGGCCCGGCCGCATGCGCGCGATGGCGTCGGGTGCGCCGGCCGTGAGCATGTCGCAGCCCAGGATCAGGTCGGCCTCGCCGGTGGGAATGCGCTGCGCCTTCAGCTGCGCCGCGTCGCGCGCGATGCGCACGTGCGACGTGACCGATCCGTTCTTCTGCGACATGCCCGTCATGTCGAGCACGCTCACGCCCTTGCCTTCGAGGTGCGCCGCCATGCCGATCAGCGCGCCGATGGTGATCACGCCCGTGCCGCCGATGCCGGTGATGAGGATGTTGTGCATGCCGTCCAGCGCGAGCGGCACCGGCGCGGGCAGGGCGGGTTCCTCGGCGGCCTTCACGGCCACGGGGGCGTGCTTGCGCGGCTTCACGCCTTCGACCGTGACGAAGCTCGGGCAGAAGCCCTTGATGCACGACTCGTCGGCGTTGCACGCGCTCTGGTCCACGCTGCGCTTCAGGCCCAGGTCGGTTTGCTTCGGTAGGAGGGCGGTGCAGTTCGACTGCTCGCCGCAGTCGCCGCAGCCCTCGCACACCGCGTCGTTGATGAACACGCGCCGCGCGGCTTGCGGAAACTCGCCCTTCTTGCGGCGGCGGCGCTTCTCGGCCGCGCACACCTGGTCGTAGATCAGCACCGACACGCCCTCGAAGCCGCGCAGCTCGCGCTGCACCGCGTCCATGTCGTCGCGGTGGTGCACGCTCAGTGCAAAGAGGCCGTCGCGGTCGGGCGGCAGCAGGCTGCGGTCGGCCCAGCGCGTCGGGTCTTCGGCCACCAGCGCGATGCGCTTCACGCCTTCGGCCGCCACCTGGTGCGCGATGCGTGGCACGGTGATCGGCCCGTCGACCGGCTGCCCGCCCGTCATCGCGACCGCGTCGTTGTAGAGGATCTTGTAGGTGATGTTCACGCCCGCCGCCACGGCCGCGCGAATCGCCAGCGAACCCGAGTGGTAGTAGGTGCCGTCGCCCAGGTTCGCGAACACGTGCTTGCGCTTGGAGAACCATGCCTGCCCCAGCCACGGCGCGCCTTCGCCGCCCATGTGCGTGGTGGTGCGGTTGTGCTCGGGGTAGATGGCGGTGGCCATCACGTGGCAGCCGATGCCCGCGAGCGCCAGGCTGCCTTCGGGCACCTTGGTCGAGGTGTTGTGCGGACAGCCCGCGCAGTACCAGGCCGGGCGCGAGGGCGTGGCCACGGCCTTGCCGAGCACCACGTCCTTCGCGTCGAGGATCGCCAGCCGCATGCGGATGCGGTCGCTGGTGTGAAAACGCGCCACGCGCCCGGCGATGACGCGCGCGATCTGCGCCACCGAAAAGTCGGCCGTGGCCGGCAGCAGCCACTGGCCGCGCGGGTGCGCGCCCCATTCGCCCTGCTCGTCGAACTTGCCGATCACGCGCGGGCGCACGTTCTCGCGCCAGTTGTACAGGTGCTCCTTGAGCTGGTACTCGACGATCTGGCGCTTCTCCTCGACCACCAGGATTTCTTCGAGCTCGTCGGCAAACTCGCGGATCGAGTCGGGCTCCAGCGGCCAGGGCATCGAGACCTTGAACAGCCGGATGCCGATGCGCGCGGCCTCGTCGGCGTCGATGCCCAGTTCTTCCAGCGCCTCGAGCACGTCGCGGTACGACTTGCCCGAGGCCACGATGCCCAGCCGCGCCTGGGGCGAATCGATGGTCACGCGGTTCAGGCGGTTCTCGCGCGCGTAGGCGATGGCGGCGTAGATCTTGTAGTCCTGCATCAGCGCTTCCTGCTTGCGCGCCTGCACGCCGAGCGTGTCGGTCGACAGCCGCGCATGCACGCCGCCGGGCGGGAACGCGAAGTCCTTCGGCAGGCGCGTGTGCACGTCGAGCGCGCCGGCGGCAATCGAGCCCGACGACTCCACCGTGTCGGCCAGCGCCTTGAAGCCGACCGGCAGGCCGGCAAAGCGCGACATCGCAAAGCCGTGCAGGCCCAGCTCGATGTATTCCTCCACGCTCTGCGGGTAGAGCATGGGGATCATCGAGGCGGCGAACAGGTGGTCGCTCTGGTTGGGCAGGGTAGAGGAAGACGCGCCGTGGTCGTCGCCTGCCACCAGCAGGATGCCGCCTTTGGGCGACGTGCCCGCGTGGCTCATGTGCTTGAACACGTCGCCGCAGCGGTCCACACCGGGCGCTTTGCCGTACCACATGGCGAACACGCCATCGACCGCGCTCTCGCCGGTCAGGTGCACCTGCTGCGTGCCCCACACGGCGGTGGCGGCCAGCTCTTCGTTCACGCCGGGCAAAAATTTGACGGCGTTGGCCTCGAGTTGGAGCTGGGCTTTCCACAGCGCCTCGTCCAGGCCGCCGAGCGGCGAGCCGCGGTAGCCCGAGACAAAGCCCGCGGTGTTCAGGCCGGCCTGCTGGTCGCGCCATTTCTGCACGAGCATGAGGCGCACCAGCGCCTGGATGCCGCTGAGGTAGATCCGGCCTTCGGTGGCCGTGTATTTGTCGTCCAGCGCAACGCTGGCGAGTTCGTGGGTTGCCATGAGAGAAAAGACTCCGGGTAGGACTCGTGGAATGCGGGCGAGGCCCCGGTAGAGGGCCAGCCCGCGAAACGCCTCGCCGGGGTTGCCGCCGAGACAGCGACGATTCTTTCGCACCCTGGCCCGAAAGTGCTTCTTCGTTTCGACGGGGAAACCCGCATTCCGGAAGAACCATCGCCGGCGCCGTCGATTCGCCGAAAGGCCTTCGGCCATGCGCTCACAACCGCACAGGCCCGACAATGTCCGCCCGATCGACCGAGGACCCGATGAGACCCGACCTGGATTCGCTGGCGCTGTTCCTGCGCGCCATTGAGCACGGCAGCCTGTCCAAGGCGGCCGCCGAGAGCCACATGGTGCTGTCGGCCGCGAGCCGGCGCCTGGCCATCCTCGAGAGCCAGCTCGGCGTGGGGCTGCTCAACCGCACCTCGAAGGGCGTCACGCCCACGGGTGCGGGCGAGTCGCTGGCCATGCATGCGCGCCAGATCCTGCGCGACGTGGACCGCATGCGCGCCGACCTGTCGGACTACGCGCAGGGCGCCACCGGCCGCGTGCGGCTGCACGCCAACGCGTCGGCCATGGGCCAGTTCCTGCCCGACGACGTGGCCAGCTTTCGGCTGCGCTACCCCGAGATCCGCGTGAGCGTGGAAGAGCACCGCAGCGTCTACATCGTGCAGGCGATTCGCGACCGTCAGGCCGACGTGGGTGTGATCACCAGCGAGGCGGTCGACCCGGCGCTGCACTTCATTCCGTACCGCACCGACCGGCTCGTGGCCATCGTGCGCCAGAAGCATCCGTGGCGCGGGCGCGAGGTGTCGTTCGAAGAACTGCTCGACTTCGATTTCGTGGGGCTCGAAGACGACTCGGCCATCTCCCGCACCATGGAAGACGCCGCGATGAGCGCGCGCAAGGTGCTGCGCCTGCGTGTGCGCGTGAAGAGCTTCGAGGCCGTGTGCCGGATGATCGAAGCGGGAATGGGCGTGGGCATCCTGCCCGAGGGGGCGGCGGTGACCTACCGCAAGGAGATGAAGCTGCGTTTCATCAACCTCACCGATGCGTGGGCGTCACGCCGGATGTACCTGTGCACGCGGCAGGAGGCGTTGAGTTTTCCGCAGCGTCGGTTGGTGGACCATCTGCTGGCGCGAGGGATGCCCTAAGAGTCATTCGGGGCGACGCTCACGCCGATGGGGCACCTTGCTCCGCGAATGTCCCCCAGCCTTCGGCCTCCTCCTTGATTTCGCTGCGCAAGGCACCCCATCGACGTGAGCGTGTTCAGCGCTGCTGCGGATTGGCACGGCGCTCGTAAGGCCCGCGTGCGGCGCATTGCGGAAGCTGCATTTGTTGGCGCTCGTCGGGACTTCGTGCCGCACGAAAGCGCCACTGCGCTGCGCTCTTCTCTAAAGTAGCTGCCCCTGTCACTCAAAACCCCAACAAGGGGACTCGGAAGGCGCTGCATACACAGCCGTTGAAATGTTGAAAGGCTGCTTGCCTCGCGGCAGGTTGTCGGTGCGAAAGCAGCGATGCAAATGCGAGGTATCAAAAGGCGACGGCCAGGGTGTTACGAGCACCCCGGCCGTCTAACCAAAGACGTGCAACCACCTCTAAAGGAGCGCACAAAAATGGCTACCAAGACTATAGCCCGGCCTCGCACGCCGGTATCCCCCGCCGGAAGCGCCCACGAAGACCCGGCGAACCTCCTCGAAAACACACTCGCCCAACTCGAAGCCTTGCTGTGGGTCTGCCACGGGGAAGACATCGACTGGTGCAGCGGCGAAGGCCCCCGGCAATTGGACAACCTGCTTTGGCTTGCGGCGGAACTGGCGCGCAAGGCGGGGGAGTTGTTTCAGGCGAGTGAGAGGGCGCGGCGCGGAGCGCTTGAAGATGGCCATCGACGCTGACCTCAACACCGTCGAGATTCCCTGCGAGTCGGGCGTCATCAAGTTCGGCTGGACGCGTGTCGCTCCACTCGCCAGCCAGCATCCGCTTGCGTTTTCAACGTTGAATGCGGCATGCAGTCGCAGCCGTTCATGGGCGCACTGGCAGCAGAACTCTGCGTGGAAATGCCAGATCGGCCGGCTTCAAATCCAGTACTTTGTCATTACCCAAAGCCATGGCCGATTCCTAATTCTGTTGTAAGTCAGGTTCTGGTCAGCTATCTTCAGCGCCTTGCCAACGAAGAAGAAAGCGCTGCAGAGATGAAATATGTCGATATTTCGGTCGCTCCAACTGCATCCACAGGCAAGCAAGGAAAAACTCAAGGGGGCGATCTGTTCCAGCAGGTCCGGCCCGCACTCAAGACATCGACGCCCCTTGCAGATGGGGCTGCAGGAAGTCAGAAATCCTCCCCGACAGAGCGCGTGTTGTTCCTGCAGGAAAACTTGCGTCAGATCGGCAACGGCATTGAGGTCGCAGGCATCCGCCGCGCCCATCTCTTCCACGGCCAGCTCGGCATCACGCCGTGGATACTGACCAGCAATTTCTCTCCTCGCCTGCGTGAGAACGAAGCGAGCTTGAAGGACAAAGGGATGCTGCCTTCGGAAACGAAGGTGCTCAATGTCTACGAATGGCTGGTGGACATGAGCTCTCAGGGCTTGCTGACCCCGCTCGCTTCATCACGGCCATCACGTTCACCAGGCAGTTCATCTTCTGCCAGCGCTGCCAAGCCTTCGCTGCGAAAGGTCAGCCACCCCGCAGCCTGGGATTCGACACAGGTCGGGTGTGAAGAGTTCGGGCTGGCGAACGGTCAGATCTTGATGCGAAAGACATTCAAGTCGGGCCGAAGCGGCGCGGATCTTCAAGCCATCGAGTTGCGCGATGCGCAGGGCACTGCGGTCACCCACGCGACCGAGAGCGATTTTGTCTGCGCAATGATGGCCGCCAATCTGGAGGAAGACGTCACCTGGCATTTCCTCGTGGATAAGAACAAGATGTATCGCAAGCTCCGGCAAAGTACGGCGAGCCGCCGGTTTCGCCACACTGTCAGTGCCTTCTTGCACAGCACCCATCGGCTTCCCAATGGGCAACTGAAAACCAGCTATCGGCATCTGTTCGAAGATGCGGACTCCTGCGACAGCCTGATCGTTGCCACGGAGGAGCAACATCGGGACTTGCTCGAGTCCGGTATGCCGGCGACGAAGCTGAACGTGATTCCTCACGCGTTGCCTGGTGTGCCCGAGATCGTCGAATCTGCTTCCTTGCAGGAGAAGCGGGTGATCTATCTGGCGCGCTACACGCCGGAGAAGCAGCATGAACTGCTTTTCCAGGTGTTCGAGCGCGTCCTCAAAAGGGTTCCGGACGCACAGTTGCACACCCACGGCGTGGGCCCTTTGCAAGCGACGCTCCAGGCCCGCGTCGACGCCTCCGGTCTGGCGGGGAGCATCCACATCCACGGCTATGCAAATGATGTTGCAACCCTCTTCAAGGAGTCGAGTCTCGGCGTGATGGCGTCCAACGAGGAGGGGTTCTCGCTGTTCGGGTTGGAATGCCTGGCCCACGCACGTCCGTTGGTCGCCTTTTCCGTGAAGTACGGCCCGAAGGATTTGCTGGAAGGCAGGAATGCCGGCATCCTGATTCCCCCCGGGCACGTCGACGCGATGGCCGATGCGATCGTCGCGCTGCTGGAGGACCCCGAGAAAGCCTATGACCTTCGCTTCGGCGCTTTGACGTCCGCGGAGCGCTTCACTGCGGACAAGGTGGCGCAGCGATGGTCAAAATGGTGGGCCGATGTCCGTGAGATCGCACGTCATCGTGAAGCGAACACACTCACAGACGCGAGTCTCTGAGCAGTCGAGGCGCAGCAATCAAGTCTTGATGCGATCGACTCATGACGCTGTCAAGCAGCGGGCTTGAGCCGCGCTGATGAGTGCCTGCTTTGGAGATGCTGGAGTGTCTCTTGTGGGCCCACAAGAGACATAGCAGCATCTCTGAAGAAGTCATTCAATTTGCGGAGACCTCCGCCTGACACTGGCAGCCCGCCTGAAGAAGACGGCGATGGCCAGCAGTCCCGCAAAGGCAACTCCTTCGAGCCATGCCTCGCCCAGACGGCCATCGATCGCCACCTCCGCACGGCTTGCCTGCCCTGACCTGTAGGTCACCCAGACATCGTCGGCCAGGAAGCCCACACAGAAGTCCCAGACCTCTTTTGCGCATTCCGTGTGCAAGGAGTACCCGAGCCCATCGAGATGCGTCCCTTGCTGTTTGTCAGTGGCGACCACCCAATTTCGGTACTCGTCGTGGTCCGGGAGCCTTTTGTTCTGATCGATGAAAGTCCGTGCGTAACGGGAAACGATTTCGATGTGATCTTGCTCGGAGGGGCTGATGCGATGCGTCAGGTGCGTGGCATCAAAACACGCGATGAAAAAAATCGGTGCCGCGAGGATCAGAGCGAACCAAGAGATCGCCACGCAAAGGAGCTCCAGCAGGCGTGCCAAGATCGGCGTTCGGTTGCCCTCAACTTGCCGAGCTTGTGCCATTTGGTTTGAGCCTACGTACGAAAAGCGACATTGCTGCCGCAGGCTATCGCGGGTGGGTTCGAGCTTGATGAAGTCCGAATGAAGTCTTGCGGCGCATCCGACCTGGCGCCGTCGTCGCGTGAGGGCTCTAGAAATTGCTCCAGAGCAGACGCTTCAATCTTCGCGGTCTTCATGGATGTGCGTCTGACCATCTATGGACAAGAGTATCGACTCGGTCCTCGCAGGAAGAAATTCGATGGCCTTCTGAAGTTCCCGGTAGTGGATGCCTTGCTTAGGAGTTGAGAGAACATCGATTTTCGAGGGGAGGAGTGTATGTAGTCCGCGACAGCTGGATTGCCAGGTTTTTCTACCATGCCTATTCTCGTAGCGCCCTGTCATGGAGGTGGCAGGCATACCGATCAATAACTATCAAAGAGGGAAATCATGCGCTTGAATTTGTCGCGATGGCTGGCGGGGATTTTCGTGGTCACCGCACTGTCTGCGTGCGGTGGTGGAGGCGGCGGGGGCGGTGGTGGAGGCTTTCCTGTTGGTCTGATGACAACGCCCGGCCCAGCAAGCTCGGCGCCCCCTTCGCCAAGCAACTCGAACAGTACGCCAACGGGGAACACAAACGTCGCACCCAGCGAGCCCAACACGAACAACCCTCAAGAGCCCGTCGTTTCGAAGCCCGAATTTCTTTTCGCGACCATCCCTGGTGCGCAATCGATTCTTTCGTTCCAAACCCAGAACCCGACGCCCGGCACGACGCTGCAAGCCAAAGCTATCACCGGCATCCAAGGCTTCCTAGGGGAGGCGCTTGCCTACGACGCTGCTAACGACCGGCTCTATGCAAGCACCGGTCCGAACATCCTCGTGTTCGACAAAGCCAGCACGCTTAGCGGAGTCGCCCAGCCAAGCAGAACCATCCAGACAAGCGGCACAGGCATCACGCACTTTTCTAACATCGTCCTGGACAGGGCCGCGGATACGCTATTCCTCGCCGGCAGTGCCCAGTACCAGGATGTGCTGGCCATCATTGGAAATGCAAGTACCACGTCCGGCGCCGTGGCACCGGATCACAGCTATGCCATCGCGAGCGGCTCGCGAGGCTTCACCATCGATACGCAACGAAAGTTGCTTTATGGATTGGGATCGACCGTTGCGGTGTTTGTCTTCGACCTGACTGGGCTGCAAGAAATGGTTGGCGCCAACCCCACCATCAATCAGGCTGTACGTGTCATGACCATTCCGGCACTTAACGTCATGACAGGTCTCAGCATCGATCAAGCGCGCGATCGCCTCTACATTGCGGGCACTGGGCAGTTAGGCGTCGTCGATGGCGCAAGCACGGCCGCGGGTAACACACTCATTCAGTCGTTCAGCATCCCAGCGCACTCGACCACCTTCGACCCGGCGCACGATCGGCTCTATGTCGGAGCCATCAATTCCGCATACATCATCAATGGTGCAAGCGCACTGAAAAACGGCTCGACCATTCCCGCCACCGTCGTCGTGGGTAACCCGCAAAACAACTACTACGTCGGCGGGTTCGCATTCCCCTAAAAGCCTATCTGGAGCAACAGGTCTTGCCGCGCTGAGTCGAATGATCGGCGCGGCACGGCGCGACCAAGAAGTCGCCCAATGGGTCTGACAGGAAATGGCGGCAAGTGTCTGCTACTGGCCGACTGGAGCCAGCAGCATGCTACCTTCCGGACCGATACGGCTCGTTGGAATCACAGATGGACGTACATCAGCTTCGCCGCCCGCACCGACCCGGTTGGCTGCCCGTTGTCGACGCCGCGCGTTGCACGGGCTGCGGCTGGTGCGTCGCCGCGTGCGACCTTCACCTTCTCAGTCTCGAAGTCGAGCAATGGAAGAAGTTGTCGACGCTTCAGGACGCGGATCGGTGCACGGGCTGCAGCGATTGCGCAGTGACTTGCCCTTTTCATGCGATCACCATGCGAAAGGGCTGAAACGCCCCCGGCGCCCGGCTCGCCGCCCAGGCACTCCGCAGACCCGGGCGCGTGAGCCGGACGGTCGCGGGTGTCACGCCCCGTTCGACCATCCCGAAGAAGTCTCTTCCCGAGGCCTCTCACCCCGGCTCAGCTTTGGGGCTTTGCGAATTCCTCTGCGCTCATCATCTCCAGGCCGATGAACGGCGCGTTGCCTTCGACCCATGCGTCGTGACCCGGCGGAATGGTGTACGACATGCCTTCCTCGATGACGGTCTGCGAGCCGTCATTCATTTGCACGGTGACCCGGCCGGAGACCGCGTACCCGACGTGAGCCACCTGGCAACTGTCCGTGCCCACGACCGGCTTGATGCACTTCGACCAGCGCCACCCGGGCTCGAACTTGAAGCGTCCGAGCGTGTAGCCCTCAAGGCGGACCACTTCGACCCGGGTCTTCTCGGGCTCCCGAACCTCATCCGGTTCGTCATGGGATTTCGTCTGAAGCTTGTTGACGTTCATCGGACTTGCCATCGCGACTCTCCTTGCGACACGAGTGAGCAAACAGTCCGCGGCAGTCTCGTGCCGAACCGCACGTGAACGATGGAATGGTAGTCCTGGGCCACGCTTGCAGTGATCTATTTCTTGCACGAAAGCGCCGCCCTTTCAAAGAGCGTCATGTGGCAGTTTGCGTAAGCCGGGTTACAGAAAATCTTCGTCCACCACCAGCGACAGCACGGACCAACGCAGTCGCTGGGCCCAGTTCGATTCGGGCTCCCGGTTAAGCACCCAGCGGCGTCCGTCGCGCAGGAAGCTCCATTGCAGGCCGCCTCGCAGAGGTACCTCGCTCACGGTGAAGCTCGCGGGCATGCGCACGCGCTGGATCAGGTCGGCCAGCTCGCTGGCCAGCGCGGGGCTGTCGACGATCAGGCCCAGTTCGGTGTTGCAGTGCGCCGAGCGCCGGTCCATGTTCATCGACCCCACGTAGAACCAGCGCCGGTCGACCACCGCCAGCTTGGCGTGCAGGCGACCGAGCGAGCCGCGGCTGCTTTCGGTGTCGCTCCAGGCGGGATGCGCTTCGCTGGCCGGCATCAGCTCATACAGCATGGCGCCCATCTGCAAGAGGGCGCTGCGGTAGCGCGCGTAGCCATAGTGCACCAGCGGCTCGTCGGTGGTGGCGAGCGAATTGGTCATCACCGACACGCGCGCGCCCTCGCGGCTCGCATGGCTCAGGGCCTCGATCATGCGGGGCATGGGCACGAAGTAGGGCGAGACGACGAGCACCTCCGAGCGCGCGGTCCGGAACAGGTCGAGGTTCGCGGCCATGACCGCGCCCTCGCGGCCTTGCGGCGCTGCGGCTTCTTCGACGTTGCCGCCGGCATCATCAGCGAAGCGGCCTGGCACCGCCGCGTCCGCAACCACGCGCACCTGCGCAGGCACCAGCGCGACGCGCCCCTGCGCCAGCTGCGCGCCGACCGGGCCGCGTCCCAGCGCATCGGGTTCGTCGGCAGGAGGCATGAAGTGCGCGAGGTCGCGCACCAGCGCGGCGAAGCGTTCGCGCGCAGGAGCCGCTGCCGGGGCGCTTTCGGCCGCAATGGCTTCGAAGGGGTACGACAACGGTCCGTTCCAGAAGGCGTCGAAGCTTGCCGACAGCGCGCGCACCGCCGGCCCGGCCAGCAGCGCGTCCATGTCGATGAAGTTCGCCGGCTTGCTGCGCCCGAAGTACTCGTCGGCGATGTTGCGTCCGCCGGTGATGGCGAAGCTGTTGTCGGCAATGAAGAGCTTGTTGTGCATGCGCCGGTTCACGCGGCCGATCTCGTGCAGCGACAGCAGCACGCGCGTGCGCAGGCCACCGCTGCGCACCGGCAGCGGGTTGAAGACGCGCACCTCGACATTGGCGTGCGCAGCCAGCCCGGCCAGCATCTCGTCGTCTCCGCCCGTGTACAGGTCGTCGACCAGCAGGCGCACGCGCACGCCGCGCTGCGCCGCGTCGCGCAGCTCGCGCAGGAACTGCCGCCCCGCGCTGTCTGGGGCCACGACGTAGTACTGCGCGTCGACGGTGTGCCGTGCGGCCTGCGCGAGTGCGATGCGTGCGTCGAAGGCCTGGTCGCCGCCCGGCAGCAGGCGTACGCCGGATGCATCGGGCATCGCGGACATCGCGCTGTCCGCAGCCGGCAGCGACGCGGCGGCGATGCGCGCCAGGGGGCTGTCCCCGAGGTCGGTGCGCGCGTGCGACGCGACACGGGGTACCTCGTTGGGCAATGCAGCGCAGCCCGCGAGCAGCGAGACGGCGAGCATGGCCGCGGCGCACAGCCAGCGGGCGAGCGCCGCATGCTGCAGCGCCAGGATGCACCAGCGGCACGCAAGGGGCTCCCATGCGGCACGCAGCGCGGCAAGAGATGGGGGGGTGTTCATGGCGGACCTCGGTGCATCGGATGCGAAGTGGCGATCGATGCAGCCAGTTTTCCGCGCGGCGCCCGCCGCAACCATTGCGCGCAGCGCCTAGTCCCCGGCGTGGCCATCCGACTAGGCCTTTGGTGTAGGTGCGCACGCTCGCTTCTTGGGGGGCTTTGCGCTAATCTGCATTCAGGACGGGGAGGGTCACCGTAGACGAGAGGCCTGTATGAAGGTTCTGCTGGTCGATGACCACGAGATCGTCTGGAACGGCACGCGCCTCCTGCTGGAGCGCATGGCCGCCGAGATCGAACCCGGCCGTCCCTTCCATTTCGACGCCGTGCGCGACGCCGAACAGGCCTGCCAGCGCGACCCCGTCGGCATCGACCTGCTGCTGCTCGACTACCACCTGCCCCAACTGTCCGGGCTGGCGGCGCTCAAGGCCGTGAAGGCGCATTTCGAGGCCACGCCCGTGTGCATGCAGTCGGCGGAAAGCTCGCCGCAGCGCGTGCGCGAGGTCATCGAGGCCGGCGCGGCCGGCTTCATTCCCAAGTCGTACCGGCTCGAGGACATGGAGGCCGCCCTGCGCGTGGTGCTGCGCCACAAGATCTACCTGCCGGCCGAGTTCGTGCTGGCCGACGACGTGACCCGCGCGCGCGACCCCGACGAGCTGCCGCGCGAGGACCTCGCCGGCTTCCTGCGCGTCGAGCTGTCGCCGCGCCAGCGCGAGGTGCTGGCGCTGGCGATGCGGGGCATGCCGGTCAAGCTGATCGCGCGCCAGCTGCTCATTGCCGAGGGCACCGTGAAGGTGCACCTGTCGATGGTCTACCGGGCGCTCGGCGCGCGCAACCGCACCGATGCCATGTGCCGCGTCTTCGACGCGCAGGCGGCATGGGCGCTCGAGGCGGCGTGAGCATGCCGGCCGCGCTGGACGATCTGGACGAACGGCGCCTGCAGGTGGTCGCCGAGCAGGCCGTGGGGTTGCGCTGGCAGATCCTGCTCACCGCCGTCGTCGTCGCGGCCATCGTCTGGCGCGATGTGCCGACGCCCTGGGTGCTCGGCTGGTTCGCGGCAGTGATCGCCAGCCGCGAGTGGCGCGCCGCCGCACTCGCGCGCATGGCCGCCGACCGCGCCCGCCCGATCGCCGCGCGGCTGCGCGCCACGGTGCGCTGGAACGTGCTGATCGGCGCCTGCAACGGCTCCGCGGCACTGTTCATGGCCCGGCTCGACCCGACGCTGGACGCGGTCCTCACGATGATCCTGGTGTCCTGGGGCGCGGGCGCCGTGTCGACCAGCGCGACAGTGATGCCCGCCTTCCTGGCCTACGCAGGGCTGCTCTTCGTGCCCACGGCGGCCATGTGGCTGGCGGCCGGCGGCTGGCTCGGCGGGGGCGTGGCCGCGCTGGTGCTGATGTTCTTCGGCGTGCAGACGCGCTTTGCCCGGCGCAACCTGCAGACCTTCGAGGAGTCGTTCGGCATCCGCGCCGAGAACCAGGCGCTGGCCACCTCGCTGGAGTTCGAGCGCGCGCAGCTGGCCATCGCGCGCGACCAGGCGGTGCGCGCCAACAACGACAAGAGCCGCTTTCTGGCCGGCGCCAGCCACGACCTGCGCCAACCCTTGCAGGCGATGGCGCTCAACGTGGGGGCGCTGCGCCACGTGGCGATGGCGCCCGATGCGCGCGCGATCGTCGAGGTGGTCGACAGCAGCCTGGAGCAGTTGCGCGCCATGCTCGACGCGCTGCTCGACGTCTCGAAACTCGACGCCGGCGTGGTGGTGGCCCAGCCGCAGCGCGTGCAGATCGACCGGCTGCTGACCGCCGTGATGGCCAGCTTCGGCGCCGCGGCGGCGGCGCGCCGTGTCGCGCTGCACACCGACTGCCCGCCCGGCCTGGCGGTGCGCACCGACCCCGACCTGCTGCGCCGCATGCTGGCCAACCTCGTCGACAACGCGATCAAGTTCTCGCCCGCGGGCGGGCAGGTCGAGGTGCGGGTTCGTACGCAGGACCCATTGGATGCATCGGATGCCGGGGTCGAGCTGACCGTGCAGGACAGCGGCCCCGGCATCGCACCCGAGAACCACCGGCTCGTGTTCGAGGACCTGGTGCAACTCCAGGCGTCGGGCTCCGGCACCACGCCTGCCGCGGGGCATGGCCTGGGCCTGGGCATCGTGCGGCGGATGGCCGAGCTGCTGGACGTGCCGGTCGAGCTCGAGTCCCGCCTCGGCGCGGGCGCCTGCTTCCGCCTGCGGCTGCCGCGCGCCGCGCCTGTCGGTGCCGACGGCTGCGAGGGTGAGGGCGCCGGCGCGCCGTGGAGCCTGGCCGGGCGCTGCGTGCTGGTGCTGGAGGACGACCCGATGGTGCGTGGCGCCTACCTCAACGCGCTGGGCGCGATGGGCTGCCGCGTGCTGTCCGCCGCCACGCTCGACGAGGCGCTGGCGCAGGTCGACGAGCCCGACGCGGTGGTGCTCGACTGGCGGCTCGGCGGCGGCGTCTCGGGCTTCGATGCTGTCGAGCGCCTGCGCGCGCAGCGCTCCGCACAGCCGGCGCTGCCCATCGTCATGGTCACTGCCGACACCGACCCGGCGGTGGTCGAGGCGGCGCGGCGTCAGGCGCTGCCGCTGCTGCGCAAACCTGTCGACGACCAGACGCTCGGCCGCGCGCTGGCCGCAGCCATCGGGCATTCCTGAATCCGCGATCCATTCCGCGAGGAGCCGAACATGAACGACGGTGGCCGCGACGATGACGATGCCCCCGGCGACCGCCTGCTCTCGCAGGGCGCCGAGGTGCTGGTGCGCGAGATCGCCGCGGCGCCGCCCGACGCGCTGCACTGCGATGTGCTGGTCATCGGCAGCGGCTACGGCGGCGCGGTGGCCGCGGCACGGCTGGCGGGCGCGCTGTCGCTGGATGCAGCGCCCGGCATCGCACCGGGCGCCGTGCCGATCAAGGTCTACGTGCTGGAGCGCGGCAGCGAATACCTGCCGGGCGAATTTCCGGCCACCTTCGCCGAGCTGCCGGGGCACGTGCGCTTCAGCATGCAGGACGGCCGGCCCGCGCGCGGCAACGCCTCTGGGCTGTTCGACCTGCGCCTGGGCGGCGAGGTGAATGCGCTGCTCGGCAACGGGCTGGGCGGTGGGTCGCTCATCAATGCGGCGGTGATGGAGCGCGCCACGCCCGATGCCTTCGAGGGCGGTGCCTGGCCGGAGGGCCTCGACCTTGCCGCGCTCGCGCAGGGCTATGGCAAGGCCGAAGCCATGCTGGCGCCGGAGCAGATCCCCGAGAGCGTGTCGAAGCTCGACTCCCTGCTGAAGGCCGGCGCGCGGCTGCATGCGGCGAGCGGCAAGGCCCATGTCGCCATCGCCTTCGCCGACGGCACGCGCACGCCGGCCCAGGTGGCGATGCACCGCTGCCTGCGCTGCGGCGACTGCGTGAGCGGCTGCAACCACCGCGCCAAGAAATCGCTGGACACCAACTACCTGGCGCTGGCCCATGCACGGGGCGCACGCCTGTTCACCGGCGGCACCGCGCACCGCATCGCGGCCCTGCCGGGAGGGGGCGGCTATGCCGTCGAGTTCTTCTTCACCGACCGGCGCAAGGCACGCACCGACAACGCCCGGCCCTACGTGGTGCGCGCGCGGCGGGTGGTGGTGGCTGCCGGCACGCTGGGCTCCACCGAGCTGCTGCTGCGCTCCAGGGGCCCGGGCCTGCCCGTTTCGCTGGCGGTGGGCCGCGGCTTCTCGGCCAACGGCGACATGATCGCGGTGGCGGCGGCACAGAGCGACGAAGCGCTGTCCAGCGCGCCCGAAGGCGAGGCGCCGGCGCAGCGCGGCATCGGGCCGACCATCACCGGGTTGCTGCGCACCTGCGCGACGCAGGGCGAGCGCCCGCTGGTGATCGAGGAGTTCGCCATTCCCGCGCCGCTGCGCCGCCTGCTGGCCGAAGTGGTGACCACCACCGACGCGCTGCAGGCGCTCGCGCACATGGACCTCGACCTGCACGCGCCGGACGAAGGGCGCGATCCGCTGGCCGTGGACGACGACATGCTGCGCCGCACGCCGGTCTACGGAATGATGGGCGACGACGGGGCGGCCGGCCAGGTCGGCTTCGTCGGTCATGGCGGCGAGGGCGCCGTGCTGGCCGACGCGCAGGTGCGCGTGGCGTGGCCGAAGGTGGCCGCACTGCCCGTGTTCGAGGCGCAGATGCGCGCACTGCATGCGGCCCACGATGGCGCGGGCGGACTCGGCGGGCGCGTGCTGGCCAATCCGCTGTGGAAACCGATACCGCCGTTCGGCAGCCTTGCCGACCTGGTCGGCCAGCTGGAGGACGTGGGCTCGGTGCTGACCGTGCACCCGCTGGGCGGTTGCCGCATGGCCGACCGGTGCGAGCGCGGCGTCGTCGACAGCTGGGGCCGCGTCTACGACGGCGCTGCGGGTGCTTCTGCTGTGCCGTCGCTGCTGCCGGGCCTGGCGGTGCTCGACGGATCGATCGTGCCGGTGTCGCTCGGCATCAACCCCTCGCTCACCATCGCCGCGCTGGCCGAGCGCGCGGTGCCCGTGCTGGCCGAGGACTGGGGCCTGGCGCTGGCCGGTTCGCCGCAGCCGCCGCCGTCGCAGCGCCCGTTGCGGCGCGACCTGACCCGTCCCCGCGCGCCCGCGCCCACGCGCGTCTCGCTGCGCGAACGCATGACGGGCCGCGTGCACATCGACGGCCAGGCCTTCGCGCTGAGCGCCGAAGTCGAATTCGAGCCGTTCGACGTGCCGACCCTGCGCGCGACGCCGCGCGTGCTGTCCCAGCCGGTAGTGGTCCTGCGCTTCGGCAAGGGCGACGACGCGCCCGTCGCGCATTGCACCGGCACCGCATCGATGCTGGTGCGCGAGAAGAGCGACAGCATCGAACGCATCCTGCGCAGCCACGGACTGGCCCGCAAGAAGCTGCTGGCGCTGGTGCAAAGCCTGCTGGACGCGCGCGCCGCATCGGCCGGCGGCGCGATCGATGAGGACGATGCCGTCTTCGAGGGCCCCGCCATGGCCGACCTGCTGGCGCTGTGCTCGCACCTGGGGCAGGTGCGCCTCATCGAGTACGACTGGACGGTGGCGCGCGTCGCGCACGGCGCGCCGCTGAAGGAGGGCGATCGGCTGCGGCTCACCAAGCGCATCGCGTTCGTCGAAGGCGGCAACCCGTGGCGGCAGCTGAGCGAGGGCGAGCTGCATCAACTCGGCCCCGATGCGCCGAAGCCGCTGGGCCGTCTGGTGCTGGACCCTTCCTACTTCGTCGAGACGTTGCAACCCCTGCTGCGCATCGAGCACCAGCAGGACATGCCCAACCAGCTGGCGGACCTGGCCGAGCTGGCGCTGTGGGTGCTGCGCATCGTGCTGCAGGTTCACCTGCTGCACTTCGTGCCGCCGCCTGACTCGCCGCAGCGCGACTGGGAGCGCCTGCCCGGTGAGGTGTACGGCGTGCGGCCCGAGCGGGTCGAGCTCGTCACCGCGGCCGGCCCGGGCAGCGCGCCGCCGCGGCTGCTGTCGCGCTACCACCCGCCGGTGCGCCGCGCGGGCACGCGGCCCGTGATGCTGATCCACGGCTACGGCGCGAGCGGCTCCACCTTCGCGCACAGGAGCATCCCCGGCAACCTGGTGCACAGCCTGCTCGCGGCCGGGCGCGAGGTCTGGGTGCTCGATCTGCGCACCAGCATCGGCTTCCCGAACCGGCCTCGGCGCTACTGGTCGTTCGACGAGGTGGCCGAGACCGACATTCCGGACGCCCTGCGCACCGTGCAGGCGGCATATGCGACACCCGACGAAGCGGCGCCCGTCCAGGTCGACGTGGTGGCGCATTGCATCGGCGCCGCCATGTTCAGCGTGGCGGTGCTGCGCCTGCCGGAGCTGCATGCCTCCATCGGCGCGGTGGTGCTGTCGCAGGTGGGGCCGCTGCTGCGCGCCACGGCCTTCAACCGCTTCCGGGGCTATGTGGCGGGCTACCTGCAGCAGTTCATCGGCATCGACGAGTTCGACACGCGACCCACGCTCACGCGCATGAAGCGCCTGCTCGTCGACGGCCTGCTGGCGACCTTTCCCTACCCCGACGACGACGGGGAGGCGCAGCGTCTGCGCGAGGCGCCGGGCTTCGCGGCCGTGCGGCACCGGGCCGACGCCATCTTCGGCCAGACCATGCGGCTGCACAACATCGGCAAGGACACGCTCGATGCGCTCGATTCGATCTACGGCTTCGTGAAGGTGCGCGGCCTCGCCCAGGTCGGCAGCTACGCCCGCGAAGAGGTGCTGACCGATGCCGGCGGGCAGGGCCATGCGGTGGGCTTCGAGCAGGTCGGCCAGCGCTTCGGCTTTCCGGTGTTCATGCTGCACGGGCAGCGCAACGCGGTGTTCGACTGGCGCGGCTCGTACGACAGCTTCTGGTTGCTCAAGCGCGTGTTCGGCAAGGACGAAGGCCTGCCGCGGGAACCTCCGCAGCTGCCGGAGCCGTCGGACGCTTCGAAGCCTTCCGGGGGCGACCTGTTCCTCGGCGAAGGTACCCCGCACCAGCTGCTGGTGCTCGGCGACTACGGGCACCAGGACACGCTGATCGGCGAGAAGGCCTGCATCGACGTGTTCCCGCACATCGTGCGCTTCCTCGAAGCCTTCGACCACAAGCCCGGCCGTGGCCATCCGGTGCCGCCCGACTGGCGGGCCAGCCTGCCGTGGACCGGCCCATGGCTCGGTCACGCGAGCCGCGCGGCGAACAATGCGGGCCGGCTGCATTGCCGGCTGGCGCTGCGCCCGCCGCCTGCGCATGTGTCGGCGCGCGCCGTGGTCTTCGTGCCCGCGTGGCGCCGCGACGGGCGCTGGTGCTTCGACTTCGCATGGATGGTGGGCCTGGAGACCACGCGCGAAAAGCTCCTGCAGGAGGCGGTGGAGATCGACCTGTTCGACGACCGGCTCGCCGACTACCAGGGCTTCGCGGTGTTGACGGCGCACGACGACCTGCCCATGGCGCGCGGCCCCCTCGAGGTGCTGGGCCGGCGGCTGCCGGCCGGGCTGTTCGCGCAGCCGCAGGACGAACCCATCGAGCCCATCCGCAACCAGGTGATGAAGACACTGGACGCGGCCACCGACGCGCAGCGCGAGCGCGCCGTGGTGCGCCTCGACCCCGCATGGACCGGCGCCGTGCAGCGCGAGGGCGAGCCCGCACAGGCCTCGCTGTGCTTCGTGCTCGCCAGTTGCCAGTACGTGCCGGGCCTGGTCGACCGGGTGCCCGCACAGGCGTCGTACCGGCGGCTCGCGCAGCGGCTCGAGGTGCTCGCGCCACCGCACAAGCCGCAACTGCTGGTGCTGGCCGGCGACCAGGTGTATGTCGACCAGACCGCGGGGCTCTTCGTGCCGGCCGGCGGCGACGACGTCGGCCAGGCCTATGCGCTCACCTTCAGGCTGGAGGCGCTGCGGCAGGTGATGGCCTCGCTGCCGACCTGTCCGCTGCTCGACGATCACGAGGTGATGGACGACTGGGAGCCGGGCCCCGACCCCTACCGAACGCCGGCCGTGCGCGCCGCGCTCGACGGCTACGTCGCGCAGCAGCACAAGCTGGTGCGGGGCATCGGCCCGCAGCGCGACCCGCGTCCCTTCGACTACCGCATGGCGCCGGCCGGCTTTCCGTTCTACATGCTCGACACGCGCAGCACGCGACAGCGGCGGGCGCTGCGCACGGACGCGCAAGCCACGCCGCTGGACCAGGCGGCGATCCGTGCCGAGGCCGGCATGGGCGACCTGAAGAAGTGGCTCGAGGCCGCGCCCGCCGACTTGCCCAAGTTCATCGTGTCGCCGGTGGCGCTGTTCCCGATGCCGCGCGCGGCGGTCTTCGGCGACCCGGCGCAACGCCTGGGGATGGACGACTGGAGCGGCTACCCGGCCTCGCAGCGCGCGCTGCTCGAACTGCTGCGCGACACCACCGCGCGCCACGTGGTGGTGCTGTCGGGCGACCGCCACATGTCGAGCGTGTCGAGCCTCTGGCTGCAGGCGGCGGGCGGGCCGGTGGAGGTGATCTCGGTCGTGTCCTCGGGCCTGTATGCACCCTGGACCTTCGTCAATGCGCGGCCCGACGCGTTCTGGCTCGACGGCCAGGTCGAGCTCGGCGCCGTGCCGGGTGCCTTCGGCGCCACCATGGTCACGGCGGCCGTGGGCACCGGCAACGGCTTCGCCGTGCTGCAGGTGGAGCGCGGCGCCACCGGGCATTGGCGGATCGGCGTCACCCTCGACCTGGACGACGGGCTCACGCAGTGCCTTCGCGACCTCGATCCGGCCGGCGGTGGCTGGACGGTGCAGGGGCCGGCGCGCTTCGCACGCAAGCAGCGCCTGTGATTCACGGCAGCAGGCAGAAGAAACGGGCCCGCGAAATCGACAGGCCGTTTACAGGCACCGTACGCACGACACAGTGCCATACAAGCCACTGCACAGTTGCCTTCACAATGCTCTTCCGCCGTCGCCGGCGCCGTTGCCACGGAGTTTGCGTAGGCCACCCACAACGCCCTTCGGCCACCTTGCCGAGGGGCCATCGGAGCACAAGCCGTGTCGTCGCAGAAAAAGAACGCCGCCTTCCTCGTCTCGACCTCGGGCCACCGCCTCCCGGCGTGGCCGTGGCGCGCAGGAAGAAGCAGGCCTCGTTCGCGTACGCCGGCTGGATCTGGCGCACAGAAAAGTAGCGCTTTTTAGTTAATGCCATGTAACGCCATCGGGCGTTACCGACAGGCCAATCAGGCGCTTGGACGCACGCGCTCGGCTGAACGCATGCCGACTGCGCGACGTCAGAGGGGCATGTCATGTTCACCCGTTACGCCATCCGTGCGCTGCTGTGCATCGCCGTCGTGCCGGCCATCTCGGAGGAGCCCGCACCCATCCATGGCCGCGTGTTCCTGAGCAAAGCCGAGGTCGAGAGCACCTTGATCGGCAAACCCATCGTCTCGAGCAATCTGTCGACCGGCATGGTCTCGCGCTGGCAGTTCTATACGGATGGCCGCGTCGACTTCGTCAACCAGAGCGGGCCCGGCAAGGCGTCGGGCAAATGGGTTCTCAACGCCGACGGCTCGATGTGCGTGACGATGATTTCTCGAACCGGGTGCCGCTACTGGTTCAGGAACGAAAAAGACGGTGCCATTGCGAATGCCAGGACCAGGGAGCCGAATGCGCCGACCGTGGCCGAGATACGGTTCGAGTGATGGTGCGGGGCAGCGCCCTCAACGCCCTCAACGCGCCGGTGATGAAAGCGCACGCATCCAGCGTTCGCGCTCTTCGTCTTCCAGCGCCAGCAGGCGCTCCGGCGAACCGCCGCCGCCGACCACGCGAAGGTCCTGCAGCTGCTTGCGCACCTCGGGCTTGGCAAGCACCTGGGCCACGGCTTCCTGCAGGGTGCGATTGGACGCGGCCTCCGAATTCGCGGGTGCCCAGAGGCTGAAGTGGTCGTAGGTCGTGTAGCCGCTCAAGGGCGCGCTCGAGCCCAGCGTCGGCCATGGCACACCTTCGAAGCTTTGCGGGTGCGCCGGGTCGGCAGTGGTGCCCAGCACACGCAACTGGCCGCGCCGCACGGCGACCGCCACGCCGTTCACGGGCGCGAACAGCAGGTCCACCGCATGCGCCTTGGTAATGACGTCCGAGTCGGGGTACATGCCCTTGAAGACCACGCGCTGCACGTCGACGCCGCTCGCTGCGCGGAACTGGCCGAAGGCGAGGTGGCCCGTCCAGCCGTCGTCGCCCGTGCCGATGCGCAGGCTGCCCGGGTGGGCCCGTGCGTAGGCCAGCAGGTCGTCCGTGCTGCGGATGCCCAGCGTGTCGGCCTTCGTGCTGTCGATGGCCAGCACCAGAGGCTCCGATGCCAGCAGCGTGACGGGGCGAAGGGAATGCATCAGCGCATCGATCGGCGCGGCCTGGTGCACGCCCTCGATGCCTCCGCGCGGCAGCCGCAACGCCGCGAGCAAGACCTTCTCGTTGCCGCCCTCCGTCATCAGCCGGCGATAGTCGGCCTCGGTGGCTGTCGGCACGTGATCGACCTGCACGCTGCGTCCCAGCAGGGTGGGCAAGTGGCTGGCCAGCATCTCGGCATAGTGGCCGCTGCGGCCACCGGGCGGAACCAGCACGGTGACGTGCAGCGCGGGCTGCGGCACGGCGGCAAGCCATTGCCCTGCATCGTTCATCAGGCCATAGCGTAATTCCCACGCGCCGCCCGTGGACGCGTTGCGCACCAGGGCGTCGACCACCCAATGGCGGCCCACGCGGTGGAACTGCCGGATGATCGGCCGTTCGTCCTGCCACCCGGGCGGCCGCCAGTCCTCCGGGAACGCACCCGAGACGACGGCGTAGCCATGACGGAACCGGCGCGCCGATTCGAACTGCGGCGCGATCGCCCATTGGCCCCGCGCGTTCTGGTAGCCCCATCGGCCGGTGACCGCGTCCTTGACCGGCCGCAGCGCGGCGCCGGCATTGCTGCTGCCATGCAGTCGTTGCCAGCGACACACCTGCGGCGTGCCGGCGTTGCGCTGCAGATCCAGCCCGGCGGCGGTGCACAGCTGGATGCGCCGCTGGGCTGTGGCATCGGGCCGCTCGCCGAAGATGAACGGGATCACCATGCGTCCTCGCGCGTCGATCAGGCCCGAGCCGGTGGAGCCAGGCGTCACCATCTGCCGCTTGTAGTCCATCCACCGTGCAGTGGTGATGTCCCGCGGCGGGGCGGGGGGGCGCCACTGTCCCCGTGCATCGCGCAGGCCGGGCTGTGCGAACACCGTGTCCACCTGCAGCTCGGAAGGCATGGGCCTGGATCCTTCGGGCATCAGGTAAGAGAGGGCGGCGGGGGAGTCGGCGGAGATCGTGTCCTTGCCATCGCAACTCACGGGCGGAACGGCCCACTGGCCTTGCGCATCGATGCGCCCGTTGGCCGTGGTGGTGCGCAGTCCGCCGCCGGGCTTTCGCTCCACCAGCCACACCCGGTGCAGCGGCTGCAGTGCGGGATTGACGGAGATGTATTCCTGCCGCACGACTTGCCAGCGGCCGTCGCAGAAGCTGCGCGCCGTCGGCGAAAGGAAAAGCACGCGCCCGTCGAGGGCGTCGAACAACGCGGGGGCGCGCTCGCTGTGCTTGCCCGGATTCAGGCTCAGCCAACGCGCCCGTTCGATCAGGTTGGGGGCGATGCCGATGGTGAAGGTGAAGATGTCTTCCCACGGTGGCGCCTGTGCATCCACTGGCTGCAGTTGCCAGGTCGGCTGCATCGGCAACGCGCGTTCCGGGTTGGCGTACAGCGCCTGGTAGGTTGGTGGCGCTGCGCGGGCCGGACCGAGGGCGATGCCGAGCCACAGCAGGGCGGCAAAGAGACGCAGCCGCTTCATCGGGCGAGCAAGAAACAAGGGTTCAGCCTCGGGTCGTGGCCGCAGATGGAGGCCATTCCATCGCAGGCATCGCGGTTCGCCGAGGCGCTCGCGGTTGAACGCGCGGCGGCTGTTTGCCTGCTTGAACGATTTGTGGGCCCACGCTCAAACTTCGTATGCATAGATGCAAGTGAGCTCGGCCCCTTTCAGCGCGGATTGAAAGGGCTCGGGCGCATTCTTGAGGATGGCGCCAAAGCTGGCGTTGAGTTTGCCGGCACCCATGCTGCCTTTGTACTTGATGCTCTTGGGCTTGGCTTGAAGCTGGAGCTTGTTCGAACCGGACAGCGCAGCCTCCAACCTGAAGACGCCATGGCGGAAATCAGTGGACTCGGAGGTTTCCGCCTGGGGTGAAGCCAGGCGCATGGTTTGCCCGCCATAGGAGAGCTTCAGATCGACCTCCACGATGGAGGCGGGAACATCACCCACCAAGGTGAGTGCCTGCCCCGCGTGACTTCCGGTGCACTTCAGTCGTGCGGTATTGGCACCTGCGAGGGCCTGACCCGAGAGGGCGGACAGCAACACGAGGGCGCAGAGAGGAAAGATTTTTCTCATAGGTTTTCCAAGGCATTGACGCGATGCATCCCGCACGAGCTGCGAGACAGGCTGGGCAGCGCGAACATGCCGGTCACAGGCTCCTCCACAAAAACGTTTCTGATCATAGGCGGAGCCATTCGCCGCGGATGCTCCGCTTCTCATCGCTTTCCGCGCCCCCACTGGTCCGCCCAGGCTGACAACGGCTTCAGCGCCTTCGAAAGCCGCCGCCCTTCGTCCGTCAGTCGATAGCCACCCTCGGCATGTTCGACCAGATCGACTTCCCTCAGTTCAGTGAGCCGCGTGTTGAGCAACCGGGTGTTCGTCTCGCACGCGTCCTGCAGGGCCCTGAAGGTCAGCGAGCCCTCCCGAAGTTCCCAGAGCACGCGCAGCGCCGTGCGCCGGCCCAGCAGGTCCAGCGCGACCATGAGGGGGCGGCCGGTGGTGGAGCCGCGAACTGGGTGGCCGATGCGAGGTGTCGTCATGCTTTACTTTATACAGCAACGGACCTACGATGGCGTGGCCCTTGAATCAGGAGTCTGCATGCCCGCACGCATCGAGCCAGCAACGCCACCATTCGGTGAGGACATTTCCAGGTCACTCGACAGGGTGATGAAGGGACAGCCCCCCTTGCGGCTGTTCACGACCTTGGCACGCGACCCGCGTCTGTTTCAGAAGTTCTTTGCCGGCGGGTTGCTGGACAAAGGCCACCTGAGCATCCGACAGCGCGAGGTCGTGATTCACCGCACAACGGCATTGTGCAAATCCGAATACGAATGGGGCGTCCACGTCGCGGTCTTCTCGAGGCTCGCCGGCCTGACGCCAGAGCAGGTTCAGGCGAGTGTCACGGCTTCGGCGAACGATGCCTGCTGGTCGGCCGAGGACCAGGTGCTTCTGCGCCTGTGCGACTCCTTGCACGCGCACGCCGACATCGACGATGGACTGTGGGACGCGTTGCGAACGTACTTCAGCGAAGAAGCCATCATCGAACTGCTGATGCTGGCGGGCTTCTATCGCACCGTCAGCTACCTCACGAACGGGCTGCGCCTGCCTCTGGAAGCGTCGGGCGCGCGATTCCCCGCTTGAGGCTGTCAACCAGCGTGCAACCCCAGGAGAAATCTCGATGATCAAGGTCAGTGTCATGTACCCCTACGCCGCAGGCGCGCGGTTCGATCACGCGTACTACCGCGAGAGGCACATGCCCATGATGAAACGACTGCTCGGCGCTGCGTGCCTGTACTACATGGTGGACAAGGGCATCTCGGGGCGTGGTGTGGGCACCGACCCTGCGTACATCGCCAAGTGCGACTTCGTCTGCACTTCCGTCGACGCGTACCGGGCAGCCTCTGCCCAGCACCAGGAGGAGATCCGGGGCGACATCGCCAACTACACGGACATTCAACCCATGGTGCAGATCAGCGAGGTGGTCGTGGAGCGTTCGGAGGCCTGAGTTCCCTCGGAGCACGGGGCGTCGGCATGGAGAACAAGCCAATGAGTACGGACAGCCGCATCATCGTGTCGCTCGACTTCCCAGCCGCCGCATTGGCGGCGGACCTCGTGAAGCAGCTGGGCGCAGCGACCACGCACTACAAGGTCGGCCTGCAGCTGCTGACCGCGGCGGGACCTTCGGTCGTCCGCGAGCTCGCAGAGGCGGGGAAGAGCGTTTTCCTCGACCTCAAGCTGCTGGAAATCCCCAGCTCGGTGGCGGGTTCGGTCACCGCAGCCGGACATCTGGGTGCGTCGATGGTGACTGTGCATGCCTCAGGCGGTTCCGCCGTGCTTCGTTCGGCCGTCGAGGCCGCGAGCCCGTTCCCTCAACTGAAGGTGCTTGCGCTCACCGTCATCACCAGCATGAGTGACCAGGATCTGAAAGAGGTGGGCGTCGCCTCGACGGTTCCAGAGCAGGTCGCACGGCTGGGCCGTCTGGCCGCCGCAGCCGGTTGCCATGGCGTTGTTTCGTCGCCGTTGGAGGTGAGGCTGCTTCGCGAGATCCTGCCGCCCGATGCCCTGATCGTGACGCCAGGCACGCAGCTCCCAGGCGATGAAAAGAATGACCACGCGCGGGCTGCGACGCCCTCGCAGGCCATCGGGGCTGGCGCGACGCACGTGGTCATCGGCCGCCCGATATCGCGTGCCCCAGATCCTGCAGCCGTGTTCGCCGCCGTGCGCGCTGAACTGGCTTGCGCCATCCAATAACACTGGCGCGGTCAGGCGGGTTGGGGCTGGCACTTCGCCGCAGCGCCTGAACGGCCAGCACCACAGCCACGCCCATCGTGCGCAGGACACCGGGTGCTTCCCGCAGCGAAATCAAGGAGGAGGGCGAAGCCCGGGGGACATTCGCGGAGGGAAGTACCCGGTGGCCTGTGCACGCGCCCTGAAGAGTTTCAGCGCAGCGCTTCGACCAGATCCAGCACCATGCGATCCGGCCCGAAGACCTCGACCCCGTGCGCCAGCAAGGCATCCACAGCCTGCGCGATGCCATGGCTCGAAGACGACTGTTCCGCCATGTCGTTGTAATACCCCAGGTCCTTCTTCGCATTCGCCATCGAGAACTTCAGCGAATCGGTGCTGCCCGTCAGCAGCTTGGGCTTGAGGCGTTCCAGCGCCACGCCGTTGCCGCCGCCCTTGGCGAGCACGTCCACGAACACCTCGGGCTTCACGCCGGCGCGTTGCGCGCAGGCCGCGGCCTCGCACAGCAGCGCCACAGTGCCCAGCGACACGAAGTTGTGCAGCAGCTTCATCGCATGGCCCGCGCCCACATCGCCGACGTGCGTGACGTTCTCGGCGAAGCAGCGCAGCAGCGGCAGGCACGAGGCCAGCACCTCGGCGTCGCCACCCACCAGCAGGTTCAGCCGGCCTTCGGCGGCCTCCTTGGCGGTGCGGGTCATCGGCGTGTCGAGGAAGCGACCGCCCTTGGCGTGCACGGCCTGCGCGACCTTGGCGGTGGAGGCGGGCACGGCGGTGGAGCAGTCGATGACCACGGTGCCGGGGCGCAGCGTGCTCAGCGCGCCGTTGTCGCCCAGCATCACGGCCTCGACCTGCGGCGTGCCGGTCACGCACAGGATCAGCACATCGACCTGCGCGGCCAGCGTGGCCACGTCTTTGACCGAGGTGGCGCCGGCCTTCAGCAGGTCGTCGATCGGCTGGTTGCCCGCGTGCTCCAACACGGTGAGCTGGTGGCCATGCTTGACGATGTTGCTGGCGATGCCGTGGCCCATCAGGCCGACGCCGACGAGGCCGACTTTGCGCGAGGTTTGTGGTTGCTGTTCAGTGGTGGTCATGAATTCATCCGTGCTTGATGGCGATGGTCTTGAGGGTCGTGAAGCCGAGCAGGGCCTCGAAGCCCTTCTCGCGGCCGAAGCCACTCGACTTCACGCCGCCGAAGGGCAGTTCTACACCACCCGCCGCCCCGTAATTGTTCACGAACACCTGGCCGCAATGCAGCTTGTGCGCCATGCGCAGCTGGCGCGCGCCGTCGCGCGTCCACACGCCGGCCACCAGGCCGAAGTCCGTGCCGTTGGCCAGGCGCACCGCCTCGGCCTCGTCGGCAAAGGGCATCACGGCCAGCACCGGGCCGAAGACTTCGCGCTGGGCCAGGTCGCTGTCATGCGGCACATCGCGGAACAGCACGGCTTCCTGGTAGTAGCCGGTGGACGGTGCCTGCGGCGACACGGTGCCGCGCGCCGCCACTTTCATGCCGCTGGCCTCGGCGGTCGCGACCATGTCGCGCACCTGGCGGAACTGCTTCTCGTTGATGAGCGGGCCCATGTCCAGGTCTTCGGCGGGCGTGCCCGCGCGCACGGCCGTGAAGCGCTTGGCGAGGCGCTGCACGACTTCTTCATAGATCGACTGCTCCACCAGCACGCGGCTGCCCGCCGAGCAGGTCTGGCCGGCGTTCTGGATGATGGCGTTGAGCAGCACAGGCTCGGCCGCGTCGAGGTCGGCGTCGGCGAACACGATCTGCGGCGACTTGCCGCCCAGCTCCAGCGTCACCGGGCAGTGGCGCTCGGCCGCGGCCAGGCCCACGCTGCGCCCGGTCATGGTCGAGCCGGTGAACGAGATGTGGTCGATGCCCGGGTGTGCGCACAGCGCGGCGCCGGCTTCCTTGCCGTAGCCCGTGACCACGTTGAGCGCACCGGCCGGAAAGCCGACCTCGGTCGCGATCTCGGCCAGGCGCAGCAGCGACAGGCTCGCGTCTTCCGCCGGCTTGACCACGCAGGCGTTGCCCGCGGCGAGCGAGGCGCCCACGCTGCGGCCCGCGATCTGCATCGGGTAGTTCCAGGGAATGATGTGGCCCGTCACGCCGTGCGGAATGCGCACCGTGAGCACGGTGTAGCCGCGCTCGTAGGGCAGGGTGTCGCCGTGCAGCTTGTCGCAGGCACCGGCGTAGTACTCGAAGTAGCGCGCCAGCGCGGTCGCGTCGTTGCGCGCCACGCGCAGCGCCTTGCCGGTGTCGCGCGCCTCGAGCTGGGCCAGCTCTTCGTGGTGCTGCATCACGGCGGCGCCGAGCTTGGCGAGCAGCCGGCCGCGCTCCAGCGCCGTGGTGGCGCCCCAGGGGCCGTCGAAGTGCTCGCCCATGGCCTGGCGCGCGGCGCGCACGGCGGCGTCGATGTCGGCGGCGGCGCCGCGTGCGATGGCGCCGAATTTCTGGCCGTCGCTCGGGTCGATCACGTCGATGGTGGCGTTGCCTTCGGACGCCACGCGGCGGCCGTCGATGTAGTGGGTGGCGGTCATGAGAAGGTGTGTCTCCGTGTGGCGGGTCAGATCAATTCAGGCCAGCTCAGGCCAGGGTTTCTGTGCGCCGCGAATCTGCTCGAAGGCGCGGCTGAACTGCAGCACGCCCAGGTCGTCGAAGCGGCGGCCGGCCACCTGCAGGCCGATGGGCAGGCCTTCGGTCGAGTAGCCGCAGTTGACCGACGCGGCCGGCTGCTCCGACATGTTGTAGGGCACCGTGAAGCCGATGTGCTCCAGCGGCCGCATCGGGTCGTTGGTGGGCGAGGCATGGTCCGCGGGCGCGGGCATGTTCGGCGACACCGGCGAGATCACGAAGTCGTAGGCCTTGGTGGCGGCGACCGTGGCCGCGCGCGTGGCGACGAACTGGCTGTAGCCGTCGAAGACGTGCGCGCCCGAGAAGCCGGCCGCGCTTTCGGCCCATTCGCGGATGTACGGCAGGATCTTCGCGCGCTGTTCGGCGCTCATGGCCTGCATGTCCAGGCACGAGCGCATGCGCCAGAAGTGGTCCATGCCCTGCAGCATCTGCGGCGTCATGAAGGCCGGGATTTCCTCGACGTGCGCGCCGGCCGCCTCGATGCGTTTGGCGGCATCGCGCACGGCCTGCGCGATCTGCGGATCGAGCGGCAGGCCGCAGCCTGCGTCCATGTGCAGCGCCACGCGCTTGCCCTTGAGGAACGACGGATCGACCTCGAAGGCGTTCCAGTCGATCACGGGCGGCGGCAGTTCGGAATAGTCGCGGTCGTCGGGCTGCGCGACCGAGGCCATCATCAGCGCCGCGTCGGCCACGGTGCGCGTCATCGGGCCGGCGCAGCGGCCCATGTAGGGTGAGCTCAGCGGAATGCGGCCGAAGCTGGGCTTGAGCGTGAAGATGCCGCACCAGCTCGCCGGCAGGCGCAGCGAGCCGCCGATGTCGGTGCCCACATGCAGCGGGCCATAGCCAGCCGCAGCAGCCGCACCGGCGCCCGCGCTGGAACCGCCCGGCGTGCGCGAGGTGTCCCACGGGTTGCGCGAGAGGTCGTGAAAGCTCGACAGGCCCGATGACAGCATGCCCAGATCAGGCATCGTGGTCTTGGCGACCATCACCGTGCCGTCGGCCTTCAGGCGCGCGGCGGGGGGCGAGTCGTAGGTCACCGGCACGAGTTCGTAGGCGGCGGTGCCCAGCGGCATCGGGTCGCCCTCGGTCGCGAGGTTTTCCTTGATGGTCACGGGCACGCCGTCGAGCGTGCCGCGCGGCGCGCCGGCGAGCCAGCGTGCCTCGGAAGCGCGCGCCTGTTCGAGCGCGGCTTCGGGGCGGAACAGCCAGGTGGCGCGCAGCTGCGGCTCGCAGGCCGCGATGCGTTCATTGACCGCGCGGGTCACCTCGACCGGCGAGAGTTCCTTGGTGGCGTAGGCGGCGTGCAGTTCCTGCACGCTCAGGGCGTAAAGAGGTTTCGTCATGGCCGCATCAACCCCACGAGATCGCAGCCAGGTCGTTCGCGACGATCGGCATGTTCGGCCACAGGCCCTTCACTTCCTTGCGCGCAACCGTGGGGAACACGGCCTGGAACAGGAAGCCGTTGACGGCATCGTTCGCGAGCATCTTCTGCGCCTCGCCGAGCAGCGCGTTGCGCTTCTTCTCGTCGGGCTCGCTCTGCACCGAGGCGTACAGGTCGCGGAACTTCTTCGAGTCGTAGCCCCAGTAGTAGTCGGGCTCGGTGTACTTCACGAGGTCGAAGGGCTCCACGTGCGCCACGATGCTCAGGTCGAAGTCGTGCCCGCCGCCGAAGGTGCCGCTGAGCCACTGGGCCCACTCGACGTTCTGGATCTTCACGTTGATGCCGATGGCCGCGAGCTGGGCCGCGATCACCTCGCCGCCCTGGCGTGCGTACGAAGGCGGCGGCAGCGTCATGCGCAGTTCCAGCGGCGTCTTCACGCCCGCGTCGGCCAGCAGCTTCTTCGCCTTGGCGATGTCGAAGGGGTTGATGCCGGTGGTGTCGACATAGCCCGGCGCACCGATCGGGTAGTGGCTGCCGATGGCCTTGCCGAAGCCGTCGGCCGCGCCCTGGATCACCACGTTACGGTCCACGGCGGCCAGGATGGCGCGGCGCACGCGCACGTCGTCCAGCGGCTTGCGCTTGTTGTTGATCGCCAGGATCACCTTGCTGCGCGTGCCCACTTCGAGCACGCGGAAGCGCGGGTTGGCGCGGAACTGGCCCACGCTGCGCGTGCCGGCGCGCGGGAAGATGTCGATGTCGCCCGCCATCAGCGCCGCGGTCTGCGCGGCCGAGTCGGACATGAACTTGAAGACGAACTTGTTGACCTTGGCCAGCGCCGGGTTGCGGTACGTCGGCGACTTCACCAGCGAACAGGCCGAGCCGCGCTGCCAGCTGTCGAGCTTGTAGGGGCCGGTGCCCACGGGCTTGGTGGCGTTGGTGTCGGCGCTCTTGGGCTCGACGATGCAGGCGGTGGCCTGGCCGAGCATGAAGAGCAGGTCGGGGTTGGGCTGCGCGGTGGTGATGACCACCGTGTCGGCGTCGGGCGTCTTCAGGCTGATCTCGCTGAAGAAGCGCTTGTCCTTGTTGGTGCTCTTCTCGCCGGCCGCGCGCTCGAAGCTGAACTTGACGGCGGCCGCATCGAAGGCCTCGCCGTTCTCGAACTTCACGCCCTTGCGCAGCTTGAAGGTATGGGTCTTCAGGTCGGGCGACACGGTCCAGCTTTCGGCCAGCAGCGGCGTCACGCTGCCGTCGGCGTTGATCTTGGTCAGCGTTTCGAAGATGTTGTAGTGCGCGATCTCGGCGATGGCCGAGGCGGCGGCGATCGTCGGGTCCAGGCCCGGCGGTTCCAGTGGCATGCCGATGGTCAGCATGTTCTTGCCGGTCTGGGCCTGCGCGAACAGCGGGAAGGCGCCGGGGATCGCGGCGGCGATGGCGGTGCCCATGAGGGTGCGTCGCTTCAACATTCGGGGGTTCTCCTGGAAGAAAAAAGAGGCTGCCGGTTCGACCCGTTCGGGCCTACCGCGATGGCGTGTGCAGCACGGCCGACAGCAAGGTGCGTGTGTATGGGTGTTGCGCGTGGGCAAAAAGTTCGGCGGGCTGGCCGCGTTCCACGATCTGGCCCTTGAACACCACGCACACCTCGTCGCACAGGTGGTTCACCACGGCGAGGTCGTGGCTGATGAGCAGGTAGCTGATGCCGAACTGCTGCTGCAGGTCCTGCATGAGGTTGAGCACCTGGGCCTGCACCGACACATCGAGTGCGCTCACGGGTTCGTCGGCGACGATGAGCTTGGGGCGCGTGATGAGCGCGCGTGCGATGGCGATGCGCTGACGCTGGCCGCCGGAGAACTCGTGCGGGTACTTGTCGAGGTCGGTGGTGCGCAGGCCGACGGCCGCGAGCGCTTCGGCGGCGCGTTCGCGCTGCTCGGCGCGGCGCGTTTCGGCCAGCGCTTCGAGCGGTTCGGCGACGATGCGCGCGACGGTCTGGCGCGGATCGAGCGAGCCGTACGGATCTTGAAAGACCATCTGGAAGTCGCGCCGCGCGGTGCGCAGCTCAGCCTTCGAGAGCGTATGCAGGTTGCGGCCTTCGAGCGCGACGCTGCCCGAGGTCGGTGTGTCCAGTGCCATCACGAGGCGCGCGATGGTCGACTTGCCCGAACCCGATTCGCCGACGATGCCCACGCTCTTGCCGGCCTGCACCTCGAAGCTCACGCCGTTGAGCGCCTTCACGGTGGGCGGCGGGCCGAAGAGCTTTTCGCGCGGCAAGGCGTAATGCCGTACGAGGTCGGTCACCTGCAGCAGCGGGGTCGAAGAGGAAGACGTCGAAGTCATCGGGGTGCTCATGCGGCGGCCAGCGTGGCGTGCACGGCGACGGCGTCGAGGTGCAGGCAGCTCACCGCATGGCCGTTGGGTTGGCGCGCCACCGGCGGTTTCGTGGTGTGGCAGGCGTCGGTCGTGAAGTCGCAGCGGCCCGCGAAGCCGCAGCCGCGCGGAATGTCGACCAGCTCGGGCACGCTGCCGCGGATGGTGGGCAGCCGGCCCGCGCGCACGGCGCCGAGCGCGGGGCGCGCGGCGAACAGGCCGCGCGTGTAGGGGTGGGCACGGTCGGCAAAGACCGTCTCGGTCGGGCCGCTTTCCACGGCGCTGCCGCCGTACATCACGAGCATGCGCTGCACGCTGCTGGCGATCACGCCGAGGTCGTGCGAGATGAGGATCAGCGCCATGCCCATTTCGGCGACCAGGCCCTGGATCAGGTCGAGCACCTGCTTCTGGATCGTCACGTCGAGCGCGGTGGTGGGCTCGTCGGCGATCAGCAGGTCAGGTCCGCAGGCCAGCGCCATCGCGATGCCGATGCGCTGGCGTTGCCCGCCGGAGAACTGGTGCGGGTAGGCGTCGAGGCGCGAGGCGGCATCGGGAATGCCGACGCGGTCGAGCAGGTCGAGCGCTTCCTTGCGCGCCTGCGCCTTGGTGAGGCCGCGGTGCAGCATCAGCGGTTCGCCGACCTGGCGCGCGATGGTGTGCACGGGGTTCAGCGCCGTCATCGGTTCCTGGAAGATCATGCCGATGCGGTTGCCGCGCAGCTGGCACATCTGCTTTTCGGGCAGGCCCACGAGTTCCTGGCCGTCGAGCTTGATGCTGCCCGTGACCTTGGCGGTGGAGGGCAGCAGGCCCATGAGCGACATCACGGTGATCGACTTGCCGCAGCCTGATTCGCCGACGATGCCCAGCGTTTCGCCGCGCTCCAGCGAGAAGGAAATGCCGCGCACGGCTTCGGCCGGGCCGCGCTGGGTCTGCAGGCCGATGTGGAGGTCGTTGACTTCGAGGAGGGGCATGGCGGTCTACCTTGCGCGGGCCAGGCGCGGATCGAGCAGGTCGCGCAGACCATCGCCCAGCAGGTTCAGGCCGAGCACCGCGAAGGCGATGGCCATGCCGGGGAAGACGGCCAGCAGCGGTTGCTGGAACATGAGGGTCTGGGCTTCGCTGAGCATGCGGCCCCACGACGGTTGCGGTGGCTGCGTGCCGAGGCCGAGGTAGGAGAGGGCGGCTTCGGCCAGGATCGCGATGGCGAAGCGGATGGTGATCTGCACGATCAGCACGGCCGAGATGTTGGGCAGCACGTGCTGCATCGTGATCGCGAAGCTGCCCTTGCCGCAGGCGCGTGCGGCGGCCACGTACTCGCGCGACCAGATGGCGTTGGCCGAGGCGCGCGTGATGCGCGCGAAGGTCGGAATGTTGTAGATGCCGATCGCGATGATCGCGTTGACGATGCCGGCGCCGAACACGGCGGTCATCATGATGGCCGACAGGATCGCGGGGAAGGCGAGCGTGAAGTCCGACAGGCGCATCACCGCTTCCTCGACCCAGCCGCGTCTTGCTGCAGCGAGCAGGCCCAGCGCGGTGCCGACGACGAGGCCGATGCCGACGGCAATCACGCCCACGAGGATGGAGGCGCGCGCACCCACGAGCAGCAGCGAGGCCACGTCACGACCGAACGCGTCGGTGCCGAGCCAGTGCGTGGCCGAAGGGCCCTGCATCTTGTTCGCCATGTCCATCGCGTAGGGCGACCACGGCGTCCAGACGAAGGAGAGCAAGGCCGCCAGCAACAGCAGCAGCGCGAACACGCCGCCGATGACGAAGCTGCGGTGCTTGACCGCGCGGCGCCAGAAGCCGGGCGCGAGGGGCGCGGCGGATGCGGGCACGGAAGGGGAGAGGATGGCGCTCATACGTCGCTCGCCTTGATGCGCGGGTCGATCACGGCATAGAGCACGTCGACCACGAAGTTCACGATGACCACCATGGCCGCGAGCAGCATCACGCAGTTGCGCACCACGATCAGGTCGCGGTTGCTGATGGCCTGGAAGATCAGGCGCCCCAGCCCGGGCAGGTAGAACACGTTCTCCACCACGATGGTGCCGGCCAGCAGTTCGGAGAACTGCATGCCCATCACCGTGATGACGGGGATCATCGCGTTGCGCAGCACGTGGGTCCACAGCACCATGCGCTGCGACACGCCCTTGGCGCGCGCCGTGCGCACGAAGTCTTCGCGCATCACCTCGAGCACGGCCGAGCGCGTGATGCGCGCGAGGATCGCGGCCTGCACCACCGCAAGCGAGAGCGCCGGTAGCAGCAGCGATTTCAATCCCGCGAAGATGCCTTCACCCCAGCCCTCGAAGCCGCCCGCGGAGAACCACTGCAGCTGCACCGAGAACACGAGGATCAGCAGGATGGCGAACCAGAAGTTGGGGATGGCGATGCCGACCTGGGCCATGCCCATGAGGCCGACGTCGCCGAGCTTGTTGTGGCGCGCGGCGGCGGTCACACCGACGAGCAATGCGATCACGACGGTCAGGCTCATCGCCATCACGGCCAGCGGCACGGTGAGGGCCAGGCGCTCGAGGATCAGGTCGATGACGGGCGAGCTGTAGGCGTAGCTGTCGCCGAGGTTGCCGGTGAGCAGGCCGCCGATCCAGTGCCAGTAGCGGGTCCAGGCGGGTTGGTCCAGGCCGAGCTTGGTGGCCAGGGCGGCGACGGCATCGGGCGAGGCGTCGGGGCCCATGAGCATCTGCGCGGCATTGCCCGGGAGAATTTCGAGCACCAGGAACACGATGACGGACGCGCCGATCAGCGTGCCGATGAGCGTCAAGGTGCGCTTGAGCAGGAACAGGCCCATGGTTCAGTGGCTCCGTTGTTTGTCGCTGTTCAGGGCGTGTGCCCAGGCCACCGGGTACTTCCCTCCGCGAATGTCCCCCGCCCTTCGGGCTCCTCCTTTATTTCGCTGCGGGAAGCACCCAGTGCCCTGGGCACCGGGACGCAGCGCGTTTTTTCCAACGCGACAAGGAAGGCCGGGAGGCGTCATGCCGAAGCGATGCACTCGGCAATCGCGCGGCCCACGTCCACCGTGTTGGCGGTGCCGCCCATGTCGCGCGTGCGCGGGCCTTCGCTGAGCACGGTCTCGATCGCCGAGAGCACGGCGGCCGAGGCCTGTGCGTACACGGGGTCGTTGTCGCCCAGGTGGTCGAGCATGAGCGCGGCCGACCAGATCTGGCCGATGGGGTTGGCGATGCCCTTGCCCGCGATGTCGGGCGCTGAGCCGTGCACGGGTTCGAACAGCGACGGGAACTTGCGTTCGGGGTTCAGGTTGGCGCTGGGCGCGATGCCGATGGTGCCGGTGCAGGCCGGGCCCAGGTCGGAGAGGATGTCGCCGAACAGGTTGGACGCCACGACCACGTCGAACCAGTCGGGGTGCTGCACGAAGTGCGCGCACAGGATGTCGATGTGGTACTTGCTCGTGGCCACGTCGGGGTAGCGCGTGGCGATCTCGGCCAGGCGCTCGTCCCAGTAGGGCATGGTGATCGAGATGCCGTTCGACTTGGTGGCGGCCACCAGGTTCTTGCGCTTGCGGCGGTTGGCGAGCTGGAACGCGTAGTCGATGATGCGGTCGACGCCCACGCGGGTGAACACGGCTTCCTGGATCGCCATCTCGCGCGGCGTGCCTTCGAACAGGCGCCCGCCGACCGAGGTGTATTCGCCTTCGGTGTTCTCGCGCACGACGAGAAAGTCGATGTCGCCGGGCTTGCGGTGCGCCAGCGGGCCGGGCACGCCGGGCATCAGGCGCACGGGGCGCAGGTTGACGTACTGGTCGAAGTCGCGGCGGATCTTGATGAGCAGGCCCCACACGGCGATGTGGTCGGGCACCTTGGCAGGATCGCCCACGGCGCCGAAGTAGATGGCGTCGTGGCCCTGGATCTTGTCGGCCCAGTCGGCCGGCATCATCAGGCCGGTGCGCACGTAGTGGTCGGAGCCCCAGTCGAAATGGTCGTACGCGAAATCGATGCCGAAGCGCCGACTGACCGCGTCGAGCACGCGAAGGCCCTCGGGCATGACTTCGACGCCGATGCCGTCTCCGGGAATGACGGCAATCCTGTGCTTTTGCTTCTGCTGCATTGACTCAACCTGTTCCTGAACCGTTTCGATAAGAGCGCCGACGCTTGTGACACCGGGCCGTCAAAAAATTCTAGGAGCGGGTGGGGCGCGCGCGATGGGGGTTGGCACCCACCGGGCATTGACAAAAAGCGAAGGCAAAAACGCCAGAACACGGCGGAAGATAAGCAATTGATGGTCATCGAACTGACTTGAGCTTCGAAAAATTAGAAGGCGCCGGGGGCGGAAAGCCCGCACCCGGGCACCCGCCGCGAGGGCCTGCGTACCATCGTGCCCATGCGAACACTTCCACTCCCCACCGGCGGCGAGATGCCGGTTCTTGGTCTCGGCACCTGGCGCATGGGCGAGGACGCCACCCGCCGCGCGGCCGAGGTGGCCGCGGTGCGCGAGGCCATCGGCCTGGGCTACCGCCTGATCGACACGGCCGAGATGTACGGCGAAGGCGGCGCCGAGACCGTGGTCGGCCAGGCCGTGGCCGAGGCGCTGCGCGCGGGCGATGTGCAGCGCGACGCGCTCTTCATCGTCAGCAAGGTCTACCCGCACAACGCGAGCCGCCGCGGCACGGGGCAGGCTTGCGAGCGCAGCCTGGCGCGGCTGGGGCTGGAGCGCATTGACCTGTACCTGCTGCACTGGCGTGGCAACCACCCGCTGGCGCACACGGTCGAGGCGATGCACGAACTGGTCGCGGCCGGCCGCATCACCCACTGGGGCGTGAGCAACTTCGACACCGACGACATGCAGGAGCTGGCGGAGCTCATCGGCCAGGGCCCGGCCTGCGCGGCCAACCAGGTGTACCTGTCGCTCGGCGAGCGCGGCCCCGAGTTCGACCTGCTGCCCTGGCAGCGCGAACGCGGCATGCCGCTGATGGCTTACAGCCCGATCGACCAAGGCGCGCTGGCAGGCGACGAGGCGCTGGGCCGGCTGGCGGCCGAACACGGCGTGAGCGCCGCGCAACTGGCGCTGGCCGCGGTCATCGCGCGCCCGGGCGTGGCGGCGATTCCGAAGGCGGTGCGCAGCGCGCACCTGAAAGAAAACAGGGCCGCCGCCGAGCTGCAGCTCGATGCGACGACCCTGGCGGCGCTGGACCGGATCTATCCGGTGCCTAAGCGCAAGACGCCGTTGGCGATGATCTAGTCAGCGCACGGTTCGGCTCAGTGCGCGTCGGCGTGCTTGGCCGCCGCGATCACCGCCTCTTCGTCGTGCTTCGCACCGTTGAGGAACAGGTTCAGCAGCACGGCCGTGATCGACGCCAGCAGGATGCCCGACTCGATCAGCGAGTGGATCGAGTGCGGCATCCACTGCTTGAAGTTGGGGGCGATCAGCGGAATCATGCCGACGCCGATCGACACGGCGACGATCATGGCGTTGTGGCGGTTGGTCTTGAAGTCCACGCCCGACAGGATGCGGATGCCGGTGGCGGCCACCATGCCGAACATCACGAGGCCGGCACCGCCGAGCACCACGGTGGGCAGCGACTCGACCAGCGCGGCCATCTTCGGCAGCAGGCCCAGCACGATCAGGATCACGCCGCCGGCCACGCACACGTAGCGGCTCTTGATGCCGGTGACGGCCACCAGGCCCACGTTCTGCGAGAAGCTGGTGTACGGGAAGGTGTTGAAGATGCCGCCGATGAGCGTGCCCAGGCCGTCGGTGCGCAGGCCCTTGGCCAGGTCCTGCTGGCTGATCTTGCGGTCGGTCATTTCGCCGAGCGCGAGGAACATGCCGGTCGATTCGATCATCACGACGATCATGATGAGCGTCATCGTGAGGATCAGGATCGGGTCGAACAGCGGCATGCCGAAGTGGAAGGGCAGCACGACGTCGACCCAGGCGGCCTTGCCGACTTTTTCGTAGGTCATGAGGCCGGTGAGCGAGGCCACCACCGCGCCGATCACGATGCCCAGCAGCACTGAGATGTTGGCGATGAAGCCCTTGGCGTACTTCACGATCAGGAGGATCGACACCAGCACCAGCGCGGCCACGCCGAAGCCCGACAGGTCGGCGTACTTGGGGTTGGGCACGGTGGGCATGATCGCGAAGCCCTTGGGCACCGCAGGAATCGAGCTGCCCGGCGAGGTGACCTCGGCCAGCCACTTGGCGTACACCGGGTCGACCAGCGCGGGCGCCGTCGGGCCCACGGGGTTGCCGAAGATCCAGTTGATGCCCACGCGCATCAGGCTGATGCCGATGACCGCGATGATCGTGCCCGTCACCACGGGCGGGAAGAACCGCAGCATGCGGCTCACCAATGGCGCGATCAGTATCGATATCACCCCCGCGCCGATGATGGCACCGAACAGCAACTGCGCCCCGTTCTGCCCGGGGTTGGCGTTGGCGATGGCGACCATGGGCGCCACCGAGGCGAAGGTCACGCCCATCATCACGGGCAGCTTGATGCCGAACCACTGCGTGGCGCCCAGCGCCTGGATCAGCGTGGCGATGCCGCAGCAGAACAGGTCGGCCGAGATCAGCAGCGCGACCTCGTCGGGCGAGAGCTTGAGCGCACGGCCCACGATGAGCGGCACCGCGACGGCGCCCGCATACATCACGAGCACGTGCTGCAGGCCGAGGGCCGCGAGCTTGCCCGAAGGCAGGCGCTGGTCCACGGGATGGACATTGCTGGAAAGGGAATCTGCCGTCATCGTTGTCTCCTGGCGCGGCGAGGGGAACGGAGCAGTGATGCGCGTCGCAGAGCCGTCGCGCACACCAGTTGTGTACGCGAAACTGTATACAATTTATGCGGCAATCCGGATTCAGGTAAACCCGAATCCGGCGAAGAAGCGCTGTAGGAGGCGCGCGCCGGGGCATCCGGCGGTTCGGCCGGCGCTCAGGTGTTGGGAGTGGGGTGCGTCAGCGACGCGGGTTCAGGCCAGCAGCGCCTTCACCAGGTCGAGCTGGCGGTCGGGCTTCTCGGTGCCCAGTTCGAGGCTGGCCTCGATGCGTTCGAGGTGCTCGATCATGCAGGTCACGGCCGCTTCCACGTCGCCCTTGCGGCACAGGCGCAGGAAGTCGGAGTGCTCGTCGGACGAGCAGTGCGGGTCGTTCGACGAGTGGTAGAGCATCGCGATCAGCGAGCTGCGCGCCACCAGTTCGCGCACCATCTCGGCCAGCGTGTGGTTGCCGGTGGCTTCGGCCAGCGCCACATGAAAGTCGCCCAGCAATTTCTCGCGCACCGTGCCCATGGTGGTGCTCTGGCGCAGCGCGGTGCGTTCGAACTTGATGTGCTGCTCGAGCGTCTGATAGTCACGTGGCCGCGCATTGGCGATGAACAGGCGCACCACCTCGCGCTCCAGGATGCGGCGCACCGCGAACACCTCGCGCGCCTCGTCCACCGTGGGCTGGCAGACGAAGGCGCCCTTGTCGGGAATCATCTCGATGAGCTTGTCCTTCGACAGCATCAGGAGCGCCGCGCGCACCTTGGTGCGGCTCACCGAGTAGACGCGGCCCAGCGCCTCTTCGCGCAGCCAGGTGCCCGGCGGCAGGCGCTTCTCGACGATCGCGGTGGCGATGTCGTTGGCGATGCTTTCGATGGAACTGTTCTTGTCGGCCGGCGCCGCGCCGTTCTCGGCCGGTGCGGCAACGGGGGCGGCGGAAGGGACGGGGGGTTTGGAACTGGCGCGGGGCATCCGTCGATTGTGGCTCAGCGCGTGAGCGTGAAGGCCTCGAGCGCGCCGATCATGGGCTTGGGCAAAGGCCTTGCCAGCTCGCCGCGCTTGCTGGTGCGCAGCTTCAGGGCCACCAGCGATTCGATGAGCTTGGTGCCCGCGGCCACGCCGTCGATCACCGGCACGCCGAGCACCTGCTCGATGTGCGCGCACAGGTCGGTCATGCCGGCGCAGCCGAGCACGATGCAGTCGGCACCGTCTTCTTCGAGCGCGCGCCGGCATTCGTCGACGATGCGCTCGCGGGCGTTGGAGCCCTGCTCTTCCAGTTCGAGCACCGGCAGCTCGCAGGCGCGCACGTTGGCACAGAAGCGCTCCATGCCGTAGATCTCGGCCAGGTGCCAAGCCTGGCCCATGGTGCGCCCCAGCGTGGTCACCACGCTGAAGCGGCTGCCGATCATGCTGGCCAGGTGCATCGCGGCCTCGGCGATGCCCACCACCGGGCCGCGCGCCAGCTCGCGCGCCGCCTTCAGGCCCGGATCGCCGAAGCAGGCGATCACGTAGCCGTCGATGCCGTCGCGCTCGCCCGCGGCGATCTCCTGCAGCAACCCCGGCACGGCCAGCGCCTCGTCGTAGTGGCTCTCGATGGAGACCGGCCCCATGGCCGGGCTCACGGCCACGATCTCGGTGCCGGCGTGCGCCACCGCGCGGGCGCAGGCACCGATCTTCTCGGTCATGCTCCAGGTGGTGTTGGGGTTGATGATCTTGATGCGCACGGCGCGGTCCCTTCTCTTTTCTATTTCAGGTCTTGTTGTTGCGGTTCAGCAGCACGTACAGGACAAAGCCCAGACCCATGCCGATGAACCACGCATAGTTGGCGGCGCCGCGCAGCGTCGGCACCATCACGCACAGGATGGGCACGAGGGCCGAGGGCACCAGCGCCTGGATCGCCTTCGGGTTGTAGCCGCCGCTGTACCAGTACTTGCCTTGCTTGCTCATGGTGTAGAGCGCGTCGACGTCGATCTGCTGCTTGCGCACGATGTAGTAGTCGGCAATCAGGATGCCGAACAGCGGGCCGATGAACGAGCCCAGCACATCGAGCGTGTAGTGGATGACTTCGGGGCTGTTGTAAAGGTTCCAGGGCGTGAGAAACACCGAGCCCACCGCGGCGATCATGCCGCCCGTGCGCCAGCTGATGTGCTGCGGCGCCACGTTCGAGAAGTCGAAGGCCGGCGACACGAAATTGGCCACGATGTTGATGCCGATGGTGGCGATCATGAAGGTCAGCGCGCCCAGCACCACGGCCGTGGTGCTGTCGATCTTGCCCACGGTGTGCACCGGGTCGGTGATCAGTTCACCAAAAACGGGCAACGTGGCCGCCGTGGTGATCACGGTGAGCAGCGAGAAGAAAACGAAGTTGATGGGCAGACCCCAGAAGTTGCCCTTCTTCACCGCGTCGAAGCTCTTGCCGTAGCGCGAGAAGTCGCCGAAGTTGAGCATCGGGCCGCTGAAGTAGCTCACCACCAGCGCGATGGCCGAGAGCATCACCGGCAGCGCGTCCCAGCCCTGGAACTTGATGCCGCCCAGGTTCAGGTCGATGTTGCTCCAGCCGGCCTTCCACACCAGCCAGCCGCACAGCACCGCCATCACCACGTACACCGCCGGGCCGGCCCAGTCGATGAACTTGCGGATCGCTTCCATGCCGTGCCAGAACACGAAGGCCTGCAGCACCCACATGACCATGAACGCCACCCAGCCCAGGGCCGAGAGGCCGACGAAGCCGTACTGCGCCACGTCGGCATACGGCGCCAGGCCCGGCGCCATGTGCAGCGCCAGCACCATGAAGGCGGCGGAGGCCAGGTAGGTCTGCACCCCGTACCAGGCCACCGCGATCAGCCCGCGGATGATGGCCGGGATGTTGGCGCCCAGCACCCCGAACGAGGCGCGGCACACCACGGGGTAGGGCACGCCCGTCACCTGGCTGGGCTTGGCCACCAGGTTGCAGAAGACCTGCACGATCACGATGCCCACCAGCAGTGCCACCAGCACCTGCCAGCTCGACAGGCCCAGCGCGAACAGGCTGCCGGCCGTGATGTAGCCGCCCACGCTGTGCACGTCGGACATCCAGAACGCAAAGATGTTGTATTGCCCCCAGGTCTGCTTCTTGAGCGGGGCGAGGTCCTCGTTGGTCAGGCGCGGGTCGTAGCCCGGCTTGATGAGGGCGTTCGATTCCGCGTGCGGCGCGATGCCGGCTTCGCTGGCCCCCGCGGGGGCATGGCTGGCGACTGTGCTCATGGTCTTTCCTCGTACTTGGTTGGGATGAGGGACTTTTTGACGCAAATTTCGCGCCGTCTTTATGGGTGCGTTATTTGTATACAAAAATTGAACCCAATCAAGACCATGCGAGGAATCATATATCCGTAGATTCCCTGATGCGGACGAGCCGGGGCAAAGAAAAAGCGCCATGCCCCGGGAGGGACATGGCGCCTTGGAGGGGCCGGGGGATGAGGGCACGCGGCTTACTTAGCCGCCGCCTTCTGCGCGTTCAGGCCAGCAGGTCGCTCAGCGTGCGCGCCACCACCTTGGTCGCGCGACGCAGGTCTTCGAGCACCACGCGCTCGTCGCTGCGCTTGGCGTGCGACTCGAGCACGGTGCGCGGGCCGGCGCCGTAGATCACGCCGGGAATGCCGGCTTCGACGTACAGGCGCACGTCGGTGTACAGCGGCGTGCCCATGGCCTTGATGGGTTCGCCGAACAGCTCGCCGCCGTGCTTCTGGATCGCGTCGACCAGCGGCTTGTTGCCGGCCAGCGGCTTCATCGAGTTGGCGAGCAGCATGCGCTTGATCTCGACCGTGATGCCCGCGCTTTCGGCGGCGGCATCGGCGATCACCTGGCGGATGTTGGCTTCGACCTCGACCGGGTTCTCTTCGGGGATCATGCGGCGGTCGAGCTTGAACACGACCTTGCCGGGCACGACGTTGGTGTTGGTGCCACCCTCGATGCGGCCCACGTTCAGGTACGGGTGCGTGATGCCCTCGACCTTCGACGTGACCTTCTGGTAGAGCGTGTTCTGCGCGTACAGCGCGTTCAGGATCTTGGTGGCGCCCTGCAGCGCGTCGATGCCGGTGGTGGGCACGGCGGCGTGGGCCATCTTGCCGTGCACGGTCACTTCCATCTGCAGGCAGCCGTTGTGCGCGGTGACCACTTCGTAGCTGAAGCCGGCCGCGATCATCAGGTCGGGCTTGGTCAGGCCCTTCTCGAGCAGCCAGCCCGGGCCGAGGATGCCGCCGAACTCTTCGTCGTAGGTGAAGTGCAGCTCGATGCTGCCCTGGGTGGGCTTGGCCACGGCCTCGAGCGCGCGCAGCGCGAAGGTGAAGCTGGCGAAGTCGCTCTTGCTGACGGCGGCGGCGCGGCCGTACAGGCTGCCGCCCTCGATCTCGCCGCCGTACGGGTCGTGCGTCCAGCCTTCGCCGGGCGGCACCACGTCGCCATGGGCGTTGAGCGCCACGGTGCGACCACCGTTGCCGTACTTGCGGCGCACGATCAGGTTGGTGATCGATTCGAGGCCGTAGTCCTTCACCTCTTGCGCGGGCACGGCGTGCTTCTCGGCGTCGAGGCCGAAGTCTTTCAGCAGCTCGGCGGTGCGCTCGGCGTGCGGCGCGTTGTTGCCGGGCGGGGTGTCGGTGGGCACCTGCACCAGTTGCTGCAGGAATTGCACTTCCTCGTCGAAGTGGGCGTCGATCCAGGCGTCGAGTTTGGCGTAGTCGGTCATGGTGGTTGTTCTTGTGGGGGCGGTCAGTGGGCTTGTTCGGTGGCGAGGTTGTCCAGCAGGAGCTGGAAGGCCTGCACGGCCAATTGAATGTCGTCGTTGGTGCTCGACTCAAGCGGGTTGTGGCTGATGCCCGAGTTGATGCCGCGTACGAAGAGCATGGCCTGCGGCATCACTTCGTGCAGCTTCATGGCGTCGTGGCCGGCGCCGCTGGGCATGCGAAAGAGCGGAATGCCCAGTGCGTCGACGGCCTGTTCCCAGCGCTGCTGCCAGGCCGGTGCGCTCGGCGCGGCGGCGGCGCGCATGGTTTCCTCGAGCTCGTAGCGCACGCCGCGGCGTTCGCAGATGTCCTTCAGCGCGGCGACCACGTCGTTGGCCAGTGCGTCGCGCTGCGCGTTGTTGGGCGCGCGCAGGTCGAGGCTGAACTTGCAGCGGCCGGGCACGACATTGATCGAGCCGCTGGGCACTTCGAGCATGCCCACGGTGCCGACCGAGTCGCCGTCTTTGGCGGCGCGCTGCTCGGTGTAGAGAATGAGTTCGGCCACGGCCGCGGCGGCGTCGCGGCGGCGGTCCATGGGCGTGGTGCCGGCGTGGCTGGCCATGCCGATGACTTCGCCCACGTAGCGCACGCTGCCGTTGATGGAGGTGACGATGCCCAGCGGCAGGTCGAGCTCGGTGAGCACAGGGCCCTGTTCGATGTGCACCTCGACGAAGCCGAGGTAGCGCGCCGGGTCGCGCTGGATCTTCGGAATGTCTTCTTCCTTCAGGCCGGCGTGCTGCATGGCCTCGCGCATGGTGATGCCGTCGGCATCCTTCTGGTCGAGCCAGCGCGGGTCGAAGTGGCCGATGAGCGCGCCCGAGCCGAGGAAGGTGGCCTTGTAGCGCTGGCCTTCTTCTTCGGCGAAGCCGACGACTTCGAAGGCGAAGGGCAGGCGGCGGTTCTGGCGCTTGAGTTCGCGCACGCAGGCCATGGGCACGAAGATGCCCAGGCGGCCGTCGTACTTGCCGCCGTTGCGCACGGTGTCGTAGTGCGAGCCGGTGAGCAGGGTCTTGGCGTCGGGCGTGGCGCCTTCGTAGCGGCCGACCACGTTGCCCACGGCATCGATGTGCACGGAGTCGAAGCCGCAGTCGCGCATCCAGCCCGAGATGTTCGCGGCGCAGGCGCGGTGCGCGTCGGTCAGGTAGGTGACGGTGAGCTGGCCCTTCTCGGCATAGCCGGGGTCGGTGTGCACCGACAGCTGTTCCTGCCAGTCCCACACGTCGTTGCCGAGCGTGATGTCGGCGCCGAACTTGTCGTTCAGGCGGATCTCGGCGATGCGGTGGATGTTGCGCAGCGCCTCGCCAAGTTCGAAGCTCGGGTGGTTGTGCAGCCGGCGCGCAAAGGTCTCGATGATCTCGCGCTTGGCAAGGCCCGTGCCGCGCGGGCCGCGCACGGCCAGGATGAACGGGAAGCCGAACTTCGCGTTGTAGTCGGCGTTGAGCTTCTGGATCTGCGCGAACTCTTCGGGCGTGCAGTCGGTCAGGCCGGCCTTGTTCTGCTCGTTGGTCGACTCGGCGGTGAGCGTCTTGCTGACCATGGCCTTGCCGGCGAGCTCGGGGTGGGCGCGGATCAGGCCGATCTGCTCGTCGGCCGACGACGCGGCCAGCGCCTGCACCAGCGCGTGCTTGAGATGCGCGAGCGAGCGGAAGGGGCGCTGCACCAGCGCGCGCTGCGCGATCCAGGGCGAGTGTTCGTACACGCCGTCGAGCATGGCGACGGCAGCGGCCGGCCCCGCGGCGTTGAGTTGGGCAAGGGTGAGGAGAGGGGTGCTCATGATGCGGCTCCGGCTTCGAAAGGATGTGCCTGCTTCCAGTGGCGTGCGATGTCGACGCGGCGGCAGACCCAGACCTTGTCGTGCGTGGCGATGTGATCGAGAAAGCGCTGCAGCGCCGTGATGCGGCCGGGGCGGCCGAGCAGGCGACAGTGCATGCCGATGCTCATCATCTTGGGGCTGTCGTCGCCGTTCGGGTCGCCTTCGGCGTACAGCGCGTCGAAGGTGTCCTTCATGTACTGGAAGAACGGGTCGGCGTGCGAGTAGCCCTGCGGCAGCGCAAAGCGCATGTCGTTGCAGTCGAGCGTGTAGGGCACGATGAGCTGGGGCACGACGCTGCCGTCGGTCTTCTGCACCTTCATCCAGAACGGCAGGTCGTCGCCGTAGTAGTCGCTGTCGTATTCGAAGCCGCCGTAGTCGGCCACGAGGCGGCGCGTGCGCGGGCTGTCGCGGCCGGTGTACCAGCCGAGGGCGCGCTCGCCGGTGAGCTTTTCGATCGCTTCCATGCCCAGGCGCATGTGCTCGCGCTCGGTGGCTTCATCGAGGTTCTGGTAGTGGATCCAGCGCCAGCCGTGGCAGGCGATCTCGTGGCCCAGTTCCTTGAAGGCGGCCGTGAGCTCGGGGTAGCGCTGCAGCGCCATGCCCACGCCGAAGACGGTGAGCGGCAGGCCGCGCTTTTCGAACTCGCGCAGGATGCGCCACACGCCGGCGCGCGAGCCGTACTCGTAGATGCCTTCCATGCTGATGTGCCGGTCGGGGAAGCTCGCCGGGTTGAACATCTCGGAAAGGAACTGCTCGGAGCCCGCGTCGCCGTGCAGCGTGGCGTTCTCGCCGCCTTCTTCGTAGTTGAGGACGAACTGCACCGCCACGCGCGCGCCGCCGGGCCAGCGGGCGTGGGGCGGGTTGCGGCCGTAGCCGATCAGGTCGCGCGGGTAGGGCAGGGTGGTGTCGTAGACGGTCATGGTGTGGATCAGGACAGCGCGAGGGATATGTCGTTGGTGGGAACCTTGCGGTCGAAGGTGAGGTTGGCCTCGACGTGTTCCAGGTGCTCGGTCATGAGGCGCACGGCGAGTTCTTCGTCGCGCGCGGCCAGCGCCTTCACGATGTCGGCGTGCTCGTCGTTGGAGTGCTCGGCCGCGCTGGTGCTCTGGTACATGAGCGTGATGAGGGCGCAGCGCGAGATCAGCTCGCCCAAGATTTGCGCCAGCACCTGGTTGCCCATGAGCTCGGCCATGCGCACGTGGAAGTCGCCCAGCAGTTCGGTGCGGCCCGACACGTCTTCGCCGCCGACGGCCGATTTCTCGAGCGCCACGTGCTCCTTGAGCGCCTTGATCTTGGCGGGCGTGACGCTGCGCACGAAGGCGCGGGTCATCTCGGCCTCGAGCATGCGGCGCACGGCGAACACCTGCTTGGCCTCGTCGACGGCGGGTGCGGCCACGAAGGCGCCGCGCGCCGGCTCGAGCCGGATCAGCTTGTTCTGCGAGAGTTGGAACAGCGCCTGGCGCACCAAGGTGCGCGACACGCCGAAGTGGTCGGCCAGCTTCTGCTCGGCGAGCTTGGTGCCGGGCTGAAGGCGGTGCTCGACGATGGCCTTCGTGAGGGCATCGACGATCGAACGGGTGGTGGAGGACTCCATGTTTTTCATGATAGACCCAAAGCCGGTAACTGTATACACTTTTGTCCACTGGAATTTCCCGCACCCCGATCTCACCGATCCGACACCCTTTGAAGGAGGCCCCATGGGCTTGAGCACTCACGTACTGGACACGATGCACGGCGGCCCCGCGGCCGGCATGGAGGTGGCGCTGTACACCACCGACGGCGACGCCGCGACGCTGGTGAAGCGCTTCACGCTGAATTCGGACGGCCGCAGCGACGGCCCGCTCTACGACAACAACTCGATCAAGGTCGGCACCTACCGCTTGGTGTTTGATGTGGCGGGTTACTTCAAGGCCCGCGGCGTGACGCTGCCGGAGCCGAACTTCCTGAACAAGGTGGCGCTGGACTTCGGCGTGGCGCACACCGACCAGCACTACCACGTGCCCTTGCTCGTGAGCCCGTGGAGCTACTCCACCTATCGGGGCTCCTGAGGTCAGTCCCCTTGTTGCTGTCCCTCTGTCAGGGTGTCGAGCTGGAAGCGCCCGCTCTTGTCCCACAGCCAGGTGTCGGTCCACGTGACCGCGCCCAGGCGCTGGGCGGGCGGGAAGGGCGCGGCCTGCAGCACGGCGCGCTCGATCTCGGCGATCACCTCGGGCGCGTGCTTGGGCGCGCGCAGCCAGTGCATCGAGACCACCTTGCCGCCAGTGTCCAGGTTCACCTGCAGCGTGCCGACCGCGTACAGCAGGGGCGGCATCTGGCCCTTGTAGATGCGCGAGGCGTTGGCGTTGTAGATGTGGCGTGCGGCGTCGCGGCGGTACTCGCGCGCGGTGGTCGCGCTGGAGGCACGCGGCGCGGGCCCGCTGCCCTGTGCGCTGCTGGCACCGCTCAGCTGGCCGGGCACCGAGCCCGTCGAGCCGCAGCCGGCGAGCCACAAGGCGGAAAGAACAGTGGCGGCCCAGGCGAGGCGGCGCGGCGTAAGCTGGCGGTTCGTCATCATCGCCGGGGTTATACCGTGAGTTGTTGCTGCCTCGGCAACCGAAGGTTTCGGGCATGAACGGTGCGGTCGATCAATTGCTGATGCGTCTTCGCCATGAAGACGCCGTGCTGGTGCGCGTCGAATCGACGCAGGGCTCGGCCCCGCGCGAGGCCGGCACCTGGATGGCCGTCTGGGCCGACGGCCTCACGGCCACCATCGGCGGCGGGCAGCTCGAGTTCCAGGCCACGCAGGAAGCGCGCGAAATCCTGGCCGGCACCCGCCGCCTCGAGGGCGTGCAGCGCTACCCGCTGGGCCCGAGCCTGGGGCAGTGCTGCGGCGGCGTGATGTTCCTCACCTACCGGCGCATCGGCGCGGCCGACGCGCCCGCGCTGCAAAAGGAACTGGTCGCGCAGCTCGAGCCCGTGGCGCTGTTCGGCGGCGGCCATGTGGGCGCCGCGCTGGCGCGCCTGCTGGCCGTGCTGCCGTTCTCGGTGCGCTGGATCGACAGCCGCGACGGCGTGTTCCCCGACGCACTGCCCGCACAGATCGACACCGAGCACTCCGAGCCCGTGCAGGATGCGGTGGCCGCGCTCGCGCCCGGCAGCCGCGTGCTGATCATGAGCTTCAGCCACGCCGAAGACCTGGACATCGTCATCGCCTGCCTGAAGCGCCTGCGCGCGCGCAACGACCTGCCCTACATCGGCCTCATCGGCAGCAAGACCAAGTGGGCCACCTTCCGCCACCGGCTGGAGGCGCGCGGCTTCACGGCCGACGAGCTGGCGCGCGTCACCTGCCCGATCGGCGTGCCCGGCATCACGGGCAAGGAACCCGAGGTGATCGCGGTCGCCGTGGCGGCACAGTTGTTGCAATCGCTGGGCTGAACAGGGTTTTCCCTTGGCGGCGACGCCGCAAATAGCATCCCGCCTCGTGCCAAAACTGTATACACTTTCGGTCCACAACAAGCCGCAGCGGAGCGAGGTCCTTTTCAACGGACCTGCGTTCGCGGCACTTTCTCTGCTTACAGCGCCCGCGGTGGTGAGCAGGCTGAAACCCCTCCTTGGCGCCCCCACGCGCCAACAGGGTTGAGAGAGCGCTATATGGAAAGCTACTACCTCGACTGGGCCAACCTGCTGCTGCGCTGGGTCCACGTCATCACCGCCATCGCCTGGATCGGCGCCTCCTTCTACTTCGTGATGCTGGACAACAGCCTCGAGAAGCCGCAGGACCAGGAATCGCTCGACAAGGGCGTAGGCGGCGAGCAATGGGCCGTGCACGGCGGCGGCTTCTACAACAGCCAGAAGTACGCGCTGGCGCCCAAGAAGCTGCCTGACCATCTGCACTGGTCGTACTGGGAGAGCTACTCGACGTGGCTCACGGGCTTTGCGCTCTTCACGATGTCGTACCTGTGGAACGCGAGCACGTACCTCATCGACAAGAGCAAGATGGACTGGCAGCCCGGCGCCGCCATTGCCGTGGCGCTGGCCTTCTTCGTCGTGTTCTGGATGGTCTACGACGGCATCTGCCAGATCTTCGGGCGCCGCAAGCACGGCGACACCATCGTCGGCGTGCTGATCGCGGTCTTCATCGCCTTCGCGACCTGGCTGGCCTGCCAGTGGTTCGCGGGCCGCGCGGCCTTCCTGCTGGTGGGCGCCATGATGGCCACCACCATGAGCGGCAACGTGTTCTTCTGGATCATCCCGGGCCAGCGCAAGAACGTGAAGGCGCTGCGCGAAGGCCGGCCGGTCGACCCCGTGCACGGCCAGCGCGGCAAGCAGCGCAGCGTGCACAACACCTACTTCACGCTGCCGGTGCTGTTCGCGATGCTGAGCAACCACTACAGCTTCACCTACACGCACAAGTACAACTGGATCGTGCTGCTGCTGATCATGCTCGGCGGCGCGGCCATCCGGCAGTTCTTCGTGGTGCGCCACCGCTTCAAGCTGGGCAACGCGGGCAACCCGCTGCCCTACGCCATGGTCGGCATCGCGGTGCTGGGCCTCACCATCGTGTGGATGAAGCCCGAGCCGGCCGCACCCGTGGCGGCCACCGCCGCCCAGGCCGCGCCCGCCGTGGCCTACCAGGACGTGCAGAAGGTGCTGGAGCAGCGCTGCTTCATGTGCCACGGCGCGGCCGTGCAGATGAAGAACGTGCGCGTCGACACGCCCGACCAGGTGACGGCGCATGCCCAGGCGATCTACCAGCAGGTCGTGGTGACCAAGATCATGCCGATGAACAACGCGACCAACATCACCGACGAAGAGCGGGCGCTCATCAGCCGCTGGTTCCAGGCCGGCGCCAAGACGAACTAGAAGACCGTGGCCTGCGAGGGCGGGCCACCGGTCGTCGCACAATCGCCGAATGGAGACAACACGCAAGCCATGACCGCATCGACCTCGCCCTCAGCAACAGCTCCCGATCCGCGCGAAGCCCCGCGCGCCTTCCTCGAACACCTGTACCGCGTGGCGGTGGACCGCGCACTGCCGCTGTCCACGCTGGGCGCCCACCTGCCCCAGCCGCCCAAGGGCCGCACCGTGGTGCTGGGCGCCGGCAAGGCCGGCGGCTCGATGGTGCAGGCGCTCGAGGCGCTGTGGCCGGCCGACGCCCCGTTGTCGGGCCTGGTCGTCACGCGCTATGACCACATTCCGCCGCGCCCCGAAGGCGTGCCGCAGCGCATCGAGCTCGTCGAGGCCGCGCACCCCGTGCCCGACGCGGCCGGCCAGCAGGCGGCCGAGCGCATCCTGGCGCTCACGCAAGGCCTCACGGCCGACGACCTCGTGCTGTGCCTCATCTCCGGCGGCGGCTCGTCGCTGCTGGTGCTGCCGGCCGAGGGCCTCACGCTGGCCGACAAGCAGCGCATCAACAAGCAGCTGCTCGACAGCGGTGCCCACATCGGCGAGATGAACTGCGTGCGCAAGCACCTGTCGCGCATCAAGGGCGGCCGGCTCGCGGCGGCCTGCGCGCCGGCGCGCGTGGTCACGCTCACCATCAGCGACGTGCCCGGCGACGACCCGGCCGTGATCGCCAGCGGCCCCACCGTGCCCGACGCCACCACCTGCGCCGACGCGCTGGCCATCCTCGACCGCTACGGCATCGAGGTGCCGGCGCCCGTGCGTGCGCAGCTCGAAAGCGGCGCGCTCGAAACCCCCAAGCCCGAGGACGCCGTGTTTGCCGGCCACAGCACCCACCTCATCGCCACGCCGCAGCAGTCGCTCGAAGCCGCCGCTGCGGCCGCGCGCGCCGCCGGCATTGGCGTGCACGTGCTGAGCGACGAAATGGAAGGCGAATCGCGCGAAGTGGGCAAGGTGCACGCGGCGCTCGCCCGCGCCGTGGCCCTGCGCGGCGAACCCTTCGCCCGGCCCTGCGTCATCCTGTCGGGCGGCGAAACCACCGTCACCATCCGCCCGCGCCAGCCCGGCCAGGCCAAGGGCCGCGGCGGACGGGCCGGCGAGTTCTGCCTGGGCCTGGCCGGCGCGCTCATGGGCCAGCCGCAGGTGTGGGCGCTGGCCGCCGACACCGACGGCATCGACGGCGTGGAAGACAACGCCGGCGCCTTCGTCACGCCCGACACCCTGGTGCGCGCCACGGCGCAGGGCAAGAAGCTGTCCGACCACCTCGACCGCAACGACGCCTACGGCTATTTCGACGCCATCGGCGACCTGTTCGTGACCGGTCCGACGAACACCAACGTCAACGACTTCCGCGCGATCCTCGTGCTGTAGGCGCGCCCCGGCCCCTGGCGGGGGCCGCCGGCAAGCTTTGTGAACTCAGGTTAATCTACGGCCCCGGCGGCACTTGGCCGCCGTTGTCGCATGCGCACCCCCACGGGGTGCCGCGCCGCGCGCCCGATTTCCCGTTTCGTTTTCACCATCCAGTCCTCGAAGGAAAGAGTTCGCCATGACCGCCACCTACACCGACACCCGCCTGCTGATCGACGGCCAATGGGTCGACGCCGCCGACGGCAAGACGCTCGACGTGCTGAACCCCGCCACCGGCAAGGCCATCGGCAAGGTGGCGCACGCCAGCATCGTCGACCTCGACCGTGCCCTGGCCGCCGCCCAGCGCGGCTTCGAAGCCTGGCGCGACACGCCCGCCAACGAGCGCGCCGCCGTGATGCGTCGCGCCGCCGGCCTGATCCGCGAACGCGCCCTGGACATCGCCAAGCTGCTGACGCAGGAACAAGGCAAGCCGCTGGGCGAGGCCAAGGTCGAAATGATGGCCGCCGCCGACATCATCGAGTGGTTCGCCGACGAAGGCCGCCGCGTGTACGGCCGCATCGTGCCCTCGCGCAACCTGGCCGCGCAGCAGCTGGTCATCAAGGAGCCGGTCGGCCCCGTCGCGGCCTTCACGCCGTGGAACTTCCCCGTCAACCAGATCGTGCGCAAGCTCGGCGCCGCGCTGGCCACCGGCTGCTCCTTCCTGGTGAAGGCGCCCGAGGAAACCCCGGCCTCGCCGGCCGCGCTGCTCAAGGCTTTCGTCGACGCCGGCATTCCGGGCGGCGTGGTGGGCCTGGTGTTCGGCAACCCGGGCGAGATCTCGAGCTACCTCATCGCGCATCCGATCATCCGCAAGGTCACCTTCACCGGCTCGACCCCGGTGGGCAAGCAGCTGGCCGCACTGGCCGGTTCGCACATGAAGCGCGTCACGATGGAACTGGGCGGTCACGCCCCGGTGATCGTGGCCGAAGACGCCGACGTGGCGCTGGCCGTCAAGGCCGCCGGTGCCGCCAAGTTCCGCAACGCGGGCCAGGTCTGCATCTCGCCGACCCGGTTCCTGGTGCACAACAGCCTGCGCCATGAGTTCGCGAGCCTGCTGGTCAAGCACGCCGAAGGCCTGAAGATGGGCGATGGCCTGGTCGAAGGCACCAACCTCGGCCCGCTGGCCAACGCCCGCCGCCTCACGGCCATGGCCCATGTGCTGGAAGACGCGCGCAAGAAGGGCGCCACGGTCGCGACCGGCGGCGAACGTGTCGGCGACACCGGCAACTTCTTCGCGCCCACCGTCATCACCGACGTGCCGCTGGACGCCGACGTGTTCAACAACGAACCCTTCGGCCCCATCGCCGCCATCCGCGGTTTCGACACGCTCGAAGAAGCCATCACCGAAGCCAACCGCCTGCCGTTCGGCCTGGCCGGCTATGCCTTCACCAAGTCGATCAAGAGCGCGCACCTGCTGAGCCAGAAGCTCGAGCTCGGCATGCTGTGGATCAACCAGCCCGCCACGCCTTCGCCGGAAATGCCGTTCGGCGGCGTGAAGGATTCGGGCTACGGTTCGGAAGGTGGCCCGGAGGCAATCGAGGCCTACCTGAACACCAAGGCGGTGTCGATCCTCGGCGTCTAACTAATCTTCGGCGGAGGCGTTCCAGAACGCCTGCTGGACGCCTTCCAGCGTTTCCAGCTCCGCGATCACCTGGTCGAGCTCTTCGGGCTCGACCGCGGTGGCATACAGCGTTGCTGCAATCTCCGTGTCGGCCTGCCCGAAGGCGTGCTGGTCGATGTCGCGCACCGGGTAGTTCGCGGCTTCCAGCTGCACCAGCAGCTGGTCCATCACCTCGGGCCGCGCCGCGCGTGAGCAGATCACGCGCACCGTGTAGGTGGCCTCGCTCGATTCCTCGTGCACCGGGCGGCGGTTGATGCGGTTCACCACCGGCCGCAGCAGCGTGTTGCTCGCCAGCACGAAGAGCGCGGCGATCAATGCTTCGCCCAGCAGATCGGCGCCCGCGCAGGCGCCCACCGCGGCCGATCCCCACAGCGTGGCGGCCGTGTTCAGGCCCGTGATGTTGGCGCCTTCCTTCATGATCGCGCCGGCACCCAGAAAGCCGATGCCCGAGACCACGTAGGCGACCACGCGCACCGCGCCGTCGGGGCCGCCCAGGCGGGCCGCCATGTCGACGAACACGGCGGCGCCCACGGCCACCAGCGTGTTGGTGCGCAGCCCCGCGGTGCGCTGGCGCACCTGGCGCTCGAAGCCGATCAGCGAGCCCAGCAGAAAGGCTGCGCCCACGCTGACCAGGGTGTCCAGCAGCGAAGGCAGGTTGATGTGGCGAATGGCTTCCATGCGTGATCCTCCTGATCCTCTGTGTGCGAAGCAGGGTAGCGGCCTTGTGTGACAGCCGCGACCCTGCGTCCGCCGGGTGGTTCTTGTCTTACTGCCAGCCGTACTTGCGCGCGTACCAGCCCTTCACGGCCTGCGTCAGCGTGGCGTAGCCGACGAGCATCAGCACCAGCCACGGGAAGTACGCGAGCGGCAGCGCCTGCAGCTTGAAGTAGTGCGCCAGCGGTCCCATCGGCAGCCAGATGCCGACCGCAGCAATGGCCGCGCCCATCGCCAGCAGTGGCCAGGCCGCGCGGCTTTGCAGGAACGGAATCTTGCGGGTGCGGATCAGGTGCACGATCAGCGTCTGCGACAGCAGGCCCTCGATGAACCAGCCCGACTGGAACAGCGTCTGGTGCTCCACCGAGTTGGCCGCGAACACGAACCACATCACGGTGTAGGTCAGGATGTCGAACACCGAGCTCAGCGGCCCGAAGAACACCATGAAGCGGCCCAGGTCGGCCGGGTTCCAGCGCTGCGGCGTCTTCAGGAACTCCTCGTCCACGTTGTCGAACGGGATCGCGATCTGCGACACGTCGTACAGCAGGTTCTGCACCAGCAGGTGCAGCGGCAGCATCGGCAAAAAGGGCAGGAACGCACTGGCCACCAGCACCGAGAACACGTTGCCGAAGTTCGAGCTGGCCGTGATCTTGATGTACTTGAGCATGTTGGCGAAGGTGCGGCGGCCCTCGACCACGCCTTGCTCCAGCACCATCAGGCTCTTCTCCAGCAGGATGATGTCGGCCGATTCCTTGGCCACGTCCACCGCACCGTCCACCGAGATGCCGATGTCGGCGGCGCGCAGCGCGGGCGCGTCGTTGATGCCGTCGCCCATGAAGCCGACCACGTGGCCGTTGGCATGCAGCGCCTGCACGATGCGTTCCTTGTGCGCGGGCGTGAGCTTGGCGAACACCTGGCGCATTTCCACCACCTGCCGCAGCTCGGCCTCGTTCATGCGCTCGACCTCGTGGCCCAGCACCATGCGCCCGGCGTCGATGCCGACGTCGCCGCAGACCTTGCGCGTGACCAGTTCGTTGTCGCCGGTCAGCACCTTCACCGCCACGCCGTGCGCGGCCAGCGCCTGCAGCGCGGGCGCGGTCGATTCCTTCGGCGGATCGAGAAAGGCCACGTAGCCCAGCAGCGTGAGCCCGGCTTCGTCGGCCACGCCGTAGGCCGGCTTGCGCGCGTCGGCGTGCAGCGTGCGGCTGGCCACGGCCACCACGCGCAGGCCCTGGGCATTGAGCTCCGAGGCCACGCGGTGGATGCGCGCCATCACGTCGGCGTCGAGTGCGAGCACCTCGGCACCTCGCTCGACCGAGGTGCACACCGACAGGATCTCTTCGAGCGCGCCCTTGCAGATCAGCAGGTGCTCGTCCTCGCCGTGCGCCACCACCACCGACATGCGACGGCGCGAGAAGTCGAAGGGCACCTCGTCGACCTTGCGCCAGCTTGTCTGCAGCTGCGTGTCGAGCTGCACCTCGGCGTGGCTGAGCACGGCCTTGTCGAGCAGGTTCTTCAGCCCCGTCTGGTGAAAGCTGTTGAGGTAGGCCTGCTGCAGCACGTGGTCGGAGTCTTCGCCCCAGGCGTTGGTGTGGCGTTCGAGCACGATGCGGTCCTGCGTGAGCGTGCCGGTCTTGTCGGTGCACAGCACGTCCATCGCGCCGAAGTTGTGAATGGCCTCGAGCCGCTTCACGATCACCTTGCGGCGCGACATCACGACCGCGCCCTTGGCCAGCGTGGCCGTCACGATCATCGGCAGCATCTCGGGCGTGAGGCCGACCGCGATCGACAGCGCGAACAGCGCGGCCTCCCACCAGTCGCCCTTGGTCACGCCGTTGATCACCAGCACCAACGGCGCCATCACCAGCATGAAGCGGATCAGCAGCCAGCTCACGCGGTTGATGCCGGCCTGGAAGGCGGTGGTGCCGCGGTCGGTCGAGCTCACGCGTTGCGCCAGCGCGCCGAAGAAGGTGCGTTCGCCCGTGTGCACGATCACGGCCGTGGCGGTGCCGCTGATCACGTTGGTGCCCATGAACAGCAGGTTGTCGCGCTCCAGCACGCCGGCCTGGTGGTCGGCGGCGGTGGCTGCGAACTTCTCCACCGGCATCGATTCGCCGGTGAGTGCCGACTGGCTGATGAACAGGTCTTTCGCCGAGAGCAGGCGCGCGTCGGCCGGGATCATGTCGCCGGCCGACAGCGCGATCACGTCGCCGGGCACGAGGTCGCGCATCGGCACTTCGATGCGTTGCGTGCCGGCGTGCGCGAGGTCGAAGCCGTCGTCACCCGCGCGGCCGGCCTTCTCGCCGGGCGCGGGGCGCAGCACCGTCGAGGTGTTGCTGACCATCGCCTTGAGCCGGTCGGCGGCCTTGTTGGAGCGCGACTCCTGCAGGAAGCGCAGCACGGTCGACAGCAGCACCATGCTGCCGATCACCACCGTGGCCTTCGTGTCCTCGGTGACGTACGAGACCAGCGCCAGCACCGTCAGCAGCAGGTTGAAGGGGTTGCGGTAGCACTGCCACAGGTGGTTCCACCACGGCAGCGGCTGCTCGTGGCGCACCTCGTTGCTGCCCAGCCGCTTGCGCAGCGCCAGCGCGTGCGCTTCGGTGAGGCCTTGCGACGAGCTGTTCATGCGCACCAGCACCTCGCCCGCGTCGGTGTGCGAGGCGGCGGCCAGCGCCTTGGCGATCTCGGCCGGCATCGCGGCCGAGCCCAGGCTGCTGGGCTTGGCGCTCAGCAGCGTCTGCCAGCGCTCGAAGTGATGCCGCATATGGCGGCTGCGCAGGAAGCTTTCGAAAAAGGACTTCAGGACGTTCTTCATGTTTTTCTCCTGTGTGAGGGCGCTCAGCGAGCGAACGCCCAGGTGAGGCCCAGCGTCCAGCCGCGCGGGCCGTCGTGGCGCAGGTCGCGTGCGTGGCTGAGGTCGACGTTGACCGACGGGGTGGCCGTCCAGCGCAGGCCGGCGCGCCAGGCGTTGCGCCCGCCTTCGCGGAAGCGCTCGGCCACGAGCGACAGCGCGGGCAGGGCGGCCCATTCGAGCGCCGCGCCCGAGTGGCTGGTGCTCGGCTGCGCGCGATGGAAGTCGCGGCCCAGGTTCAGGTGGGCGCGCCAGGCGTCGTCGAACTGCCAGGTGACGGGGATCACCACGCTGCTGTCGGTAAGGCGCAGCGAGGCGTGGCCGGCATCGCTGCGTTGCCACGTGGCCGAGGCGAGCACGCCGGTGCTCAGCGTGTCGGTGAGCGCGAAGGCCCACTTGATCTGCGGGCCGGCGCGCACGGTGCGGCCATCGGCGCCGCGCTCGCGTTCGAGGTTCAGGCCCAGCTCGATGGGGCCGACACGGCAGGCCGGGCCGAGGTGCACGAGGCGCTGGCCGGCCCAGGTTTCGATCTGGCACTGGCCCGGATCGAGGATGGCGGCGTCGTCCACCGAGTGGTGTCCGCCGGCGGCGTGGGTCTGCGTGGCGGCCAGGCCGCAAAGGGTGGCCAGCCAGGCGCGGCTTGGCGCGGGGCGGCGGGGGGCCAAGGGGCGGGCGGTGGAACGGGCGGCCGTGGCCGTCCGCACGACACGCCGCAGGCGTTCGCGGGTCATGGGCGTTTCTCCTTCGGGTGCGGCGCGCCGCGAAGGAAGGAAACGCCCGTGACGACTTGCTTAATTACTCAGCAGTCAGCCGGCGGGGCTCCTCCGCAGCGCGGCAGGCTGCGAGGTGAATGGGGGATCGATCGGGCAGTGAAGGCGGCGCACAGCGGCGCAAGCAAGGGTCCGGGTCCATGAGGGCCTCCTGTTCTGTGGGGGTGGCAGGGGCGGGCTTCAGCGGCGCGTGGTGCCGTGGCCGGGTGGGTCGAGCAGCAGGAAGAAGCTGCGGATGCGGCGCGTGGTCCACAGCGCGGCGGCGCGGTCCAGGGCCTGCTCGTCGTCGACGTGCGGGGCCGGGTTCACGCGCGCGGGCGCACCGGCGTGCGCCGACGGACGACCGTGCGACGGTCGCACCTGCGGATGCAGCGGACGAATTTGAAACTGGCGCATGACAAGGCTCCTTCACGCTGAAGGGCCTCGCGCACGGACGCACGCAAGCTGACTGACAAAGTCAGCGACGAAGAACAACGGGAATCGGTAGGGGGAGCCGCTTGCCCGAGGGGCAAGGGGTTCGCGCTGCGGACACGGCGGCCGCCAGCGCGGGAGCTGCCTGCGCTAGAGGGCCGGGGGTGTCACGCCTGCCGAGGCACGCGTCTTGTCACTGATCCAACTGGCACTGTCCACGCACGGGGCTCCGAAATGATGATTTCCGGATTGTTGCACCGCATCATTGGCAGCGTCAACCCTTGGCATGAAGCAACAGGCTGCGTCGGGGCTGCGTGGCGTGGAGCCGGGCCTCGTTCGCGCTGCGTTCGATAGGGGCCGGAAACCAGCGGAAGATGTTCGAGTCGCTGCGCCAGCCGTTGCTGAAGCGCACGAACAGGAAGCCCGAGATGGCATTGCCCAGGTCGTCCACCGGAATGCCCGCGGCGCGCAGGGCCTCGACCTCTTGCGCGGCACTCATGTCGAAGGGAAGTTTCAGCGTGATGCTCGCGCTGTGAAGACTGGGTCGGGGCATCGTGACCTCCTTTGCACTGACCATGGGCCGTAGTGAAGCGCAAGGAGTTGTGTCAGGCGATACCGAAGATATGGGAGCTGTCCATTGGAGAGGGGGTGCGATTCGCCCTCGCTCCCTCGTGGCATCCCCCGACCGGGGGATGCCAGGGGTAGGGCGGCCTATGCCGAATGCCTGCCCTCTGTGCCTATAGTCGACGCGCATGAAACCAAGCACCCCCGCCATCCTGTTCGTGTGCACCGGCAACATCTGCCGCTCGCCGACCGCGCACGCATTGCTGCTCCACAAGGCGCAGCGCGCAGGCTTCGCGGTGGAGGTCGACAGCGCCGCCATCTCCGACGAGGAGCGCGGCAATCCGCCCGATCCACGCTCGGTGGCCGAGGCACTGCGGCGCGGCATCGCGATGCCCGCGCACCGCGCACGCCAGGTGCATGCGGCCGACTTCGAGCGCTTCGACTGGCTCATCGGCATGACGCAGCAGCACTGCGCCGCATTGCGCCGGCGTGCGCCCGCCGAGGCGGCGCGCAAGGTGCGCCTGCTCTCGGAGTTTGCCGAGGCCATCGGCGGCGACGTGCCCGACCCGTGGTACGGCGGCCACCAGGCCTTCATCGAGGCCTTCGACCTGATTGACCTCGGCGTGGAAGGCCTGCTCACGCAGCTGCGTCGCGACGCGGCCTGAACGGGCAGGCTTTGGGGTTCAGCCCGTGCAGAGCGCGCGGATCGTCGGCGGAATCGGCACCGCGCGGATGCCGCCGCCTTCGCGCTTCGCGGCAAAGATCCGCACCTCTTCGCATTCGAGGATCAGGTCGTCGCCGCGCGTCACGCGGTAGGTCTGCACGAAGCTCTTGTCGCGCCATTCGGTGATGCGCACCGCGATCTGCAGCGTGTCGCCGTAGCTGGCTGCCTTGACGAAGCGCGTGTGCGTGTCGACCAGCGGCGTGCCGATCACGCCGAGGGTCTGGGCCGTTTCTTCCCAGCGCGGCACGCCGCACTCGGCGAAGAAGTGGCGCGAGGCCGCGTCGATCCAGCGGAAGAAGTTGGGAAACCAGACGATGCCGGCCGGGTCGCAGTCGCCGAACTCGACGCGTGCGGTGTAGACGACTTCCTTGCCGGAAGCGTCTTGGGGAGATGGAGTGCTGCTCATCCGTCGATTGTCCCGGCTGCTCAGTCGGCCTTGATGCCGCGCTCGCGGATGAGCGCGCCGAAGCGTTGCGAATCGGCTGCCGCGCGGCGCTGGAAGTCGGCCGGCGTGCCCGGCGCCGGCTCGCCGCCGATGGCCGCGATGCGCTCCTTCACCGCCGGCAGCGCGAGCGCGCGGTTGACCTGCGTGTTGAGCTGCGCCACCACCTCGGGCGGCGTGCCGGCCGGTGCGTAGAAGCCGAACACCGTGTCGGCGTCGAAGCCGCGCAGGCCGGCCTCGTCGAGCGTGGGCACGTCGGGGAACTGCGACGAGCGGTGCGGGCTGCCCACGGCCAGCAGCTTGAGCTTGCCGGCGCGCACCTGGTTCAGGGCAATGCCGGGGTCGAAGGCGTAGTCGATCTGGCCGGCCAGCAGGTCCTGCAAGGCGGGCGCCGCGCCGCGGTAGGGCACGTGCAGCGCGAACAGGCCGGCCTGGCTCTTGAACATTTCGCCTGCCAGGTGCGGCGAGCTGCCGTTGCCCGGCGAGCCGTACGACAGCTTGCCGGGGTTGGCCTTGAGGTAGGCCATGAACGACTTCACGTCGGTCGGCGGCAGGGAAGGGCGCGTGACCAGGAACACCAGCACGCGCGCGGCGGCGGCCACGGGCACCAGGTCCTTCGCGGGGTCGAAGCTCATGCGTGCATACAGGTGCGGGTTCACCGACACCATGCCGCCCGAGCTCATGAGCAGCGTGTAACCGTCGGCCGCCGCGCGCGCCACGGCCTCGCCGCCGACGTTGCCGTTGGCACCGCCGCGGTTCTCGATCACCACGGGCTGCTTCAGCGCTTCCTGCAGCGGCTGCGAGACGGCGCGCGCGAGCTGGTCGGCCGCGCCGCCGGCCGGGAAGTTGACGATCACCTTGATGGGCTTGGAGGGCCAGGTGTCGGCATGCACGGCGGACGCGCACAAGGCGGTGCTGGCCAACGCGAGCGCCAGCAGCAGGCGGCGCGATGAAGCGGGGGTGGATGGGTTCATGGTTCTTTGTCTCCTCAGATCGTGGTCGTTGTCAGATCGTGGTCGTTGTCTTGGGCCGCTTCATCCAGCGGATGGGTTGCGCCTGCACCGGGCGCGGCGCGGCGCCGTGGCGCGTGAGCGCGGCGTCCAGCGCCTTGCCGCCTTCGTCCGCGAGCGCGGCCTCGCGGGCCGCGGCGATCGCCTCGGCGCGCGCGGCGGGCTGCAGCGTGGCGCGGCCCGCGAGCTCGTCGATCACGTGCAGCAGGTTGTGCTTGCCGCGTTCGTTGGTGCTGCCGTAGCCCTTGATGAGCCGGCCGCACAGCGCCAGCTCGCGGCCCAGCGCCCAGTGCGCGCGCGTGCCGGTCTCGACGGCGGCCAGCCAGCGCTCGATCAGCGCCTGCTCTTCGGCAAAACGGCTGCCGCGCCGGCGCAGCCAGGTGAGCGAGGCCAGCACGCGCAGCGAGGCCATGCCCAGCACCGAATGGCTGCCCACCTGCAGCGGCAGCGCCCACGGCGCGCGCCCGCGCGACTGGCGGGCGCGGTCCCAGGCGGTCACGCGGCGCGCGAGCGACGGCGGCAGCAGCGCCGCGAACTCGGGCGCGCCGGGCTTGAAGTGGTCGTAGACCTTCACGAGGTCGTCGTCGCCCGCGCGCACTTCCTGGCGCACGCGCTGCGCACGGCTGGCGCGGCCCTTCAGCGCGGCGACGCGCACGATGTCGTCGAAGGCCATCCACAGCGCCAGCCAGCGCGCCATTTCGCGCGTGACCGCGAAGCCCTGCGCGCCCGACGGGTCGGCGGCGCGCTCGGCCTCGAGCACCCGCGCGAGACGATCGGCGTACAGCGCGGCGTAGGCGCTGTCCTGGTAGTCGCGCACCCGCGCATGGCCGAGCGTGAGCATGTCGTGCACGGCCGGCGGAAAGCGGCGCGCCACGTCGTCGGGCAGGGGCTGCGGCGGCGGGGGCGGGGGCGCGTCGCGCGTGTCGTCGCCGGCCAGCACGCCCTGCACGAAGGCGGCCTGCGCGCGCGGCGCGCGCACGGCCTCGAAGGCGGCGGCAAAGCCGCGCAGGCTGGCCGCGGCCATCTTGCCGAGCTTGTCGGGCGCGGCTTCGTCGCCGCCGCGCACCGCGCGCTCGTAGGCCTCGCGCGGGAATGGGAAGAGGCCGCTGCCCGCGATCGCGCCCAGCATCACGGCACTGACCACCGTGCCGGCCTCGCGCGCCATGGCGCCCATGTCGAGCACGTGGTGCTCGCGGCTGAAGGCCTTGACCACGTCCAGCAGGCGCTGCGCATCGGCACGGCCGTCGCCGGGCACCATGCGCTCGGCCGTGGTGAGCACGCGCGCCGACGAGCTGATGACCAGCGTGCGCAGCGGCGCGCTCATGCCGTTGCCGATCTGGCGCGTGGTCTCCAGCAGCTCCGACGAGACGATCGCGTCGAGCGCGCCCGGCACCGGGCCCAGGCTGAACACCGGGCGCCGGCCGCCCAGCTGCGCCATCGGCACCGGGAACACTTCGAGGTAGTAGGTGGTCGCGCCGGTGCGCTGCGCCACGCCGGGGATCGACGTGCTTTGCGCCGCGTAGCCCGCGTGCCGCGCGGCGTCGACCAGCCATTCGGTGAGCACGCCGCCGCCTTCGCCGCCGAGGGCGCACACGAGCAGGGTGGTGGGACGGTTCTGTTCCATGTCTCGGTTCTTTCTTCTTAGGCGGGCCGCAGGGCGCCGACGATCGCGCTGCGCAGGCCGTGCAGCAGGCGTTCGTGCCACTTCGGGTTCTGCACCACCTCGGCGCGGTAGAAGCTGGGGCACAGCGTGGCCGCGTGTGCGTTGGCGCCGCACAGGCCGCAGCCCACACAGCCGTCGATGACGACGGCCACCGGGTCGACCTTCAGCGGATCGGGGTTGTCCTTGAGCGTGAGCGTGGGGCAGCCCGACAGGCGGATGCAGGCGTGGTCGCCGTTGCACACGTCCTCGTCGACGCCGTACTTCACGCGCACCACGCGCTTGCCTTTTTTCAGCAGGCCGGCGATCCACGGCTTGATGCGGCGCTGCCGCTCGAGCTGGCACTCGCCTTCGGCGATCACCACCTTCAGGCCGTTGAAGTCGCTCGTGAGCGCCTCGGTGAGCGTCTTGCGCATGCGTTCCACGTCGTAGGTGGTGACGGTGCGCATCCACTTCACGCCCAGGCCCGTGAGCGTGGCCTCGATGGTCTGGTTCTTGTCGACCAGGCTCTGCTGCTTGTCGACGGCGCGTTCCTTGATCTCGTCGTCGGGCGTGGAGATGATGTCCTGCGTGCCGGTGGCCGAGGTGTAGCCGTTCTTGAAGATCAGCAGCACCGCGTCGTCGTCGTTGAACAGCGCGCTCTGCACGCCCGTGAGCAGGCCGTTGTGCCAGAAGCCGCCGTCACCCATGATCGACAGCGTGCGCCGGTTCATCATCGGCGCCACGCCCGCGCGGCTGGCCAGGCTCATGCCGTAGCCGAGGATCGAGTGGCCCATCGAGAAGGGCTCGAAGGTGCCGAAGGCATGGCAGCCGATGTCGGCCGCGATGTGCACCGGCCCCGTCTCCTGCTGTGCCAGCTTGAGGGCCGAGAACACCGGCCGCTCGGGGCAGCCCACGCAGAAGCTCGGCGGGCGGTTGGGCAGCGGCGCGTCGAGCCGGCGCGCCACCGCCTCGCGGCGTTCGCGGTTGCCGGCCAGCCAGGCCTGCGCCGACGTGGCGGCTTCGCTCGCGCCGAGGTAGCGCTCGGCAAAGGCCGCGAGGCCGCCCGACAGCACCTCCACGCCGTACTCGCCGGCCTGCGGCAGCAGGTCCTTGCCGTGCAGCGGCGTCTGGATGTCGCGCCGGCGCAGCAAGGTGGCGATGTCCTGCTCGATGTACTCGGGCTGGCCTTCTTCCACCACCAGCACCGCGCGCTTGCCCACGCAGAAGTCGGCCACCTGCTCGGGCACCAGCGGGTAGGTCACGTTGAGCACCAGGATCGGGATGTCGGTGTCGCCGAAGGCATCGGCCAGGCCCTGCTGCTGCAGGCTGCGGATCAACGCGTTGTACAGGCCGCCCTGCACCACGATGCCCAGGTCGGGGTGGCGCCGGCCGGGCATCAGCTCGTTGAGGCCGTTCGCCACGATGTGGCGGCGCGCCGCCGGCATGCGCTCGTCGCCCTTGAGCTTCTCGTGGCGGAAGGTGACGGGCGGGTGCGCCAGGCGCATGTAGTCGAAGCCCGCGGGCTCGTCCATCAGCGCGCGCGTGGACACGGCGGGCGCGATGTTGTCCTTGCAGTCGAAGCTGCCGCGCACGTGGCAGGTGCGGATGCGCAGCTCCATCAGGCAGGGCATGTTCGAGGCCTCCGAGAGCTGGAAGCCCTGCTCGACCATGCGCACCATCACGCCCAGGTCGGGCCGCGGATCGAGCAGGCACATGCTCGACTTGAGCGCGTAGGCGTGCGTGCGCTCCTGGATCACGCTGGCGCCTTCGCCGTAGTCTTCGCCCACCACGATCAGCACGCCGCCGGTCACGCCGGGCGACGACAGGTTGGACAGCGCATCGGCCGCCACGTTGGTGCCGACGATCGACTTCCAGGTCACGGCGCCGCGCAGCGGGTAGTGGATGGACGCGCCGAGCATCGCCGCCGCCGAGGCCTCGTTGGAGCAGGCCTCGACGTGCACGCCCAGCTCGTCCATGTAGGCCTTGCCCTGCACCATCACGTCCAGCAGGTGCGACACCGGCGCGCCCTGGTAGCCGCCGACGTAGGCCACGCCCGACTGCAGCAGGCCCTTGGTGATCGCGAGGATGCCCTCGCCGTGGAAGGTGTCGCCCGCGCCCAGGCGCAGCATTTCCACTTCCTTGCTGAATGAAACTTCCATCGTGTCTCGTGCTTCTTGTCGTGGGGAGAACGCGGGAGTGTGGGCGGACCTGCGTCATACTTCAATGCAATGAGCCAGCTATCGAATATGAATGGGGTGCATATTGATTCGGTCGACCTCAACCTGCTCCGGTTGTTCGACGCCGTCTACCGCACCCGCAACGTGAGCCGCGCTGCCGAGGCGCTGGGCCTCACGCAGCCGGCGGCCAGCCATGGCCTCACGCGGCTGCGCCTGCTGCTGGGCGACGCGCTGTTCACACGCAGCCTCGGCGGCGTGGCGCCCACGCCGCGCGCCGAGCGGCTGGCGGTGCCCGTGCAGTCGGCGCTGGCGATGCTGCAGCAGGCGCTGGCCGAGCCCGAGCGCTTCGACCCGGCCGCGTCGCGCAAGCTCTTTCGCATCCACATGAGCGACATCGGCGAGGGGCGCTTTCTGCCCGCGCTGATGGCGCGGCTGCGCGAGCTGGCGCCGGGCGTGCGCGTGGAGACCATGCCGCTCGCGCCGGGCGAGATCGCCACCGCGCTGGACAGCGGCAGGGTCGACTTCGCCTTCGGCTTCCTGCCGCACGTGGAGGACACCCAGCGCACGCAGTTGCTGAAAGACCGCTACATCGTGCTGCTGCGCCACGACCACCCCTTCGTGAAGCGCCGGCGCAGCGGCCAGACGCTGCTCGCCGCGCTGCACGAGCTCGACTACGTGGCCGTGCGCACCCACGCCGACACGCTGCGCATCCTGCAGCTGCTGAACCTCGAAGACCGCCTGCGCCTGACGACCGAGCACTTCATGGTGCTGCCGGCCATCGTGCGCGCCACCGACCTGGCGGTGGTGATGCCGCGCAACATCGCGCGCGGCTTCGCGGCCGAGGGCGGCTACGCCATCGTCGAGCCGCCGTTTCCGCTGCGCGACTTCACCGTGTCGCTGCACTGGAGCAAGCGCTTCGAGGCCGACCCGGGCAACCGGTGGTTGCGGCAGGTGATCGTGGCGTTGTTCTCGGAGCGCGGCTGACCGCGACCGCCGAACACCCGCAGCGTGCCCCGTGACCAGGGCACTGGGTGCTTCCCGCAGCGAAATCAAGGAGGAGGGCGAAGCCCGGGGGACATTCGCGGAGGGAAGTACCCGGTGGCCTGGGCACGCGCCCCGGACACACGCGTTATTCTCAAACGTTCCCGCCTCGCGCCTAAGTCCCCCGATCCCCGTCCGCATGTCCGTCCCGCATCCCCTTTCCCCCGCCTCCTTCCTTCGTCCCGCCAGCTTCGGCGCGCGCTGACGACACCCCCGGTGCAAGCGATTCTTTCCGGGGCCGTCCCGGTCCTGATCTTCATGGCCTGCGTGGGCCTGGCCACCTACGCGCAGAACCTCACGGGCTTTGCGTTCAGCCTCATCCTGCTGGGCCTCGTGTCGGTGTTCGACATCGCCAGCGTGAACGACGCCGCCAATGCCGCGACCGTGCTGAGCCTCATCAACGCCTGGACCTACTTCCGCGCGCGCCCCGGCCCCGTGCCCTGGCAGCTGATGAAGCCCGCGCTCAACGGCAGCACCGTCGGCGTCATCGTCGGGCTCATGCTGCTCGTGTGGCTCAGCGGCAGCGCCGTGTCGTGGCTGCGGGGGCTGCTGGGCGTGTCGATCCTGATCTGCGCCGTGCTGCTGTTGCTGCAGGGCAAGCCGCTGCCGGCCGTGTCGGGCCGCACCAGCTTCGCCCTCATCGGCGGGCTCTCGGGCGTGCTGGGCGGGCTGTTCTCGGCCTCGGGCCCGCCCATCGTCTTCCACATGTACCGCCAGCCGCTGGACCGCGAACTCGTGCGCCGCGCGCTGCTGTTGATGTTCGCCTTCAACTCGCTCGTGCGGCTCGTCATCGTGGTGCCGACCGGCCACTTCTCGTGGCACTCGGCGCTGCTGGCCGGCTGCGCCATGCCCGTGGTCTACGCCGCGACGCGGCTGCACCACCGCCTGCCGAACAAGCTGCAGCCGCGCACCTTGCAATGGCTGGTCGCCGGGCTGCTTTTCGTGGCCGGCGTGACGCTGCTGGCCACCGCCTGGACCGCCATCGCACACGGCTGAAAAACGGCTGAAAACCCTCGGTTTCCGGCGTGGCCCGGGAATTGCAACGTCAATCCAAGGGTTTCCCCGGACGTGGCATACCGACCCTCACATACGCGTTATGGGCGTGCCCGTATGCAAGACCCCACGCAAGCCGCTAACGTCCATGACTGGCCCACGACGGGCCGCCCACGAGCCTGAAAAAGCATGAGCACCGAGAGCAGCAGCAATCCGATTCAACCGATCCGCTTCTTCCATCGCGGAAAGATCGTCGACGTCAGCGGGGTCCATCCGACCCGCTCGGTGCTCGACTGGCTGCGCGAGGACGCGCGTTGCACCGGCACCAAGGAAGGCTGCAACGAAGGCGACTGCGGCGCCTGCACCGTCGTCATCGGCGAGCTGGCCACCGACGCCCACGCGCCCGGCGCGGTCGATGGCCTGCAGCTGCAGACCGTCAACGCCTGCATCCAGTTTTTGCCCACGCTGCACGGCAAGGCGCTGTTCACGGTCGAAGACCTCAAGGGACAGTGCGCGTCGCAGTGCAAGCCCAAGGCCGACGCCCCGGCCAAGCACGCCGTCCATCCGCTGCACCCCGTGCAGCAGGCCATGGTCGACTGCCATGGCTCGCAGTGCGGCTTCTGCACGCCGGGCTTCGTGATGTCGCTGTGGGCCACCTACGAACACCACCAGGCCGAGGGCACGCAGCCCACGCGCCAGCAGCTGGCCGACGACCTGTCGGGCAACCTCTGCCGCTGCACCGGCTACCGCCCCATCCTCGACGCCGGCCAGCGCATGTTCGATCTGCCGGCCGTGCGCCTGGACACCGCCCCCGTGGTGGCCGCGCTCACCGCGCTGAAGAACGACGGCCTGGACTACGCCGCCCCGCTGGGCGCCCGCATCGACCACTTCCACGCCCCCAAGACCCTGGCCCAGCTCGCCGCACTGCGCGTGCAGAAGCCGCGCGCCCAGCTGCTGGCCGGCTCGACCGACGTCGGCCTGTGGGTCAACAAACAGTTTCGCGACCTCGGCGACATCATCTATGTCGGCGACGTGGCCGAGATGAAGACGGTCGAAGAGCGCGCCGACGAGCTCTACATCGGCGCCGGCGCCTCGCTCGAAGCCGCCTTCGGCGCGCTGGTGGCCCGCGTGCCCAGCCTGGCCGACGTGTGGCTGCGCTTTGCCTCGCCGCCGATCCGCCACGCCGGCACCATGGGCGGCAACGTCGCCAACGGCTCGCCCATCGGCGATTCGCCGCCGGTGCTGATGTCGCTGGACGCCGAGATCGAACTGCGCCGCGGTGATGTGGTTCGCCGCATGCCGTTGCCCGACTTCTACCTCGACTACATGAAGAACGAGCTGCAGCCCGGCGAGTTCGTGCAGGGCTTGGCCGTGCCGCTGGCCGCCATGCGCCGCCAGGTGCGCGCCTACAAGATCAGCAAGCGCTTCGACTGCGACATCTCCGCGCTGTGCGCGGGCTTCGCCATCGAACTGGAAGCCGGCAGCGACACGGTGAAGGCCGTGCGCCTGGCCTTCGGCGGCATGGCCGCCACCGTCAAGCGCGCCGCCAACGCCGAAGCCGCGCTCGTCGGCAAACCGTGGACGCAGGCCAGCGTGGCCACCGCCAAGCTGGCGCTGGCGCAAGACTTCAAGCCGCTTTCCGACATGCGGGCCTCGGCCGACTACCGCCTGCAGGTGGCGCAGAACCTGATCCAGCGCCTGTGGCTCGAAACCCGCACGCAGGACGCGCTGTCCATCGAAGAAACCAGCGTCTGGAGCGTGATGCCCCATGTCGTTGCCAAGGTTGCGGCGGAAGGACTCTGACCATGAACAAACCCATCGACGCCCGCCTGCTGCAGCCCGCCGAGGCCTTTGCCGACTACCTGAAGAACACCGCCGCCCGCATCGACGTGGGCGCCGAAGCGCTGGCGCACGGCCGCGGCATGCGCGTGGGCATCAGCCGCCCGCACGAGTCGGCGCACCTGCACGTGGCCGGCGAAGCCACCTACATCGACGACATTCCCGAGCTCGCCGGCACGCTGCACTGCGCGCTGGGCCTGTCGCCGGCCGCCAACGGCCGCGTGACGGCGCTGTCGCTCGACGCCATCCGCGCCATGCCCGGCGTGGTCACGGTGATCACCGCCGACGACATTCCCGGCACCAACGACTGCGGCTCGATCATTCGCGACGACCCGATCCTGCTGCCCGTGAACGACGGCGGCCAGATCCGCTACCTCGGCCAGCCCGTGTTCGCCGTGATCGCCGAGACGCGCGACGCCGCACGCCGCGCCGCTGCCAAGGCCAAGGACGCGCTGACCATCGAGGCGCAGCCGCCCGTGCTCACGCCGCAGGACGCGCATGCGCGCGGCCAGTACGTGGTGCCGCCGATGCACATCGTGCGCAGCGGCGGGGCCGCCAACGGCGGCGACGAGGCCGCCGTGCGCGCCGCCATCGCGAAGGCACCTCATCGCCACAGCGCCACGCTCGACGTGGGCGGGCAGGAACAGTTCTACCTCGAAGGCCAGATCAGCTACGCCATCCCGAAGGAGGGCGGCGCGCTGCACATCCACTGCTCGACGCAGCACCCCAGCGAGATGCAGCACCTGGTGGCGCATGCGCTGCACCTGTCCTCGAACGAGGTGCATGTGGAATGCCGGCGCATGGGCGGCGGCTTCGGCGGCAAGGAATCGCAGTCGGCGCTGTTCGCCTGCGTGGCGGCCATCGCCGCGCGCCAGCTGCAGCGCCCCGTGAAGCTGCGCCTGGACCGCGACGACGACTTCATGATCACCGGCCGTCGCCACTGCTTCTGGTACGAGTACGACGTGGGCTACGACGACGAGGGTCGCATCCTCGGCGCCGAGATCACCATGGTCTCGCGCGCCGGCCATTCGGCCGACCTGTCGGGCCCGGTGATGACGCGCGCGCTGTGCCACTTCGACAACGCCTACTGGCTGCCCAACGTGAGCATGCACGGCTTCTCGGGCAAGACCAACACGCAGAGCAACACGGCCTTCCGCGGCTTCGGCGGCCCGCAGGGCGCCATCGCCATCGAGAACATCATGGACTCGGTGGCGCGCGAACTGAAGCGCGACCCGCTCGACGTGCGGCGCGTCAACTTCTACGGCAAGGGCGAGAACAACGTCACGCCGTACCGCCAGACCGTGACCGACAACATCGTCCACGAACTCGTGGCCGAGCTGGAGGAAACCAGCGACTACCGCCTGCGCCGCGAAGAGATCGCCGCCTTCAACGCCAAGAGCCCGGTGCTCAAGCGCGGCCTGGCGCTGGCGCCGCTGAAGTTCGGCATCTCGTTCAACGTGAAGCACTTCAACCAGGCCGGCGCGCTGGTGCACGTGTACACCGACGGCTCGATCCTCGTGAACCACGGCGGCACCGAGATGGGCCAGGGCCTGAACACCAAGGTGGCGCAGGTGGTGGCGCACGAGCTGGGCGTGAGCTTCGAGCGCGTGCGCGTCACCGCGACCGACACGACCAAGGTGGCCAACACCTCGGCCACGGCCGCCTCGACCGGTGCCGACCTGAACGGCAAGGCCGCGCAGGACGCCGCCCGCCAGATCCGCGAACGCCTGGCCGCCTGCGCCGCCGAACGCCATGGCGGCAACGCCGCCGACGTGCGCTTTGCCAACGACCAGGTCGAAGTGAACGGCCGCACGCTGGCCTTCAGCACCGTGGTGGGCGAGGCCTACCTCGACCGCAAGCAGCTGTGGTCCGACGGCTTCTACGCCACGCCCGGCCTGAGCTGGGACAAGGACAAGATGCAGGGCCGCCCGTTCTACTACTACGCCTACGGCGCGGCGGTGAGCGAGGTGGTGGTGGACACCCTCACCGGCGAATGGAAGCTGCTGCGCGCCGACATCCTGCACGACGCGGGCAAGTCGCTGAACCCGGCCGTGGACATCGGCCAGGTCGAGGGCGCCTTCATCCAGGGCATGGGCTGGCTCACCACCGAAGAGCTGGTGTGGCACCCGGCGAGCGGCAAGCTCACCACGCACGCGCCGAGCACCTACAAGATCCCGACGGCCAACGACTGCCCGCCGGTGTTCAACGTGCGCCTGTTCGAGGGCCAGAACGTCGAAGACTCCATTCACCGCAGCAAGGCCGTGGGCGAACCGCCGCTGTTGCTGCCGTTCTCGGTGTTCTTCGCGATCCGCGATGCCGTGTCGGCCGCGGGCGGGCACCGGGTCGATCCGCCGCTGAAGGCGCCGGCCACGAGCGAATCCATCCTCCGCGCCCTCACCGCGGTGCAGGCAGCCTCTGGCGAATGAGCACCGGCCGTGCTCGCACGGTCCGAGCGTCCTTCCGTTCTCCAAATGCTGCGCTGTATAACTGTTCGCACAGACAAGAAAGGTGTGAACAGCCATGAGAGACCAGGCGCTTTTCGACAAGATCGACCTTCATCTGATTCGGGTGCTTCATACCGTGCTGACCGACCGCAGCGTCTCGCGCGCCGCCATCCGCCTGGGCATGTACCAGCCGGCCGTCTCGGCCGCGCTGAAGCGCCTGCGCGAGCTGTCGGGCGACCCGCTGCTGGTGCGCTCGGGCTCGGGCATGGTGCCCACCGATGCGGGGCTGCGCATGATCGAGCCCGCGGCCAGCATTCTTCGGGCGGCCGAGATGCTGTTCTCGGATGCGCGGGGTTTCGAGCCGCAGTCGGCGGCCACCACCTTCCGCATCGCGGCCAGCGACTACATGGACCCGCTGTTCCTGCCGATGCTGGTGGCGCAGGTCAAGCGCGAGGCGCCGCTGTGCCAGATCGAGATCCATGCGCTCTCGCCCGACTCGGACTACCACGGGCACCTGGCGCTCGGGCAGGTCGACCTGGTGATCGGCAACTGGCTCAAGCCGCCGGAAGACCTGCACATGGCGCGCCTCTTCGGCGACGAGGTGGTGTCGCTGGTCAACCAGGACCATCCGGCGGTGCGCCGCGGCTGGGACCTGGAAACCTGGCTGGCAGCCGAGCACATCGCGCCCACGCCCATGCACCCGGGCGGGCGCGGCATCATCGACCAGATGCTCGACGAGCTGGGACGGCAGCGCAACATCACGGCGCGCTGCGCGCACTTCAGCCTCATCCCGGACATGGTGGCCTCGAGCCTTTTGGTGCTCACCACCGGGCGCCAGTACTGCGAGCGCTTTGCCGCACGGCTGCCCGTGAAGATCCTCGAGTGCCCGGCCGCGCTGCCGCGCCTCATGTACTACCAGCTCTGGCACGAACGTACCCATTCGTCGAGTTCCGCGCGCTGGCTGCGCGAATGCATCAAGGGCGTGGCGGCGTCGCTGCGGCCCGGCTTCGATGCCGCGCCTGCCGCCCCCGCCCGAACCCTGCCGGCTGAGCCGCTTTCCGATCCTCCCTGAGCCCTCCGTCGCGCCGGCGTCGCGACCGAGGCAACGATGAACGAACCGCCACATACAACAGCTGGAGACAAGCGAAATGAACAGGTATGAAGAGGTGCCCAAGGCCACCACTCCCCGGGCCGCCGGGGCCACCGAGGCGGCGCCGTTGCGTGCGGCCACCGCACCGGCCAACGCCGGTCTGCTGGAACGCTTTTTCAAGCTGACCGAGCACAACACCACCGTGCGCACCGAAGTCATCGCAGGGCTGACCACCTTCCTGACGATGGCCTACATCATCTTCGTGAACCCCTCGATCCTCGGGGACGCGGGCATGCCCAAGGGCGCGGTCTTCGTCGCCACCTGCCTGATCGCGGCCATCGGCACGCTGATCATGGGCCTGTACGCCAACTACCCGATCGCCATGGCGCCGGGCATGGGCCTGAACGCCTACTTCGCCTACGTGGTCGTGCTCGGCATGGGCTACACCTGGCAGACCGCGCTGGGCGCGGTGTTCATCTCGGGCTGCCTGTTCCTGATCGTGACGGTCACCGGGTTGCGGGAGCTGTTCATCGCGGGCATACCGCAGTCTTTGCGAACGGCGATCACCGTGGGCATCGGCATGTTCCTGGCGCTCATCGCGCTCAAGAGCGCGGGCGTGGTCGCGGCTTCGCCGGCCACCTTCGTCACGCTGGGCGACCTGCACTCGGCGCCCGTGATCCTGGCGACCATCGGCTTCCTCATGATCGTGGCGCTCGACCGGCTCAAGGTGCGCGGCGCCATCCTGATCGGCATCCTCACGGTGACGGTGCTGTCGTTCTTCTTCGGCGGCAACAAGTTCCACGGCGTGTTCGACGCACCGCCGTCCATCGCACCCACCTTCATGCAGCTGGACATCCTGAGCGCGCTCAAGGGCGGCATCCTGAACGTGGTGCTGGTGTTCTTCCTGGTCGAGATGTTCGACGCCACCGGCACGCTGATGGGCGTGGCCAAGCGCGCGGGCCTGCTGGTGCCGGGCAAGATGGAGCGCATGAACAAGGCGCTCTTGGCCGACAGCGGCGCGATCTTCGCGGGCTCGCTGCTGGGCACCTCGAGCACCACGGCCTACGTGGAAAGCGCGGCCGGCGTGCAAGCCGGTGGCCGCACCGGCCTCACGGCCGTGGTGGTGGCGGTGCTGTTCCTGGCCTGCCTGATGATCTCGCCGCTGGCGGGCTCGGTGCCGGCCTACGCCACCGCACCGGCGCTGCTCTTCGTGGGCTGCCTGATGCTGCGCGACCTGGTCGAGCTCGACTGGGAAGACACCACCGAGGTGATCCCGGCGGCCGTCACGGCGCTGGCCATGCCCTTCACCTACTCGATCGCCAACGGCCTGGCCTTCGGCTTCATCACCTACGCGGTGCTCAAGCTGTGCACCGGCCGGGCACGGGAAGTGCATGCGATGGTGTGGGTGATCGCGGCGATCTTCCTGTTCAAGTTCGCCTACATCGGCGGACACTGAAGGACGCGCCGTCGGGCGCCGATGGTCGCGGGGACGCTATTAAACTTATAGCTGTCCCCGCTTGTTGATGTTGAACGAGACAAACCCACGAAACCCGGCATGACAACCCCCAGACTCCAGCTGGCGCACATCACCAAGCGGTACCCCGCGGTGGTGGCCAACAGCGACATCTCCCTGGCCGTGCAGCCCGGCGAAATCCATGCCGTGCTCGGAGAGAACGGCGCGGGCAAATCGACCCTGATGAAGATCATCTACGGCTCGGTCAAGCCCGACGAAGGCACCGTCACCTTCGACGGCCAGGCGGTGAACCTGCGCAACCCGCAGCAGGCGCGCGCGCTGGGCATCAGCATGGTGTTCCAGCACTTCAGCCTGTTCGACACGCTCACCGTGGCCGAGAACGTCTGGCTGGGCCTGGACAAGTCGCTCGCGCTGGCCGAGGTGGCCCGCAGCATCACGGCCAAGGCGAGCGAGTACGGGCTGGACATCGACCCCTCGCGCCCCGTGCACACGCTGTCGGTGGGCGAGATGCAGCGGGTGGAGATCATCCGCGCGCTGCTCACCAACCCCAAGCTGCTGATCCTGGACGAGCCGACCTCGGTGCTCACGCCGCAGGCTGTGATCCGCCTGTTCGGCGTGCTGAACAAGCTGGCCTCGGAAGGCTGCAGCATCCTGTACATCAGCCACAAGCTGCACGAGATCCAGGAGCTGTGCACCGCCTGCACCGTGCTGCGCGGCGGCAAGGTCACGGGTGTGTGCAACCCGCGCAACGAGAGCACCGAATCGCTCTCGCGCCTCATGATCGGCAGCGAGCCGCCGCCGCTGCAGCACCGCCCGCTGCATGCCGGCGCGGTGGCGCTGCGCGTGCAGGGCCTGAAGCTGGCGCGCGAAGACCAGTTCGGCGTCGACCTGGACGGCATCTCCTTCGACGTGCGCGCAGGCGAGGTCGTCGGCATCGCCGGCGTCTCGGGCAACGGCCAGAAGGAACTGCTGTACACGCTCTCGGGCGAGGACGTGCGCGCCGAGCCCGCCATGGTGCGGGTGTTCGACCAGCCGGCCGGCCGGCTGCGCCCGCGCGCGCGGCGTGCGCTGGGCCTGCATTTCGTGCCCGAGGAGCGGCTGGGGCGCGGCGCCGTGCCCACGCTGGGCCTGGCGCACAACCTGCTGCTCACGCGCAGCAACGCGGTGGGCAAGGGCGGCTGGATCCGCACCGCCGAGCTCGACAAGCAGGCGCGTTCCATCATCGATCGCTTCAAGGTGAAGGCCGGCGGCCCGGGCGCGGCGGCGCGTTCGCTGTCGGGCGGCAACCTGCAGAAATTCATCGTCGGTCGCGAGATCGACGCCAACCCGAAGCTCTTCATCGTCTCGCAGCCGACCTGGGGCGTGGACGTGGGCGCGGCGGCGCTCATCCACGCCGAGATCCTCGCGTTGCGCGACGCCGGCTGCGCCGTGCTCGTGATCAGCGAGGAGCTGGACGAGCTGTTCAACATCTGCGACCGGCTGCACGTGATCGCCAAGGGGCGGCTGTCGCCCTCGATCGACCGCGCGGCGGCCACGCTGCCGCAGATCGGCGAATGGATGAGCGGCCTGTGGCCGCAGGCGCAGCCCCACCAGAACAACAAGAAGGAGGGCGCGCATGCTCAAGCTTGAACCCCGCCCGGAGCTGTCGCGCTTCTGGAGCTATGGCTCGCCGATCCTGGCGCTCTTGATCACCGTGCTCATCGGCGTGGCGCTGTTCGCCGCGCTCGGCAAGGACCCGGTCAAGGGTCTGCAGGTGTTCTTCTACGAGCCGATCAAGAGCGGCTACGCCATCGGCGAGCTGATGGTGAAGGCCACGCCGCTGCTCATCATTGCGCTCGGCCTGGCCGTGTGCTTTCGCTCCAACGTCTGGAACATCGGCGCCGAAGGGCAGTTCGTGTGCGGCGCCATCGCGGCGGGCGGCGTGGCGCTGCTGGCCGACAAGAGCACCGGCAGCTGGATCGTCGTGGCCATTCTGCTGGCGGGCATTCTGGGCGGCATGGTGTGGGCGGGCATCGTCGCGTTCCTGCGCGACAAGTTCAACGCCAACGAAATCCTCGTGAGCCTGATGCTGGTCTACGTGGCCACGCTGATGCTGAGCTACCTGGTCTTCGGGCCCTGGAAAGATCCGCAGGGCTACAACTTCCCGCAGACCAAGACCTTCGAGGCGGTGACGCAGATCCCGCGCCTCATGAAGGGCTCGCGCGTGTCGATCGGGTTGATCATCGCGCTGGTCGGCGCGGGCGCGCTGTGGGTGTTCCTGTTCCGCACGCGCGCGGGCTTCGCGCAGCAGGTCGGCGGGCTGGCGCCCGCGGCGGCGCGCTATGCCGGTTTTTCGGCACGCCGCGCGGTGTGGATCGCGCTGCTCACCTCGGGCGGCGCGGCCGGCCTGGCGGGCGCGCTCGAAGTGGCGGGCCCCATCGGCCAGCTCACGCCGTACGTGCCCGCGGGCTACGGCTTCGCGGCCATCATCGTGGCCTTCGTCGGGCGGCTGCACCCGGTGGGCATGATCTTCTCGGCGATCCTGATGAGCATGTTCTACATCGGCGGCGAACTCGCGCAGTCGCGCCTGGGCCTGCCCAAGTCGCTCACCGGCGTGTTCCAGGGCCTGCTGCTGTTCACGCTGCTGGCCTGCGACACGCTCATCGCCTACCGCATCCGCCGCAAGGCCGGCGCCAAGGCCGCGACGCTGACCACGAGTTCGCTGCAGGTCAGCACGCCGATCACCGCGCCGACCGCGCCCGTTGCGCCGACCGCGCGTGCCACCGAAGGAGGGCTCTGAACCATGGAAAGCTACGCACTCCTGCTGGGCTCCACCCTGAGCGCGGGCACCGTGCTCGCCATCGCGGCACTGGGCCTGTTGATCAACGAGAAGGCCGGCGTCGTCAACCTCGGCGCCGAGGGCATGATGCTGTGCGCCGCCATCGCGGGCTTCGCGACGGTGGTCATCACGCACAACCCCTGGCTCGGCTTCCTGGCCGGCATGGCGGCCGGTGCGCTGCTCGCGGCTTTCTTCGGCGTGCTCGTGATCTGGCTCAACACCAACCAGTACGCCACGGGGCTCGCGCTGAGCCTGTTCGGCGTCGGCTTCTCGGCCTTCGCGGGCATCAGCTTCGTGCAGGCCAAGCTGCCCGAGAGCACGCCCTTCGCCATTCCCGTGCTGGCCGACATCCCGCTGGCCGGCCCGGCGCTGTTCCGGCACCACCCGATGGTGTACGTGGCCGTGCTGCTGACCATCGGGCTCATCTGGTTCCTGTACCGCACCCGCGCCGGCCTCGTGCTGCGCTCGGTGGGCGAGTCGCCCGAGTCGGCGCATGCGCTGGGCTACCCGGTGCGGCGCATCCGCTTCCTGGCGGTGATCGCGGGCGGCGCGCTGTGCGGCCTGGCGGGTGCGTACCTGTCGACCGTGTACACGCCGCTGTGGGTCGAGGGCATGGTCGCCGGCCGCGGCTGGATCGCGCTGGCGCTGACCACCTTCGCCACCTGGCGCCCGATCCGCGTGCTGCTCGGCGCCTACCTGTTCGGTGGCGTCTCGATGCTGGGCTTCCACCTGCAAAGCAGCGGCGTCGACGTGCCCTCGCAGTTCCTCAGCATGGCCCAGTACATCGCGCCGATCGTGGTGCTGGCGCTGATCTCGCGCAACCCCGCCTTCATCCGCATCAACATGCCGGCATCGATGGGGAAACCGTTCTACCCCGGCTCATAATCGCGTTCTCGTTTTTTTGCCAACCCGTCCTTTTCTTCCGAGGATTTCGACAATGAATGATCTGAACAAGCGTTCCCTTCTCAAGCTCGCCGCCCTCACCGCGGTGGCTTCGGCGGCCCTCATCGGCTGCGGCAAGAAGGAAGAGGCGGCCGCCCCCGCAGCATCGCCGGCGCCGGCCCCCGCGGCCGCCCCGGCCCCCGCACCGGCGGCCCCGCTGAACATCGCATTCGCCTATGTCGGTCCCGTGGGCGACGGCGGCTGGTCCTTCGCGCACGACAACGCCCGCAAGGCGCTCGAGAAGGAATTCGGCGACAAGATCAAGACCACCTTCGTCGAAAGCGTGCCCGAGTCGGCCGACGCCGAGCGCGTGTTCCGCGACTTCGTGGGCCAGGGCAACAAGCTGATCTTCGGCACCACCTTCGGCTACATGGAGCCCATGCTCAAGGTCGCCAACGACAGCAAGGACGTGAAGTTCGAGCATGCCACCGGCTACAAGACCGCCGAGAACATGCGCACTTACGACAGCCGCACCTACGAAGGCGCGTACATGGCCGGCGTGATTGCCGGTTCGATGACCAAGAGCAACACGCTGGGCGTGGTCGGCTCGGTGCCGATCCCTGAAGTGCTGCGCAACATCAACAGCTTCACGCTGGGCGCGCAGTCGGTCAACCCGAAGATCACGACCAAGGTCGTGTGGGTGAACGAGTGGTTCAGCCCGCCCAAGGAAACCGAAGCCGCCACCGCCCTCATCAACGGCGGCGCCGACGTGCTGTTCCAGAACACCGACTCGCCAGCCGTGCTCAAGACCGCCCAAGAGAAGGGCAAGCGTGCCTTCGGCTGGGACTCCGACATGACCGCCTACGGCCCGAAGGCCCACCTGGGCTCGGCCATCATCAACTGGGCGCCGTACTACATCAAGACCACGCAGGACGCGCTGGACGGCAAGTGGGCCACCGGCCAGACTTGGTGGGGCGTGAAGGAAGGCGCGATCGACATCGTCTCGATCGCCGAAGACGTGCCCGCCGAAGCCAAGGCCAAGGTCGAGGAAATCAAGAAGGGCCTGAAGGACGGCAGCTTCTCGATCTGGAAGGGCCCGATCGTCGGCCAGGACGGCAAGGAGCTGATCGCCAAGGACGCGGTCGCCGACGACAAGTTCCTGTCGGGCGTGAATTTCTACGTCAAGGGCGTCGAAGGCAAGGTGCCGGGCGGCGACAAGAAGTAATCATTGGTCGATCGCTTCGGCGATTGCCACGAGAAGGGTCGTCTGCGGACGGCCCTTTTTTCATTCAGGAAAGGGATTCACACCATGAAGCTGCAGAGGGTCATGGCGGCAGGCGTGGCACTGCTGGCCGTGTCGATGTCGTTCGCCGCACCGCCGACGTTCTCGAAAGAAGAGCAGCGCCTGCGCCAGGCCGTGGACGACGCGGAAATGTGCTTTCACTTCGCCGGCGAATTCAACGGCGACGGTTCGGCGCACGACAAGGAAGTGGCGCGCCAACAGCGCCAGCATTGCGGCAAGGAAGGCCAGCAGCTGGTGCTGCGGGCCTACCGCAAGAACCCGCAGGACACGCGCCTCTACCCGGCGGTGCTGCGGCTGGACGGGCTGATGCCGGGGCTCACGTTGCCCGCAGCCGAGAAGGCCCGGCTGTGCGCCGTGGCCAGGACGGAACTGGCCTGCCCCTGAGTCGGCTTACTGCGCAGCCGCCTGCAGCTGCGCCGCCATCTTCTGATGGATCAGGTTCACCGCCTTCAACGGCCGCAGCATCACCTTGAACTCGATGATCCGGCCTTCGGCGTTCCACTTCATCATGTCCACGCCGTTGATGGCGATGCCGTCCAGCTCGAGTTCGAACTCGAGCACGGCGTCGTTCGGGCCCTGGAGTTCGCGCACGTAGCGGAAGCTCTCGTTGAAGAAGACCTGGAAGGCCGCAGCCAGGTACTGCTTCGTGATCGCCTTGCCGACCTGCGGCCGGTGCACCACGGGCGAGAGGAAGACGGCGTCGTCGGCCAGCAGGGCGTCGAGGCCCGCCACGTCGCGTGTCTTGACGAGCCGGTGCCAGGTGGAAAGGGTGTCGATCGCCATGGGTCTCCTCGCGCGGTGGATGGATGGGGAAGCCCAGTCTAGCGAAGCGCCCGCGGGCCCATCGTCGCGGGCGCGACGGAGCTCGGAAGGCGTTCTTACGCGCCCTGCCAGCGCTTGAGCACCAGCGTGGCGTTGGTGCCGCCGAAGCCGAAGCTGTTGCTCATCACGGTGTCGACGGTGGCGTTCTCGCGCGTGGCGGTGAGGATGGGCATGTCGGCCACTTCGGGGTCGAGCGCCTCGATGTTGGCCGAGCCTGCCATGAAGCGGCCTTCCATCATCAGCAGGCAGTAGATCGCCTCGTGCACGCCGGCGGCGCCCAGCGAGTGGCCCGACAGGCTCTTGGTGGAGCTGATGGCCGGCGCCTTGTCGCCGAAGACTTCGCGCACGCCCTTCATTTCCATGACGTCGCCGACGGGCGTCGAGGTGCCGTGGGTGTTCAGGTAGTCGATGGGCGTGTCGACGGTCGACAGGGCCATCTGCATGCAGCGCACGGCGCCTTCGCCGCTGGGCGCAACCATGTCGTAGCCGTCGGAGGTGGCGCCGTAGCCGACGATTTCGGCGTAGATTTTTGCGCCGCGTGCCAATGCATGGTCGAGTGACTCGACCACCACCATGCCGCCGCCGCCGGCGATGACGAAGCCGTCGCGCTCGGCGTCGTAGGCGCGCGAGGCCTTTTCGGGCGTGTCGTTGTACTTGGTGGACAGCGCGCCCATGGCGTCGAACAGGAACGACTGGGTCCAGTGCTCTTCTTCACCGCCGCCGGCGAACACGATGTCCTGCTTGCCCATCTGGATCTGCTCCATGGCGTTGCCGATGCAGTGCGCGCTGGTGGCGCAGGCCGAGGCGATGGAGTAGTTCAGGCCCTTGATCTTGAAGGGCGTGGCCAGGCAGGCCGACACGGTGCTGCTCATGGTGCGCGTCACGCGGTAGGGGCCGACGCGCTTGACGCCCTTTTCGCGCAGCAGGTCGAGCGCTTCCATCTGGTTCAGCGTGGAGGCGCCGCCCGAGCCGGCGATGAGGCCGGTGCGCGGGTTGGACACCTGCTCCTCGGTCAGGCCGGCATCGGCAATGGCGTCCTTCATGGCCAGGTAGGCGTAGGCCGCGGCGTGGCCGACGAAGCGATAGAGCTTGCGGTCGATGAGGTCTTCGAGGGGAAGGTCGATGGAGCCGGCCACCTGGCTGCGCAGGCCCATTTCGGCGTAGGCCGGCTGGAACCGGATGCCGGGGCGGCTGGCGCGCAGGTTGGCGGAGACGGTCTCCTTGTCGTTGCCCAGGCACGAAACGATGCCCAGACCGGTGATGACGACGCGGCGCATGGCGAAACCCTCAGAAGTTGTCGGTGGAAGTGAACACGCCGACCCGCAGGCCCTCGGCGGTGTAGATCTGGCGGCCGTCGACGCTCACCGAGCCGTCGGCGATGGCCAGGTTCAGCTTGCCCTTGAGCACGCGCTTGATCTGGATGCTGTAGGTGACGAGCTTGGCGGTCGGCAGGACCTGGCCCGTGAACTTCACTTCGCCCGAGCCCAGGGCCCGGCCACGGCCCGGCAGGCCCTGCCAGCCGAGGAAGAAGCCCACCAGCTGCCACATGGCGTCCAGGCCCAGGCAGCCCGGCATGACCGGGTCGCCTTCGAAGTGGCAGGCGAAAAACCACAGGTCGGGCGTGATGTCGAGCTCGGCCGTGAGTTCGCCCTTGCCGTAGGTGCCGCCCTCGGCGCTGATGTGGGTGATGCGGTCCACCATCAGCATGTTCGGGGCGGGCAGCTGTGCGTTGCCGGGGCCGAACAGTTCGCCGCGGCTGCAGCGCAGCAGGTCTTCGCGGGTGAAGGCGTTTTGTAGGGTCATGCGAGTCGATCAAGGACGGCGCCAGGGGCACGAATGCACGCTGCGCGCGGATTGGAGGGAACACGCCCGATGCCGGGCCTGCCGGGGTCCAAGCCTAGCGCATCCGCCATGGCCCGATTTGACCCAGATCAGTTTGGGGGAAATGGGGCTGGCAGCGTATACGTTTTCGGGGATGCCGCGCAGGGTGTCTGCCCTTATGCTGTGCGCGATCACAACGTCGATTTCCCACGCCCCATGACCGATTCCAGCCGCCCCCTCTTCGACCCCAGCTTCGCGCAGCGCATTCCCGCCGAACGCCTGCCCGAGCTGCTGCGTGCCATGCCCAAGGCCGAGCTGCACATGCACATCGAAGGCTCGCTCGAGCCCGAGCTGATCTTCGCGCTCGCGCAGCGAAACGGTGTCTCGATCCCGTATGCCAGCGTGGAAGACCTGCGCAAGGCCTACGCCTTCACCAACCTGCAGACCTTTCTCGACATCTACTACGCCGGCGCCAGCGTGCTGCTGAAAGAGCAGGACTTCTACGACATGGCCTGGGCCTACCTGGAGCGCGCCGCGGCCGACCACGTGGTGCACACCGAGATGTTCTTCGACCCGCAGACGCACACGGCGCGCGGCGTGGCGATGGAGACGGTGGTGAACGGCCTGCACCGCGCCTGCGTCGATGCGCTGCCCAAGCTGGGCGTGAGCGCCTCGCTCATCCTGTGCTTCCTGCGCCACCTGAGCGAGGAAGAGGCCTTCGAGACGCTGGAGCAGGCGCTGCCGTACCGTGACAAGTTCATCGGCGTGGGGCTCGATTCGAGCGAGGTCGGCCACCCGCCCGAGAAGTTCGCGCGCGTGTTCGCGCGCTGCCGCGAACTGGGCTTTCACCTGGTCGCGCACGCGGGCGAAGAGGGCCCGCCAGCCTACGTGTGGAGCGCGCTCGACGTGCTGAAGGTCGAGCGCGTCGACCACGGCGTGCAAAGCGCGAAAGACCCGGCGCTGATGAAGCGGCTGGCGCAGGACCGCATTCCGCTCACCGTGTGCCCGCTGTCGAACCTCAAGCTGTGCGTGTTCCCCGACCTGTCGCAGCACAACCTGGGCGGGCTGCTCGACGCGGGGCTGGTCGCCACCGTCAACTCGGACGACCCGGCCTACTTCGGCGGCTACATGAACCAGAACTTCACGCAGACCTTCGCCGCCACCGGCCTGGGCGTGCAGCAGGCCTGGCAGCTCGCGGCGAACAGCTTCGAGGGCAGCTTCATCGACGCGGCCGCCAAGCGCGCCTACGTCGACCGGCTCAACGCCGTCTTCGCGACCTTCTGAGTCAGCTCGGCCGTGCAGGCGCCGGGACCGGCGTTGCGGCGCGGCACGAGCAGCGGCATGGCCACCAGCGCACACGCACTGGCCGCCAGCCACACGACCGGCCAGCCCTGCAGTGCCAGCAGGTGCGGAATCGAGAACGGCGTGACGAAGCACACGAGGAACACGCTGGTGTTCGCCATGCCCAGCGCGGTGCCGGCGCGCGCCGCGCCGGCCAGCGTGGCCAGCTCGGTGTACGCCACGCCGTGCCAGGCCGACACGCACACGCCGCTCACGGCCAGCAGCGCGATCAGCGCCAAGCGCAGCGGCAGGGGCGGTGCCTCGGTGCCCGCCGCCATCACCAGCGCGGCCAGGCCCGCGAACAGCAGCACGCTGAGCGCGCTGCAGGCGCGCAGGTAGGCCGGGCGGTTGCGGCGGCGGTCGGTCCAGCAGCCGCTCCACACGCGCATCGCCATCGCGCCGACCTGCACGAAGACCATGGCGGCGGTGATCGTGCCCAGGCCCACGTGGCCGAAGTCGTGCAGGAACACCGTGCCGAAGGACAGCACCGCGAACTGCGGCGCGCACAGGATGCCGATGCCGGCCACGATGCGCCACACGCGCACATCGCGCAGCGGGCCGGTCTTCGGCGCCGACGCTTCCACGTTCGCATGGCGGGGCGCCACGGGCGGCTCGTGCACCCAGGCCCAGCTCATCGCCGCGCTCAGCGCGCACAGCAGCGCCAGCAGACCGTACAGCGCGGCAAAGCCGAAGTGCAGCGCCACGAAGGGCAGCACCAGTGCGCCGATGCCGCCGCCCATCGGCACGGCGGTCTGGCGGATGCTCATGGCCAGGCCGCGCTCGCCGGCGTCGAACCAGGTCATCACCGCGCGCCCGCTGGCGCCGTTCACGCTGCCGCCGAGCAGGCCCACCAGCAGCAGCCCCGCGCCCAGCACGCCGAGGCCCGGCACGTGGCCGGCGCCCGGCGCGGCCCACAGCGCCATCGCGACCAGCGCGATCGCCGTGCTGCCCAGCCCGGCCAGCAGCACGGGGCGGTCGCCCCAGCGGTCGGTCAGCAGGCCCCAGGGCAGCTCGCTCACGGCGATGCCCAGGCCCATGAGGCCGAGCACCAGGCCGAGCGCGGCGTTGTCCAGCTGGTAGCCGGTGCGCATGAGCACGGCGGTCATCGGGATGCCGCTGAAGGCGACCGAGAAGGCCGCGTTGGCGGCGACGCCGGCGGCGAGCACCTTCCAGCGGTGGCGGGGCGACAACGGGGGGGAGGAGGGCGATTGGGTCATGTTGCAGCGCAGTGTCGGCCGCTGAAAAGGTTTTGAAAATCAGAAAATAATGAGCGGATCGTCCTGAAATTCAGGATGATCGAGAAGCCTCATGCAAGGACCCGCGATGACCCAGGTGATGTTCGATCTCGACGTGCTGCGCACCTTTTCCACCGGCATGGCGCTCGGCAGCTACGCGCGCGCGGCCGACAAGCTGGGCCGCTCGACCTCGGCCGTGAGCGCGCAGCTCAAAAAGCTGGAGTCGCAGGCCGGCACCGTGCTGTTCCGCAAGGAGGGCCGCGGCCTGGCGCTCACCGACGCGGGCGAGACGCTGCTGGCCTACGCGCACCGCATGCTCGAGCTCAACGACGAGGCCAGCGCCGCCCTGCGCGGTGCCGACCTGCAGGGCTGGGTGCGGCTGGGCCTGCAGGAAGACTTCGGCGAGACGCTGCTGCCGGCCGTGCTCGGCCGCTTCGCGCGCGCCCATCCCAAGGTGCGCATCGAGGCCTGCGTGGCGCGCAGCGGCGAGCTGCGCGAGCGGCTCGAGCTGGGCCAGCTCGACCTGGCGCTGGCGTGGGACGCGGGCGACCAGCCGCTGTCGCCGCATGCCGAGCGCGTGGCGCGGATGCCGCTGCTGTGGATCGGCCCCACGGCGCCCGAACGCGTCGATGCGCCCTGGTGGACCGAGCGCGAGCACCGCGCGGGCGTTCGCGCCGTGAAGAGCAAGGAGCCGCTGCCGCTCATCATGCTCGACGCCCCGTGCCCGCTGCGCGAGATCGTCATCACCGCGCTCGACCGCGCCGGCCTGCCGTGGCGCCGCGCCTTCGGCAGCGCCAGCCTGGCGGCGCTGTGGGCCGCGACCTCGGCCGGGCTGGGCCTGACCGTGCGCACGCCGTTCGGCTTGCCTGCGCATGTGCGCGCGCTCGACCGCGCGGTGCTCTCGCTGCCGGCGCTGCCGCAGATCTCGCTCGTGCTGTACCGCGCGCAGGCCCGTGCCGAGGCCCCGGCGAGCCGGCTGGCCACGCTGCTGCTGGAGGCCGTGCGCCAGCATCTGCAGGTCGAGACCGTGCAACCCCGCTGAGCGCAGGCCCTTGCGCGGGCCGCCGCCGCGATGCGTGAGAATCCGCCGCTGGAGACAAGTACAAGAGACAAGACCCAAGCGAGACGGCATGACCACCACGCGGCACAACTCCCTGCACCTGTGGGACGACAGGTTCCTCTACATCACGCCGGCGATCCAGTCGGGGCTCACGGCGCGTTCGTCGGCCACGCTGCTGGCGTCGGTGAGCGGCCATCCCTTCACGCTGGAGGCGGTCGACGGCACGCGCGTGCGCTGCACCGCCGCGCTGGTGGGACCGCATGTGTCGCGCCGCCTCGACGTCGACGGCTGCGGGCTGCTGTCGCTCAACCTCGACCCGGCCTCCAGCGCCTACCGCATGCTCTCGCGGCACCTGGGCGGCCACGGCATCCAGCCGCTCGACGCGCGCCGCTTCGGCCGCGCGCGCGACGACTTCGAACCGGCGCAGCACGGCGCGCTGTCCGACCGGCGCCTGCAGCTACTGAGCTCCAGGCTGGTCACCGCGATCACCGAGTGCCCCGAGATCGAAGCCGCCATCGACCCGCGCATCGACCGCGTGCTGCAGGCCATCCGCACGCATGCGGGGCAGATCCCGCTGCGCGAGCTGTCGGCGCTGGCCTTTCTTTCGCCCGACCGGCTCACGCACCTGTTCGCGCAGCAGGTGGGCGTGTCGATCAAGCGCTATGCGCTGTGGACCAAGGTGCGCCGCACGGTGCAGCAGTTCACGGCGCGCCGCCCGCTGACCGACGTGGCGCTGGTCAGCGGCTTCACCGACGCGGCGCACATGAGCCGCACCTTTCAGCGCTACTTCGGCCTGTCGCCGTCCTTCCTGTCGAACCAGGTGCGCGTGACGGCCGACGAGCAGGCCTCGCACGCGTGGGGGCGCGGGATGGCGCACTGAGTCTTCCGCGGTCTCCAGGCGCGGCACAGCAGGACAGCGGCTGCGTTCAAGCCGCAGCCGGTCTGCCTGCCTAAGCTGGCGATGCTCCATCAAGAGAGCATCAACCGGAGACATCCATGAGACAGACATCCTCGCGCGGCGCCATGCCGCTGTCCCTGCTCGCGTTGGTCACAGCGACCACGCTCACCGCCTGCGGTGGCGGTGGTGGAGGCGGCAACGGGTTCCCGTTCTTTCCCATCGGCGGCACCCCGCCCACCAACCCGCCGGCCGAAGGCAGCTACAAGGCCGAGATCCGCCGCACCGCCCTGGGCGTGCCGCACATCAAGGCCGACAACTGGCCCGGCGTGGGCTACGGCTACGGTTTTGCGCAGGCGGAAGACGACCTGTGCACGATGGCCGATTCCTTCCTTACCTATCGCGGCGAGCGTTCGCAGTACCTCGGCGGCGATGCGCAGCTCGTGGCCAGCAGCACCATCGCGCGGCCGAAGAACATCGACTCCGACTTCTTCCACAAGCAGGTGATCTCGGCCGACGTGCTCGCGAAGATGATCGCCGCCCAGCCCGACAACCTGAAGCAGCTGGTCGAGGGCTTCGCCGCCGGCTACAACCGCTACGTGCGCGACGTGAAGGCCGGCGGCACGGCGCACCAGGCCTGCCGCAACGAAGCCTGGGTGAAGCCCATCACTGCCGAGGACATCTACCGCCGCATGTACGCGGCCAACCTCGCGGGCGGCTACAGCAACTTCCTGGCGAACATCGCCAATGCGATCGCACCCGCACCGGCGGCGCCCACCAAGATGGCTGCGCGCGGCGGCGCGAAGAAGGCCTCGCTGCAGGTGGCGGCGCTCGTCAACGTGCCCGAGCTGCAGGTCGGCGGCAAGGAGGGCGTGGGCAGCAACATGATCGGCTTCGGCACCGCCGCCACCGGTGACAGCAGCCCGCTGCTCTTCGGCAACCCGCACTGGTACTGGCGCGGGCCGGACCGCTTCTACCAGGCGCAACTCACGATTCCGGGCCAGCTCAACATCAGCGGCACCTCGTTCCTCGGCATTCCGGTGATCCTCATCGGCTTCAACGACAACATCGCGTGGAGCCACACGGTGTCGACCGCGCGCCGCTTCGGCTTCTACGAACTGAAGCTCGCGGCGGGCGACCCGACCAGCTACATGCGCGACGGCAAGCCCGTGAAGATGCAGGCGCTCAACATCACCGTCAACGTGAAGCAGACCGACGGCAGCGTGGCGCCGGTGACGCGCACGCTCTACAAGTCGGAGTACGGGCCGATGGTCAACCTCACGACCTTCGGTGCGCCGTTCGCCTGGAGCCAGACCACGGCCTTCGCGATCCGCGACATCAACGGCGAGAACTACCGCACCTTCAAGAACTGGCTGCGCTGGAACCAGGCCAAGTCGCTGGACGAGTTCATCGCCATCCAGCGCGAGGAAGCGGCCATTCCGTGGGTCAACACCGTGGCCGTGGGCCGCGGCGCGGCCAAGGCCTGGTATGCGGACATCGGCGCGGTTCCCAACGTGTCGCCCGCCCAGGTGGCCAGCTGCACGACGCCGCTGGGCGCGGCGGCCGGCGCCTCGCTGCCGCGCGTGCCCTTCTTCGACGGCTCGAAGAGCGAATGCGACTGGCAGACCGATGCCGACTCGGCGCAGAAGGGCGCCATCGGCGCGGCCCGGCTGCCGAGCCTGCTGCGCGACGACTACGTCGAGAACTCGAACGACAGCTACTGGCTCGCGAACCCGAAGGCGCCGATGACCGGCTACCCGGCCATCATGGGGCCCGCGGGCACGGAGGCCGTGAGCTTCCGCACGCGCCTGGGCAACCTGATGGCGCAGGCGCGCATCGACGGCACCGACAGCTACGCCGGCAAGGCGGCCACGCCCGAGACCGTCAAGCAGATGGTGCTCAACAGCCGCGTGCTGACGGCCGAACTGTTCAAGGACCAGGCGCTGGCCATGGTGTGCGCGACGCCGACGATCAACGTGGCGACCGATCCGCAAGGCGGCGCCGCCATCGGGCGCGACGTGGACACCGGCCCGGCCTGCGCGGTGCTCAAGGCCTGGAACAACACGGGCACGATCGGCGCGCGCGGCGCGCACATCTGGGACGAGTTCTGGAACCGCGCGTCGCTGCAATCCGCGGCCACGCTCTACAACGTGCCGTTCAGCGCGAGCGATCCGATCCACACGCCGCGCGACCTGAAGGCCGGCGCCGCGAGTGCCCTGCAGCAGGCCTTTGGCGCAGCCGTCGCGCGCGTGGAGGCCAGCGGCTTTGCACTCGATGCACAGCGCGGTGACTACCTGTTCGCCACGCGCGGCGGCCAGAAGATCCCGCTGTACGGCGGCTGCCACGGCCCGGGCTATTTCACCATCGCGTGCTCGGAGAACCGTCTGGACAAGGGCGGCTACACCATGGACGGCAACCCGAACGGCAACAGCTACATGCAGATCGTGCGGTTCCCTGAAGGCGGCGTGGAGGCCCACACCTTCCTGACGTTCTCGCTGTCGGACGACCCGGCCTCGGCGCACAACGCCGACTACACCCGGGCCTACAGCGCGGGGCAGTGGCTGAAGGTGCCGTTCTCCGAAGCGGAGATCAAGGGCGACGCGGCCTACCGCAGCGCGGTCGTCAGCGAGTAGCGGACGACGTGCGGGACGCGGCTCGCTGCGCGAGCCAGTTCCACCCGGCGCCTGCGGCCATGAGCACGCAGGTGCCGAGGAACACGGCGCGCATGCCGACGTGCCCGCCCACGAAGCCGCCCAGCAGCGGGCCCGCCACCTGGCCCGCGTACTGTGCCGAGGTCGAGTAGCCCAGCATGTTGCCGGCCACGCGCTCGGGCACGTTGTGGCGGATCACGCTGGCGATGCAGGGCAGCAGCCCGCCGAGCGACAGCCCCATGAGAAAGCGCAGCACCACCAGCTGCCAGCCCGCCGTGACGAAGGCCTGCGGAATCAGCAGCAGCGCTGACACCGCGAGGCACCCGACGATCACGTTCCAGTGCCCCACGCGGTCGGCCAGCTTGCCCAGCCGCGAGGCCGAGAGGATGCTGCCGAGCGCGGCGGCCGACATCACGAGGCCGGCCATCATCGTCACGCGCTGCGGGTCGTCGAGCAGCGTGGCGACGTAGACCGTGATGATCGGCTCGATCGACATGTTCGCGAGCATCAGCAGCATGCCGGTGAAGAGCATCGCGACCAGCGGGCGCTTGTCGGGCACGGCGGCCCAGCCGGTGTCGTCGGAGGCGCCGCGCTGCTTCGCTGCGGAAGGCGCCTTCTTCTCTTCACGGATGAGAAAGGCCGTCGCGAGAAAGGCGATGAAGATCATCGCGCCCGCCGCGAAGAAGGTGTTGCGGATGCCGACCAGCGGCGGCAGCACCCCGCCCACCAGCGGCCCCACGAGGTTGCCCGCCATGATGGCCGACGACATCGTGCCCAGGGCCCAGCCGGTGCGGTCCTTGGGCGTCTGCGTGGCGACCAGCACCATCGAGCCCGAGGCGTACCCGCCGAGCAGCCCCGCCAGCAGCCGCAGGCCCACGAGCTGCCACACGTTGGCCGCGAGGCCGATCAGCGCCATCGCCACCGCCATGCCGAGGCTCGCGCGGATCAGCATCGGCTTGCGCCCGTAGCGATCGGCCAGCCGGCCCCACAGCGGCGCGACCAGCGCGGCGCTCAGGAAGGTGGCGCCGTAGGCCGCGCCCGACCACTGCACGATGGCCGCGTGGTCCTTCACGCCGAGCTGCTCGACGTACAGCGGCAGGAAGGGCAGCAGCAGCGTCATCGCGATGATGGTCGTGAAGGAGCCGAACATGCAGACCGCGAGGTTGCGCTGCCAGTGTGCGTGGGCGCCCGGTTCGGCTGTGGGGGCACCTGTTGTCGTTGTCGTCGGGTTGGTCATGGTGGGGAACGCCCATTGTGGGACGACCCGCGCGGGCTGGCGCTTGCCGATTGGTGGGGGCACCCATCGCGGCGCGGGAAGGGCGCAGGCCGTATCCCTCCCGCTGGCGCGGTGCGACGGGTTGGTCTAGCCTTGTGTCTGCTGCTTCAAACAACCCTCTTTTCAGGACATGGCCATGAAACGCATCGGCATGCTCGTCTTCCCCGGTTTCCAGATCCTCGACCTCGCTGCCATTGCCGCGTTCGAGCTCGCGAACCTCCATGCCGGCAAGCAGGTCTACCAGGTCGAGCTGCTGTCCGAAGAGGGCGGCCCCGTGACCAGCTCGTCGGGCGTGGTCACCGACAGCAAGCGCTTCGGCACGGGGAAGTTCGACACGCTGGTGATGAGCGGCGCGCTCTTCATCGCGCCCACGTCCGAGAAGATGTGCCGCTTCCTGCGCGCGGGGCTGCGCAACGCGCGCCGCGTGACCAGCATCTGCACCGGCGCCTTCGGGCTGGCGGATGCGGGCCTGCTCGACGGACGCCGGGCGACCACGCACTGGTCCTTTGCGGGCGAGCTGCAGAAGCGCCACCCTGCCGTCAAGGTGCAGCCCGACCGCATCTTCATCAACGACGGGCCGGTGTGGACCTCGGCCGGCATGACGGCGGGCATCGACCTCGTGCTGGCCCTGGTGGAAGAAGACCTCGGCGTGGAGGCGGCACGGTTCGCGGCGAGGAAGCTGGTCGTGTACCACCGCCGCGCGGGCGGGCAGTCGCAGCATTCCGCGCTGCTCGAGCTGGCGCCCAAGTCGGACCGCATCCAGAAGGCGCTGGTGCATGCGCGCGCCAACCTGCGCGAGACACTGTCGGTGGACGAACTGGCCGAGGTCGCGCACCTCAGCCCGCGCCAGTTCAGCCGCGCCTTCAAGGCCGAGACCGGGCAGTCGCCGGCGCACGCGGTCGAGAACCTGCGCGTGGAGGCGGCACGCACGCTGATCGACGAGGGCAGCCTCGCGCTCGGCGTGGTCGCGCGCGAAACGGGCTTCGGCGACCCCGAGCGCATGCGCCGCGCCTTCCTGCGCACGCTGGGGCATCCGCCGCAGAGCGTGCGCCGCGTGGCCCGTCGGGAGGCCGCGACGGCTTGAGCAGCGTATGTCCTGAAAGGTGGCTTATATGACATTTACGCCATCGCCTTGCAGGAAGAGACTTCTCCCCACGGCCACACACCCGTGGCGACGAAGGAAACTCCATGACTGCAACCCAAGCAAATCCGAACAAGGGCACGGCCCTCATCACCGGCGCGTCGTCGGGCATCGGCGCCGTGTACGCGGACCGTCTCGCGCGGCGCGGCTTCGACCTGATCCTGGTGGCGCGCAACCGCGAGCGCCTCGCCGCGCTGGCCGCGAAGCTCTCGGACGAGACCGGGCGCAAGGTCGATGTCCTTCCGGCCGACCTGTCCGACCGGAAGGACATCGCGTCCGTGGAAGCCGTGCTGCGCACCCGCGGCGACATCACCCTGCTGGTGAACAACGCCGGCTTCGGCGCCGCCGCGCCGCTGCTCGGCTCGGACATCGACAAGATGGAGGACATGATCGAGCTCAACGTGAGCGCGCTCACGCGGCTCACCTATGCGGCCGTGCCCGGCTTCGTCGAACGTGGTGCCGGCACGCTGGTGAACATAGCCTCCATCGTGGCGATCTCGCCCGAGACGCTCAACGGCGTGTACGGCGGCACCAAGGCCTTCGTGCTGGCGCTGAGCCAGTCACTGCAGCACGAGCTGAAGGACAAGGGCGTGCGCGTGCAGGCGGTGCTGCCCGGTGCGACAGCCACTGAGTTCTGGGGCGTTGCGGGCGTGCCGATGGCGCACCTGCCCAAGGAGATCGTGATGACGGCGCAGGACATGGTCGACGCGGCCCTCGCGGGGCTCGACCAGGGCGAGCAGGTCACGATTCCGGCGCTGCCCGACCTCGCCGAGTGGGATGCGTTCGATGCGGCGCGGCGTGCGATGTCGGGGCGGTTGTCGAGCACGGCGCCGGCGGCGCGCTACCGGGCGAACGGAGCGGATGCGGCGGCGCGGGCATGACACCTGTGCCTGCGTGGCTGTGGGCGGCGAGCAGGGCTCGCTGAGCCCCGGCGCTTAAAATCTCCACCCCGCAGCAGGGCGTCCCGGCCTGCTGCGGGGTTTTGCTTTTCCGGGGCCATGTAGAGGACCACCATGTACAAAAACCTCGCGGGCCGCGCCGTTCTGGCGTGGGTGACCGCCTGTTTTTTATCCCCCGCCTTTTCACAGACCGCACCGCCGAAGCCGCCCCTGGCCAAGGACGCGCTGAAGATCGGCTTTGTCTATGTCACGCCGGTCACCGATGCCGGCTGGGTGCGCCAGCATGAAGAAGGCCGCAAGGCTGTCGAGGCCGCGCTGGGCCCCCGCGTGAACACCGTCTTCGTCGAGAACGTGCCTGAGGGCGCCGACGCCGAGCGCGTGATCCGCGACCTTGCGCAGCAGGGCAGCCAGCTGATCTTCACGCCCAGCTTCGGCTACATGGAGCCGACGCTGAAGGTCGCGAAGGACTTTCCCGGCGTGAAGTTCGAATCGATCACCGGCTACAAGACCGCGCCCAATGTGGCGACCGCCAACGCCCGCTACTACGAAGGCCGCTACCTCGCGGGCATCGCGGCCGGGCGCATGACGAAGACGAACGTGGCCGGCTACGTCGCGGGCTTTCCGATTCCCGAGGTGCTGCAGGGCATCAATGCCTTCACGCTCGGCATGCGCTCGGTGAACCCGAAGGCCAAGGTGATCGTGGTGTGGCTCAACGAGTGGTTCGATCCGCCGAAGGAGCGCGACGCGGCGATGGCGCTGTTCAACCAGAACGCCGACGTGCTCGCCTTCCACACCGGTTCCACCGCCGTGATGGCCGCCGCCCAGGAGCGCGGCAAGATGGCCGTGGCCTACCACTCCGACATGCGCAAGATCGCGCCCGACGCGCAGATCGTCGCGGTCACGCACCAGTGGGGCGGCTACTACACGCAGCGCGCGAAGGCCGTGCTCGACGGCACCTGGAAGAGCGGCAACCTCTGGGGCGGCGTGAAGGAAGGAATGATCCGCGTCGGCGACTTCGGCACCAAGGTACCCAAGGCCGTGCAGGACGAGGTGCTGGCGCGGCAGAAGGACGTCGCGGCGGGCAAACTGCAGCCGTTCCGCGCGGTGGCGGCCGATGTGCGCGACAACGAAGGCCGCGTCGCGATCGCCAAGGGCGCGCAGCTGGGCGACGAACAGATCCTGCAGATGAACTGGCTGGCCGAGGGCGTGCAGGGGCGGGTGGCGCGCTGAGCGCGGCCTTTTGCCCTGCCTGAAGAGAGCGTTGCGCGTATAGCACTCATACGCGCAGGGCAATTCCCGCCGTCCGGGGCTGGATTACCCTCCGCATCCACGATGAAAAAAGCCTACCGCGCCTCCCTCCTGCGATTCGACGCCGCCGGCCTGCCCGTCTTCGATGAAGACGGCCTGCTGGTCGTCGCCCCCGACAGCACCGGCCGCCAGCGCGTGCTCGACGCCGGCAGCCATGCCGATGTGTCGCAGCGCCATGCCGGCGCCCACACCACCCACCTGCCGGGCCGCATCCTGGCGCCGGGCTTCGTGGACATGCACGTGCATTACCCGCAGACCGACATCATCGGCGCGCCCGCCGCCGGCCTGCTGCCCTGGCTCGAGAACTACACCTTCCCGGCCGAAAGCAAGTTCGCCGACCCCGCGCACTCGCGCGTGGTGGCCGACGTGTTCTTCGACGAGCTGCTGCGCAACGGCGTGACCACCTCGCTGACCTTCGCGACCTCGCACGTCGCCTCGGTCGACGCTTTCTTCGAGAGCGCGCAGCGCCGCCAATTGCGCATGATCACCGGCAAGGTGCTGCAGGACCGCAACTCGCCCGACGGCGTGCGCGACGACACCGAGCAGAGCCTGGTCGACACCGAGGCGCTGATCCGCAAGTGGCACAACGTCGATCGCCTGGGCTACGCCATCACGCCGCGCTTCGCACCCACCAGCACCGACGCGCAGATGCGCGGCGCCGGCGAGCTGGCCGCGACGTACGGCGACACCTGGATCCAGTCGCACGTGGCCGAGAACCGCGACGAGGTGAAGTGGGCGCGCGAGCTGTACCCCAAGTCGCGCTCCTACCTCGACGTGTACGCCGACTTCGGCCTGCTGCGCGAGCGCGCCGTGTACGCCCACTGCATCTACCTGGACGACACCGACCGTGCGCTCATGCACGAGACCAAGACGGCCGCCGCCGTGAGCCCCACGAGCAACCTGTTCCTGGGCAGCGGCTTCTTCGACTTCGGCGCGGCCGACCGCCTCGAGCAACCCTACGGCCTGGCCAGCGACGTGGGCGGCGGCACGAGCTTCAGCCCCTTCCACACCATGCTGGCCGCCTACTACGTCGGTCGCGAGGGCCAGACCAAGACCGGCCTGAGCATCGCGCCCTCGCGGCTGTGGTGGCACCACACCGGCGGCGCGGCGCGTTCGCTGGGGCTGGGCGGCGTGGTCGGCAACCTGCAGCCGGGCTGCGAGGCCGACTTCCTGGTGCTCAACCCCTCCGCCACGCCGCTCCTGGCGCGCAAGACCTCGCTGGCCAACAACCTCGAAGAGCTGCTGTTCGCGATGATCGTGCTGGGCGACGACCGGCTGGTCGAGCGCACGGTGATTTCGCAGGCGGGCTGAGCGGCGCCTGCGGGGGGAGGGCGCGCAGGGCGCCCATGCCACAATTCGGCCCCGATTTCCCCCGCAGCAGCATCAGCGAGCGCATATGAGCATCAAGAGCGACAAATGGATCCGGCGCATGGCCGAGAACGAAGGAATGATCGATCCCTTCGAACCGGGCCAGGTGCGCGAGAACGACGGCCACAAGATCATCAGCTACGGCACCTCCAGCTACGGCTACGACATCCGGTGCGCGCCCGAGTTCAAGGTCTTCACCAACATCCACAGCACCGTGGTCGACCCGAAGAACTTCGACGAGAAGAGCTTCGTCGACATGCACGGCGACTACTGCATCATTCCGCCCAACAGCTTCGCGCTGGCGCGCACCGTGGAGTACTTCCGCATCCCGCGCAACGTGCTGACCATCTGCCTGGGCAAGAGCACCTACGCGCGCTGCGGCATCATCGTCAACGTGACCCCGTTCGAGCCCGAATGGGAAGGCTACGTGACGCTGGAGTTCAGCAACACCACGCCGCTGCCCGCCAAGATCTACGCGGGCGAAGGCTGCGCGCAGGTGCTGTTCTTCGAGAGCGACGAGGTCTGCGAGACCAGCTACAAGGACCGCGGCGGCAAGTACCAGGGCCAGCGCGGCGTCACGCTGCCCAAGACCTGACAGCCTGATACAGGCATCCTGACCGCCAGTTACGTTCCGGGCGGCCGGGCCAAGTACCATCCTGCGACGTTCCGGCAAATACGCCGTTCAGCAAGCCGGCAAGGAGACTGCGATGAGATGGGAAGGCAACGAACAATCCGACAACGTCGAAGACCGCCGTGACGGCGGGGGTGGCGGCGGAGGCGGCGGTTTCATCGGTGGGCGCGGCATTGGCATCGGCACCATCGCGGTCGCGCTCATCGCCGGCTGGATCTTCGGCATCAACCCGCTCACCGTGCTGAGCCTGCTCAGCGGCGGCGGCGACCCGGTCCAGGTGCAGCAACAGCAGCAAGGCCCCGCGCCCAAGCCGCCCACCGGCGACCGCGAGGCGGCCTTCGTCTCCACCGTGCTGAAGAACACCGAGGTGGTCTGGACCGATCTCTTCCGCAAGAGTGGCGGCAACTACCAGGCGCCCCGGCTCGTGCTGTTCCGCGGCGCCACGCCCACGGCCTGCGGCACCGGTCAATCGGCCATGGGGCCGTTCTACTGCCCGGGCGACAAGAAGGTCTACATCGACCTCGCGTTCTACGACACCCTCAAGAACCAGCTCGGCGCGCCGGGCGAGTTCGCGCAGGCGTACGTCATCGCGCACGAGGTGGGCCACCACGTGCAGGACGAACTCGGCATCACCGCCAAGGTCGACGGCATGCGCGGGCGCCTGAGCCAGTCGCAGAACAACGCCGTCAGCGTGCGCGTCGAGCTGCAGGCCGACTGCTTCGCGGGCGTGTGGGCGCACCACTCGCAGGAGTCGAAGAAGTGGCTCGACCCGGGCGACATCGAGGCCGCCATGAACGCCGCGCAGAAGATCGGCGACGACGCCCTGCAGCGCTCCGCAGGCCGCGCCGTGGTGCCCGACAGCTTCACTCACGGCTCCAGTGCACAGCGCCAACGCTGGTTCGGCACGGGCTACCAGACGGGTGAAATGAAGTCCTGCGACACCTTCAACGCGCGCAATCTGTAAAGATTGTCTCCCGAGAGCCCCAAGTTCATTGGGGTCTTTGCTATTGAATAAATAGCAATTCGGCCTGCGCGGATGTTGTCGTTTCGTTGTCACTGCCGTTTTTTGCGGCAATGCGACAATAGAAGGCTCAATGACAATGTCCTTCTCCAATCTATCGCTGGCAGAACCGCTGGCCCGCGCCGTGGCCGAAATGGGCTACGAGACCATGACGCCCATCCAGGCACAGGCCATTCCGGTCGTGCTTTCAGGCCAGGACGTGATGGGCGCCGCGCAGACCGGCACCGGCAAGACGGCAGCGTTTTCGCTGCCCTTGCTGCAGCGCATGCTCAAGCACGAAAACGCCTCCACCTCGCCCGCGCGGCATCCGGTGCGTGCGCTGGTGCTGCTGCCCACGCGTGAACTGGCCGACCAGGTCGCGCAACAGGTCAAGCTGTACGCCAAGTACACCAACCTGCGCAGCACGGTCGTGTTCGGCGGCATCGACATGAAGCCCCAGACGCTGGAGCTGAAGAAGGGCGTCGAAGTGCTCGTGGCCACGCCGGGCCGGCTGCTCGATCACATCGAAGCCAAGAACGCGGTGCTCAACCAGGTCGAATACGTCGTGCTCGACGAGGCCGACCGCATGCTCGACATCGGCTTCCTGCCCGACCTGCAGCGCATCCTGAGCTACCTGCCCAAGCAGCGCACCACGCTGCTGTTCTCGGCCACCTTCTCGCCCGAGATCAAGCGGCTGGCCAGCAGCTACCTGCAGAACCCGGTCACCATCGAAGTGGCACGGCCGAACGAAACGGCCTCCACCGTCGAACAGCACTTCTATAGCGTCTCCGACGACGACAAGCGCCGTGCGCTCAAGCAGATCGTCAAGCAGCGCGGCATTACGCAGGCCTTCGTGTTCGTCAACAGCAAGCTCGGCTGCGCGCGCCTCGCACGCTCGCTGGAGCGCGACGGTCTGCGTACCACAGCACTGCACGGCGACAAGAGCCAGGACGAACGCCTGAAGGCGCTCGCCTCGTTCAAGGCCGGCGAAGTCGACCTGCTGGTGTGCACCGACGTCGCGGCCCGCGGCCTGGACATCAAGGACGTGCCCGCCGTCTTCAACTTCGACATCCCGTTCAACGCCGAAGACTACGTGCACCGCATCGGTCGCACGGGCCGTGCCGGCGCCTCGGGCCTGGCCGTGAGCTTCGCCAGCGGCGGCAACGATGCACGCCTGGTGGCCGACATCGAGAAGCTGATCAAGAAGAAGATCGAGCTCGAACCCGTCGAGTTCGAAGAAGACCGCCCGCGCGGTCGCATCAACGACGGACGCCGCCACTGGCGCGAAGAAGGCGAAGCCGGCGACGCACGCGACGTGCTCGACCAGCCGCGCGAACGCCGCGAAGCCGACACCCGCCGCAGCATGAGCGGTGGCGGCCGCCCGCACCGCGCGCCGTCCGCGCCGCGCGATCCGTTCTTCGACAAGCCCTACGAATCCGGCGAGCGCGAAGCCGCGCCGGCCTGGGAAGCGTCGGCCAAGGCCGCGCCCGCACGCGGTATCTCGAGCAACATCAAGAGCAAGCGCAAGGTCGCGGCACTGTTCAAGGCGGCCGAGCCGGGTTGAGCCGGGGCTGCGCGACAGCGAAAGCAAAAAGCCGGGCATGCCCGGCTTTTTTTCGTCTGCGCTCTTCGCGTTCAGGCCACGCGAAAGTGATGCGTGCCGTCGCGCCCCAGCTGTTCCACCAACCCGAACTCCCAATCCAGGTAGCCCTGCATGGCCTCGGCGGGTGCGTCGGTGCCCTCGTAGGGTCGGCGGTAGCGGTCGGTGCGGGCCGTGGCCAGGCGGGTCTCGCCGGTCTCGGCCGGCAGCCCGGCGGCGAACCAGGCGGTGTTGCCGCCCGTGAGCACCTGCACCTCCACGTCGCGCTGGCCGCGTGCGTCGAGCAGGGCGCGCAGGTCGGCCGCGGCGTAGCGCGCGAGCAGGCTGCTGCCGCAGGTGAGCACGTAGCGCGGGGCGGACGGAAGGGCCTGGCGGTCGATCGCCTGCGCCAGCTGCGCGCGGATCGCGTACCAGGCGCCGGGGATGTGGCGCTTCACGTAGTTGGCGCTCGTGGTCACGTCGATCACGGCGGTGGCGGGCTGCTGCTTCAGCAACTCGGCCAAGGCTTGGGGTGCGATCTCGGCGACCGTGGCCGCGACGGGCGGGTAGACCGACGTCGGCGTGCCGGTTTCGCTGAGCGCGGCGGCTGGCGGCACCGCATCGGGCACGTACACCTCCCAGCCCATCTGCGCGAGCCATGAGGCGCTCATCGATGCGCGCACGCCGTTGTCGTCGGCCAGCACGATGCGTGCGCCGCGCACCGGCACCTGGTGGTCGGTTTCCTGCACCAGCTGCCCGCCGGGCGCGCTCGCGAAGCGGGGCAGGTGGCCGGCGGTGTATTCCTCAGGCGTGCGCACGTCGAAGCGGTACACGGTGCGGCCCGGGGCCTCGAGCGTGTGGAGCGCGTCGAGGGCGATGCGGCGCACGCCCGCGGCATCGGCCACGCGGCGCGCGTCGGCCTGCGCCTGCGCGCGGTTCGCGTCCGACACCGTGGCCGGTGCCTGCCGGCCCGCGCCGTGGTCGAGCACCTGGCCCGCGAGCTTCCAGCCGATGGTGCCGTTGCGCAGCGCCGCGACCGGGTTCGGGATGCCCGCGTTCACGAGCGACTGCGTGCCGATGATGCTGCGCGTGCGGCCCGCGCAGTTCACGATCACGCGCGTGGCCGGGTCGGGCGCGAGCTCGCGCACGCGCAGCACCAGCTCCGCGCCCGGCACGCTGGTGGCCGAGGGGATGCTCATGGTCTGGTATTCGTCGAAGCGACGCGCGTCGAGCACGACCACGTCGGCGCGGCTGTCGATGAGCGCCTTCACCTCGGGCGCCGACAGCGACGGCGTGTGCCGCTCGTGCTCGACCAGTTCGCCGAAGGACTTGCTCGGCACGTTGACGTCGCGGAACAGCTCGCCGCCCGCTGCGCGCCAGCCTTCAAGGCCGCCGTCGAGCAGGTGCACGTTGGTGTAGCCGAGCGCGGCGAAGGTGCGTGCCGCGAGAGGGGCGAGATCGACACCGTCGTGCGCGCCGTACAGCACGATGAAGGTGTCGCGCCGCGGGATGCGTCGCCACGCTTCGATCTCGATGCGCGACAGCGGCAGGTTGGCGGCCCACAGCGGGTGCTCCTGCGCGAACGGGTCTTCCTCGCGCAGGTCGAGCAGCGCGGTCTCCTCGCGCGCGATCAGCCGTTCGCGCAGCGCGGCGAAGGGCAACAGGGGAAAGGAGGCGGTCGTTGTCGTCGTCATGCGGCAGTGTTTCGGAGTTCGGCGGAGCGGTCCCACAGGTTGGGCAGCAGCGTGTTGGAGTAGCCGGAGACGAAGGGCTTGCGCCCGCCTTCGGCCGGGTAGGTGTGGCGGCGCACGGCGCCGATGTTGGCGCCGTACACGTGGATGCTGATCGACACGCGGTCGGCGTGCGCGTTGTGCACGCGGTGCAGGTCGCCCACGGTGGGCGACACGGCCTCGACATGGCCCGCATCGAGCCGCACCGGCTCGCCCCGGGGCCGCGCGGTGCCGTCGGCGTCGAGCGCGTAGGGCTGGCTGTACTCGGCGCCGCGCAGCATGCCGATGAGGCCCCACACCGTGTGGTCGTGGATCGGCGTGGCCTGGCCCGGACCCCAGACGAAGCTCACGACCGAGAAGCGCTCGGTGCTGTCGGCGTGCAGCAAAAACTGCTGGTAGTAGGTCGGGTCGGCCACGGCGAAGGCGTCGGGCAGCCAGTCGTCGCGCGCCACCAGCGTGCGCAGCAGCGCGCCGCCTTCGGACAGGATGCGCGGCTCGTCGGGCCGGCTGTCGAGCAGCCGGCCGAAGGCGCCGACGAAATCGCGCAGCGGAGCAATCATGCGGGGCGTTTCCAGAGTTGGGTGTCGGTGATCGCGCGCACATCCACGCGTGTGGGAAGGATACCGTCACGCGCCGAGCGGTCGGCCACAGTTTGCAGTGCGGCGATGTCGGCCTCGCTCACGGGCCGCCCCGCCACCGAGGCGCGTGCCGTGATGAGGCGTGCCGACGCAATCGGCAGCCGCGTGAGCTGGCTGTACGCCTGCGCATAGGCCTCGGGGTTGGCCTGCGCCCAGTCGCCCGCGCGGGCGAGCCGGTCGAGAAACTGCACGATGGCCGCGCGCTTGGCCGCATCGGCCAGCGAATGCTCGCTCGCGGTGATGAAGCCCAGCGCCGTGTTGATGCCGCGCCCGTCGCGAAGGATGCGCCCGCCCTGCTGCAGCGCGATGGCGTAGTAGGGGTCGAAGATGGCCCAGGCGTCGATCTGCTTCGACGCGAACGCGGCCGCCGCGTCGGTGGGCAGCACGAACTTCACCGTGACCTCGTCGCGCCGCACGCCGGCCTCTTCGAGCGCGCCGTAGAGCTGGTACTGCGAGATGCTGCCGCGCGCCGACGAGACGACCACCGTCTGGCCGCGCAGGTCGGCCACGCGGCGCAGCGGCGAGTCGGGCTGCACCACGATGCCCAGCGACTCGGCCTTGCCGACGCGCGTGGCGACGATCTTCAGCGGCGTCTTGCCGACGGCCGCCGCGAGCACCGGCAGGTCGCCGGCCATCGCGGTGTCGACCGCGGCGCTGCGCTGCGCTTCGAACAGCGGCGCGGCGCCCTGGAAGTTGGCCCAGCGGTAGGCAAAGGGCGCGTCGTCGAGGGCCTTGGAGGCCTCGAACAGCGAGCGCAGGCCACCGGCCTGGTCGCCGAGCACCAGCGTGGCCTGGGGTTGTGCCACCGCGCGCAACGGGCCGGCCACGGCCAGCGACAGCGCGGCGCCTTGCGCGAGCCAGGTGCGGCGAGAAATGGGCAGCGCGCTCATGCGGCACCTCCCGACGCCTGCAACGCACGCTGCCCCGCCGCGACCAGGATCGCGTCGTTCTGCGGCGTGTGGATGCGGCTGCACAGCACGTCGCGGTAATGGCGTTCGAGCGGGTTCTGGCGCGTGAGGCCGTGGTTGCCGCTCAGCTGCAGCGCCAGCTCGACCACGCGGATGGCGTGCGTGGTCACGGTGTGCTTGAGCAGGCCGCTGTCGGCGGCGGGCGGCGTGTGGCCGCTGTCGACCGCAGTGGCGGTGTCGTCGAGCAGCACGCGGTTGGTGCGCAGCAGCGCCTCGATCTCGCCGACTTGCTCCTGCACGCGCGGCAGGCTGGCCAGCGGCGTGCCGAGGCTGCCGGGCGCGCGCCGGTTCAAGAAGTCGACCAGCCAGTCGCGCGCGGCGCGCGCCACGGCGTCGTAGAGGCTGCCCAGCAGCACGACCATCCAGGCCTGCTGCGCCGCATGGGCGTCGATGTCGGTCTGGCTGCCGGCGCCGGGCGCCCAGTCGGCGGGCGCGCGCAGGTCGACGGCGTGGTCGGCGGCAATGGCGACGTCCTCGAACACCACCTCGTGGCTGCCCGAGGCCCGCAGGCCCAGGTGGTCCCAGCTCGCGATCACGCGGATGCCGGGCGCGTCGCGCGGCACCAGGAACACGCCGGTGCGCGGTGCGGCCTCGTCGGTGCGCGCCCAGACCGCGAGCCACGACAGGCCCTCGATGCCGGTCGTGTAGAGCTTGTGGCCGTCGATGCGCCAGCCCTCGGGCGTGCGCCGCGCCACGGTGCCGGGCAGGCCGCCGCGCGCGGGCGAGCCCAGTGCGGGCTCCACGCGCAGCGCGTTGATGAGCGCGCCGTGCGCCACCGCGTCGCGCGCCACGCGCTCGCGCAGGTGCGCGGGCCAGCGGCTCTCGCGGCGCGCGAGCGCCTGGTGCTGCAGGTAGGTCATGGTGAGGATCAGCGCGGTGGCGGGTTCGCCGCGCGCCACCGCCGCGATCACGCGGCGCGCCGCGGCCAGCGTGGCGCCGCCGCCGCCGTATGCGGCAGGCGCGACGAGGCCGATCAGGCCGTGCGCCTGCAGCGCCTCGAAGTTCTGGCGCGGAAAGGCGCCGCTGCGGTCGTGGTCGGCCGCCGTGGACGCGAACTGGTCCGACAGGCGGGCCAGCACGGCGGAATCGACGGAGGGCGGGGTGTCTGTGTCGGGAGCGGCCGGCGCGCGGCGCAAGGGGAGTGCACTCATGGTGCCCGCACGGTAAAGGCCCGCTGCCAGCGCGCGAAGGATGCATCGCGCATATCCAAATTCGTTTTTCTGCGTTCGTTTTCGGGGGCCGTCTCGGTACGGTCTCGCTTCTCCTCGTGAGTGAGTGAAGAAGAAAGAACACAAGGCATGACACCCGATTTCCCGCTGGACCGACGCCGCCTGCTGCAGGCCGCCGCCGCATGGGGCGTGGCGGCTTCGGGCGTGGCGCAGGCCGCCGCGCCCTCGCGTGACCTGTCGGGCGTGACGCTGCGCGTGGGCACCTACAAGGGCCTGTGGCGCCCGCTGCTCACGGCCTCGGGCCAGGCCGACACGCCCTACAGGATCGACTGGCGCGAGCTCAACAACGGCGTGCTGCACATCGAGGCCATCAACGGCGACGCGCTCGACCTGGGCTCGGGCAGCGAGATCCCGCCGGTGTTCGCGGCGCGGCAGAAGTCGAGCGTGCGGCTCGTGGCCGTGACGCACGAAGACCTCAACAACCAGGCCACGCTGGCACGCAAGGACGCGCCGATCCGCAGCATCGCCGACCTCAAGGGCAAGCGCGTGGGTTATGTGCGTGCCACCACCTCGCACTACTACCTGGCCAAGCAGCTGGCCGAGGCGGGCCTGTCGTTCGCCGACATCCAGCCCGTGAGCCTCACGCCGGCCGACGGCCTCTCGGCCTTCGCGCGCGGCGACCTCGATGCCTGGGCCATCTATGGCTACAACGGCCAGCTCGCGCGCACCCAGTACGGCGCGCGCACGCTCAAGACCGGCGTGGGCTACCTGTCGGGCAACTTCCCCATCTACGCCAACCCGCGCGCGCTCGACGACACGCTGCGCCGCGCGGCGCTGGGCGACCTGCTGCAGCGCCTGCAGCGCGCGTTCGCCTGGATCAACGGCAACTTCCTGGCCTACGCCCGCGCGCAGTCGGCCGAGACGCGCGTCCCCGTGGGCGACCTGGTCGAGCTGTTCAACGGCCGCAGCGGCGACTACAGCCTGGGCCCCGTCACCGACGCCGTGGTGCGCAGCCACCAGGACGTGGCCGACACCTTCCAGAAGATCGGCGTGCTCGACGGCCCGGCCGACGTGAAGCCGCTGTGGGACCGCCGCTTCGAGAACCTGCTGCGGTTGCCCGCCGCCTGACCCCTTCATTCCATCCGCATCCACGAGGACACCATGAGCCAGAACGACGTTGAATTCATCGGCATGATCCAGGGCCAGAAGGTCTCGGAGATCCACGCCGCCAAGGGCCCGGCCATCGACCGCGACTATGTGCGCGCCTTCGCGCAGGCGCACGAGAACGCCGGCTTCGACCGCGTGCTGGTGCCGCACCATTCCACCAGCCCCGACGCCACGCTGACGGTGGCCTACGCGGCCTCGGTGACCGAGCGCATCCACTTCATGCTCGCGCACCGCCCGGGCTTCGTGGCGCCCACGCTCGCGGCGCGCCAGTTCGCCTCGCTCGACCAGTTCAGCGGCGGGCGGCTCGGCGTGCACTACATCTCGGGCGGCTCCGACGAAGAGCAGAAGCGCGACGGCGACTGGCTCGACCACGACCAGCGCTACGCCCGCACCGACGAGTACCTCGAGGTGCTGCACAAGGTGTGGACGGCCGAGAAGCCCTTTGACCACGAAGGCGCGCACTACCGCTTCCAGAACGCGTTCTCCGAAGTGAAGCCGGTGCAGACGCGCCACGGCAAGCCGCACGTGCCCGTGTACTTCGGCGGTGCGTCGGAGGCGGCGATCCCGGTCGCAGGCAAGTACGCCGACGTGTACGCGCTGTGGGGCGAATCGCTCGACCAGGCGCGCGAGCTCACGACGCGCGTGCGCGCCGAAGCCGCGAAGCACGGGCGCAGCGTGCGCTTCTCGGTGTCGTTCCGCCCGATCCTGGCGGAGACTGAAGACGCGGCATGGGCGCGCGCCGAGAACATCCTGGCGGAGACGAAGCGCCTGCGCGTGGTGCAGGGCTACAACCGCGGCGGCCCGCAGCAGAGCGAAGGCGCCAAGCGCCTGTTGGCCGCGGCCGAGAAGGGCTCGCGCCTGGACAAGCGCCTGTGGACCGCGGTCGCGCAGGAGATCGGCGGGCGCTCCAACAGCACCGCGCTGGTCGGCACGCCCGAGCAGGTGGCCGATGCGCTGCTCGACTACTACGACCTGGGCGTGACCACCTTCCTGATCCGCGGCTTCGATCCGCTCGAAGACGCGGCGGACTACGGCCGCGCGCTGATTCCGCGCACGCGCGAACTGGTCGCGCAGCGCCTGCAGTCGCAGCGCAAGGCGGCCTGAGCCATGAGCGCCGTCCTGTCCATCGACCGCCACGCGGCCCAACCGCTGAAGCTGCACGCGAACCCGCAGCAGAAGCACTGGTTCGACCCCATCCCGCCGCGCCCCACCGTGCAGGCCGAGCGCCGCCACCGGCAGGAGCGCCTGGCGGGCGCCTTCCGCCTGTTCGCGCGCTTCGGCTTCGCGCAGGGCCTGGCCGGCCACATCACGGCGCGCGACCCCGAGCTGACCGATCACTTCTGGGTCAACCCGCTGGGCGTGCACTTCTCGCGCATCAAGGTGTCCGACCTGCTGCTCGTCAATTCGAAGGGTGAAACGGTCGTCGGCGACCGGCCGCTCAACAAGGCCGCCTTCGCCATCCACGCCGCGATCCACGAGCACAACCCGAACATCGTGGCCGCTGCCCACACGCACTCGACCTACGGCAAGGCCTGGTCCACGCTGGGCCGCCAACTCGACACGCTCACGCAGGACGCCTGCGTGTTCCACGACGACGTGGCGCTGTTCGACGACTTCACCGGCATGGTGGTCGACACCAGCGAGGGCGATCGCATCGCCCGCGCGCTGGGCGACAGGAAGGGCGCCATCCTCAAGAACCACGGCATCCTGACGGCCGGCCCCACCGTGGAGGCCGCCGCGTGGTGGTACATCGCGCTGGACAACGCCTGCCACACGCAGCTGCTGGCCGAGGCGGCCGGCACGCCGCAGCCGATCGACGAGGCCACCGCGCGCCACACGCACGGCCAGATCGGCGGGCCCGAAGGCGCGATCCATTCCTTCGACAGCCTGTACGAAGGCCTGGTCGAGGCCGAACCCGAACTCCTGCTTTGACGATGACGACGAAACCCCGGAGCCTTTCCCCGATGAACGCATCCCTTACCCGCCGCAGCGTGCTGCGCACCGGCGCCGCCGCCGCCGTGGTCGCCTCGGGCGGCCTCATTGCCTCGCAGGCCTTCTCGCAGCAGGCGCGCAAGCTCACCTTCGCCTGGAACGCCGCCGCGTTCTGCCTCTCGCCCGTGGTGGTGGCGCAGGAGCGCGGCTACTTCGAGCGCAACGGCCTGCAGGTGGACCTCATCAACTACACGGGCTCGACCGACCAGCTGCTCGAGTCGCTCGCCACCGCCAAGGCCGACGCGGCCGTGGGCATGATCCACCGCTGGCTCAAGCCGCTCGAATCGGGCTTCGACGTGAAGATCGTCGGCAGCTCGCACGGCGGCTGCGTGCGCCTGGTGGGCGCCAAGGACGCGGGCGCCACCAGCCTGGCCAGCCTCAAGGGCAAGATCATCGGCGTGTCGGACATCGCGAGTCCGGGCAAGAACTTCTTCTCGATCCTGCTGGCCAAGAACGGCATCGACGCCGACCGCGACGTCACCTGGCGCCAGTACCCGGCCGACCTGCTCGACATCGCGGTGAAGAAGGGCGAGATCCACGCCATTGCCGACGGCGACCCGAACGTCTACCTCATCGAGAAGCGCAACCAGGGCACCTTCGTCGAGCTCGCGAGCAACCTCTCGGGCGAGTACAAGGACAAGGTCTGCTGCATCGTCGGCGCGCGCGGCGAGCTGGTGCGCAAGGACAAGGCGACCGTCGCCTCGCTGGTGCGCGCCATCGCGCAGGCCTCCGACTACGTGGCCGAGAACCCGAACGAGTCGGCCAAGCTCTTCGCCAAGTACTCGCCCAAGGTGCCGGTCGAAGACCTGCGCGCGCTGCTGGGCACGCTCACGCACAACCACCACCCGCTGGGCCGCAAGCTGCGCGACGAGGTGGAGTTCTACGCGCGCGACTTCCGCGGTGTCGGCGTGCTCAAGAAGACCACCGATCCGGTGCGCTTCGCGGAGCATGTGTCCTTTGATCCGCTGGCATGAGCGCCGTCATTGACCGGGTGCTCGAGGCACCGCCGCCGGCGCCGGGCAGTTGGCGCCGCCCTGGCATCGAGAAGGCCGCGCCGGCCGCCGTGTTCGCGCGCCCCGCCGAAGGCTTCTGGCGCACCGGCGCGCTCGCGAGCGCGGGCTGGGTCGCGCTGGGCCTGCTCACCGTCTACTGGCCCAACAAGGCCGTGGGCTTCAGCGACTGGGCCTACACCGACGAATTCGGCATTGCCGCCATCGCCATCGGCGCGGCGCTGCTGCTCGTGGCGCTGCTCGGCACGCGCGCCGGCCGCGTGGCGCGCACGCTGCGCCCGGCCGGGCCATGGCTGGTGGCGCTGCCGGTCCTGTTCGCCCTCTGGGAGATCGCGACCGCCAAGCTCGCGCTGCTGCCCACGCCGTTCTTCGCGCCGCCGCAGAGTCTCATCGAAACCTACATCGACGACTGGCGGCGCCTCGGCGAAAGCCTGGCGCATTCGGCGCGGCTGCTCGCCCACGGCTTCGTGCTGGGCGCGCTCGCGGGCTTTCTCACGGGCGTGACCATCGGCTGGTCGCGCATCGCGGGCTACTGGGTGCATCCGGTGCTGCGCTTCGTGGGGCCGGTGCCGGCCTCGGCGCTGCTGCCGCTGGCGTTCTTCTTCTTTCCGTCGAGCTACGCGGCGGCCGTGTTCCTCATCGCGCTGGCCACGGGCTTTCCGGTGGCGGTGCTGACGTGGTCGGGCGTGGCGGGCGTCAATCGCAACTACTACGACGTGGCGCGCACCATGGGCGCGAGCGAGCGCTTCCTGGTGCTGCGCGTGGCGATTCCCGCCGCGCTGCCGCAGGTGTTCGTGGGGCTGTTCATGGGGCTGGGCGCCGCGTTCTCGGTGCTGGTGACGGCCGAGATGATGGGCGTGAAGGCCGGGCTGGGCTTCTACCTCTCGTGGGCGCAGGGCTGGGCTTCGTACTCGAACATGTACGCCGCGCTGATCGTGATGGCGCTGCTGTGCTCGGGCCTGATCACGCTGCTGTTCAAGGTGCGCGACCGCGTGCTGTCGTGGCAGAAGGGGACCGTCAAATGGTAGCCACCGCGCAAGCCGAAGCGGGTGTGCGCCAGGCCGGCGCGCAGATCGACATCCAGGGCGTGAGCCACTGGTTCGACGTGCCGGCCGGGCCGCTGCAGGTGCTCGACGACATCGACCTCACGGTGAAGCCCGGCGAGTTCGTCGCGCTGCTCGGGCCGAGCGGCTGCGGCAAGTCGACGCTGCTGCGCCTCGTGGCCGGGCTGGAGCCCGCCACGGCCGGGCGCATCACGCAGGACGGCGCACCCATCACGCGGCCCGACCCGTCGCGCATCGTCGTTTTCCAGGACCCGACGCTCTACCCCTGGCGCAGCGTGTGGGACAACGTGGCGCTCGGCCTGCAGGCGCGTGGCGTGCTCAAGGCGCAGCGCGGGCGCGTCGACGAGGCGCTGAAGCTCGTCGGCCTCACCGACTTCGCCAAAGCCTTTCCGCACCAGCTCTCGGGCGGCATGGCGCAGCGCGTGGCGCTGGCGCGTGCGCTGGTCAACGACCCGCAACTGCTGGTGCTCGACGAGCCGCTGGGCAAGCTCGATTCGCTCACGCGCATCGCGATGCAGAGCGAGCTGGTCAACCTGTGGCAGCGCGCGGGCTTCTCGGCGCTGCTGGTGACGCACGACGTGGAAGAGGCGCTGTTCCTCGCCAACCGCGTGATCGTGCTGAGCGACCGGCCCGCGCGCATCGCGGCGGAGCTCGTGGTCGACCTGCCGTACCCGCGCCATCGCGGCCATGCGCGTTTGGCAGAACTCCGTCACGAAGCGCTGCGCCACCTGGGGCTCGACGCCACCTGGTGACATGAACGCAACGCCCGAGGCCGATTGGCTCAACCTGCTGATCGGCCTGCTTCAGGGCGCCCAGTTGCAGTTGCTGCGCGTGTTCGACGCGCTCGGCCTCGTGCGCCATGTGCACGGCCAGCCGGCGTGGCCGTGGGCGCACCGGCTGTCAGGCGAGAACCTGCTGATCGACCTGGGGCAGGCGCGCAGCCTCGCGTGGACGCTGGCGTGCGTCGGCGTTGCTTTGCTGCTGCTGTTGATCGCGTTGCTCTGGCGGCGCCCGCGCTGGTACCTGCTCGCGCTGGTGCCGATGCTGCTGATCGCCGCGCCCTGGCCCCATGCGAACGTCGTGCTCGTGCCTGCGACGCCGGCGAGCTTCCACGCGTCGCCGACGGGCTTCACGGCCACATCGATCGCGCAAGGCCGCGTGCTCTACGCGCAGCACTGCGTGAGCTGCCACGGCACCGACGGCAAGGGCGAAGGGCCGCTGGCCGCCTCGCTGACCGTGTGGCCGCCGAACCTCACGGGCCCGCTGCTGTGGCGCCGCGCCGATGGCGACCTGCTCTGGCGCGTGCTTCACGGCACCGCCGCCATGCCCGGATTTGAGGGCCCGCTCGACGCGGCCGATGCCTGGGCGCTCATCGACTACATGAAGGCGCAGGGCGCGGGCCAGAGCCTTCGTACGCTGGGCCACTGGCCGCAACCCGTGGGCCTGCCCGACATGGCGGTGCGCTGCGGCGCGCAGGCGCCCCGGTCGCTCGCGCAGTGGCGCGGGCAGCGCGTGCGCGTCGTGGCGGGCGCGGTCGCGCCGAGCGAAGACCCGCGCCTGGTGACGGTGCAGCTGCTGCCACCCGGGGCGAAGGCCGCAGGCATTGCCGCCGATTGCGTCGCCGATTCACCGGCCGCGTGGGAAGCGCTGGCGCTCATCGCGGGCACCGACCAGCTTGCGGGCATGCAGCTCATCGCCGACCGCGACGGCTGGCTGCGCGTGCGCGGCCTGCCGGGGCAGGCCGGCTGGTCCGACGACGACCTGCTGTGCCGCAGCGACAGCCCGCCGGCGGCCTTGGCGAAAGGCGCCGTGCTGCCACCCGATGGCCTGGGCGCGCTCATCGCCCGCATGGACGCCGAGCCGGTGCGCTTCGTCAAGGGCGGCTTCATCCACTGATTTCTTTTTTCACTGCTTCCACGGAGAACGAACCCATGACCTCGCACCTCGACCGATCGCGCCGCCAGCTGCTTGCCGGCGGCCTTGCCGCTGCCACGACCGCCACCTTGCCCACCTTCGTCCGCGCGCAGGGCCGCCCGGTGCTCAAGGCCGGCGACCAGAAGGGCGGGCTGCGCGCGCTGCTCGAAGCGGCGGGCGGGCTCGAAGGCCTGAGCTACGACATCCAGTGGTCGGAGTTCCCGGCCGCCGCGCCGCTGGCCGAAGCGCTCAACGCGGGCGCGGTCGATTCGGGCCCGATCGGCGATGCGCCGCTGATCTTCGCGCTGGCGGCCGGCACGCGCGTCAAGGCCATCGGCGCCAACCGCTCGGACGCGTACGGCACGGCGGTGCTGGTGCGGCCCGATTCGCCGCTGAAGACTGCTGCCGAACTCAAGGGCAAGAGCATCGCCACCAACCGCGGCTCCATCGGCCACTACGTCACGCTGAAGGCGATCACCGCGGCGGGGCTGAAGCCCGAGGACGTGAACCTGCGCTTCCTCGCGCCGGCCGATGCCAAGCTCGCGCTCACGCAGGGCTCGGTCGATGCCTGGGCCACCTGGGAGCCCTACACCGCGTTGGCCGAAATCAGCCGCCATGCGCGCGTGCTGGTCAGCGGGCGCGGCCTGCTGCCGGGGCTGAGCTACCTCGCCGCGACCGACGCGGCCATTGCCGCCAAGCGGCCGGTGCTGCAGGACTTTCTGCAGCGCGTGGTGAAGGCGCAGCGCTGGTCGTACCGCAACGTCGATGCGTTTTCGGCCACGCTCGCACGCATCATCGGCATTCCGCCCGAGGCGGCGAAGCTGCAGTTCGAGCGCCGCCAGCAGCAGTGGGTGGCCATCGACGCGCAGGTCATCGCCGACCAGCAGGGCACGGCCGATTTCTACCGGCAGGTGGGGCTCATCAAGCAGCCGCTCGACGTGAAGGGCACGTTCGACACGGGCTTCGGCACGGCGGCCTAGAACCGTCGTTCGAGCGCCTGCACGCGGAAGTCCTGCGGCGCGATGCCGTAGGCGCGGCGAAAGGCGCGGCTGAAGTCCGAGGCGCTGCGAAAGCCGGCGCCGTAGGCGATGTCGGTCACCATCACATGCGGGTAGCGCGCCAGGTCGCTCGCCGCCTGGCGCAGCCGCAGGCTGCGGATGTAGCTGCCCAGCCCGCCCTCGTGCTGGAACATGCGGTACAGCGTGGGGCGCGGCAGCTGCAGCGCGGCCAGCACGCTCTCGGGCGTGAGGTCGGCGCGGTGCAGGTGCGTCTGCACATGGCGGCGCACCCGGTCGAACATGGCGGCGCGTGCCGCCGCGCGCGCGTTGCCATCGAAGCCGGCCTGCTTGCCGAAGGCCGACACCACGAGCTGCGCGCCCGTGCGCACCGCGCTCTGGGCCGCCGCTGGCGTCATGCCGCCGATGTGGCGCGCCAGCGAGATCGCGTGCCCCGCCGCCAGCCGTGCCAGCGGCGTGGTGCAGGTGAGCATGCGCCCGTGGATGGCCTCGGGGTCGGGGAAGCTTTCCTGCACCAGCGTGCCGGGCACGAAGAAGGTGTGGACCCGGCAGTCGTGGCGCCGCATGCGCACCGGCTGGTTCATGTCCAGTGCAAGGATGGTGGGCGTGCCGGCGGGGGCGGGCGGCGGTTCGCCCTTACGGCGTGCACCCGGCGTGGCGCGCACCCGCAGGTCGTCCACGCCGCCTTCCTCGAACACATGGAACACGAAGTCGCGCACGCTGTCGGTCGACACGCGGGCCAGCGAGCGCTCCAGCACCAGCGTGTCGGAGCGGCATTCGGTGAAGACCAGGCCGCCCACGTCGTAGCGGTCGATCGCGGCGTTGAAGGGGCGCTCGAGTGCGTCGCGTGAGGGCAGGGCGTCCATCACATGGCCGACGCGCGCGCGCCAGGCCAGGAACTGCCGGTCGGGCGGCTCTGCGTGCACGTCGAAATGGCTGTGCGCCACGCCCGGAGGACAGAGGGGGCGTTCGGGGGCCGTGGCGGCGCTGTGCGTCATAGGGCGAGGTCGGAGCGGCGCCAAGGGGCTGGAGGGTCCATGCCCGCCAAATAGTACTAACCAAGCGTTAAAAAATCACAGATTTTGCGAAATTCTCCCAAGAACTGAGACGGAAGGTCAAGGCTGTTTACAAAGCGACCTCAGGCTCGCGAGAGGCGTCCTTGCATCGCATTTCGTGGCAGAGGGACGCCGGGTTTACTTTTTTCCCCTAGCGTTGATCGACCGAGCGAGCATTGACATGTCCAAAGGAAGCGCCGAGCTGCGTGCCATTTCGGAACTGGACGACGCACCGCCCTTGAGCCCCGCCGTGGCCGCGAACGCCGCGGCGCGGCTTTTTGCCCAGGCCAACCAGCTGGACCTGGCCAACCTGATGACGGCGGTCGAGCGCGGCGACGTGTGGGCGGCCGCGCGCACGGCGCGGCAGATCCTGTGCGACATCGAGGAGGCGGCCCTGGCGGCGCACGGGCTCGACCGGACGCACGAAGAAACCGGCGACGAGGGCCTGCTCTCGCCGCGCGAACTCAAGGTGCTGGAGCTTGTGGCCCAGGGCTGGAGCAACCGGCGCGTGGCCGAGGCGCTGCACCGCTCCGACAGCACGGTCGCCAGCCAGATCAAGAGCATCTACCGCAAGCTGTCGGTCCATTCGCGCACGCAGGCCGTGCACGAGGCCATGCGGCGCGGGCTGCTGCACCCCTCGGGCGCGACGCAGCGCCGGGTGATCAGCTTCCCGGGGTCCGGGCCCGCGCGCAGCTGAGCTCAGGCGGCCTTGCGCGTGCGTGCCCTGGGCGTGCCACCGGCCGGCGGCAACTGCTCGCGCAGGTAGGCCAGGAAGGTGCGCACGACCTCGGGCAGCGTGCGGTCGGCCAGCGTCTGCAGCTCGACCGAACGCCCGCGCATGCCGGGCTCGCGGATCTCGGCCGCCACCAGTTCGCCGCGCTGCACGCGGTCGCGCACCGTGATCTCGCCCGTGATGGCCAGTCCGCCGCCCTGCAGCACGAAGTTGGCAAGGGCCTCGAAACGGTTGCTCACCAGCACGGGCTCGAACACGAGGCCGCGGTTGCTGCAGCCGACGTCGAACAGCTGGCGCACCGTGTTCTCGGGGCTGCCCAGCGCGATGGGGAAGGGATGCATCTGCGCCAACGTCACGCTGCGCGACTTCGCCAGCGCATGGTCGGGTCGCATGATCGCGAACACCGACGCCGGCTGGCGATGCTCGACCCGGATGCCGCGCACCGCCGCGCGGCTGTAGGTCAGGCCGATGTCCGCCTCGCCGAGCAGCACGGCATCGCTCACCTGCGTCGGCCCGGTGGCATCGAGCCGGAAGCGCACGCCCGGGTACTGTTCGCGAAACGCCGCGATGGTGCGCGGCAGGAACTCGTTGGCAAAACCCGAGGAGCAGGCGATGCGCACCCGCCCGCTCAGCGGCCCCTGCAGCGCCTGGATGTCCGACAGCACGCGCTCGGCCTCCAGTGCGCCGCGCAGCGCGTGCGCCGCCAGCAGCTCGCCCGCGGCGCTGGGCACCATGCCGCGTGGGCGGCGCTCGAACAGCGGCGCGCCCACCAGCGTTTCGAGCGCGGCCACCTGGCGGCTGATGGCCGAGATGCTGACGTTCAGCCGCGCGGCCGCCTCGGTGAGCGAGCCCGTGCGGGCCACTTCGAGGAAGTAGCGCAGCGAGGTTTCCTGCAGGCGGCGGCTGGGCATGGGGTGACGTGAGGTTTGCACTGAATGCAAAGGTAGTTCAAGAAAATAGCAATTGTTGAAAAGGTATGCGCTTTTTATGCTGCGCAGATCCCCGGTTCTCCGTCCTGCTCCCTTCTGCGCCGCCATCCATGTCCAACCTTTCCTCCCGCTCTTCCCGCCGCCTGATGGCGTTCCTGCCCACGGCTGTCCTGCTGCTGGGCCACGGCCTCGCGCAGTCGGCCGAACTCTCGCCGGCCCAGGCCGAGCGCCATGCGCAGGGCACCTACCGCGAGTACTTCGAGCTGCTGGCCCTGCCCAACGACGCCACCGTGCCGGAAGACATCCGCAAGAACGTCGACTGGCTGGAGCAGGCCTTCCGCAAGCGCGGCTTCACGACAAAGCAGCTGCCCAACAGCGGCAAGCCGATGCTCTACGCCGAGTTCCCGGGCAGCGACCCGGCGCGCAAGACGGTGCTGTTCTACATGCACCTCGATGGCCAGCCGGTGATCCCCGCGCAGTGGGCGCAAAAGAGCCCATGGACACCCGTGCTCAAGCGCAGGACGGACAAGGGCGAGTGGGAAGAGATCGACGCGGCCCCGCTCTTCAGCGGCCCGCTGGACCCCGAGTGGCGCGTGTTCGGCCGGGCCTCGGCGGATGACAAGGGCCCGATCATGATGTTGCTGGCGGCCATCGACGCGCTGAAGGCCGGCGGCGGCCAGCCGGCGGTCAACGTGAAGGTGATCCTCGACAGCGAGGAAGAAAAGGGTTCGCCGTCCATCAGCCAGGTCATGCAGGCGCACCGCGAGCTGCTGCGCAGCGACGCCATCGTGATCCACGACGGCCCCATGCACGCCACCAACCGGCCCACGCTGGTGTTCGGCAACCGCGGCGCGGCCGATGCGCGGCTCACCGTGTACGGCGCCAAGGTGCCGCTGCACAGCGGGCACTACGGCAACTACGCGCCCAACCCGGCCCAGCGCCTGGCCAGCCTGCTGGCCACGATGAAGGACGACACGGGTCGCGTGACCGTGCCCGGCTACTACGACCGCGTGAAGATCGGCGAGGCCGAGCGCAAGATCATGGCCGCCGTGCCCGACGACGAGGCCGCGCTCAAGCGCCGCCTGGGCATCGCCCGCACCGACCGGGTCGGCGCCAACTACCAGGAGGCGATGCAGTACCCCTCGCTGAACGTGCGCGGCATGGCCTCGGCGGCCGTGGGCGACAAGGTGGCGAACATCGTCCCCGACAAGGCCGAGGCCGAGATGGACCTGCGCACCACGCCCGACTCCGATGCGCCCTACCTGGGCAAGCTGATCGAGGCGCACATCGTCAAGCAGGGCTACCACCTCGCGAAGGGCGCACCTACCGACGAGGAGCGCGCCCGCTACGACAAGATCGCCAGCTTCAGCTACCGCAGCGAGGGCGCCGACGCGGCAGGCTCGCCGATCAACTCACCCATCGGCCAGTGGGCCTACAAGGCGCTGACCGACACCTTCGGCACCACGCCCGAGCCGGTGCGCATCCGCATGATGGGCGGCACCGTGCCGACGGCGGAAATCGTGCGCGTGCTGCAGGTGCCGTTCGCGATCATTCCGCTGGTGAACGCCGACAACAACCAGCACGCGGCGAACGAGAACCTGCGCATGGGCAACTACGTGACCGGCGTGCAGACGGTCTACGCGTTGATGACGCACGGGTTCTGAGCCCCCGGACGGGGCGGGTGCCCGTCAGGCCCCCTTGCCGGGCTTCTGCGCCTGCTCGCAATTCACCTGGACCAGCTCGCGCTGGTCCAGCGTCGCGCCGAAGCGCACCGCACTGAGGCAGCCGCCCCACACGCAGCCGGTGTCGGTCGAGAGCAGGTCGGGCCGCGAGAGCCAGCCCAGCGTCGACCAATGGCCAAAGGCGACCGTGGCCGCAGCCGTCTTGCGGCCCGGCACGTCGAACCACGGCAGGTAGCCCTCGGGGCCGGGAATGGCGCCGTCCTTGCTCTCGAACTCCATCACGCCCTCGGGCGTGCAGTAGCGCAGGCGCGTGAGCGCGTTGACGATCACGCGCAGCCGCGCATGGCCCGTGAGCGCGTCGTCCCAGTGGTCGGGCGTGTTGCCGTACATCTCGTGCAGGAAATCGCCCAGCGCGGGCCCGCGCAGCACCGACTCGACCTCCGACGCCAGCGCCAGCGTGTCGCCCACCGTCCACTGCGGCAGCACGCCGGCATGCACCATGAGCAGGTCGCCGCCGCCGATCTGCATGTGCAGCGCCATGTGCTGCTGGCGCAGCCAGTCGAGCATCGCTTCGCTGTCGGGTGCGGCCAGCAGGTCGGCCACGGTGTCCTTGCGGCCGCCCTTGCGCACGCCGTGCGCCACGCCCAGCAGGTGCAGGTCGTGGTTGCCCAGCAGGCTGCGCGCCGAGGCGCCGTAGCCCTGCAGGCGGCGCAGCACCGCGGCCGAATCGGGGCCCCGGTTGACCAGGTCGCCGAGCACCACGAGGGTGTCGCGGCTGGGAGAGAAATCGATCTTGTCGAGCAGCCGGCCCAGGGGGGCATCGCAGCCCTGGACGTCGCCGATACAGTAAAGTGACATTCCCTCATTCTCTCCCCCTGTTCATGGATGTCTTCCTGCTGGCCTTGCTGACCACCCTCAATGCGGTGTTCGCAATGTCCGAAATGGCCCTTTCCACCAGCCGCCGCGCACGCCTCGCGGCCTTGGCCGAAACGGGGGACACCGGGGCCGAGGCCGCGCTGAAGCTGATGGAATCGCCCACGCAATTCCTCTCGACCGTGCAGATCGGCATCACCTCGATCGGCATGCTCAGCGGCATCGTGGGCGAGGCCGCCTTCGCGGCGCCGCTCGCGGTGTGGATGGAAGGCCTGGGCATGGGCGCCGGCACCTCCAGCATCGTGTCGACCGCGGTGGTGGTGACCTGCATCACCTTCTTCACCATCATCTTCGGCGAGCTGGTGCCCAAGCGCATCGGCCAGCTGTACCCCGAGCCGGTGGCGCGCTTCGTGTCGCGCCCCATGCGCGGGCTGGCCAAGGGCGCCAAGCCCTTCGTGTGGCTGCTGGCCGGCGCCACCGCCACCACGCTGAAGCTGCTGCGCATCGACGCCAACGCCGCGCGTTCGGTCACCGAAGAAGAAATCTCGGCCAGCCTCGAAGAAGGCGTGGACGCCGGCGTGATCGAGCAGCACGAGCACCAGATGGTGCGCAACGTGTTCCACCTGGACGACCGCCGCCTGTCGTCGCTCATGATCCCGCGCGCCGACATCGAATGGCTCGATGCCTCCAACACCGTGGCGCAGGCGCTGCAGAAGGTGGCGGACGCCGCGGCGCTCAACCTCGTGCATTCGTGGTACCCCGTGTGCCGCAACTCGCTGGACGACGTGGTCGGCGTGATCAGCGTGGCGCACCTGCTGCGCCTGGGTTCCGGCCACAAGGGCGTGCTCGGCCAGGAGGCCACGCCCGCCGTGTTCGTGCCCGAGACGCTCACCGGCATGGAGCTGCTCGAGCAGTTCCGCACGCGCGCCGGCCGGCTCGTGTTCGTGGTCGACGAGTACGGCGTGGTGCAGGGCCTCATGACCCCGCGCGACCTGCTCGAGGCCATCACGGGCGAGCTGCAGCCCGGCATGCAGGCCGACGCCTGGGCCCACCAGCGCGCCGACGGCATGTGGGAGCTCGACGGCCTCATGCCCGTGTCGGAACTGCGCGCGCGCCTGGGCATCCGCGAACTGCCCGATGAAGAGCGCGGGCGCTACAACACCGTGGCGGGCCTGCTCATGTCCGTGTCGGGCCACCTGCCCGCCGTGGGCGAGCACATCGACTGCGCGGGCTGGTGCTTCGAGGTCGTGGCGCTCGAAGGGCGTCGCATCGACCGCGTGCTGGCGTCGCCGGACCCGGCCGCGCCGCAAGAAGACTGAAGAGGAGGGCGCGGCCATGCTGTCGCTGCTTGCACTGAGTTGCCCCCAATGCTCGGCCCCGCTGCCGCGCGCGGCGCGCTGGCGCACCGTCAATTGCGGCTACTGCGGCGCCACCATCACGCGCGGCACCGAGACCGTCGAGCGCGAGAGCTTTCGCGCCGCCTGGCGCCGCGCCAACGCGGCGCAGCTGTCGGACACCGGTCGGCTGCTGCAATGGCGCGGCGCGCACTACCGCGTGCTCGCGCCGCTGGGCCAGGGCGAACACAGCGAGGTTCTGCTGGCCGAACGGCTGGGCGCCGTGCCCGAGCGCGTGACGATCAAGCTCGCGCGCGACGCGGCGGGCGACGTCGTGCTGACGCGCGAGGCCGCCGTGCTGCAGGCGCTGCAAGCCCTGTCGGTGCCCGGCGCGGCCTACTTCACGCGGCGGCTGCCGCAGCCGCTGGGCCTGGGCGTGGCGCTGGGCCTGGGCGATGGCGAACGGCAGGCGCTCGTGCTGCGCCACCCGACCGGTTTCTGGGGCAGCCTGCAGGAAGTGCAGCAGGCCAATCCGCAAGGCATCGATGCGCGCCATGCCGTCTGGCTCTGGCGGCGCATGCTCGAGGTGCTGGCCTTCGTGCACGGCGCCGGCTGGACGCACCGCGCGCTCGTGCCCGCGCACGCACTCGTGCATCCGCGCGACCACGGCGTGCTGCTCATCGGCTGGTCACAGGCGAAGCAGGACGTGTCGGGCGGCGCCATCGGGCGCGACCTGATGGCGTCGGCGCGCAGCGTGCGCGCGCTGCTGTCCGACAGCGCCACCTCCGCGCCGCTGGCCGCCTTGCTGCGCGAGTGCAGCGACGACGCCGTGGCCTGCGAGCGCCTGGGCGCGCAGGGCATCGAGCAGGCGCTGTCGGTCGCCTCGCGCGAGGCCTTCGGGCCGCCGCGCTTCGTTCACTTCGACCCCGCGCCGGCCGGCTAGCCGCCAGCTTTTCACTTTTTCCTCACGAAGGAGCACGTCCATGGGTTACGGAAACTACTCGCACGCCGCCCACGCGGCCATCGTGGCCGACCGCGCCGCCAAGTCCGGCAGCGAAGTCTTCACGCAGACCGCCACGCACGCGCTAATGAACCCGCAGGGGCTCAAGGTGCGCGAGTCGCGCGACAACGCCGACCACCCGAACTCGCTGGGCATCGCTTTCGCGCTCGACGTCACCGGCTCGATGGGCGACATCCCGCAGACCCTGGCGCGGCGCGAGCTGCCGACCTTCATGAAGCTGCTGACCGACTGCGGCGTGGCCGACCCCCAGCTGCTGTTCATGGCCATCGGCGACGCCACCTCCGACCAGGCGCCGCTGCAGGTGGGCCAGTTCGAATCGACCGCCAACCTCATGGACCAGTGGCTCACCTGGAGCTACCTCGAAGGCGGCGGCGGGGGCAGCGGCGAAGAAAGCTACGAGCTGGCCTTCTACGTCATGGCGCAGCACACCGACATGGACTGCTGGGTGAAACGCAAGAAGCGCGGCTACCTGTTCGTCACCGGCGACGAGCTGCCGTACCCGGCCGTGTCGCGCCACCAGGTCGAAGGCCTCATCGGCGAGAAGCTCGACGAGGACATTCCCATCGAAGAAGTCATCGCCGCCGCGGCCGAGACCACGCACCTGTTCTTCCTGATCCCCGACGCGCAACGCCGTCGCCGCTGCGAGCCGCGCTGGCGCGAGCTGCTGGGCGACCACGTGATCTGCATGGACTCGCCCGACGACGCCTGCGCCGTGGCGGCCGGCATCGTCGCGCTCACCGAGAAGGCCGTGCCCAGCCTCGACGCGCTGGCGGGGGTGATGGCCGCCACCGGCATGGCCAAGGAGCGCGTGGGCGGCGTGCTGCATGCGCTGGACGGCTACGCCGCGCTGCTCGACCCGACCGCACCGCGCCGCGCCACGCCGGCCGCCGGCAACGGGGCGCGCAGCTCGTGGTGGAAGCGACTCTTCGGCTGACGGCCTGCCGTTGACTTCGACGCGCTACGTCTCGCTGCTCGGCCTCGGTTTCGGCGACTGCGGCAAGGGCCGCTTCACCGACTTCCTGTGCGGCGCCTGGGGCGCGCACACCGTCGTGCGCTTCAACGGCGGCGCGCAGGCCGGCCACAACGTGGTGCTGGCCGACGGCCGCCACCACACCTTCTCGCAGTTCGGCGCGGGCAGCTTCCATGCCGGCGTGGCGACCGTGCTCGCCAGCCCGGTGGTGGTGCACCCGACGGCGTTGCGTGTCGAGGCCGAGGTGCTGCAGCGCGCGGGTGTGCCCGACGCCTTCGCGCGCCTGTTCATCGATGCGCGCTGCCGCGTGACCACGCCGTTCCACCAGGCTGCTGGCCGCCTGCGCGAATGGGCACGCGGCACCGCTGCGCACGGCAGCTGCGGCGTCGGCGTGGGCGAGACCGTGCGGCAGGCGCTGGCCGCGCCTGAAATGACGCTGCACTACGGCGACCTTGTTCACCCCGCGCGCACGCTCGACAAACTCGAAGCCCTGCGCCTCGCGCTGCACCGCGAGTTCGCGAACGCGCTGCCTTCGTCGACCGAGGCCGCGCAAGAGCTGGCCGTGCTCGCCGACGCGTCACTCGCACAACGCTGGCTCGACGCCGTGCAGCCCTGCCTGCGCCAGTCGCCGCCCGCGAGCGCCGACGCCATCGGCGAACGGCTCGCGCGTGCCGGCACCGTGCTGTTCGAAGGCGCGCAGGGCGTGCTGCTCGACGAGTGGCGCGGCTTCCATCCGCACACGACCTGGAGCACCGTCTCCACCACGGCCGTCGAGGCGGTGTTGCGTGATGCTGGCATCGCCGCGCCCGTGCAGCACCTGGGCGTGCTGCGCAGCCACTTCACGCGGCACGGCGCCGGTCCGCTGCCCACGCACGACCGCGCGCTCGATGCGCGGCTGGCCGAGCCGCACAACGCCGACGACGGCTGGCAGGGCGCGTTCCGCCGTGGCCACCCCGACGCGGTGCTGCTGCGCTATGCGCTCGCCGCCGCCGGGCCGCTCGACGGGCTGCTCGCCAGCCACCTCGATGCGCTCACGCACGCGGACCTGCGTTGGTGCGCCGGCTACCGCGATGCCGATGGGCGCACGCTGTCGTCGCTGCCACTCGGCGATGCGACCGACCTGGACCACCAGCACGCGCTCACCCGCCTGCTGGAAGGCGCCCAACCTTTGTACGAATCGCAATCCGTCGCCCACGCCCCCGATTGGGTGCGGCGCGTGGAAGCCCTCAGCGGCCTGCCCGTGCGCTTCGGTGCGTTCGGCCCGGTGCGCGAGGCCGTCCGCGCGCGCGACCTGCTGCGCTGACCTGATGAGAAAGCCCGCGTGACCCCCAACCTCTTCCTGATCGCCGGTGCCGTGCTGAGCGCCATCGTCGCGCTCTTGCACATCTGCGTCATCTTCGGCGGCCCGGCCTGGTACCGCTTCTTCGGCGCGGGCGAGCGAATGGCCGCGAGCGCCGAGGCGGGCCACCTGTACCCCGTGGCCGTCACGCTGGTCATCGCCGGCATGCTGGGCGTGTGGGCCGCCTACGCGCTGGCAGGCGCCGGCGTGCTGCAGCCACTGCCGCTGCAGGCGCTGGTGCTGCCTGCCATCACCGCCGTGTACCTGCTGCGCGGCCTTGTCGCCGTCGCGATGTGGCTGTTCGACCGGCGCCGCCTCAGTGCTTTCTGGGTGTGGAGCTCGCTCGTGTGCTTCGTGTACGGCGTGGTGCACCTCGTCGGGCTCGCGCAGGTCTGGGACACGCTCTGACGATCTGGCCGCCGCGGCACTCAAGCAGAATCAGAACCGACAAGCGTCTCTCCGTTTTCCTTCCCCCACGACACACACCATGACCACTCCTGAAGACATCTACACCGAACCCCCCGCCGATCCCGACACGCTCGCCAACCTGGGCCCGCTGCGGCCGATGGCGGGCATCTGGGAGGGCACGAAGGGCGTCGACGTCAAGCCGAAGAAAGACGGCCCGAAGACGCAGGTCTACGTCGAGCACTGCGAGCTGCAGCCCATCGACGCGCAGACCAACGGCCCGCAGCTGCTGTACGGCCTGCGCTACCACACCTACATCCACAAGCCCGGCCTCACCAAGATGTACCACGACCAGGTCGGCTACTGGCTGTGGGAGCCGGCCACCAGCACCGTGTTTCTCACGCTGGCCATTCCGCGCGGGCAGGTGGCCATGGCCAGCGGCCACGTGAAGCCCGGCGACACCGAGTTCACGCTCAGCGCCGAGCACGGCAGCCTGGTGAACGGCATCGTGTCGAACCCGTTCCTGGAGCGTGCCTTCACCACGCTGGCGTGGAACATCACGGTGAAGATCAACGCCGACGGCACCTGGTCGTACGACCAGGACACCGTGATGCAGATCCTGGGCCAGGCCGAGCCCTTTCACCACACCGACCGCAACACGCTCACGCGCGTCGGCGAGCCGGGGCTCAATCCGCTGGCGAAGATGGGCTGAGGTCCGTCAAGCGGCGGGCGGCTTCGGCGTGCGCAGGCGCCGCAGCCGCACGGTGAGCTCCTTCACCAGCTGAAGCTCCCCGCGCCGCTGCGCCACCTCCAGCGCCTGCGCGAACGAGGCTTCGGCCTTCGCTGCGTCGCCGAGCGCCAGCGCGAGCAGGCCCTGCAGCCGCCACGCAGCGGTGAACTCGGGGTCGAAGGCGAGCGCCTTTTCGACATGCATCAGCGCCGTGGGCGCGTCGTCGCGCCGGTGGTGCGCCAGCGCCAGGCTCATGCGCAGCAGGGCGCCGTCGCGGCCGGCGGCCAGCAGGCGCTCGAGCACCTCGGGGGAGGGGCCGGGTGGGGTGGTGGCGGTGTTCATGGCATTCGTTCGACCTTCCTTGAGGGACTTTGAGCGCCGGCCGGCGGTTGCGTCAATATCAAAGAATAATCTTTGATATTTAAAAACGCAGGCACCCCGATGAATCTCCCTACCTCCGTCTGGCTGTTCCAGTCTCTCCACGCGCTGGGCATGGCGCTGTGGCTGTCCATTGCCGTGCGCAACAACTGGCGCGGCTTCGCGGGCTCGGTGTTTGCGGTCGGCGGCACGATGTCGATGGCGCCGTTGCGCGTCGATCCGGCCATCGACACGCCCTTGCTCACGCGCGCCATCCGCTCGGTGGCGCTGCACCGCGCGGCGTTGTGCGTGGTGCTGGCACTGCAGTTGGCGGCGGCGCTGGCGTTCTGGGCCGGCAGCGCGATGCTGGTGGTCGGCGGCGACCTGACGGCCGCACGGCCGTGGCTCAACCTGGGGCTGGCCGGCTTTGCTGCCTTCCTCTTCGCGATGCACCTGGGCGGCCTGTGGTTCGGCTACTGGATACGGCAGGAGGGCCTGCAGCTCACGCACCTCGTGCTGCTCTTGTGGGTGCTGGCGGCGTTCTTCCTGTTCAACCTGTCATGGCACTGATGCCGCCTTCGTCCTACGCGCGCGGTGAGGCCACGCCCACAGCCCGCGCGACGCGCTGCATCCACCATCGGTCCTCATGAACAGAGTGATTCTTGCGTTCCTGGGTGGGGTTGCCTGCGCTGCCGCCGTGGCGGCCATCGCGGAGCCCGTGAGAGTGCCCGTCGACAGCGACGACAAGGGCACGGCCTACATCGCGCCCAATGTGAACTCCACCGAAACCTCGGCCCGCACGAACGGCGCCACGGTCGGCGTGCAGCGCCCCGACGGCAGCGCCCTCGAAGCCGGCACCGACACCTCGGGCAAGCGGCCCACCTATTCGGTGGGCGCCAAGACCGGCGGCGACGTCTCCTTCTCGGGCGGCGCGCATTCGGACGGCAAGGCCAACACCGGCGTGAAGGCCGGCGTCACCATCAAGTACTGATCTTCAGCACGGGGTCAGACCATCGTCGCGTAGACGATGAAGCCCTCGTGCTTTGCCATCTTGTCGTAGAGCATCCGCCCCGCCGCATTGGTCGTGTGCGTCTGCCAGTACACGCGGTGTGCACCCGCGCGTCGCACCTGTTCGTACACGCCCTCGATCAACTGCCGGCCCACGCCCTGGCCGCGTTCGGACGATTGCGTGAACAGATCCTGCAGGTAGCAGTTGGGCTCGATGCGCGTCGTGCTGCGGTGGAACAGGTAGTGCACCAGCCCCACCAGTTGCCCCTCGCGCTCGGCCACCAGCGCATGCACTGGCTCGTACGGATCGAAGAAGCGCTGCCACGTGACCTGCGTGATCGCCTCGGGCAGGGCCGTGGGGCCCTCGCGGCCGTAGAAGGCGTTGTAGCCGTCCCAGAGCGGCTTCCATGCGGCGAAGTCGTCGGGCGTGGGCGGGCGGATCAGGAGCGCGGGCGTGGTCATGAGGTCAGGGGGCCTTTGCATTGGGCACGGATGTGTTGCGCGCCGCGATGGCAGCGGCGGTGGTCGCGGCGTTGACAGGGCAGGCCGGCAACGCCACCGGCACTGCCGCGGGCATGGGTTCGGGCACCGGCCCCATCGATTTTTCGAGAAAGTCGAGCATCGCGCGCATCGCCGCGCTGTTGTGGCGGCGCTGCGAGTACGCGGCATACAGCCAGTGCTCGTGCGGCATGTGGTCGCGCAGCACCGGCACCAGCGCGCCGCGCTCCAGGTGCGACTGCGCCAGCGGCTCGGGCACGTAGGCCACGCCCACGCCGCGCAGCGCCAGCTCGATCAGCGCCACCGCGTCGTTGGCCTCCATGCGGCTGTGCACCGCCACGTCGTGCGGCTGGCCGTCGGTTTCAAAAGGCAGGTGCGTGGTGGGCATCGGCGAATAGCTCAGCACGTCGTGCCGCGCCATGTCCTCGGGCACCTGCGGAATGCCGCGCTGCGCCCAGTAGGCGGGCGACGCGCACACTACCATGTCGAAGCGCACCAGCCGGCGCACGATCAGGTTCATGTCGTCGATGCGCCCGCCCGTGAGGTGGATGTCGATGCCTTCCTCGATCAGGTCGATGTCGTGGTTGGTGAAATTCAGGCTCACGTACACGTCGGGATAGAGCTTGATGAACTCCGCGATCACGTCCGAAAGCCAACCCGCGATGAGCCCGTGCGGCGCGCTCATGCGCAGGCGCCCGCGCGGGTGCGAGCCGTGCGCCTGCAGGTCGTTGAGCGTGTTCTCTGCCATCGTCACCAGCTCGGTGCTGCGCTCCAGCAGCACCTCGCCCGCGTCGGTGAGGCTCAGGGAGCGGGTCGAGCGGTTGAGCAGGCGCACGCCGCTGCGCGCTTCCAGCTCGGCCACATAGCGGCTGACCGTGGCCTTGGACATGCCCAGCGAGAGGGCCGCGCGGGAAAAGCTGCGCCGGAACGCGACTTCGCGGAACGTTTTGATGAGATCGAGACCATCCATAGATCGGCGCATTGTTCCAGCATCGGGGGAGGGGGCACGGGTCGTAGGGGCATCCCGGTTTTGCGCTGCGAAGGGGGTGGGGGTGCGTGGCTATACTGCGGCCGTCACGTCAAAAACAGGCGTGACCGGGATTGGCGTCCCGTGTAACTGCTGCGACGAAAGCCGCAGATTTCTCCGCAGAGACTCTGTGGCTTTGTCGTTCGTGCCTCCATTTTTTGGCGGCTCGAGCAGGGAGCCGCGAGGCTCGCCGGTTTGCGCAAGCAGTTCCCGGTACGCCAACCTGTTCGAGCTGCCGCCCTCAATTGGCGTTGGGTGCGACGGTTGTTGCAAACCGAACTGCCTGGAGGCCACGCATGGCTCTCGCCCCTTCCGTCACAGCCGAATCGCTCGCCTTGCAGGCCTGCGATGACCTCGACAGCTTTCACATGGTGCGCCGCGCGTATGCGTGCATCGAGAAACTCATCGTGCCGCAACACGTGAACGACACCGACGATGTGTACCCGACGCGCACCGAGCTCGGCGCGCTCGTGCGGCTGGTCAACGAAGAACTGCAGCGGCGCATCGAAGCCGCCGAGGCCACGCTGCAGTCGCTGCGTGCTGCCGTGGGCGATGCCCAGCGGGGCTGACGGTTCAGGCGGGGCGCTCGCCGTTCTCCGCCGGCGGTCGCGGCTGTCGCTGCTGTAGCGTCGTCGAGATGCCGTAGAGCGCCAGCATGCCGAGCACGTGCCCGATGGCAACGCCCGGCTCCCCCGATTCGATCCGCGCGATCGTCTGGACATGAACGCCCAGGCGCGTGGCAGCAGCGGCCTGGCCCTCGCCAGCGGTGGTGCGCGCCAGCTTGGCGGCAGCCTCGAACGCCTTGATCGCTTCGATCGCGTCGTCCCCAATGTCGGAAGAGATTCGTTTTCCTTTGGCCATGGGGTGATTGTGTCCGCTCCTGGCGAAGGTCGGTAGAGAGGCTTCCGCGCAGAGGGCGCACTGCGCGGCGCGCTTCGGCACAAAGGCTGTTGGCGACGTTCTCTCGATGAGCTGCGCGATTGTTCCTACTCTGTGTTTTACAGTCAGACATGCGACATCTTCTTGTGCCACTTGTTTTTGCGCTTTGTGCTGCGTGCTCCGTCCCAAAACAACCGTCGACGGCTTCCGCGTCTGCGAACGTTGCGGCCGACTTGCGAGAGGGGCCAGCTGCGTTCGCCTCGAAGCAATTGCTCTTGGGCAAATGGCGTCACATTGATCTGGTGAAGATCGTGAACGGGACGCGGCTTGTACCGCAGCCCAGCAACGGAGAAAGTTTTGCGGAGTTCGGACCAACTACATGGTCTTCAACCGGCCCAAACTTTCGATCTGCCGGGACCTACAGGTGGATTGACGATCAAACCATCGAAACGACCATCATTGAGTCGAATCTGGCAATTCAGCTTGGAATGGTTTCCAGGAAGCGCGTGGAATTTGATCAAGGGAAATTGCAGTTGATTGTTGAGCAGACAGCCGCTGAGCTAGCGAAGATCATGCCGCCGTCGGCTGGTACCAGTCAGCAGACCGACATCATTGTGATTACACGTTTCGCGCGAGCCGGTTCATAGCGACGGAACTTGGCTGGTCGAGGTGCAGTGCAGCTCGAACAGGTAGTACGTTCAGGGCCGCAATGTGGAACCGCTTATGGCCCGATCGTTGTGAGCGCGTCCGACAGAAAGTCGACCAGAACCGGACGTGCAATCGCAGCCTCCAATCTCAAGTCTCTGGCGTATCCCCAGCCATGCACCTAGTCAGCCTGTCAGTACTTGCCCCCGAGGATGTTCACGCGATCTGGTGCCTGGCCGCATCGCCCGCTGTGGATGTTCAAGGCACCGCCGCCTGGTCGTTCGAAGGAAATGGCATTCGCACGCGCACGACGTTCCTCAAGGCATTCCAGGAACTGAACCTGTCCGTCATCGAGCTGCCGAATCTCCTGAACACAAGCGAACGTGTGTGCGATCTCGCAGGCTATCTCGACCCGTTCTATGACATCTACGTCATCCGGGAGTCGAACCATGAACGCCTCGCGGAGTTCGCTGCTTCGTCCCGCAGGCCGGTCGTCAACGCGATGTCGAACGCCGGCCATCCATGCGAAGTTCTTACCGATGCCTGCTTCATCGAAACAACCATGGGCCCGATTCAAAAGGTGCGTATCTGCCTTTGGGGGCCGCCGACCAACGTGTTTCGTTCATGGCACGAGCTGGCAGGCGTGATGGGCCTTTCGCTGGTTCATGTCTGCCATGAGAGCTTCCACGAGACCATCCCCAGCGTAGCCTTTTCATCGTCTTCCCCAGAAGCGGCGGACGTGGTCATCACCGATGGCTGGCCTCGGAGCACGGAGCAGTTGAGCCGTCCGCTGTCCGTCGAAGATCTGGCTCGGATGGGCAACCCCGTGCTGTTGCCGACGCCACCGTTTACTGTCGGTGGTGAACTTTCGGTGGACCCTCGTCGCTATCCGAACTTCGCCGGCTACGAGCAGAAGAAGCTCCTCTTGCCGGTGCAAAGAGCGGTGCTTCAACATCTGCTTGCAAACTGAATCGACCGGGGTCGGTTGGTCGAGTGTTGGACGGAATAGAGTCGAAAAAAACCTGAACAGCCTATGAGCGAGGACTTCATCTCCGTCAGCCGATTGCTTGTCGACGACGCATGGAACAACCCCGACAAGTGGGAAGTCAACTTTGCCTCTGCGCAAGCGTTGCTCTCGAAGGCGCTCGTTGAATCTCCTGGCAATGTCCTTGCCCTGACGTGCTTGGGCGCCGTGCTTTCCGATCAAGGCAAGCACAACGAGGCTGCATCCGCCCTGCAACGTGCAGTCGAACTCGGCTCCACCGATCGGAACACGTTCTTCAACCTCGGCGTGGCAACGATGAACTTCGGCTCACGCGCGAAAGCCATGTCTGCATTCCGTGGGGCCGAAGGGCTCCAGGCTTCGCCGCTGTCGTGGCCGGCATACTTTGATGCGCAGGCCCATTGAGCAGCACATGCCGGTTGAAGTACGGTGATGCCATGAATACGACCGAAAAAAGCCGCTCGTTGACCGTCTCTGAACGTGCGCTCGCCCAGTGGATGTTGGAGAACGGCCTTCCCGAGGCTCGGACATTTCTGGCGCAGTTGGAGTTGGCGGAAGTTACCCCGTGGCGGTGTCCATGCGGCTGCGCAAGCATCAATCTTCAGATCAAAGGCCATCCTCCTGCGCCTCCGGGCGTGCACATCCTTGGGGACTTTCTCTGCGGCCCTGTTGATGCGCCGGCAGGTGCATTCATTTTCGAGAGCGGAGGTCTGCTCAGTGGGATCGAGGTCTATTCGATGGCCACTGATGCGCCTTCGGTGCTTCCTCTTCCGCCGCTGCGCCCGTTGGGTTAGGGCAGAGGGCGGCCACCGAGCTCCACTACCATCCCCCACGCACCGCGCACACAGCGCCTGCTTCGCCCAGGGCCACAGACCTGCACCTTCCCACCCCAAGCAAGGAGACCCGCATGAGAACGCTGAAAATCATGGAGCACATCTCGCTGGATGGCGTGATCCAGACCTCGGGCGAAGACGGCTTTCCCTACGCGGACTGGACCACGCCCTACCGCAGCCCCGCCGGCCGGGATGAAGTGCTCGCCGCGCATGGCGAGCGCTTCGATCTGCTGCTCGGGCGTCGCACCTACGACATGTGGTCGGACTACTGGCCCAAGGCACCGAGCGGTGCGATGGCGGATGGACTGAATGCAGCAACCAAGCATGTCGTGACCCACCGCCCCGAGAGCCTGGCATGGGGCCCGTTCGAAAGCGTGGGGCCGGACGTCGTCGAGGGCGTTCGCCGCCTCAAGTCGCAGGCGGGCCCGAACCTGATCCTCTGGGGCAGTTCCTCGCTGACATCGACGCTGCTGGAGCATGGCCTTGCCGATGAAGTGCTGCTGGTCGTCTATCCGGTGCTGCTGGGGGCTGGAAAGCGCTTTTTCGCGCAGGGAACGCCACCCCGCGCCTTCGAACTCGTCACCACGAAAGCAATGCCATCAGGCATCCTCCTCAGTGCCTACAAAGTCGCCGGTCCTTTGAAAGCCGGGTAGTCGAACAGTCCGACATCACAAACGAAATTCGGCGTCACGCCAGACCCATCTGCCCCGTCCAAACGCCTCATGAACACCTCCAGCCTTTCCGCCGCCCGCGCCTATGCACTCAGCATGCACGGCGCGCAAATGTACGGAGCGCACCCGTACTCGCACCATCTGGATGCCGTTGCGCTGACCCTTCTGCCGTACGGTCAGGAGGCTCAGGTCATCGGGTATCTGCACGATGTGGTTGAAGACACCGACGCGACACTTGCTGAAGTGCGTCTGCGCTTCGGCGATCAGGTTGCTGCGTGCGTTGCACTCCTCACGGATGAGCCTGGCGCGAACAGGAAGGAGCGCAAGTCGAAGACCTACGCGAAGCTGGCCAGAGTGACAGGGGCGGAGGAACTGGCGCTGGTCGTGAAAGTGGCTGACCGCCTCTCGAACGTTCGAGCCTGTGTGGCCGATGCCCATCGCGACCTGTGGAACGTCTATCGTGGTGAGCATGAAGTGTTCAAGGCCGCTGCATTTCGGGCAGGCCTCTGCGATGCGCTCTGGTCTGAACTCGACGAGCTGATGAGCGATGAGAAGCAGCCACGGAACGCGAGCAAGGCCGAAAGCTGACCAGGGTCGAACCCTGTTGCTTCTGACCACTTATCCCACTCATTCACAGAGAACACATTGATCCACCGCATCCGCACGGCCCTCGCGGCCTGCACCTTGGGCGCCGCGGCACTGGCCGCTTCCGCGCAGGTCAACATCGGCTTCATCGGCACGCTCTCCGGCCCCGGGGCCGCGCTCGGGCAGGAACAGTACGACGGCTTCATGCTGGCGGTCGAGCAGCGCCAAGGCATGCTCGGCGGCGTTCCCGTGGCGGTCTTCAAGGAAGACGACCAGCACAACCCCGAGCGCGGGGCGCAGCTGGTGCAGAGCCTGATCGAGAAGGACAAGGTCAGCTTCATCACCGGTGTGACCTTCTCCGACGTGATGATGGCCATGGCCAAGCCGATGGCCCGAGCGGGCATGCTGTTCGTCGGCTCGAACGCCGGCCCCGCGCCGATTGCCGGCAAGCAGTGCAACACCAGGTTCGTCTTCGCCTCGTACCAGGACGAGTACCAGGCCGGGATCGTCGGACGCTACGCCGTCGACAAGGGCTACTGGAAGACGCTGTTCATTGCGCCCGACAACGCAGCGGGCAAAGACCAGCTGCGCGGCTTCAAGCGCTACTACTCGGGCGAGGTGGTGAGCGAAATCAACGTCAAGCCCGACCAGACCGACTACGCGGCAGCGCTGGCGCAGATCCAGCGCGTGGCGCCCGATGCGGTGGTGGCGTTTCTGCCGGGCGACATGGGCGTGAACTTCATCCAGCAGATGAACCGCTCGGGCCTGCTGAGCAAGGTGCCCTTGCTGACCGTGGGCACGGTCGACGGCACGACGCTGCCGCTGCTCAAGGATGCCGCGCTTGGTGTGCTGGCTGGCGCGGTCTGGGGCCCCGACCTGCCGAGCCCGACGAGCAAGGCTTTCGTTGCCGCCTTCGAAAAGAAGCACGGGCGCATTCCCTCGCAGTACGCGGCGCAAGGTTTCGATGCGGCGCTCCTGATCGACAGTGCGCTGAAGGAGACGAAGGGCTCCGTCGCCGATCGCGGTGCCCTGCGCAACGCACTCAACGAGGCCGACTTCTCGTCGGTGCGCAGTGGTTTCAAGTTTCTGCGCAACGGTTTCCCGGTGCAGGACGGGCACGTCTTCGTGGTCGCGAAGGACGCGCAGGGCCGCACGTCGCTCAAGCGGGTCGCCACGCCGCTGGAGGCGAACCCGGATGGGTACTGGAACGAGTGTCGGTAGAAAAGGGCCAGCGGCATCAGGCCAAGCCCCCGACGTTCGCAGCGCCTATGCTCGGCGTTCAAGAACAAACCCCGTCCGTCCCGGCCACCGCCGCGAGACCACAGCTTGACCATGCACCCGACCGGAACCCTGCGCGGCATCGCCGCGATGCTGTTGGCCTGCGCCTTCTTCGCCTGCATGGACGCGCTGCTCAAGACCCTGGCCGGGCACTACCCGCCGGTGCAGGTGATGGCGCTGCGCGGTCTCACGGCGCTGCCCCTGGTGTGCCTGTACATCGCCTGGCGGCGCGAGGCAGCCGGTGTTTTCAACCGTCGGCTGCGCTGGCGCCTGCACCTGCTGCGCACCGCGCTGAACATGACGATGCTGGTGCTCTTCGTCCACGGCCTGAAGACCCTGGGCCTGGCCGAGGCCTACACGCTCACCTTTATCGCGCCGCTGCTGATGGTGCTCATCGCCGTGCCGATGCTGGGCGAATCGGTGCAGCCGCGGCACTGGATCGCCATCGGGCTGGGCTTCGTCGGCGTGGTGGTCGCGCTGCGGCCCGAGCAGGGGGCCTTCCTTTCGACGGGCGCGCTGGCGATCCTGGTGGCCGCCGTCTGCTATGCGCTGTCGAACATGCTGGGCCGGCTCATCAGCCGCACCGAGCCGAGCGCCGCGCTGGTCTTCTGGACCACGGCGGGCATGGCTGTCGGCGGCAGCCTGCTCGCGGCGCCGCAATGGGTGCCGCTGCAGGCTGAGCACGCGTGGGCGCTGGCGGGCCTGGCCCTCAGCGGCTTCCTGGGCCAGCTGGCCATCGCCGAGGCCTTCCGCCACGGCCAGGCCGCGGCCATTGCGCCCTTCGAATACAGCGCGCTCGCGTGGGCGCTCGTGATGGACTGGGTGTTCTGGCAGGCCGCGCCCGATGCATGGACGCTGGGCGGCGGAGCGTTGATCGTTGCGAGCGGACTGTGGCTGGCGCGCAGCGAGGCGCCGAGGTCTGTACAGAAAAAGCAGAAGGCCGCCTGAGCCACTGGGCGGCTACAGTCGGCCGGAAGCAGCCACGCGCACAAGACTTCAATGCCTCGAACCACTTCCGAGATCGCTCACGACATCGCCAACTTCGAACCGCCGGAGGACGGCAGCTGGCGCCACCTGGACTCGCTTCTGGATGAACTCTGGCGGGCGGGCAGTCCGGAGCAAGCCATGCCCGAAATGCTGAGCGTTTTCGAGCGCTACCCGGAGGAAGACGGCTACGGGGTCATGTGGACCATCGTTCACGGATTGGAGAGCTTGCCCAACTACCAGCCTGAGCTTCTTCGCTCCCTCGCGCGACAGCCCAGCGAACTCGGCATCACGATGGTCGGGCGCATCCTGAACGCCGGCACGACGGAGATCGGCGGCGTCTCATTGCTGCAGACGCTGCACGATCTGGCGAACACGGCGGCCTCTTCGTACCTCAGGGAAGAGGCGCTCCGCGTGGCGTCGCGACCGCGCTGAACGTCCCGTCGTGAGGTGCATCGGATAGCCGCTTATTCGCATCGTGCGCCGCGATGCTCCCACGCTGCCCGGCTTAGCGATCCAGGCCCATGACCACAGAGCCTCTTCCAATCACCCGGCCCGCCATCCTCTTCGTCGCATGCGCCGCGGCGGCGGGGTTCTTCTGGTGGGCGTTCCATGAGCGGTACTACAGGCACAGGGACTGCATTGAAGTATCCGCATCCAGCTGCATCACGCCCGACGGCGCCAATCTGATCGGCGGGAGCGCCGTCTGGTTCGTGGTCGCTGGCCTCTTCACGTGCGCCTCGGTCTACTACCTGGGGGTCGTGCTTCGCCGTCGTCGGGCGAATGGCCGCTGATGGCCGGCTGAAGCGAGAGTTCAGGCACCGCCGTCTTGCCGAGCCATGACAGGCGCCTCATGCCGCGAGGCCGGCTCCGGCTGGCCATCGAGCGTGGCCCGCGCCTTGGCAAAGCAATCCACATCGGCCGGCAAGGCCACGCCGCTTTGGGCGGAGCGGGTCCAGATGTGGCTCGTGAGTTCGACCGCATTGGGATCGTCGTAGCACCCGCGCGAGATGGCGCGCACATCGGGCCAACGCTCGAAGGTCAGGCCCATCGTCGTGCCGCACGAGGGACAGAAATGAACGAAGACCTGCTTGTGGCTGCCGTCCGATCGGTGCGCGTACTGCCGAAGTTCGCCGTCGTTGAACTGCACGGCGTCGATCGGAAAAAGCGACTCGGCGTAGAAGGACGTGCCGGTCATGCGCTGGCAGAACGTGCAATGGCACGCGAACGTGCGCAGCGGCGGCTGGGTCGTGCTGAATCGGACCTTGCCGCAGAGGCAACCTCCTTTAAGTACAGCTGGCATACGGCACCCAAAAGATCGGATTCTGCCCCGGCAATTCTTTGGGGTCGACGAGCGCGCGTAGAGCGCGCAGTGGCGCGATTCGGTCATCTGACCAACGGCACAGAGCGGCAGCTTGCCGTCAGTGCTCCCTTCGTGCGTGGATCACGCGTCGTTGTGGGCGGCTACTGAATAGGACCAAACTAGATCAGTGGTCTTGGTAGTGCAGGACTTTTGAAGGGTAGCAATCAGCAGTCGAACGGCGAAGGATTGGCCGTACGAAAATTCCTTCATGACTTTCTCATCTTCGGACCAAGCATCATGGTGATGATTCCAGAACTCCAGTTTTGCCGATCCATGGACGAACTTTGATCGGAGATCATAGAGATTGCCTACGACGTTCCGACGATCCTCCCAAGAGCCAAGCCAAATCTTGGACTTTTCTGAGAGTTGACGCCTCAAGTCTCCAACACCATCACAGTAGAAGGCTTCAAGCCCTTGCATGGCACGGAAGAGCACGTCGCCGTGACGTAGCCAAGTCAATCCAACAACGTGGCTGAAAGATGCGAGTGCTCGCTGAATGCGGGAAGTGGCTAGGCCGCACTCGAGCATTCCAACGGACTTCGCCCATCTGGCGACATCTTGAATAGCGATCTGTTCCAGTGGTGGCCAGGTTGGATCGCTAGGTTCAGGAAAGCTCAGTTCTCTATAAGTACCCTTGCTATGTATCGGGTAGGACGCGAGCCCTTCGGCGCTAGCTAAGCCAGCAAGACAGTCGATGTAACCTGGGGCTGACAGCTCAGACAAGAGTTGCAAATTCTCGACAACCCCAGATAGATCCATGGCAGCGCAGGCCGCGATAAGTTCTGGCTCCAGGTCTGCGACCTTCTTGGAGTTGGCTTCTGCGAGAGAAGTCAGGTCTATCGAGATGTCTGCATCCAGCCTGACATACTCACAGAGCTTGGTGTTGGCCATGAAGCTTCGTTCTGCCATCCACTGAAGTACATCGTCTGGCGGATCTGCGAATTCAAAACCGCGCAATTCAACAGTACTGCTTAACGTACGGCAAGCAGTCTCAAGGCCGGACACCCAAGAGTCTCGAGCGACGGCGTACGCACACTGCCGTTCTGGATGGAAGATCGATGGAGTGCGGAGGGCGATCCAAGCTGTGGCTTGCGAGCTATGCATTTGCGACGCCTAACGTTTGGCATGAGCGGCAGGTACCCAGCGGTGCGGGACGACTTTCTGTTCGATGGAAAGGTTAGCCCCTAACCGCTCGCCCGTAGTGGGCAACGATGAATTCTGCCTGCAACTCATACTGGTCAAGGAGACGCAGTCAAGAAGAGGTCCTCAAAGGTACTCCTTCCTATCCAGCCCAAGTGTGCGTATGGGACGGTAGTGCGACTGGTGGGGGCTCAGGCCAGCCCCAGCTCCTTGGCCTCGGCTTCGTAGTTCGGATACGACGCCTTCATCGTCGCGCCATTGAGGATCATCTCGGCCACGAGCGTGCGCGACGGCATCTCGTAGACCTGGGTGCGCACCCACACGGACTCGGTGCGCGCGCTCTCGCTCAGCGCGATGATCTCGCGCTCCAGTTCGTAGTCCTGGTCGACGAAGAGCGGGCCCTTGATGAGGCGAATCTCCTGCCCGGCGAACAGGCCCACGGCCGGCTTGCGGCCGCCCAATTGCGCCTCGGCGCTGGTGGAGCCGAGCAGCACGCTGATCATCTCGGTCGGGATGATGGCCCGCCCCCACGGCGAGCGCTGGCCGCCTTCGGCCGTGTACCAGTCGCAGGGCTCGGTGATGACCTTGAGCTTGTCGGCGAGCGTGAAGGGGTAGTGGTCGCCCATGTGCTGGTCGAAGCCCATGCGGATTTTCTCGACGACCGCGCCGCGCTGGCCCACGCGCAGGTCGCGGTTGATGACCAGGCCCTGGGGCGGGCGCAGCTTGGCGATGCGCTGCGGCAGCTCGTGCGGGTGCTGGCCGGCATCGCCCACCGACGCGGTGCCGGTCAGCACCGGCGTGCCGTCGGCCTTCTCGGCGCGCAGGCGCACGAAGGTGGCGCCCGGCGCGGGCAGGTCGACAAAGGCGCGCACCGACTCGCCCTCGACCACCATGTTCTGGTAGTGGGCGCTGATGCAGCCGGTTTCGAACCAGGCCTGTCCGAACACATGGAACAGCAGGGGATCGAACTGGCTGAAGTGCGTCGGCCCTTCGATCGGCCCGGCGCGCAGGCCCAGCGTTTCGGCCGTCGCGTCGTCGTGGATCGACTTGTGGTCGTCGTAGGTCTGGTCGGCCAGCATCTGGCGCGGCTGGCGCAGCGGGCCGCACAGGCCCAGGGCGGTGGTGGTGAAAGGCGAGGTCATGGGGGAGGGCTCCGTGTAGCCGGCGGCGGGCGCCAGTCGAGTTCGCGATGATGGCAAAGTCTCCGCGCCGCGCCTGTCGCCTAGGGAACGCCTGATGCGGCCGGCCACACGGTCACTGGCGGTTGGCGCCCGGCAGATGCGTCGGTCGTCCTTGCATGACGGTCCGGGTGGTTGCCTGCCTCATTGCGCCTCGACGCCCAGCTCGCGCATCCGCCTGGTGATCACGTTGAACTCCTCCTTGTACGACGCCGCGAACTGCTCGGGCGTGCTGTTCATCACCTCGAAGCCCCGGCCCACGAACAGCTGGCTGACGTCGGGCGAGCCGACGATGGCGCGCACTTCACGGGCCAGCTTGTCGACGATGGGCTGTGGCGTCTTCGCCGGTGCCAGCAGCCCGATCCAGACGTTGGTGTCGTAGAGCGGGTCCTTGAAGCCCAGTTCGTTCATGGTCGGAACCTGCGGGAGCGTGGTGGAGCGCTGTCGTCCCAGCACGGCCAGCGGCACGACCTTGCCCGTTGGCACATGCTGCATCGCGCTGGGCACCGACGACAGGCCGACGTCGATGGTGCCCGACAGCAGGTCGGTCACCACGGGACCCTCACCGCGCTGCGGCACATGCACCATGCCTGCATTCAGGCCGCGGTTGAGGCTCTCGCCGGCCAGATGGCCCAGTCCGCCGACGCCCCAGGACCCGTAACTCAGCTTCGCGCCGCCCTTGGCCACCTTGGCCTTCAGGTCTTCGATGCTCTTGATGCCGGTGCCGGGGTGCGTGGAAATCAGCGCCGGGCTGCGCACCACCTGCGTGACGCCGACGAAGTCCTTCTGCGGGTCGTAGGCCAGGGTCTTGAACAGCGCCGTGTTGTTGATCTGCGAATCGGTGATGGTCATCAGCAGCGTGTAGCCGTCGGGCTTGGCGCGGCCGACTTCACCGGCGCCGATGGCGCCTGCCGCACCCGCCTTGTTGTCCACCACCACCGGCTGCCCCATCGATTTCGACAGGCGATCGCCCAGGGTGCGTGCCACGAAGTCTGTCGCGCCGCCGGCGGCGTAGGGCACGACGAGGCGGATCGGCCGCGAGGGGTAGCTCTCCTGCGCGGCGATGGGCAGCGCCAGCGTGATCGCTGCGCATGCGGCAGTCATTTTCTTGAACATGGTTGTCTCCAGTGGTGGGGTTGGGTGGTCTGCTTGTTGTTGGGGAACGTCAGAGATCGAGGACGAGCACGGCGCTGCGCGCGCGAGACACGCAGGGCAGGATGCAGGTGTGGCTGTCGCGTTCCTCGTCGCTGAGCACGAAGTCGCGGTGATCCGCCTCGCCCTCGAGCAGCGGCACCTCGCAGCTGCGGCACATGCCTTCGCGGCACGAGAAGGGAATGCTGATGTGGGCGCTTTCCAGTGCATCGAGCAGGCTCTGCCGCGGTGCGACCTCGATCCTCTGGCCACTGCGATGCAGCACCACGGTGAAGGTGCCGGCCGGCGCTGCGGGCGTGGCGGGTTCCGGCGGTGCGAAGCGTTCGAAATGGGTGGCCGCCTTGTCGATGCCGACAACGCCTGCGGCCGCGTCGACCGCGTTCATCAACCCTTCGGGGCCGCAGCAGTAGACGTGGGCGCCCGGGGCCGCACCGGCCAGCCAGCCCGCCAGGTCGGGTGGCGTGCCCGCCGCTTCCTGGTCCACGTGCAGCTGCACGCGGTCATGGTGGCGCGCCAATGTCCACGCATAGGCGGCACGGGCCCGCGTGCGCACGCAGTACAGCAGCTTCCAGGGCCTGGCGTGGGCCTCGCACCAGAGGATCATGCTCAGGATGGGCGTGATGCCGATGCCCCCGGCCACGAACACGTGCTCGGTGGCGGCCGGGTCGATGCCGAACAGGGCGCGCGGCGCGCCCACCTCGAGCACATCGCCCACGGCAAGACGCTGGTGAACGAAGGCCGAGCCGCCGCGCGAGGCTGGCGCCAGGCCCACACCGAGCACGTAGCGGTGGCGCTCCAGCGGCGAGTTGGCCAGCGAGTACTGGCGGCGGATGTCGCCGGGCAGCAGCAGGTCCACATGGGCGCCCGAGGTGAAGGGCGGCAGCGCGGTGCCGTCCTGCGCACGCAATTCCAAGCCGAGCACATCCTGCGCCTCTTGCGTGAGGCGGGTGACGAGGAGCTTCATGGCTCAGGCCTTGACGGGTTCGGGCGCTGCTGTGGCGGCAGGGCGGGCCGCGGCTTCCTCGAGCGCTTCTTCTTCCAGCCGGCGCGAGACCATCCAGCGGAACTGGTTCAGCGCGGCGTCGATGCCGAAGGCCATCATCTTGAAGTCGGGCGCCAGCGCCAGGCTCCTTTGCTGCGCGGTGATGATGTCGCGGTCTTCATCGAAGGCATCCACCACGGCCTGGTGGATCGAGTGCGTGACTTCGGGTTGGTCGATGGCGAAGTTGTGGGGATGCGCGAAGAAGTAGTGGGTGGAGTTTTCCGTCTCGGGCGTGATGGCCTGGCAGCCGCGAAATTCGATCGCACCTTCGCGGTTGCCTTCGGCAGCGCCCTGGCCGGTGGGCGCCATGCCGGAGTCCATCAGCAGGACGGCCGGGATGGTGAAGTTGTAGATGTTCCATCGATCGACCCTGCTGCCCCAGTCCTTGACCGCCTGGGCGAAAGGCGGCGGCTCGGTGTCGAGGGCCCACCGGGTGATGCGCACGCCGTTGTCGATGCGTTCGACCTTGGGCTGGGCGGCGGCGTAGTCCGCACTGCCTCCCAGCGTGGTCGGGTGCACGAAGGGCAGGTGGGAAAAGTCCAGCAGGTTGTCGCAGATCAGCAGGTAGTTGACGTCGTAGTGGATGTAGCCGTCCAGGCTGCGCCAGTGCGGGTCGTCCAGCCAGGGCGTGTCGGGGATCAGCGCAGGGTCGGCCTTGTCGGGAGCGCCCATCCAGATCCAGACCCAGCGGTGGCGTTGCACCACCGGGAAGCTGCGCACCCTGGCCTGGATGGGAATGCGCTTCTGGGCGGGCGCCTCGATGCACTGGCCCGAGGCGTCGAACTTCAGGCCGTGGTACATGCAGCGCACGCAGTCGCCTTCTCGCCGCCCCACCGACAGGGGCGCGCCGCGGTGGCAGCAGCGGTCTTCCATGGCGACGATCTCGCCGTCGTCCTTGCGGTACATGAGAACGGGCACGCCGATGATGGTGCGGGCGAACAGGCCCTGCGGCGTGAGCTCGTTGTCCCAGGCAGCCACGTACCAGGTGTTTTTGATGAACATGGGGCGTCTCCTTTGTTGTTCGCCGCGTCCGAGTCACGGCATGGGCAGAGCGTAGGACGAGGGTTCCCATGTATCAATGTCATTTCAGTCATTCCTAGAATGCGCGACATGCATGCTGAAAACCTCGACCTGAATTTGCTGGCGGTCTTCGACGCGATGTTTCGTGAGGCCAGTGTCACGAAGGCCTCGCAGGGCCTCGGACTGACGCAGAGTGCGATGAGCCATGCGCTCAACCGGCTGCGTGCTTTCTTCGACGACCCCTTGTTCGTCAAGGTCGGCAGCCGCATGGAGCCCACGCGCAAGGCCGAGGGCATGCGCGCTGCGGTGGTGGAGGTGATGACCACCGTGCGCCAGCAGATCCTGGCGGGCGCCCGGTTCGAGCCCGCACTGGCGCGACGCACCTTCACCCTGTGCATGACCGACATGGGCGAACTGGTGTTCCTGCCGCCGCTGCTCGAGCGCTTCAAGAAGGAGGCGCCCGGGTGTTCGCTGCGCACGCTGCAGGTGCCGCTCGAGCAGGTCGAAGGGCTGCTTGCGTCAGGCGAGGCCGACCTGGCGGTGGGGTCCATCCGTGCGGCGCCCGAGGGGCTGTTTCATCAGCGCCTGTTCCTGCACTCCTTCGTGACCATCGCCAGCGCGCGGAACAAGGACATCGGCGCCACCCTCACGCGCGAGCGCTTCGAGGCGATGCGGCACATCGTGGTCTCGCTCACCGGCCACTCGGCGGAGAGCTACGACAAGGTGCTGGAAGACCAGGGCATCCGCCGCACCGTGGCCGTGATGACGCCCCACTTCCTGATGGTTCCGCTCCTGATGGACCGGCACGCCGATCTGCTCGCGACGGTGCCGCGCGAACTGGCGGAGGTCTTCGCCCGCATGGGCACGGTGCGCATGTTCGAGCCGCCGGTGCCCGTGCCCCAGTTTCAACTCAACCAGCACTGGCATCCGCGCTTTCACCACGACCCTGCCGTGGTCTGGCTGCGCGATGTGATGAAACATACCTTCGAGCACTACCCGCGCATCACCACGCAGGCCGGTCCTCCGGCCAGGAAAGGGGCGCGAGCCAAGTCGCGTTGACGTGCCGGCCGGCATCGACTTTTCCTCTGCTGCGAGCCTCATCCCCCACCCGTTTCTGCGTGCCCGCTTGTTCGAGCGGCCGCGCACTGTTACAAAGGGCGTCTCCATGCGCTCGCCCACCATTCTTTTCGTTTCGCTGCTCTGGCTTGTCGTGGCCGCCCCGGCCGCGCAGGCGGAGGTGGTGCGTTGCACCGATGCCGACGGGCGCATCGTTTACACCGACGGCGCCTGCCCGCCGGGTACCAGGCAGTCGCGGCAGCTGCGCATCGACGAGCCGCCGCCTGCGCCGCCGCGTGCCTCCAGCGAGGAAGACACGCCGCGTCGTTCGGACTACACGGCACCGTCCGCGCCACCGCCGCAGCCCGCGCCCTCGGGGCCGGCCATCATTCCGCGCTACCCGGTGGGCGAGGCGCCCGCGGCCGACCCGGGGCCGACCTACATCTGGGGTGGCGATCCGTACTACGGCCCGCCGCGACCGGGGTATCACCCCCGGCCGCCGCGTCCGCCGCGCGATCCTGGGCCGCCACCCGGCCAGCGGCCGTGCAATCTCGCGGGCATCAAGCGCAACAACTGCTGAGCGCGTTCGTTCTCTTTTCTCTGCTTCCTGCTTCTTCATGACCGTTGCCGCGCCCGAGCGCCTTTCCCCGTGGGTCGTCCATTGCGACGGCAGCGCCATGCCGAACCCCGGGCGCATGGGCGTCGGCGTTGTCATCACGCAGCCCGACGGCACCCGCCACACCTTCTCGCAGGCCACGCACACCACGGGCTGCAACAACGAGGCCGAGCTGCGGGCGCTCACGCTCGCGCTGCGCGAACTGCAGGCGCGCGGCGCCACGGCGGTGCAGGCCTTCAGCGACAACAGCACGCTGGTCGAACAGCTGAGCGGCGCTGCCGACGTGCGGCCGATCGTGCGCATGGCGCCGCTGTTCGATGAGGCGCGCGCGCTGTTGCAGGGCTTCGACGAGGCGCGCGTGCAATGGATTCCGCGCCACCGCAACGGCGAGGCCGACGCGCTCGCGCGGGCCGCGCTGGGCTTCGGGCCGAAGCCGCCGCCCAAGGCCTGGAAGAAGCGGCGCTAGCGGCGCCCGCAAAGGGGCATGCGGCAGGTTCTATCATTCGGGTCGATTCAGACACCCGTTTTCCCATGACCGAAGAAGCCACCTCCAAGCCCACGCTGCCCGACCATCTCTCGACCGATCCGCGCAGCCCGCACCACATTCCCGCCGTGTTCGAGCACCCGATCGGCATCCGCTTCAACGGCAAGGACCGCCTGGACGTCGAGGAATACTGCATCAGCGAAGGCTGGATCAAGGTGCCCGCCGGCCGCACGCTGGACCGCAAGGGCTATCCGCTGCTGATCAAGCTCAAGGGCGCTGTCGAGGTGTACTACCGCGACTGACGGCCCGGGGGCACGCGCCCCACCGTTCCTGCTTTTTTCTTTCAACGCCACTGCAGCAGCAGCGACCACGGCTGCCGGCTCATGTGGCGATCGATGCATGCGCTGCCGCCCGCCGTGCAGCCTTCGGGCAGGTAGCTCGGGTCCAGCAGCCGCGTGCCGGGCGCAAAGGCCAGGCGCCGCAAGGTGACCGACTGCAGCACGTTGCCACCCACGGCATCGAAGCCCGCACCGTCCACGCCCACCACCACATCGCAGTGCATCGGCAACGGCGCGCCGCCCGTCGGGCGCCCAGTGAGCCACTCGCCGATCTTGCCGAAGCCGTCGAGCGCGGCACCGCGCGGGCCGCGTGCATGGCAGACGAGATCGCCCGGGCGCGGCGGCGTGCGCATCAGGTCGCAGGCGCGCAAGGCTTGCGGGGTCGCGCGGCCCGCCGCTTCATCGATGCCGGCCTGCCACGCGGCGCCCGCGTAGTCGACGTGGGCCTCGGAGAAGACGAACTCGTCGGCACCGAGCCCGGCCTCGCGCGCGACCCAGCTGATGAACGCGGCGGACCAGGGCGTGTCGATCACCGCGACGCGCTGCAGGGCCACTTCGAGGGCGCGCTGGTCCGACGCGTCCAGCCCCTGGCCGGGGCCGACACCCAGGCCTTGCAGGCGCGCGGCGCTCGCCTGGTTCAGCGCGTCGGTCAATCGCGTGCGGTCGGCCGCGTGCGGGGCGCCGAAGCGAACTAGCGAGGGCAACCGCTCGCTCGACGGATCGACCGCGCGCCAGTAGCGCAGCACGCGTTGCCATGCGGGCTGCGCGTCGATCGGATAGCGCGTGTCTTCTGCTTCCGAATAGCCAGACTCGGTGAGTCGGCCTTCGGCGTCCATGGTCTGGCTGCCGAAGGCAACGTGCTCTTGTCGGGCCAGCGCGGCCATTGCGAGGGCGCGTGGCGGCGGCGGAATGTAGGAGGCCGTGGCAAGGCAGCCGGAAGCGGCCGATGCGAAGGTCGGCGCCGCCGCGAACGCCAGGGCTGCGCACAGCGTGCGCGCGGCGTGGTGCAGCGGTTGTGTGAGCGCGGAGGAGGGTGCGATGACGGGCGGTGGCGACATGTGAGGCGAGCATAGCGGGGCACTGCCCGTGGCAAGCAGAATGCGGGGCGCTCCCTGAAGCGCCGGGCCGTCCGGTGCAGGCGCTCCACCGTGAAGCTCAAGACCATCCTGCTGCGAATCCTCGGTGTCATCGCCGGCCTCGTTGTCGTGGGCTATGCCGCGTTCCAGTGGAGCCCGTGGCCTTCGGTGCTGATGATTCGTTACGCCTTCGGCAAGGGCTCGGACGCTGCATCGCAGTCGCTGCAGAAGCACGTGCCGCCCGGTATCGCGGCGGTGCTCGACCAGCACTACGACGAGGCCGATCCGGATGCCTACCTCGACGTGTTCCGCCCGGCCTCGGCGGGCACTCGGCCCTTGCCCACCATCGTGTGGGTGCACGGCGGCGCCTGGGTCTCGGGCCACCGGCTCGACGTGGCGAACTACGCGCGCGTGTTGGCGGGGCAGGGCTTCACCGTGGTGGCCGTCGGTTATTCGATCGCGCCGGGCGAGGGCTATCCGGTGCCGGTGCGGCAGGTGAACACGGCGCTGGGTTATCTGGTGCGCGAGGCGGCACGGCTGGGCGTGGACCCCGCGCGGCTCGTGCTGGCCGGCGACTCGGCGGGCGCGCACATCGTCGCGCAGGTTGCGAACGCCGTGGCCGTGCCGGGCTACGCGAAAGCCGTCGGTCTCACGCCCGTCATCGCGCGCGAGCAGCTGCGCGGCATGCTGCTGCACTGCGGGGCCTACGACGCGGCGCAGGCCAAACTCGACGGTGCCTTCGGCGGCTTCCTGCGGACCGTGTTCTGGTCGTACAGCGGCAGCAAGGATTTCCAGAACGCGCCGGCCTTCGAGACTGCGTCGGTGCGCCGTTATGTGACCGGGGCCTTTCCGCCGTCGTTCATCACCGCGGGCAACGGCGATCCGCTCGAAGGGCAGTCGCGGTCGATGGCGCAGACGTTGACCGCGAAGGGCGTGCAGGTCGACAGCCTGTTCTTCCCCGCCGATCAAACGCCGGCGTTGCCGCACGAGTACCAGTTCAACCTCGACGATGCGCCGGGACGGCTGGCGCTGGAGCGCTCGCTGCAGTTCTTGCGGCGCGTCACGGCGCCGTAGCTAGGTCAGCCCTGGGGCTTGCTCGGCAGGTCGCCTTCGCGCAGCTTGCGGCCGACCCACATCAGGCCGGTTTCATAGTCGGCGCTGCCGACCTGCACGCCGCCCACGGTGCGCAGCGCACCGGTGCCGTCGTCGGTGGCCGGGCCTTCGCCCGTGAGGTCGCCGGGGACCAGCAGGCGGCCGTCCTTCAGGAAGTCGGCGATGCGCAGCTGGCGCATGCCGCGGCCCCAATGCCAGTGCTGCTTGAGGTCGAAGGATTTCGGCGATGGCGCGGGTTTGGATTTCTTCACGGGATGTCGGGGAGAGGCTTGCGAAGGGTCGCGTCGGCGCGATCAAACGTACAAGTGAACGCACCATGAAAAAAGCCTGCTACCTTGTGGGTAGCAGGCTTTCCAGCGTTGCCGCGATGTTGGTTGGTGGGCCCTGAGTGACTCGAACACTCGACCTACGGATTAAGAGTCCGCTGCTCTACCAACTGAGCTAAGAGCCCTTGCTTTGAAAACCGTTAGTGTTTTCTGGCAAGACCACGAGTATATACCAATCTTTTTGGGACTTCAAAAATTTTCTGCACATTTGTACGAGAGCGTTAGGATGCGCGACCGTCGGGGCCCCGCCCCACCCCCTATCCGAGGAGTTTTCGATGAGCGATGCAAGCAACACGCCCCATGTACTGATCACCGGCGCCGCGGGCGCGCTGGGCCGGGCCGTGGCCCAGCACTTTCTTGACCAGGGCGCGCGGCTCGCGCTGGTCGATCACCACGCCGGTCGCCTGGCCGAAGTCTTCCCGGGCCTGGACAACTCGCAGCACCTGCTGCTGGCTGGCGACGTGACCTCGGCGCCCGACATGGCCGCGCTCACCGGCCAGGTGCTGCAGGCCTTCGGCCGCGTCGACGCGCTGGTGCACATCGCCGGCGGCTTCGAGATGGGCGAGGCGACGCACGCACTCACGCGTGCGAGCTGGGACCGGATGATGAACCTCAACGCCTGGTCGTTCGTCGCCGTGACGCAGGCCGTGCTGCCCTCGATGATCGAGCGCCGCGCGGGCCGCATCGTCGCGGTGACGGCCAAGGTGGCGGCGCGCGGCCTGCCGGCGATGGCGGCGTACATCGCGTCGAAGAGCGCGCTGCAGCGCCTCGTGGAGTCGATGGCGGCCGAGGCCGCGCCGCACGGCGTGAACATCAACAGCGTGGCGCCCAGCGTGCTCGACACGCCGGCCAACCGCCAGGCGATGCCCGACGCGAACCCGGCCGAGTGGGTGTCGACCTCGGTTGCGGCGCAGACCATCGGCTTCCTGGCATCGCCGGGCGCCGCAGCATTGCACGGCCAGCACCTGACGCTCGACGCCTGACATTTCCCGGCCGCAGCGCACAGCTGCAAATGAAAAAGGCCTTGGCGATTGCCAAGGCCTTTTTGCTGGGTCGGTTGGTGGAGAGGAGGAGGATCGAACTCCCGACCTCCGCATTGCGAACGCGGCGCTCTCCCAGCTGAGCTACCCCCCCAACACAGCCCACATTTTATCCAGCCGCGCATTTCCATGCACGCGGCCGTGCCAAGATGCGCCCCGGAAAAACAAGGAGCAAACACCGCATGGAAGCGCACGACCCCGCCTGGCTGGAAGGCATGTACAACAACCTGGCGCGGGTGAAGGACCACCCCGCGTACTTCGCGCGCTGGGGGCGCGATTCCGCCGCGGCGCGCGACACGCTGCCGTGCCGCATCGACGTGCCCTACGGCACCGGCCCGAACGAAACGCTCGACGTCTTTCCGGCGCCTGTGCCCGATGCGCCGGTGCTGGTCTTCATTCACGGCGGCTACTGGCGCGCCATGGACAAGAAGGACCACTCGTTCATCAGCCCCGCCTTCCACGACCGCGGCATCTGCGTGGTGCAGCCCAACTACGCGCTGTGCCCGGGCCCGGTCGACCAGCCGGTGACGGTGCCGGGCATCCTGCTGCAGATGGTGCGGGCGCTCGAATGGACGTGGCGCCATGTGGCGACCTATGGCGGCGACCCGTCGCGCATCACCGTCGCGGGGCATTCCGCAGGCGGCCACATGGCGGCCGCGTTGCTGGCCTGCGACTGGAAAGCGGTCGCGCCCGACCTGCCCGCGCAACTCGTGCGCAATGCGTTGTCGGTGTCGGGGTTGTTCGATCTGCGTCCGTTGCAGCGCACGCCGTTCCTCGAGCACACGCTGAAGCTCACCGATGCCGACGCGCGGCGCGCGAGCCCGGCGCTGTGGCCCGCGCCGGCGCGCGGCCAGCTCTATGCGGCGGTGGGGGGCAACGAGAGCGCGGAGTTCATCCGCCACAACGCGATGATCCGCGAGGCGTGGGGCCGACACACCGTGCCGGTGTGCGAGGTGCTGCCGGGGCTCGACCACTTCGGCGTGGTCGATGCGCTGGCCGATCCGGCGCACGCGCTGCATCGCTACGCAGTGCAGCTGCTCGAGGCCTGAAAGAAAAGACGGGCGGAGGGCCGCCCGTCGCGCTTACATCAGCAGGTGTTCGCCGGCGTTGTCGCCGCCCAGCGTGACGTAGTTGACCTTGCGGATGTCCATCAGCGTGCGGCCGCCCGCGTAGCTGATCGAGCTTTGCACGTCCTGCTCCATCTCGACCAGCGTGTCGGCCAGCTTGCCCTTGATGGGCTCGAGGATGCGCTTGCCTTCGACGTGCTTGTACTCGCCCTTGTTGAAGTCGCTGGCCGAGCCGTAGTACTCCTTGAAGAGCGTGCCGTCGACGTCGACCGTCTTGCCCGGCGATTCTTCGTGGCCCGCGAACAGCGAGCCGATCATGACCATCGACGCGCCGAAGCGGATGCTCTTGGCGATGTCGCCGTGGTCGCGGATGCCGCCGTCGGCAATGATCGGCTTGGTGGCCACGCGCGCGCACCACTTGAGCGCCGACAGCTGCCAGCCGCCCGTGCCGAAGCCGGTCTTGAGCTTGGTGATGCAGACCTTGCCTGGGCCGATGCCGACCTTGGTGGCGTCGGCGCCCCAGTTCTCCAGGTCGATCACCGCTTCGGGCGTGCCGACGTTGCCGGCGATCACGAACGACTTGGGCAGCTTGGCCTTGAGGTAGCCGATCATGTTCTTCACGCTGTCGGCATGGCCGTGCGCGATGTCGATGGTGATGTATTCGGGCACGAGGCCTTGGGCCACCATCTGGTCGACGGTGTCGTAGTCGGGCTTCTTCACGCCCAGCGAGATCGAGGCGAACACGCCCTTGCCCTGCATGTCTTTCACGAACTGGATGTTGTCCAGGTCGAAGCGGTGCATCACGTAGAAGTAGCCGTTCTGCGCGAGCCACAGGCAGATCGACTCGTCGACCACCGTTTTCATGTTGGCAGGCACCACCGGCAGGCGGAAGGTGCGTTCGCCCAGCGTGACGCTGGCGTCGCATTCCGAGCGGCTTTCCACGCGGCATTTGCGCGGCAGCAGAAGGATGTTGTCGTAATCGAAGATTTGCATGACCAGGCTCCTGAAAGGAATCGTTGAGTGGAACGAATGAGCGCTTGGTCCGGCCGGTTCTCGTGGTCGCGTCATGAAAATGACGGCCAAAAAAAACCGGACGCAAGAAACTTGGGCCCGGTGATTGATTTTACGGCCATGGCGATGATGCGCAAGTCGTCGAGGCGTATTGACCCTATGGGTTGCTGCGTATACCCGACGACCATGGTGCGGCTCTTCCTCAGAACCGGTAGCCGATGCCTACGCCGAACAGCCACGGGTCGACCTTCACGGTCGACAGCTGCACGCCATTCATGTTCACTGCGCTGCGGATGCGCAGCTTCTTCACGTCGAGGTTGAGGTAGGTGTTCTTCGCCACCTCGATGTCGACGCCGGCGCCCAGCGCGAGGCCGAAGCTTTCGTTCTGCAGCTGCAGGCGCCCGACCGTCGGCACCTGCAGGCTGACGCTGCTCAGGCGCGTGTAGTTCAGGCCCGCGCCGATGTAGGGCCGGATCTTCGCGGTCGGCATGAAGTGGTACTGCAGCATCAGCGAGGGCGGCAGGTGCTTGAAGGTGCCGATGTCCACCGGGCCGCCCAGCGCGCTCTGTTGCACGGTGACCGTCTGTTTCTGCGGCACCGTCAGCACCAGCTCGGCGGCGATGTTCGGCGTGAAGAAGTAGGTGACGTCGAGCTCGGGAATGGTCTTGCTGTTGACCGTGATGGCATCGGCCGGAATCGACAGGTCGGCCACCGGGGCCGAGTGGTTCGCCGGCTTCAGGTACACGGCGCGGGCGCGCACCAGCCAGTTGCCTTGTGCTTCCTGCGCGGCGGCCGGCAGGACGGCCATGGCGCCGAGCAGGGCGGCGAGGCAGGCGGGGGCGAGTTTCTTGGGCATGGGTTCTCCAGTGACGGCCGGCGCGCAGGGCCGGCAACTGGAAGGCAGTCTCCCGCCGGGCATGGCCGCCTCGCTTGATCTGTCGCAAGCGCGGCGGGCCCGCGCACGCCGGCGGGCCCGGCCTTGATCCAGGTCATGCCTGCAGGGGCAAGCGCGCTCGGCGAGGCCCTGGGCGGGGCAGCTTTCTACAATGGCACCCATGCTCCCTCACGACCTGTTTTCCGGCGCGTCCGCAGCCGATACGGGCGGCCCTGCCTCGCCGTTGCTGAACAACCTCAACGCCGAGCAGCTTGCTGCCGTCACGCTGCCCGCGGGCAATGCCCTCATCCTCGCCGGTGCCGGCTCCGGCAAGACGCGGGTGCTCACCACCCGCATCGCCTGGCTGCTGCAGACGGGGCAGGTGTCCGCCGGCGGCATCCTGGCCGTCACCTTCACCAACAAGGCCGCCAAGGAAATGATGACGCGGCTGACCGCGATGCTGCCGGTGAACGTGCGCGGCATGTGGATCGGCACCTTCCACGGCCTGTGCAACCGCCTGCTGCGCGCGCACTGGAAGCTGGCGAACCTGCCCTCGACCTTCCAGATCCTCGACACGCAAGACCAGCTCTCGGCCATCAAGCGCCTGATGAAGCAGTTCAACGTCGACGACGAGCGCTTTCCGGCCAAGCAGACGCAGTGGTTCATCGCCGGCGCCAAGGAAGACGGCCTGCGCCCCGGCGACATCGAGGCCCGCAGCGACGACGACCGCAAGAAGGTCGAGCTCTACCAGCTGTACGAAGAGCAGTGCCAGCGCGAAGGCGTGGTCGACTTCGGCGAGCTGATGCTGCGCAGCTACGAGCTGCTGCGCGACAACGAGCCCGTGCGCGAGCACTACCAGCGGCGCTTCCGCCACATCCTGGTCGACGAGTTCCAGGACACCAACCGCCTGCAGTACGCATGGCTGAAGATGCTCGCGGGCCACACGGCGATCGGCGGCCACTTCACGCCGGGCGAGCACAACAGCGTGATCGCCGTGGGCGACGACGACCAGAGCATCTACGCCTTCCGCGGCGCGCGCGTGGGCAACATGACCGACTTCGTGCGCGAGTTCGACGTGCGCCGCCAGATCGTCCTGGAGCAGAACTACCGCAGCTACAGCAACATCCTCGATTCGGCCAACGAGCTCATCAGCCACAACAAGAAGCGCCTGGGCAAGAACCTGCGCACCGATCAGGGGCCGGGCGAGCCTGTGCGCGTGTACGAATCGCCCACCGACCTCGCCGAAGCGCAGTGGATGGTCGAGGAAATGCGCCAGCTGGCGCGCGACGGCTTCGACCGCAAGGAAATGGCCGTGCTCTACCGCAGCAACGCGCAGAGCCGGGTGATCGAAACGGCGCTGTTCAATGCCTCGGTGCCGTACCGCGTGTACGGCGGCCTGCGCTTCTTCGAACGCGCCGAAATCAAGCATGCGCTGGCCTACCTGCGCCTGCTCGAGAACAAGGACGACGACACCAGCTTCCTGCGTGTCGTCAACTTCCCGCCGCGCGGCATCGGCGCGCGCACGCTCGAAAGCCTGCAGGACGCGGCGCGCGCCGCCGGGCGTTCGCTGCACGACGCGGTGAGCGCGGTCGGCGGCAAGGCCGGCTCGAACCTCACGGCCTTCGTCGCCAAGATCGACGTGCTGCGCGAGCAGACGCAAGGTGTGAGCCTGCGCGAGATCATCGAGCTGGTGCTCGACCACAGCGGCCTCGTCGAACACTACAAGGCCGATCGCGAAGGTGCCGACCGCCTGGAGAACTTGGACGAACTCGTGAACGCGGCTGAAAGCTTCGTCACGCAGGAAGGCTTCGGCCGCGACGCCGTGGCGCTGCCGGTCGACGAACTGCGCCAGTCGCCCGCCAGCCAGGGGCTCGACCCCAGCCGGCCGGTGCTCGACGAGCCGCTGGCACCCGATGCCGAAACCGGCGAAACGCTGAGCCCGCTCGCGGCCTTCCTGACGCACGCAGCGCTCGAGTCGGGCGACAACCAGGCGCAGGCCGGCCAGGACGCGGTGCAGCTCATGACCGTGCACGCCGCCAAGGGCCTGGAGTTCGACTGCGTGTTCATCACCGGCATGGAAGAGGGCCTGTTCCCGCACGAGAACTCGATGAGCGATTTCGAGAGCCTCGAGGAAGAACGCCGCCTGATGTACGTGGCCATCACGCGCGCCCGCAAGCGCCTGTACCTGAGCCACTCGCAGACGCGCATGCTGCACGGCCAGACCCGCTACAACGTCAAGAGCCGCTTCTTCGACGAGCTGCCGGAAAGCGCACTCAAGTGGCTCACGCCGAAGAACCAGGGCTTTGCGCCCTCGGCCTTCGGCTATGGCGGCGGCTACGGCAGCACGCGCGGCGGTGCCGGTGGCTACGGTGGTGGGGGTGGCGGCAATCGCTACAGCGGGGGCGGCAGCAGCGCCGGCAAGGACACCTTCGCCAGCCCGCCCGTGCCGCCGCAGAAGACCGCGCCGTCGCACGGCCTGCGCTCAGGCATGCAGGTGTTCCACAACAAGTTCGGCGAGGGCACGGTGACCGCGCTCGAAGGCACCGGCGACGATGCGCGGGCACAGGTGAAGTTCGCGCGCCACGGCGTGAAGTGGCTGGCGCTGTCGGTGGCGAAGCTCACGCCGGTCTGAGTCCGGCGGTCCCGCTTGCCCGAAAGGGCAGCGGGCGATGCCCGCTCAGTTCGCGTCGAAGCTGTCGCGGAACGTGAACCAGGTCGAGGCCAGCGACATCGCCGCCAGCACCAGCGCGGTGCCGATCATCAGGATGTTGCCGATCGCCAGGGCCGCGCCGTCGGAGCCCATGGCGCCGACGCCGATCAGCACGGTGGCGAGCAGGCCGATGGCGATGCCCGCGAGCATGAACACGCCGAACCACGCCAGGCCGAACAGCGCGTAGGCGCCGAAGTTGCGGAACAGCGCGACGATGCTGAAGAAGACGCTCTTCACCGGCTCCACGCGGTGCCAGTGCACCAGCGCCGGCGCATGCCACATGGCCAGCGACAGCGGCAGGTTCAGGCACATCAGCAGCGTGCGCGCCGTGAGGAACTCGCTGCTCTTCATGACTTCGGGCGTCACCGCTTCGTCGAACAGGTAGGCGCGCATGAGCTGGCCGCCGTCGACCAGCGCCGTCAGCGTGACGGCCAGCACGAAGTACACGGCCGAGATCACGCCCAGCACCACCAGCGAGCGCCATTCGGTGCGCATGGCGTCGAACACCGCGATGAACATGGCCGAGCCCGTGGGGCGGCCCAGGTCGCCCGCATTGCCCAGGCCGTCGGCGTTGTCGGTTGCGGCCACCGAGGTCGCGACCATCAGGCCGAGGGTCATGAAGGGCAGCAGGATCGGTGCGAGCACGCTGCCGAGCAGCGGCAGCATCGACACCGTCGAGATCATCGCCATCAGCAGGAAGAACAGCGAGATGAAGGCCAGCGGCTGGCGCCAGAAGGTCTTGAGTCCGAGGCGGACCCAGTCGAAGCCGGTGCGCGCCGGCACGAGGTGGAGTTTCATGTGGGGGTCAGAAGGTGTGAATGAATCCGGCGTGGCCGAGCAGGCCGCCCAGACGCGCCCAATCAAGGCGCAAAGCGCAGCCATAGCTTGGGCTATGGCGAGCATTTGCAACGCAGAGTGGGTGTGTCTGGGCGGGATGAGCGGGCATGGCGGGTTCGGTCACACCTTCTTTAGGCTGCCAGCGCCGGTTCGAGGACGTGGGCGATGGCGTGCGGGTGGGTGGCGCGCTCGCGCAGCACGCGCTCGAAGTGCGTCGGGTCGTGGGGCTTGAGCATGCTGGCCTCGCGTGGCAGGTGGAAGTCCCACAGGCGCGAGATCCAGAAGCGCAGCGCGGCGGCGCGCAGCATCGCGGGCAGCAGGGCGCGCTCGGAGGCGTTCAGCCTGCGCACGCTCTCATACGCGGCGAGCAAGGCGTCGGCGCGGGCGGCGTCGTGCCGGCCGCTGGCCAGGTCGATGGCCCAGTCGTTCAGGCACACGGCCAAGTCGAACAGCCAGGTGTCGGTGCCGGCGAAGTAGAAGTCGAACACGCCCGTGAGGCGCGGCGGCGCATCAGGCCCGCCGTCGGTCGCGAACATCACGTTGTCGCGGAACATGTCGGCATGCACCGGGCCGCGCGGCAGCGCCGCGTAGGCCGACGATTCGGCGACATGGTTCTGGTAGGCCAGCTCGGCGCGCAGCAGCGCCGACTGGGCCTCGTCCATGTGGGGCAGCACCACCGGGGCGGTCTCGTTCCACCAGGGCAGGCCGCGCAGGTTGGGCTGGATGCGCGGGTAGTCGCGCCCGGCCAGGTGCATGCGGGCCAGCATGGCGCCCAGTTCGGCGCAGTGGGCGGCCGTGGGGGCCAGCTCGCTGCGGCCCGAGAGCTTCTGCACCAGCGCCGCGGGCTTGCCGGCCACGCGGTGCAGCAGCTCGCAGGGCGCCTGCGCGGGGATCGACAGCGCATGGCCGGTCGGCGGCGCCACGGCCGGGTCGGCCACGGGCGCGGGCACCGGCAGGCCGGCACCGGCCAGGTGCTTCATGAGGCAAAGGTAGTACGGCAGCTGCTCGGCGCTCAGGCGCTCGAACAGCGTCAGCACGAATTCGCCCGACTCGGTGGTGGCGAAGTAGTTGGTGTTCTCGATGCCGCCCTCGATGCCGCGCAGCTCGCGCAGGGTGCCCATGCCAAGGCGCTGGACGAGCGCGTCTGCCTCGCCGAACTGGACTTCGGTAAAAACTGCCATGGCGATGCTCAGCGCCGGACGGCGGCTGCGGGAGAAAAGAGGGAGGGCGGGAAGGAGAACGACAGCGTCACGGTCAGAACTTCAGCACGTTCCAGACACGCGGGCCGTTGCCGCCGCTGTTCGCGTCGCCGGTCGTGCCGGGGCGGGCGCTGCCGCCGTCGTTGGGCAGCACTTCGTAACCGGGCATGTTCGACTTGGGCTTGACGTTGATGCTCTGCGTGCGGCCGCCGTAGCGCACCTCGTCGACCGAGGCGCCGCTGTCTTCCGTGTGGATGTGCTCGACCTTCTGGTTGCGCCGGCCGTCGGCCTGCTCCTGATTTTGTAGCGGTTCCGCCGGGGCCGGCTTGGCGGCGGGCGCGGCCGGCGCCTGCGCGAGGGCGGCAACGGGGGTGGCGAAAGCCAGCGCCAGCAGGATGCGGCGGGCGACCAGGAGTGGGGAGCTAGGCATGCACGGATTGTAGGCGTGCACCCGCTGGCGGCGTGTCGGCCGCCAGCCGACCCTGGTGTCGTTCCGGACGCCGGTCCGGGCACGGCAAAATGCCCCGATGACCGACAAGAAAACGCTGCTGCTCGTCGATGGCTCGAGCTACCTGTACCGGGCCTTCCACGCGATGCCCGATCTGCGCGCCGTGCCCGGCGACCCCAAGAGCCCGGCCACTGGGGCGATCCGGGGCATGATCAACATGATGACCGCGCTGCGCCGCGAGGTGCGCGCCGACTACGCGGCCTGCATCTTCGACGCCCCCGGCAAGACCTTCCGCGACGACTGGTACCCCGAGTACAAGGCCAACCGCTCGCCGATGCCCGACGACCTGCGCAGCCAGATCGACCCCATCCACGAAGTGGTCAAGCTGCTCGGCTGGCCGGTGCTCACGGTGCCCGATGTCGAGGCCGACGACGTGATCGGCACGCTCGCCAAGGTGGCGGCCGCGCAGGGCGTCGAAGTGATCGTGTCCAGCGGCGACAAGGACCTGAGCCAGCTGGTCGACGAGCACATCACCATCATCGACACGATGAACGGCAAGAAGCGCGACATCGCCGGCGTGACGGCCGAGTTCGGCGTGCCGCCCAGCCTCATGGTCGACTACCAGACGCTCATCGGCGACACGGTCGACAACGTGCCCGGCGTGCCCAAGGTCGGCCCCAAGACAGCGGCCAAATGGCTGCTCGAATACGGCTCGCTCGATGCGCTGGTCGAACGCGCCGCCGAAGTGAAGGGCGCCGCCGGCGAAAACCTGCGCCAGGCGCTCGACAAGCTGCCGCTGAGCAAACGCCTCGTCACCATCCGCACCGACTGCGACCTGAACGGCCATGTCGAAGGCCTGCCCTCGCTCGAAGGCCTGCCCGTTGGCGCGCCGCAGACGGCCGAGCTGAAGCCCTTCTACGAGAAGTTCGGTTTCAAGAGCCTGGTCAAGTCGCTCGAAGCGCAGGAAGTGCCGCCCGAGCTGATCGAAGAGAACGCCAAGAAGAAGGCCGCCGCCAAGGCCGACCGCGACCAGGGCGGCCTGTTCGACGAGCCCTCCGAGCTGGACGCCCAAGAGGCCGCCGCGCCCGCGAGCAACCTCAAGTACGACACGATCATGGAATGGGCGCAGTTCGACGCCTGGCTCGCCAAACTCGAGGCCGCCGAACTCACGGCCATCGACACCGAGACCACCTCGCTGGACGAAATGGTCGCGCAGATCGTGGGCATCAGCTTCAGCGTCACGCCGGGCGAAGCGGCCTACATTCCGCTCACGCACAACTACCCCGACGCGCCCGCGCAGCTGCCCATCGACGAGGTGCTCGCCAGGCTCAAGCCCTGGCTCGAGAACGCCGACAAGAAGAAGCTCGGCCAGCACATCAAGTACGACCGCCACGTGTTCGCCAACCACGGCATCGAGGTGCAGGGCTACGCCCACGACACCATGCTGCAAAGCTACGTGCTCGAAGTGAACAAGCCGCACGGCCTGTCGTCCCTGGCCGAGCGCCACCTGGGGCGCAGCGGCATCTCGTACGAAGACCTGTGCGGCAAGGGCGCGCACCAGATCCCGTTCAGCCAGGTCGACATCGCCAAGGCCGCCGAGTACTCGTGCGAAGACAGCGACCAGACGCTCGACGTGCACCACGCGCTGTGGCCCCTGCTGCAGAAGGAAGAAAAGCTGGCCTACATCTACCAGCTCGAAATGGATTCGAGCGAGGCGCTGTACCGCATCGAGCGCAACGGCGTGTTGATCGATGCGCCCACGCTGGCCGCGCAGAGCCACGACCTGGGCACGCGCATCATGGCGCTGGAGCAGGAGGCCTACGACATCGCGGGCCAGCCCTTCAACCTGGGTTCGCCCAAGCAGATCGGCGAGATCTTCTTCACCAAGCTGGGCTTGCCCGTGGTCAAGAAGACGCCGAGCGGCGCGCCCAGCACCGACGAAGAAGTGCTCGAGAAGCTGGCCGAAGACTATCCGCTGCCCGCCAAGATCCTCGAGCACCGCGGCCTCTCGAAGCTCAAGGGCACCTACACCGACAAGCTCGGCCAGCTGGCCAACCCGCGCACCGGCCGTGTGCACACGCACTACGCGCAGGCCGTGGCCGTCACGGGCCGCCTCAGCAGCAACGACCCCAACCTGCAGAACATCCCGATCCGCACGCCCGAAGGCCGGCGCGTGCGCGAGGCCTTCGTGGCACCGGCGGGCAGCGTGATCGCCAGTGCCGACTACTCGCAGATCGAGCTGCGCATCATGGCCCACATCAGCGGCGACGAGTCGCTGCTGCGCGCCTTCACCGACGGCGTCGACGTGCACCGCGCCACGGCCGCCGAGGTGTTCGGCACCACGCCCGACCAGGTGTCCAGCGAGCAGCGCCGCTACGCCAAGGTCATCAACTTCGGGCTCATCTACGGCATGAGCAGCTTCGGCCTGGCGAAGAACCTGGGCATCGAGACCAAGGCCGCGGCTTCGTACATCGATCGCTACTTTGCGCGCTACCCGGGCGTGAAGACCTACATGGACCAGATCGTGGAGTTCGCGCGCGACAAGGGCTATGTCGAGACCGTGTTCGGCCGGCGCCTCTACCTGAGCGAGATCAACGGCGGCAACGGCCCCCGCAAGAAGGCGGCCGAACGCCAGGCCATCAACGCGCCGATGCAGGGCACGGCGGCCGACCTCATCAAGCTCAGCATGGTCAAGGTACAGAACGTGCTTGACGAAGAAAAGCGCGCCACCAGGATGATCATGCAGGTGCACGACGAACTGGTGTTCGAAGTGCCCGAGGCCGAGGTCGAATGGGTGCGCACCGAAATCCCGCGCCTGATGGCCGGCGTGGCGGCGCTCAAGGTGCCGCTGCTCGCCGAGATCGGCGTCGGTCCCAACTGGGACAAGGCCCACTGATCCTCACTGATCCACGTTCGCACGATCCCCAAGAGACAAACGACAGAAAGAAGAAACACGCCCATGAAACTCCAGCCCCGCACCTTCCTGCTCGCCGCCGTCTGCGCGGCCTTCCTCGGCACCGCTTCCGCAGCCCCTGATGCCCGCATCGCCGCGCTGGCCGCCAAGGAAAAGCCCGCCCTGCTCGAGACGCTGAAGGAGCTGGTCTCCATCGAGTCGGGCAGCCGCGACATCGAAGGCCTCGAGAAAATCTCCGATCTCATCGCCGCCAAGTTCAAGGCACTGGGCGGCGAGGTCGAGCTCATCGACCCGAGCGCCGACGCCTACCGCATGGAAGACACGCCCGAAAAAATCGGCCGCGTGGTGCGCGCCACCTTCAAGGGCACGGGCACCAAGAAGATCATGCTCATCGCGCACATGGACACGGTCTACACCGTGGGCATGCTCAACAAGCAGCCGTTCCGCGTCGACGGCGACAAGGCCTACGGCCTGGGCATTGCCGACGACAAGCAGGGCGTGGCGGTCATCACGCACCTGGTGTCGATGCTGCAGACGCTGAAGTTCAAGGACTACGGCACGCTCACCGTGCTGATCAACGGCGACGAAGAAATCAGCTCGCCCGGTTCGCGCGCATTGCTCACCAAGCTCGGCGGCGAGCACGATGCCGTGCTGTCGTTCGAGGGCGCCTCCATCAAGGACGACAAGCTCTCGCTGGCCACCGCGGGCATCGCCTCGGTCACGCTGAATGTGGCGGGCAAGGCCTCGCACGCGGGCTCCGCGCCCGAGCTGGGCGTGAATGCGCTGTACGAGCTGTCGCATCAGATCCTGCAGATGCGCGACCTGTCCGACCCGGCCGCGGGCCTGAAGATGAACTGGACCATCTCCAAGTCGGGCACCAACCGCAACGTGATCCCGGCCAGCGCCACGGCGGGCGCCGACGTGCGCGTGCTCAAGGTGGCCGACTACGACCGCATCGAGCAGCAGGTGAACGAGCGCGTGAAGAAGCAGCTGGTGCCTGAGGCCAAGGTCGAGCTGAAGTTCGAACGCCGCCGTCCGCCGCTCGAGGCCACCGACGCGTCGCGCGCGCTGGCCAAGCATGCGCAGGCCATCTACAAGGACGAGCTGGGCCGCCCGCTGGGCGCCGACGACAAGGCGGCCGGTGGCGGCACCGACGCGGCGTTCGCTTCGCTCAAGACCAAGGCGCCGGTCATCGAGCGCTTCGGCTTGCAGGGCTTCGGCGCGCACACGGCCGACGCGGAGTACGTGCTGATTGATTCGATCGAACCGCGCCTTTATCTGGGCGTGCGCATGGTGATGGACATCGCCACCGGCAAGGCCACCGTCCGCTGACCGCCACCGACCGCTGTCGGCCATGCGGCTGCGCCACATCGAGGTCTTCAACGCGATCATGCTCGCGGGCAGCGTGAGCGCGGCCGCGCGGCTCATCAACATCACGCAGCCGGCCGTGAGCCGCACGCTGCAGCATGCCGAGCTGCAGCTGGGCTTTCCGCTGTTCCAGCGCGCCAAGGGGCGGCTCACGCCGACCACCGAGGCGCTCACGCTGTACCCGCACATCGAGCGGCTGTTCGCGCAGCTCGACGAGGTGCAGCGGCTGGCGGCGAACCTGCGCGCGGGCAACGACACGGGCGAGCTGCGCATCCTCAGCGTGCTCGCGCTGAGCTACGAAATCCTGCCGCGCGCGCTCAAGGCCTTTCGCGAGATGCATCCGGGCTACGCGATCACGGTCGAGTCGCTGCACTCGCCGCAGATCATGTCGGCGCTGCTCTTGCAAGAGGCCGACGTGGGCTTCGCCTTCAGCCCCGCGGTGCATCCCTCGCTCACGCAGGAGACGCTGGCCGACAGCCGCATGGTGTGCGTGGCGCCCAAGGGCATGCTGCCGCGCGCGCTCGTGCGCAACGGCTCGGTGGCGCTGCACGACCTCATCGACCGCCCGGTGATCGGCCTGGACGGCCGCGACCCGGTCGGCACCAGCCTGAGTCAGGCCTGCCGGCAGGCGGGCGTGGGCTTCCAGCAGGCCGTGGTCACGGTGCAGACCTACCACGCGGCGCTGGCCATGGCGCACCACGGGCTGGGCGTGGCGCTGGTCGACGGCTGCACGGCGCGCTCGGCCGACCGTGCCAAGGTCGACGTGCTGACGCTGGAGCCGCACATTCCGGTGCCGGTGCGCGCGCTGCGCTTCGCGGGCCGGCCGGACTCGGTGGCGGTGCGCGGCATCACGCGCTGCATGCGCGAAGCGATCGAGCAGACCGCCTGAGAAAGATGCGGGGCATTCGCCTCGCGCCATAATCCGCGCCCATGCACGCCCTTCGAACCTTCTGCGCAATGCACCGCCTGGTGCTGGCGTGGTTCATGGCGTCGCTGCTGGTCGCGGGCGCGTCGCCGCTCGTGAACCCGCAGGCAATGGAACTCGTGTGTTCCGCCGCGGGCACCGTCAAGCTCATCGTGCAGGGCGACGACGGCGCCACCGAAGTCGGCATGGCGGCCATGGACTGCCCGCTGTGCATGGTCTCCGGCCCGCCGCCCGCCACCGTGCAGGTGACGCTGCCCACGCCGCTACCGCTGGGCCGCGCGCTGCAATCGATTCCCGCTGCCCGCCTCGCGGCAGCCACGGCCTCGCCGCTGCCGGCGCGCGGGCCGCCCACGCATCTCTCCTGAGCTTCGTCGTTCCTGCACCTGACGCCGCCTGAACGGGCCGCGCGGTGCGTTCCCGGTCGTTGTGCGGCCGGCGCTGCGCTTCATTGTTTTCGCCAGCGCCGTCGCAAGAGAGATGCCATGCCCACCCTTTCCCGTGCCCCCGCCCTGGGGCTGCTTGCCCTGTTCGGCGCCGTCCATGCGCCTGCCAATGCCCAGACCGCCGTGTCTTCGCTGCCCCCGATCGAAGTGGCCGACGACGCCCCGCGCCCCAACGGCCGGCTCGACCTCGACACGCCCGCCGACACCGCGAGCCGCCTGGGCCTCACGCCGCGCGAGACGCCTGCTTCCGTCACGGTGGTGAACCGCGCGGTGCTCGATGCGCGCGGCGCGCAGAACACGCAGGAGGCGCTGCGCGCCGTGCCCGGCGTGACCGCGCACGATGCGCCCGGCAACGTCGGCGTGAGCTACCGGGGCTTCGGCAGCGGCTCGATCGCGCAGCTGTTCAACGGCATCAACCTGCAGTACTCGATCGCGGCGCGCCCGGTCGACAGCTGGATCTACGACCGCGTCGAGGCCATCGGCGGCCCGTCAAGCTTCCTGTTCGGCTCGGGTGCGCTGGGCGGTTCGATCAACTACATCACCAAGGCGCCGGAACGCAGCGACTTCGCCGAGGCGCAACTGCGCCTGGGCACGCAGAACCTGAAAGAGGCCTCCTTCGGCCTGAACCGCCGCATCGCCGGCGACGGCGGCGCGGGCAGCCACTACGCGCGCATCGACGTGAACCACCGCGACGCCCACGGCTGGACCGACGGCACCAAGAGCAAGGCGACGCAGCTCGCGGCCTCGCTGCTGTCGGACTTCGGCGGCGGCCTGAAGCACACGCTGGCCTACGAGTACCAGGACGAAGACGTCACGCGGCCCTACTGGGGCACGCCGGTGCTGAACCCGGCGGGTGGCGAGATGCGCATCGACCGCGGCACGCGCTTCAAGAACTACAACAGTGCCGACGGCCTCTACGCGCAGCGCGTGCAGTGGCTGCGCTCGGTCACCGAGTGGCAAGCCAGCGATGCGCTGCAGTTCAAGAACACCTTCTACGCCTACGACGCGCTGCGCGACTACCGCAACGTCGAGAACTACCGCTACAACGCGCGCAACACGGCCGTCATCCGCTCGGGCGCCTTGCTGCAGCGGCACGACCAGGACGTGTGGGGCAACCGCGTCGAGGGCCTTTACAAGGGGCAGATCGGCGGGCTGAAGAGCGACTGGTCCTTCGGGCTGGACTTCAGCGTGAACCGGCAGACGCGCTTTCCCAACAGCCTGCCCGGCACCGTGAGCACGGTGAACCCGTACGTCTTTGCCACCGAGCGCTTCTTCGACGTGCCGGGCATGACGCCGGGCTTCCGGCCCGACCGCGACAACAAGGTGCGGACCACCGCGCTGTATCTGGAGAACCGCACCGCGCTGCAGCCGTCGCTGCACCTCGTGACGGCGCTGCGCCACGAGCGCATCGACCTCGACCTGGTCAACCGCCGCACCGTGGACGCGGCGAACCCGGCCACCTTCCATCGCGGCTACCGGCCGACCACCGGCCGCATCGGCCTGGTGTGGGACATCGCGCCCGGCGCCAACCTGTACGCGCAGTACGCCACCGCGGCCGACCCGCCCTCGGGCGTGCTCTCGACCGCCTCGTTCGCCGACGTGCGCAACAACAGCGAGCTCACCACCGGCCGGCAGGTCGAGGTCGGCACCAAGCTCGATTTCTGGCAGGGCAAGGGCACAGCCACGCTCGCGGCCTACAGCATCCGCCGCACCAACATCGCGACGCAGGACCCGGCCAACAGCGCGCTCACGGTGCTCGTCGGCGAGCAGTCGTCCAAGGGCGTGGAGCTGGCGCTCGGGCTGCAGCCCACGCCGCAGTGGTCGCTGCAGGGCAACCTCACCTACGTCGATGCGCGCTACGAGCAGTTCCGCCAGGGCGGCGTGTCGCTCGCGGGCCGCACGCCGACCAACACGCCGGCGGTGGTCGCGAACCTATGGGTGTCGTACGCCATCACGCCGCGCCTGCAGGCCACGGCAGGCGTGCGGCATGTGGGCAAGGTGTACGCCGATGCGGCCAACACGATGCACTGGCCCGGCTACACGCTGCTCGACCTCGGGCTGAGCTGGCAGGTGAACCGCAACGTCACGCTGGTGGGGCGCGTGCGCAACGCGACCGACCGCGTGTACGCCGCGAACGTCGGCGCCGGCTTCGCCTACCTCGGCGCGCCGCGCACGGCCGATGTGTCGGTGCGCGTGAGCTTCTGAATCGAAGGAGCGCCGCCATGCATGCCAAACGCTGGTTGTTCCTGATCCACCGCTGGCTCGGCGTGGTCGTCTGCGCCTTCTTCGCGATGTGGTTCGTCTCGGGCGTGGTGATGATGTACGTGGGCTACCCCAAGCTCACCGAGGCCGAGCGTCTGCAGCACCTGCCGCCGCTCGATGCGAAGGCGCCCTTGCTGGGGCCGCGGCAGGCGCTCGATGCGGCCGGTATCGCGGGGCCGTTGCAGGACCTGCGACTCGCCGTGGCCAGCGGCGGGCAGTCGGTGTACCTCGCGGTGCCGGCGAGCGCGGCAGAACCCGGCGCGCGCCGGTCGCCGCCCGGGCGCGGCGTGGTTGTCGTCGATGCGCAGACCGGCGCCGTGCTGCGCCAGGTCGACCGCGCCCGCGCACTCGTGAGCGCGCAGGCCTATGGGGGCGAGGGCGTGGTGCTCCAGTACCGGGGCACCATCGACGAAGACGCCTTCACCCATTCGCGCGGGCTCGACGCGCACCGCCCGCTGCATGTGGTCGACCTGGCCGATGCGCAGGCCACGCGGCTGTACATCTCGGGCCGCACCGGCGAGGTGGTGCGCGATGCACCGCGCGCCGAGCGGCTGTGGAACTACGCCGGCGCGTGGATTCACTGGCTGTACCCGCTGCGCGGCACGGGCCTGGACCGCTACTGGGCCGACATCGTCAACTGGCTGTCGATCGTCGGCGTCGCCGTCACGCTCACGGGCACGGTGGTGGGCGTGATGCGCTGGCGCTTCCGGCGCACCTACAAGAGCGGCTCGCACTCGCCGTACCAGGGCTTCATGATGCGCTGGCATCACATCAGCGGGCTGCTGTTCGCGCTCGTCACGCTGACGTGGATCTTCAGCGGGCTGATGTCGATGAACCCCTGGCGCGTGTTCGACAGCGGCGCGCCGGCGTTGCGCATGGCGGCGATGCAGGGCGGGCCGCTCGTGGTGAACGCTGGCGATGCGGCGCCCGCTGCACTGCTGGCTTCAACGCGTGGCGACGTTCGCGAACTGCGCTGGGTGCGCGCGGCAGGGCAGACACTGGTGCTGGCGAGCACCGCGAGCGGCCGGCCGCTGGTGCGCGACGCGGCCAGCGCGCAGCCGCGGCAGATCGACCCGGAGGCGCTGCGCACCGCCGTCGCGCAACTGCTGCCTGATCCGGTCGCGCGCATCGACGTGCTCACCGCCTACGACAGCCATTACTACACGCGCGAGCCGCACACCATGACCGGCGGCAGCGAGAAGCCGCTGCCCGTCTGGCGCGTGGTGTTCGCCGACGCGCACGCCACCTGGGTCCACGTCGATCCGCAGACCGGCGCCGTGCTCGGCCGCAGCGACAGTGCGCGCCGGTGGAGCCGCTGGCTGTTCGCGATGCTGCACAGCTGGGACTGGCTGCCGCTGCTCGAACGCCGTCCGCTGTGGGACCTGCTGCTGGTCGCGCTGAGCGCGGGCGGTGCGCTGCTGAGCCTGACCGGCGTGGTGATCGGCTGGCGGCGCCTGGGCCGCAAGCTCAGAAGCGCGACGGGGCCGCGTCCAGCGCCTGCGCGATCCGCTGCGCCGAGCCGAAGGCCAGCGTGAACCCCAGCGCGCCGTGGCCGGTGTTGAACAGCATGTTCGACGGCGCATGCGGCAGCCGCCCGATGATCGGCAGGCCCTTCGGCGTGGCGGGGCGCATGCCGGTCCAGGGGTGCAGCTCGGCGAGCCGGCTCGCGCGCGGGAACACGGCGCGCGTGGCGTCGGCCAGCGTCTCGATGCGAGTGGCCGGAATGCTTGCGTCGTGCCCCACGAGCTCGGCCATGCCGGCCACGCGCAGGCGCGAGCCGATGCGCGCGAAGACGACCTTGCGCGCGCTGTCGGTCACGTTCACGCGCGGCGCCGCGCCGGGCGCGGGGTCGACGTCGACCGTGATGCTGTAGCCCTTGAGCGGATACACCGGCAGGTAGGCGCCGAGCGCGCGACCGAGCTTGTGCGAGGCCGAGCCCAGCGCCATCACGAAGGCATCGGCTTCGATGTCGCCTTCGCTCGTCTGCGCCGCCGCCACGCGACCTTCGCTGCGCGCAAAGCCGTGCACGTCGGCACCGAGCATGAAGCGCACGCCGCGCGCGCTCAGTGCGCGCATCAGCTCGGCGCACACCTTGAGGCAGTCGGCCGCGCACTCGCTCGGCGTGTGGACCGCACCCGCCATCTGGCCGCGGTAGTCCGCGAGCGCGGGCTCGATGGCCACGCACTCGTCGGGCGTGACGATGCGTTGTTCGCTGCCCAGGGTGCGTTGCAACTCGACCTGCGCCTGCGCGCCGGCCAGCGAGGCGGCGCTCGCATAGAGCACCAGCTTGCCGGTGGCGGAGAAATCGCAGTCGGGCGCGATGTCGGCCTGCATGGCCTCGAAGCCGGTGCGGCTCGCGGCCGCCAGCGCGAGCAGCTGCGCGGTGGTGTCGCGCGAGGTCGCGGCGTTGCACGCGGCCAGGAAGGCCAGGCCCCAGCGCCATTGCAGCGGATCGAGCTGCGGGCGCAGCTTCAGCGGCGAAGTGGGGGAGAACAGCAGCTTGGGCAGCTGCGTCCAGATCGACGGATCGGCCAGCGGCTGCACGTACGAGTAGCTCAGCTGCGCGCCGTTGCCGCCGCTGGCGCCCGCGCCGGGCGCCGCGCGGTCGATCACCGTGACCTGGTGGCCCTGGCGCTCGAGTTGCCAGGCGGTCGCCAGGCCCACGATGCCGGCGCCGAGCACGCACACATGCATGGAGGCAACTTTCCGGAAGTGAAGAAGAAAGGGAACAGAAGAGACAGCGTGCGACTGTAGAGGCCCCTCGCCGTGCCCGGAAATGCCAAAAGAACCCAGCCCATAACCTTTGGGCATGACCCCGGGGTTAATTGGAATTGTCCCGATGTGTCACTCCTTCTTACACTGGCCGTCTGTTCAATCCAACCGATGAAGGCTCGAATGAAACTCTCCGTTTTGATGGCGTCCCTGGCTGCCGCGGTCCTCTTCACTGCACCGGCCGCGCAAGCTGCCGACACGCTCGCCAAGATCGCCGAGTCCGGCAAGATCTCGCTCGCCTACCGCGAGTCGTCGGTGCCCTTCAGCTACCTGGACGGCCCGAACAAGCCGATCGGGTTCTCGGTGGAACTCTCCAACGCCGTGGTCGAGGCGGTGAAGAAGAAGTTGAACAAGCCCAACCTGCAGGTCTCGCTGATGGCGGTCACCTCGCAGAACCGCATCCCGCTGATCACGAACGGCACCATCGACCTGGAGTGCGGCTCCACCACCAACAACACCGCGCGCGGCAAGGACGTGGCCTTTGCGGTGAACCACTTCTATACGGGCACGCGCCTCTTGACGAAGAAGTCTTCCAAGATCAAGGACTACGCCGACCTGGCGAAGAAGACCGTGGCCAGCACCACCGGCACCACCAACGCGCTGGTCATGCGCAAGTACAACACCGAGAAGAACCTCGACATGAACATCGTGCTCGGCAAGGACCACGCCGACGCGTTCCTGCTGGTCGAGAGCGACCGCGCCGTGGCCTTCGCCATGGACGACATCCTGCTGTTCGGCCTCATCGCCAACTCGAAGAACCCGGCCGACTACGAAGTGGTGGGCGAGTCGCTGCAGGTCGAGCCCTACGCCTGCATGCTGCCCAAGGACGACCCGGCCTTCAAGAAGCTGGTGGACGACACCTTCACCGCCATGATGAAGAGCGGCGAGTTCGAGAAGCTCTACACCAAGTGGTTCATGCAGCCGATCCCGCCGAAGAACGTGCCGCTGAACCTGCCGATGAGCGACCAGCTCAAAGAAAACCTGAAGGCCTTCAGCGACAAGCCGGCAACTTGAGCTCGCCCCCAGGCTGCGCGCACTTCGTGTCGCTTCGCCAACCCCCTACCGGGGGCAATACCAGCGGCCCGGCAAAGCCGGTTCCGCGGTATTCCTGAAACAGAGAAAGACCATGGCTTCGACGAACGTAGTTGGCATCTTGGGGGGCATGGGCCCCGCGGCGGGCGCCGACTTCGTCCGGCTCTTCGTGCAGGCCTGCGCGCAGCAGATGCGTGCGCGCGGCGAGCCGGTGCGCGACCAGTCCTTTCCCGAACACTGGCTGGCGCAGGTGCCGGTGCCCGATCGCACCGGCGCGCTGGCCTCCGACGCGCAGGGCGCGCACCAGCCGCTCGAACCGATGCTGCAGGCGCTGGGCCGGCTGGCCGCGCTGGGCAGCCGTGCCGTGGCCATCGCCTGCAACACCGCGCATGCGTGGCACGCCAACCTGCAGGAGCGCTTTCCGCAGGTCGAGCTGCTGCACATGGCGCGCGAAACCGCGCAGCACCTGGCCGCGCAGGGCGCAAGTGAAGTGGCGCTGATGGCCACCGAAGGCACCTACCGCGTGCGGCTGTACGAGCAGGCACTGGCCGAGGCCGGCCTGGGCTGCCACGTGCCGTCGGCCGACGAGCGCCAGACCATCATGCGCGGCATCTTCGACGGCGTGAAGGCCGGCAACCTGCCGCTGGCCGAACGCTGCTTCTCCGAGGTCGCGCTGCGGCTGGCCGAGCGGCACGGCCCGGTCACGATCATCATGGGCTGCACCGAGGTGCCGCTGGGCCTGCAGGGCTCGGCCGCGGTGGCGGGGCTGCGCCTCGTCGATCCGGCCCAGGTGCTGGCCGAGGCGCTGGCACGGCGGGCCTACGGCACGTAGCCACAGCCCGAAGCGGCCCGGCTGCTTTACGGTCCGGTCACACGGCCCGGCCCGATTTCGCCTACATTGCGGCGTGCGTTTTTCTACGCCACACCCCCTTGTCAGACGATTCAACCGGAGCCCTTGCATGACCTCCTTCGACGACAACCGTTCCGAATTCGATTCGCTGCGCCCCGGCGACAGCACCGAGCAGGGGGCCACGCGCCGCACCGCGCTCAAGGCCGCCCTCGGTGTCGGCTACGCCGCCGCCGTGCTGCCGGTGGCCGCGCAGACGGCCATCACCACCCCGGCCGACGGCCTGAAGGCCGGCCCCATCAAGTACACCGTCAACGGCTTCGGGGTGCCTGCCTATGCGGCGGCGCCGGCTGGCAAGACCGGGCTGCCCGTGGTGCTGGTGATCCAGGAAATCTTCGGCGTGCACGAGTACATCGCCGACACCTGCCGCCGCTTCGCCGAGCTGGGCTACCTGGCCATCGCGCCCGAGCTGTATGCGCGCCAGGGCGATCCGCGCGGCTACACCGACATTCCCAAGCTGCAGGCCGACATCGTCACCAAGGTGCCCGACGCGCAGGTCATGGCCGACCTCGACGGCGCGCTGGCCTGGGCCAAGGCCAACGGCGGCGACACGAGCAAGGCCGGCATCACCGGTTTCTGTTGGGGCGGGCGCATCGTGTGGCTCTATGCGGCCACCGGCAAGGTCAAGGCCGGCGTGGCCTGGTACGGCCGGCTGGTGGGGCAGGCCAGCGAATTGCAGCCCAAGCACCCCGTCGACATCGCCGCCAGCCTGCAGGCGCCGGTGCTCGGCCTGTACGGCGGAAAAGACCAGGGCATCCCCCTTGACACGGTTGATAAGATGAAAGCTGCTCTGGCCACTGGAACTGCAGCGGCCAAGGCATCGAGCTTCGTCGTGTACCCCGAAGCAGGCCACGCGTTCCACGCCGACTACCGCCCCAGCTACCTCAAGAGCGCCGCGGAAGACGGCTGGCAGCGTGCCACGGCCTGGTTCAAAGCCAATGGTGTCGCCTGACCGAAGACGGCGCCCGTAGCCACCTGCCGCCGAAGGCCGTCCGAAGTGACGGCCTTTCTCTTTTTATGAACGGAACAAGGCCGTACCGGCCGTCCCTCTTGCGCAAGCAGCTATGAATTTGATAGTAATTCTCGTGGCGACCCTGGTCGCCGGCATCGGAAGCGTCTGGCTCGCGGCCCTGCTGCTGCGCGTGGGCGTGCGCAGCGGTGGCGGCGGCGTGAACCCGCAGCACCTGCTGAGCCTGGCGGCCGGCGCGCTGCTGGCCACGGCCTTCATGCACCTGCTGCCCGAGGCCTTCGAAAGCCGCATCGAGCCCGCGCTGCTGTTCGCGGTGCTGCTGTTCGGGCTGGTGTTCTTCTTCCTGCTCGACAAGGCCGAGCTGTGGCACCACGGGCATGAGCATCACCATGGCGATGCCGCACCGGCGAAAGAGGGCGCGCACGATCACCACGGCCATGATCATCACGACCATTCGCACGCTCATCACCACCACGCACCCCCCACGGGCGGCGGCGGCTGGGCCGTGCTCACCGGCGACAGCGTGCACTGCTTCGGCGACGGCATCCTGATCGCCTCGGCCTTCGTGGCCGACATCCGCCTGGGCCTCGTGGCCGCGCTGGCCGTGCTCGCGCACGAAGTGCCGCACCACATCGGCGACCTCGTGGTGCTGCGCCAGAGTTCGGCCAATTCGCGCGCGGCGCTGGTGAAGGTGTCGCTTGCGGGCACGATGACCATGCTCGGCGGCATCGCGGGCTGGTGGCTGGTCGACCAGCTGCATGGCTGGCTGCCGTACTTCCTGGTGCTGGCGGGCAGCAGCTTCGTCTACGTGGCGCTGGCCGACCTGATTCCGCAGCTGCAAAAGCGCCTGCCCGCGCGCCAGACCGCGGCGCAGATCGCGTGGCTGGCAGCGGGCATCCTGCTGGTCACGCTCGTGAGCCGGCTCGCGCACGGCGAGCATGGCCACGAACACGGCCATGATGAAGGACACGGCGAGCACGGCCACGTCCACAAAGACTGACGACGGCGCGTGTGGGCGGCCTCGAGGGACGGGAAACTTTCCGACACCGACGTCAGCCCGTCGATCCACCGCAAGGGGCAAAACAGGCGCACCATAGAGGGCCGTTTACTCATCTGCCGAGGAATTCGATCATGACGCCCCAAGCCGATGCCACCGCGCGCTCCGCCTCGTCGTCCGAAGACGACGATGACGACAGCACGCCTGCCGACGACTTCGACGAACTCGAAGCCGATGCGTCCGACGATCTGTCGGACGAAACGGGCATCGACCTCACCGATGCCAGCGAGCTCGATGCCGACAACGTGCCGGCCGACGAAGAGTTCGACCGCGTGATGAACGCGCCGGACTGATTCGCCTGACCCAGCCCGGTCAGGCCGGTTCAGGCCAGCGCGCCTGTGCCGGACGCACCGATTCGTAGAAGCGCGCCATCTGCAGCACGCCCAGGTCGTCGAAGCGACGTCCCGCGATCTGCAGGCCGATCGGCAGGCCATTTTTCGCATGGCCGCAGTTGATCGAGGCGGCCGGTTGTTCCGACTGGTTGAACACCGACGTGAAGTGCGAGTCCTTCAGCAGGTTTTCCGAGCCGCTGTTGATCGCGTCCGCCGCGAACGGCAACACTGGCGACACCGGCGACAGCGCGTAGTCGAAGGGCTGCGTGGCCGCCACGGTGGCCGCGCGCAAGGCCTGCATGCGCGTGAAGGCGCGGAAGGTGTCTTCGGGCGTGAGCGAGGCAGCGAACTCCGCCGCCTGGTGGATGTAGCCGGCCGCGAGCTTCGCGCGTTCGGGCGGCATCGCGGCCAGGTCGACGCGGCAGCGCATGGTGAAGAAGTGGGCCATGCCCATGCGCATGTCCAGCGTGGTCCAGTCGGCCAGCGGCTCGACGATGGCGCCGGCCTGCTCGAACAGGCGGGCCGCGGCCAGCACGGCCTCTTTCACTTCCGCATCGATGGGCCAGCCGCCCATGGTCTCGGTCCACAGGCCGATGCGCAGGCCCTTCACGTTGCGCTCGAGGCGCTGCCATGCGAAGTCGTTCGGCGGCAGGCTCATGTAGTCGCGCGCGTCGGGGCGCGTCACCACCTGCATCAAGAGCGCGGCGTCGGCCACGGTGCGCGTCATGGGGCCGATCACGCGCGCCGCGGCGGGCGGGTCGACCGGGATGCGGCCGTGGCTGGGCTTGAGGCCGAACACGCCGCAGAAGCTGGCCGGGATGCGCACCGAGCCGCCGATGTCGGTGCCCAGGTGCAGCGGGCCGTAGCCCGCGGCAGCCGCGGCGCCGGCGCCCGAGCTCGAGCCGCCGGTGTTGCGGCCCAGGTCCCACGGGTTGCGCGTGAGCGCGTGGAAGCTCGAGGGCGCCGCGCCGAGGAAGCCGAAGTCGGGCATCGTCGTCTTGGTCACGATCACCGCGCCGGCTTCGCGCAGGCGCGCGGCGGCGGGGGCGTCGGCGGCGGCGGGCGCCAGCACGGTGGCCGCGCTGCCGATCGGCGTGGGCGTGCCGCGCGTGGCGATGTTCTCCTTCAGCGTGACCGGCACGCCGTCGAGATCGCCCTGCGGCTTGCCCTGGGCCCAGCGTGCCTCGGAGGCGCGCGCCGATGCCAGCGCGGCTTCGGCGTCCAGCCCGTAGGTGGCGTGGATGTGCGGCTCCCAGCGTTCGATGCGCGCAAGCACGGCCTGCGTCACCTCGACCGGCGACAAGGCGCGGTCACGGTAGTGTTCGAGCAACTGGAGGGCATTGAGTTCGTACAGGGGTGTGGTCATGTCTTCGTTTCTTCTTGGGGTGGTGGGATGAAGGTGGGTTGAAAGAGAGGAAGAGGACGGCGCTCAGCCGCCCCCGAACGCATAGCCCTGGCCCGGCGCCGCGGCCAGCAGCGTGCGCGTGTAGGCCTCGCGCGGCGACAGCAGCACGTCGTGCGCGCTGCCTTGCTCGACGATGCGGCCCTTGTGCATCACGATCAGGCGGTCGCAGATCTGGCTGGCTACGCGCAGGTCGTGGGTGATGAACAGGATGCCGATCGACAGCCGCTGCTGGATCTCCGCGAGCAGCTTCAAGATCTGGTCCTGCACCGACACGTCGAGCGCCGACACGGCTTCGTCGGCGATCAGCACGCGCGGCTCGCAGGCCAGCGCGCGTGCAATGCACAGCCGCTGGCGCTGGCCGCCCGAGAACTCGCTCGGGTAGCGGTGCAGCACCTCGGGCTGCAGCCGCACCAGCGCCATCAGCTCCTCGGCGCGCTGCCAGGCCTTGACGTGCGGCACGCCGAAATTCACCGGCCCCTCGACGATCGACTGGCCCACCGTGCGGCGCGGGTTGAGCGAGCGGTTCGGGTCCTGGAACACGACCTGCACCATGCGCCGGAAGGCCGAGCGCTGCGCGCCGCGCGAGCCCTCGATGCCCGGCACGCGGATGTCGCCGTCGGTCGGTTCGATCAGCCGCGCGATGCAGCGCGCCACGGTCGACTTGCCCGAGCCTGATTCGCCCACGATGCCGACCGTTTCGCCCGCATGCAGCTTCAGCGACACGTCGGCCGCCGCATGCACCGTGCGGCGCTTGCCGGGCCAGCTGCCCGTGCGGTAGACCTTGCCCACGCCGCGCGCATCGAGCAGCGGCGCCTGGGCGTCGATGGGCGCGCGTAGCACCGGGGCCAGCCGCGGCACCGCGTCGAGCAGCATGCGCGTGTAGGCCTCCTTCGGGCGGCGCAACACTTCGTCCTTCGGGCCGCTCTCGACCTGCCGGCCCAGCTGCAGCACCACCACCTGGTCGGCGATGTCCGCCACCACGCCGAAGTCGTGTGTGATGAACAGCACGGCCGTGCCGTTCTCCTGCTGCATCTCCCGGATGAGCGCGAGGATCTCGGCCTGCGTGGTCACGTCGAGCGCGGTGGTGGGCTCGTCGCAGATCAGCAGGGCCGGGCGCAGGATCAGCGCGATGGCGATCACGATGCGCTGCCGCTGCCCGCCCGAGAGCTGGTGCGGGTAGGCGTCGTAGATGCGCTGGGGCTCGGGCAGCCGCACGCGCTCGAAGATGGCCAGCACGCGCGCGCGGCGCGCGGCGGCGCCCAGCGTCGTGTGCTCGGCCAGGATCTCGTCGACCTGCGCGCCGCAGCGCATCACCGGGTTGAGCGCGGTCATCGGCTCCTGGAACACCATCGCCATGCGCGCGCCGCGCAGGGCGCGCAGCCGCGCCGGGCTGGCCGCGAGCACGTCCTCGCCCTGCACCTCGATGCGCCCGGACGAGGGTCGCAGCGATGTGGGCAGCAGGCCCATCGCGGCCTGCGCGATGACCGACTTGCCGGAGCCCGATTCGCCCAGCAGGCACACGACCTGGCCGGGCATGACGTCGAACGAGATGCCGTGCACCGCGTGCGCGCGGTCGGCGCCGGCGGGCAGGTCGATGGCGAGGTCGCGCACCACGAGGCAGGGCGCGGCGGACGTTGTGGAAGGGGTGGATGTCATGCTCAGCCTCCGCGTGCCTTGAACTTGGGATCGAGTGCGTCGCGCAGGCCGTCGCCGAGCATGTTCACGGCCAGCACCGTGAGCGCCAGGAAGAGGCCGGGCAGCAGCACGGTCGAGGGGTGCGAGGTGAAGTGCGTGCGGCCTTCGGACATGATGTTCCCCCAGGTCGGCACTTCGGACGGCAGGCCGATGCCCAGGAACGACATCACGGCCTCCACCAGCATCGCCGCCGCGCAGATGAAGGTGCCCTGCACGATCAGCGGTGCCACCGTGTTGGGCAGGATGTGGCGCCCCATCAGCTTCCAGGTCGGCGTGTCGAGCGCGACGGCCGCCTCCACGTACGGCTCTTCGCGCACCGACAGCACCACCGAGCGCACCAGCCGCGCCACGCGCGGCGTCTCGGGCACGACGATGGCCAGGATCACCGTGAGCAGGCTGGGCCGCCACACGGCCACCAGCACGATCGCGAACAGGATGCCGGGGATGGCCATCATCCCGTCCATCACCCGCATGATCACGCCGTCCAGGCGCCGGAAGTAGCCCGCCACCATGCCCACCACGAGGCCGAACGCGACCGAGCCCAGCGCCACCGCCACGCCCACCGACAGCGAGATGCGCGCGCCGTAGGCCGTGCGGCTCCACAGGTCGCGGCCCATGCTGTCGGTGCCCAGCGGGAAGAAGCGATCGAAGCTGTCGCCCGCCAGCGTGGTGAACTCGGCGCGCGCGCCGGGCGGCAGGTGCGAGTTCGCGGGGTCCATCGCGTTCGGGTCGATGGTGCCGAGCCAGGGCGCGGCCACCGCCAGCAGCAGCATCGCGGCCAGCAGGACGCCGCCGATGCGCACGCCGCCGTTGGCGAGCAGGCGGCGCAGCAGCGAGCGGGCCGGGGCCCGGGGTGCGGCGGGCGGAACCGCGACAGAGGCAGGCGCGTCGTCGCGCAGGGAGATCGAAGTCATGGCGGGGCTTTCGAAGGAAGGTCAGTACCGGATGCGCGGATCGAGCAGCAGGTAGCTCAGGTCCACCAGCAGGTTGACCACCACGTACACGAGCGAGAAGAAGAGGGTGATCGCCTGGATCAGCGGGTAGTCGCGCGAGAGCACGGCGTCCACCGTGAGCTGGCCCAGGCCGGGGATCGCGTAGATCGTCTCGGTGACCACCACGCCGCCGATCAGGCCCGCCACGCTCAGGCCGATGACGGTGGCGATCGGCACGGCCGCGTTGGCCAGCGCGTGGCGCAGCAGCATGCGCCACTCGGCGATGCCCTTGGCGCGCGCGGTGCGCACGTAGTCTTCGGTGAGCGCCTCCGACACCGCCGCGCGCGTGACCCGCGCGATGAGTGCCGCGTACATCACGGCCAGCGTGACGCAGGGCAGCGCCAGGTGGCGCAGCCACGGGCCGATGCCGTCGCCGATGCGCTGGTAGCCCTGTGAGGGCAGCCAGCCGAGCTGCATCGAGAACAGCCAGATCATCACGTAGCCGGCCACAAACACCGGCACCGAGAAGCCGAGCACCGAGGCGCCCATGATGAAGCGGTCGAGCCGGCCGCCGCGCCGCGAGGCCGCGAGCACGCCCAGCGGCACGGCGATCAGCACCGTGAGCACCACCGTCACCGCCGCCACCGAGAGCGTGGGCTCCAGGCGCTGGCCGATCAGGTCGGTCACGCGCATCCGGTAGAAAAACGAGTAGCCGAGGTCGCCGCGCAGCACCTGGCCGAGCCAATGCACGAACTGCGTCACGATCGATGCGTCCAGGCCCAGCTGGGCGCGGATGCGCGCGATGTCCTGCGCGCTGGCCGCGTCGCCGGCAATGGCCGCCGCGGGATCGCCGGGCGTCATGCGCAGCAGCAGGAAGACGATGACGGCCACGATCAGGAGCACGGGCGCGGTGGCCAGTCCGCGGCGCAACAGGAAGTGGAGCATGTGAATCAGGTCCTTGACGAGGGGCCGGGCGTGTGGCGCGGGCAAAGGAAGTCCCGCCCGGCTGCCGCGCGAGGCGCAGCCGGTCAGGGGTGGCGATCAGAAAGGGAGAGGGGCGGGCGCGCGGGCCGGCCTATGTCGCGGTCATGGCGATGGCGCGGACGTCTTGCGCACGTTCCAGTACAGCACCGCCGGCGACGGCAGCAGGCCGGTGATGGTGCCGCGGCGCACGGCCGTGGGCGCCTTGCCTTCGCCGAGCGGGGCCAGCACGCCGTGCTCGAGCACGACCTGCTGGATCTGCGTGGCGATCTCCTTGCGCTGCGCGAGGTCGGCGGTGGCGATGAACTTGGTCTTCAGCGCCTCGAGCTCGGGCACCACGGGCCAGCCGAAGTAGCCCTGGTCGCCGTTGCCGGTCAGCGGGCTGTAGCCGATGGGGCTGCTCGCGTCCACGCCGCCCCAGAAGGTGATGAAGGCGTTCCAGCCGCCGTTCTCGGGCAGGTCTTTCTTGGCGCGCCGGGTCACGAGCGTGGCCCAGTCGGTGGTCTGCACGTCGACGTTGAAGCCCACCTGCTTGAGCAGCTGGCCGTACACCGCGGGCAGCTTGTTCAGCGCGGGCGCGTCGCCCGGCAGCAGGATCACCACGGGCTTGCCGTCGTAGCCCGATTCCTTGAGCAGCTTGCGCGCTTCTTCGAACTGCGGCTTGCCGGTGTAGAAGCCCGTCTTGTCGCTCGCGTAGAGCGAGCCGCACAGGTAGATCGACGCGCAGGGCTTGTAGAAGTCGCGGAAGGTGACCTGCGCGCGCAGCATCGCTTCCTGGTTGATGGCCAGCATCGCGGCCTTCAGCGCCTTCGGGTTGTTGAAGGGCGGCACCTTGTGGTTGTAGAGCACGGTGAAGGGGCCCGCCGGCATCACGTCGACCAGCTCGATCTTGTCGTTGGTGCGCATGCCCGTGTAGCCCGACGAGGGCACGGTCTCGAGCATGTCGACCTCGCCGTTGAGCAGCGCATTGGCCTGCGTCTGCGGGTCGCGCAGCATCACCCATTCGACGCGGTCGACGTGCACCACCTTGCCGCCGGCCAGGCCCGAGGCGGGCTCCTTGCGCGGCACGTAGGCGGTGTTCTTGCGGTAGATGACGCGGTCGCCCGGGCGAAAGTCTTCCTTGGCGAGCGTGAAGGGGCCGGAGCCCACCAGCTCGTCGATCTGCTTGTCGGCGGGCGTGTCGGCCACGCGCTTGGGCATGATGAACGGCACCAGCGGGTTGGGCTTGCCGAGCGCGTCGAGCACCACGCCGAAGGGCTGCTTGAACGTCATGCGAAAGCCGTTCGGGCCTTCGGCGGCGATGCTGTCCATCGCCTCGTACATCTTCTGGCCCAGCGTGTCGCGCTTGGCCCAGCGCGCCAGCGAGGCGATCACGTCCTGCGAGGTGACCGGGGCGCCGTCGTGGAACTTCAGGCCCGGGCGCAGCGTGAAGCTCCACACCTTGTTGTCGGCGCTCGCGCTGTACTTGTCGACCATCTGCGGCTTGATGACGCCCTTCTCGTCCATCGCGAAGAGGGTGTCGTAGATCATCAGGCCGTGGTTGCGCGTGATGTTGGCGGTGGTCCAGATCGGGTCGACGATCTTCAGGTCCGACGAGGGCACGGTGCGAAGCACGGTCTGGGCGGACGCGGTGGCGGCGAAGCACAAAGCGAGCGCCGACAGGGACGCCGCCGCGACGCGGCGCGGTGAAAGGTGGATTGCCATGGAGCCTTACTTCTTTCGGGAGGGAGCGGAAGACGCGGGAGAGGAGGACGGGGGCGATTCCTTGCTTTCGCGCAACTGCACCAGCAGGAATTCGAAGATGTCGCGCGAGCCTTCTTCGGCGTCGATGAGCTTGTGCATGATGCGGCGCAGGTTCTCGATGTCGGCGACGCTCAGGCAGTCGAGAAAGCGCGCTTCCATCTCATGCCCGATGGGCTCGGCGCGCAGCACCATGTCGATGCCGGCGGGGCTCAGGCACAGGCGGATCTGCCGCGCATCCTCGGCGCCGATCTGGCGTTCGACCAGCTCGCGCTGCACCAGCGAACTCACCAGCTTGGAGACCAGCGTCTTCTCGATGGCGCAGGTCTGCACCAGCTGCCCCATGGTGATGCCGGGCGCGGCGCCGATCATGCGCAAGAGGCGCACGTCGCGGATCGACAGGCCGAGCTCGATCTCGTAGATGCGCGAGCCGCGGTCGCGCGTGCGCTGCGACGCCAGGTCGATCAGCACGTTGAGGTAGTCGTCTTTCAGGCGAAGCGGGGCGTGCATGGCGGGTTGGTAGAAGTCTTCAATAGTTGAAATGTTCAACTATGTGGGCAAACTACGCAAGCTCCGGGCCAGCTGTCGAGGGAAATCCCCTAGGGGTGCGCCGCCAGAGGGGAAAGACGCCAGGGAAGAAAAACCGGGCCTCTGAGGCCCGGCGTGTTCACCGATCCGGTGCTGCGCATGCACCAGGATGCGAAGGCGGGCACCGTGCAGGCGCCGCCGGGGTGTGCGTTGTCAGGCCGCGTCCTGGCGCGCGATCACCTGCCCGTTGCGCGCACCGCTGTGCACGCCGTGGCGCCAGGTGACAGCGCCGTTCACGATCACCGCGTCGATGCCTTCGGCCGGTTCGGTCGGTGTTTCGTAGTTCGCGGTGTCGCGCACGGTGGCGGCATTGAAGACCACCACGTCGGCGTGGTGCCCGACCTTGAGCGCGCCGCGTTCGTGCAGGCCGAAGTTGCGCGCCGTGAGCCCGGTCATCTTCCACACCGCCGTCTCCAGCGGGAACAGCCCCACGTCGCGGCTGTAGTGGCCGAGCACGCGCGGGAAGGTGCCCCACAGGCGCGGGTGCGGCTTGTCGCCCAGCGGAATGCCGTCGGAGCCGATCATGGTTTCGTCGAAGGCGAGCACGCGCTGCACGTCGTCCTCGTCCATCATGAAATAGATGGCGCTGCCGGGCGACAGGCGCAGCGCGGCCTCTTCGCCCGACACGCCCCATTCGGCCGCGATGTCCTTCAGGTCGCGGCCCGCGCATTCGGGGTGCGGCACGCTGGAGGCGATGAGCACGCGGCCGTCCATCATTCCGCGGTCGGTGCGGATCATGGTGGAGCCGGCCGTGTACGGGTAGCAGTCGAGCCCGATGCACTGGTGCTTCATCGCTTCCTGGATGAAGGGCAGCGTGACCTTGGTCTTGCCGAAGTTCTGCGTGTTCTGCACCTTGTGATGCGACACCACCACGGGGATGTCGAGCGCGCGGCCGATGTGGAAGGTTTCTTCCAGAGACTCCATCACGTGGTCGCTCTCGTCGCGCATGTGGGTCACATACAGCGCCTTGCGCGCCGTGAGCGGGCGGCCGACCTCGATGATTTCCTCGGTCGTCGCCTTCACGGCCGGCGGGTAGAAGGTGCCGGTCGACAGGCCGATGGCGCCGGCCTGCATGGCTTCTTCGACCAGCGCCTGCATGGCGGCGATCTCCTGCGCGGTGGCGGGGCGGTCGAGGTCGGACATGGTCACGGCGCGCAGGGTCGAGTGGCCGACCATCGCCGCCACGTTGACCGACGAGGGCGTGGCGCGCAGCGCGTCCAGGTAGGCCGCAAACGTCGTGAAGCGGTCTTCCGGCGGCGTCTCGAGCAGGCTCAGCGGCATGGGCAGGTCCATGTCGGCGCGCAGCGGCGCGGCGCTGATGCCGCAGTTGCCCGCGACCACGGTGGTCACGCCCTGCGACACCTTGAAGGGCATCTGCGCATGCGACAGCACGGCCTGGTCGTCGTGCGTGTGCGAGTCGATGAAGCCCGGCGCGACGATGCGGCCGGTGGCGTCGAGCGTCTGGTCGGCCGTGTGGCCCGCGAGCTTGCCGATGGCGGCGATGCGGCCATTGACGATGCCCACGTCGGCGTCGAAGCGCGGCGCCTTGGTGCCGTCGATCACGGTGCCGCCGTGGATCAAGAGGTCGTAGTGGGGTGTCTTGTCGGTCATGAGGGCAATGCTTTCAACGGAAGTGGCAGGCGACCCAGTGGCCGCCCTGGGAAGTCGAGGGGCGCTCGCTCAGTTCGGGCGTCTTCTCCTTGCACACGGCCTGCGCCATCGGGCAGCGCGTGTGAAAGCGGCAGCCCGAGGGCGGGTTGGCCGGGCTCGGCGGATCGCCCTGCAGCAGCAGGCGGCGTGCCGGCGTGCGCGGGTTGGGCACGGGCACGGCCGACAGCAGGATCTCGGTGTACGGATGGCGCGGGGCCGAGAACAGCGTGTCGCGGTCGGCGATCTCCACGATGTGGCCGAGGTACATCACGGCCACGCGATGGCTGATGTGGCGCACCACGGCGAGGTCGTGCGCCACGAAGAGGTAGGCGATGCCGAACTCGGCCTGCAGGTCCATCAGCAGGTTGACCACCTGGGCCTGCACCGACACGTCGAGTGCCGACACGGGCTCGTCGCAGACGATGAGCTTGGGGTTGAGCGCCAGCGCGCGCGCAATGCCCAGGCGCTGGCGCTGGCCGCCCGAGAACTCGTGCGGAAACTTCTTCGCCGCCTCGGACCGCAGGCCCACGCGCGAGAACAGCCACTGCACGCGCTCGCGCCGCTCGGCCACCGACACGTCGCCGAAGTTGCGCAGCGGCTCGGCCACGATGTCGCCGGCCGTGAGGCGCGGGTTCAGCGAGGCGTAGGGGTCCTGGAAGATGATCTGCAGGTCGCGCCGGCGCTGGCGCATCGCGTTCGCGGGCAGGGTCAGCAGCTCTTCGCCGTTCAGGCGCACCGAGCCCGAGGTGGGCTCGACCAGCCGCATCACCGACTTGGCCGTGGTGGTCTTGCCGCAGCCCGATTCGCCGACCAGCGACAGCGTCTCGCCGTGCCCCACGGTGAACGACACGCCGTCGACCGCCTGGATGGCCGGCTTGGCCGGGCGCAGCCAGCGCCGCGGCGAGATGTAGTGCTTGCGCAGCTCGCGCACCTGCAGCAGCGGCGCCTTGGTGGATGTTGTTGTCGTTGTCGTCGTCATGCGCTCACCTCGGCAGCCTCGTCGGTCCATTGTTCCTGCACCGCGAAGCAGGCGACCACGTGGCCGTCGCCCTGCGTGGACAGCGGCGGTGTCTCGCGGCGGCAGCGTTCGCGCGCCTGCGCGCAGCGCGCGGCAAAGGCGCAGCCGCGCCCGAGCTCGTGCGCGGCGGGCACCATGCCCGGAATTTCGTGCAGCCGCGCACTCGACGTGCTCATGGCGGGCATCGAGGCCATCAGCGCACGCGTGTAGGGGTGCAGCGGGCGGTCGAACAGGTCGACCACGTCGGCCTCTTCCACCTTCTTGCCGGCGTACATGACGACCACGCGGTCGCAGCTTTCGGCCACCACGCCCAGGTCGTGCGTGATCATCACCACGCCCATGCCCAGCTCCTTCTGCAGCCGCTTGATGAGGTCGAGGATCTGCGCCTGGATGGTCACATCGAGCGCGGTGGTGGGCTCGTCGGCGATCAGCACCTCGGGGTTGCAGGCCAGGGCCAGCGCGATCATCACGCGCTGGCGCATGCCGCCCGAGAGCTGGTGCGGGTACTCGTTCACGCGCCGCTCGGGCTCGGGGATCTGCACCAGGCGCAGCATCTCGACCGCGCGCTGCAGCGCCTCGGCGCGGCTGGCCTTCTGGTGCAGCTGCACCGTCTCGGCGATCTGCCGGCCCACCGTGAGCACCGGGTTCAGCGAGGTCATCGGCTCCTGGAAGATCATCGAGATGCGGTTGCCGCGGATCTGGCGCATCTCGCGTTCGCTCAGCTGCATCAGGTCGGTGCCGCGCAGGCGCACGGCGCCCATGTGGCGACCGGGCGGCGTGGGCACCAGCCGCAGGATCGAGAGCGCCGTCACGCTCTTGCCGCAGCCCGATTCGCCGACCACGCCGAGCGTGCGGCCCGCACGCACGGTGTACGACACGCCGTCGACCGAGCGCACGGTGCCCGCGAGCGTGCTGAAGTAGGTGCGCAGGTTGTCGACCTCGAGCAAGGGCTCGCCGGGGGCGAGGGTGGCCTGGGACATGGGGATCGTCATGGCGCGTTCCTCTTCACAGCTGCCGCGCCAGGCGCGGGTCGAGCGCATCGCGCAGGCCGTCGCCGAGCAGGTTGATGGCCAGCACCGTGGCCGCCAGCAGCAGGCCCGGGTACAGGATGATGTGGAACGCCACGGTCACGAAGTTGCGGCCCTCGGCCATCATGTTGCCCCAGCTCGGCGTCTGCGAAGGCACGCCCACGCCGAGGAAGGACAGCGCGGCCTCGGTGAGCACGGCGGCGGCGGCCACGAAAGTGGCCTGCACCACCAGCGGCGCCACGATGTTCGGCAGCACGTGCCGCACGAGGATCACCGGCAGCCGCGTACCCACCGCGTGCGCGGCTTCCACGAACAGCTGTTCGCGCAGCGTGAGCGCCAGCGAGCGCACCAGCCGCACCACGCGCGGAATCTCGGGCACGGTGATGGCGATGATCACCGTGGTGAGGCTGGCGCGCGTCACGGCCATGAGCGCGATCGCCAGCAGGATGCCGGGGATGGCCATGAGGCCGTCCATCACCCGCATGATCGGGCCGTCGGCCCAGCGCACGAAGCCCGACACCAGGCCCAGCGCGATGCCGAAGAAGGTGGCGAGCACGGCCACCGAGGCGCCGACGATCATCGACACGCGACCGCCCCACACGGCGCGGCTGAACACGTCGCGGCCCAGCGCGTCGGTGCCGAACCAGTGCTCGGCCGAGGCCGGCTGCATGCGTGCCAGCGGGTCGATGTCCTGCGGGTCGTGGGTGGCGATCCAGGGCGCGGCGATGGACAGCGCAGCCACCGCGAGGAGCAGCAGCGCGCCGACGATCAGCGTCGGGTGCTTGCGCACCCAGCGCCAGCGCGGCGGTACGAAAGGAGGGTCTTCAGCGGCATCGGCAACGGCGGTGCTGGGCACCGGCGCATCGACCTCGCGCAAGGGCAGGGCAGTGGACATGGCGTCGTGAGGCTCGTTCTTTGTTCTAGTACTGGATGCGCGGATCGAACAGGCGGTAGCTCAAATCGATCAGGAGGTTGATCAGTACGTACACGCCCGCCGACAGCAGCAGCACGCTCTGGATCACCGGGTAGTCGTGGCGCTGCACCGAATCGATCACGAGCCGGCCCACGCCTGGAATGGCGAACACCGTCTCGGTGACCACCACGCCGCCGATCAAGAGCGCAATGCCTGCGCCGATGGTGGTGGCGATGGGAATGGCCGCGTTGCGCAGCGCATGGCCCAGCACCGGCAGCACGCCCAGGCCCTTGGCGCGCGCGGTGCGGATGTAGTCCTCGTGCAGCACCTCGAGCACGGTGGCGCGCGTCATGCGCGTCACCAGCGCGATGTACACCAGCGCCAGATTCACGCAGGGCAGCACCAGCGCGCGCAGCCAGGCGCCGGGGCCTTCGGAGAAGTTCACGTAGCCCTGCACCGGAAACCACGGCAGCTGCACCGCGAAGGTGTAGACCAGCAGGTAGCCCACGAGGAACACCGGCACCGAGAAGGCCAGTACCGCGAACAGCATCACGAGCCGGTCGATCCAGGTGCCCGCGCAGTAGGCCGCGAGCGTGCCCAGCGGCACGGCCGTCACCAGCGTGATGAGCATGGTCAGCGCCGCGATCGACACCGTGGGCTCCAGCCGCTGGCCGAGCAGTTGCGTCACGGGCACCTGCGTGAAGATCGAGGTGCCCAGGTCGCCGGTGAAGATCTTGCCGATCCACAGCCCGAACTGCTGCCACAGCGGCAGGTTCAGGCCGAGCGCGGCGCGCAGCTTGTCGATGTCCTCGGTGGTGGCGAGGTCGCCCGCGATGAGCGCGGCCGGATCGCCCGGCGACAGGTGGATCAGCAGGAACACCACCACGGCCACCACCGCCATCACCGGCAGCGTGGAAAGAAAGCGTCGAACGATGTAGCCCATGGCGGTGCGCGGCGGCTTACTTGTCGAGCATCCAGACGGTGGGCAGGCCGGCCCACATCTTGTCCAGCCCCTTGATGCTGGCGCGCGCCGCGAACGCGGCCGAGTACTGGCCGGCGTTGATGTACGGCACGGCTTCGTAGGCACGCGACTGGAAGGCGTCGAGCAGTTCCTTGCGCTTGGCCGGCACGGTTTCCTTCAGCCAGGCGGTGCGCAGCTCGTCGAGTTTCTTGTCGCAGGGCCAGCCGGGCAGCGTGTTGCCGCAGGCCGCGCCCAGGTAGGCGTTGCTGATGGGCGAGTTCACGTCGAACTCGCCGGCCACCGTGACGTACATGTTCCAGCCGCCGGCGTCGGACGTGTCGCGCTTGGCGCGGCGCGCACCGATGGACGCCCAGTCCATGGTCTGCGCATCGACGTTCAGGCCGATGCTCTTCATGGTCTGTGCGGCCATCAGCGCCTCGGCGTTGAGGTAGGGCACGTCGCTGGGCACCATCAGCACCACCTTCTCGCCCTTGTAGCCGGCGTCGGCGAGCATCTTCTTCGCCTTGGCGACGTCGGCCTTGCGGAAAGGCTCCGCGCCGGCCGAGGTGTCGTTGGGGCTGCCGCAGATGAACCAGGTGGCGCAGTAGGCCATGCGCATGTCCAGCGGGAAGCCCATGGCCGCGACGAAGCGTTCCTGGTTCACGGCCTGCAGCAGCGCCTGGCGCACCTTCGGGTTGTCGAAGGGCGGGTGCAGCTGGTTCATCACCAGGAAGCCCTGGTAGGCACCGCCGGAGCCGATCTTGATGTTGCTGTCGGTGCGCAGCGGCGCGATGTAGTCGGGCGCCAGCTGCTCGATGTAGTCGACCTCGCCGCGCTTGAGCGCCGAGATCGCGCTGTTGGCGTCGGGCAGGTAGAGCCATTCGACGCGGTCGAGGCTGGTCTTCTTGCTGCCGGCCAGGCCGCTCGGCGGCTCGCTGCGCGCCACGTAGTTCGGGTTGCGCACGAACACCGTCTTGTTGCCCGGCACCCATTCGTCACGCTTGAAGATGAAGGGGCCCGAACCGACGACCTCGGTGAGGGGCGCGGTGGCCGGCAGCTTGGCGATGCGCTCGGGCAGGATCACCGGCGGAAAGCCCGAGGGCTTGGCCAGCGCGTCGAGCACCATGCCGAAGGGCTCGTTGAGCGTGAGCGTGAGCGTGCGCGCGTCGGTGGCCTTCCACTCGGCGCCGACGGCCGTCATGGCGCGGCCCAGGCTGTCGCGTGCCGCCCAGCGCTGCAGCGAGGCCACGGCGTCGGCCGAGGTCACGGCGGCGCCGTCGGAGAACTTCAGGCCGGGGCGCAGCGTGAAGCTCCACTGCTTGCCGTCTTTCGAGGTCGTGTACTTCTCGACCATCTGCGGCTGCGGCTTGCCGGTGGCATCCTGCGCGAACAGCGTGTCGTACACCATGTGGCCGAAGTTGCGCGAGATGTAGGCCGTGGTGAAGGTCGGGTCGAGGATCTTCAGGTCGGCATGCGCCACCACCTTGAGTGTCTTGGGCGGCGTCTGGGCGAGCGCGGGAAGGCTGGCGGCCGAAAGGGCCAGGGCAGCGAGGGCAGCAAGCGTTCGTCGGGTCATCGTCGGTTCTCCGGTCGGTGGGGCGAAACAAAAAAGAAGAAGAGGGAGTTCAGGCGGCGACGCCGATGGGCCACTTCGGCAGGCGAGCCTTGCGGTACGGCAGGGTGGTGAGGTCGAGCGTCACGGCGCCCGGTGCGCCGGCGTAGATCACGTGTTTCGCAACCTGCGAGTACGACGCGTAGAAATGCTGCGACGACTTGACCACGACGATCTTCTTGGCGGCCAGGTCGCAACCCAGCTGTGTGAACAGGTCGGTGCCCATGGCCTGGTTGCGCCGCGTGATCAGCACGATCTCGATGCCGTTCACCTCGACCAGCGCGCAGTCGCCCATGGCGGTGGGCGTGTTCGACAGGCCCGTCATCACCAGGTCTTCCTTCAGCGCCTTCACGGTGCACTCGAGGTCCAGCGGATCGCCCGACAGCGGGCTGATCTTGCCGCCGATGCGCATCTGCAGCCTGGCGCCCACGCCGGCATCGAAGGCGATGCGCACGGCGATCGGGTCCCACATCGGGCCGAGCGCGGCGTTGGTGATGCCGCGCTCGAGCATGCGGCGCAGGATGAAGGTGGAGTCGCTCGCCGCGCCGCCGCCGGGGTTGTCGGCGCCGTCGGCCAGCACCACGGGGCCGCCGTCGAAGGCCAGCGCTTCGTCGAGCGAGTCGTCGATGCTCGGGTAATTGACCGTGAGGCCGTCGCGCATGGCGATGACCTCGTCGGCGAGCTGGCGTGCCAGCGCATTCGCCTTGGCCTGATCGCCGTCGGTGTAGACCAGCACCTTGGTGCCCATCTCGGGCACATCGCCCCACGAGAAGCCGTGCGTGAGCGAGACCGAGAGCACGCCGTCCTTGCCTTCGAGCGCTTGCATGCGCTGCACGAAGCTGCGCGCCGGTTCGCGCGAGGTGTGGACGGTGACGATGATGTCGCAGTCGACCATCGCGACCACCGGCTTGACCTTGCCTTCCACGGCCGCGGCGCAGATGTCGACCAGCTCCAACCCGCGTTCGAGCACGTCGGTGTGCGGGTACTCCTTGAAGGAGACCATCACGTTGGCGTTGTCCACCATGGCGGGCGTGAGGTGGTTGTGCGGGTCGAGCTCGGCGCCGATCACCACGTCAGGGCCGACGATCTGGCGCACGCGCGCCAGCATGTCGCCTTCGCAGTCGTCGTAGCCGTCGGCCACCATCGCGCCGTGCAGGCCGAGCAGCACCATGTCGACCGGCAGCGCGGCGCGCAGGTCGTTCAGCATTTCGTCGCGCAGGGTTTCGTAGGCATGGCGCGTGGTGATGCCGCTGGGCTGTGCGCCCGCCACCATGCCTTCGAGCAGCGTCCAGCCCTTTTCCTTGCCGCGGATGCGCGCGGCCCACAGCGGGCCCGAGTAGATCGTCAGCGCATCGGGATGCTGGCCGGCGGGAAAGTAGCCGCGGTCCTTGAAGGAGGCGATGCCGGTCGGCATCGGGCCGAAGGTGTTGGTTTCGGTCGCGAGGGAGGCACTGAAGACACGCATGGTGATTTCTCGTGGGGAAGATTGGTGGGGGAGGGAACGCGGATCAGCCGGCCGTGCGCAGTCGCTGCGGGCCGAGCATCTCGGCCGTGAGCCCGAAGCCCGCGATGCGCTCGGGCAGCGGCAGGCCGCGTGCCAGCGCGGCGCAGGCCTCGCCCATCGCGGCCGAGGTCTGGATGCCGTAGCCGCCTTGCGCCGCGACCCAGAAGAAGCCGGGCGCGTCGGGCTCGAAACCGCCCACCAGGTCGCCGTCGGCCACGAAGGAGCGCAGGCCGGCCCAGGTGCGCGTGGGGCGGCGGATGGCGAGCGTGGTCGCCTCCTCGATGCGGTGCATGGCGATGGCGATGTCCATCTCTTCGGGCTGCACGTCCTGCGGCTCGACCGGGTCGGCGTTGGCCGGCGAGCCCAGCAACATGCCGGCGTCGGGCTTGATGTACCAGCCCTCGTCGGCGGCGAACACCATCGGCCAGTGCGCCACGCTCTGGCCCTCCGGCGGCGCGAAGATGAAGGCCGAGCGGCGGCGCGGCTCGATGCCCAGCGGGCGCACGCCGGCCAGCTGCGCGATGGTGTCGACCCAGGCGCCCGCTGCGTTGAGCACCACGGGCGCTTCGTACACCGCGCCACCCGCCGTCACGCGCCAGCATTCGCCCACGCGTTCCATGGCCGTGACCTCGGCGTCGCACACGAGCTTGCCGCCGGCCTGGCGCATGCCGCGCAGGTAGCCCTGGTGGATGGCGTGCACGTCCATGTCGGAAGCATCGGGTTCGTACACCGCGCCGGCCACCTGATCGGGGCGCAGCGCCGGCACCATCTCGCGCGCTTGCTCGCCATCGAGGCGCTGGGCGCCGACGTCCATGGCGCGCAGCAGTTCCCAGTGCGCTTCGAGCTCGTGCAGGTGCTCGGTGCCCGCGACCATCATCGCGCCGCGCGGCGTGAGCAGCGGGTGCTCGGCGAAGCCTTCGGGCGGGTGTTCGAGGAAGGCGCGGCTGGCCATGGTGAGGGCGCGCACCTGCGGCGTGCCGTAGCTCTCCATGAAGAGCGCGGCCGAACGGCCGGTGGAGTGGTAGCCCGGCTGGGCTTCGCGTTCGAGCAGGATCACGCGGGCATGCGGGGCGAGCCAGTGGGCCACCGAGGCCCCGGCGATGCCGCCGCCGATCACGAGGTAGTCGGCCACGACAGGAGTGGGTGTGCTTGTTGTCATCGCCGAAAAGTGTAGGTAGAAATTTGCGGATACGCAAATTGATTTGCACCAACCAAGGGGAAACCATGGGTGCACCACCGAGGTGAAATTTGCGTACACGCAATTTGCGCATACGCAAAACGCATGCCGGGGCTGTCGCGCCGTGCGTGACCGGGCGGGCGCGGGGCTGGCAGAATCACCCGGCATACCTAGAGAAAGCCAAGCGTGACTCCACACACAGGGAACCGGGGCGGGGCGAAGCCGAAGGAAGAGCCGCCCACGCTGGACCGCACCACTTTCGGCCATCGCCTGCGCACCGCGCGCAAGCGTTTCGGCTGGACGCTGGCGCAACTGGCCGAGCGCTCCGGCGTGTCGATCACCACCATCTCGCGCGCCGAGCGCGGCCAGCTCGCGCTCGGCTACGAGAACTTCACCGCGCTGGGCCGCGCGCTCGAGATGGACATGAACGCCATGTTCGCGGGCGCCGGCGTCAAGCCCGAACAGCTCGACGGCCCGGTCGTCACGCGCGCGGGCAAGGGCGTGGTCTACAAGGGGCTGGCCATCGCCTACGAGTTCCTGGGCACCACCGCCGCCGGCAAGCAGATGAGCCCCATCGTCGGCACCGTGCACGCGCGCCGCATCAACGGCCCCGAGGACTTCGTGCGGCACACGGGCGAAGAGTTCGCCTACGTGCTGTCGGGCGAGATCGACGTGTACTTCGACAACGGCGAGGTGGTGCGCCTGGCGCGCGGCGACTCGCTGTACTTCGACAGCCGCCTCGGCCACGCCTACGTGAGCGTGAGCCGCCAGCTCGCGAAGATCGTGGGCATGACCTCGGGGGAGAGCGGGCACATGAAGTCGGCGCGCGAGGCGCCTGCGATGAAGCCGGTGCGCAAGACCGTGGCGGCGAAGAAGACTGCAGGTGGCCGCAAGGGCTGAGCGCCCGCGTCAGCCTGCGGCCCGGCATTAAGGAGACATGACGATGTCAGAGCACCGGATTTTCGCGATGCCGTTCGCCAAGGTGTACCCCATGTACGTCCAGAAAGCGGAGCGCAAGCAGCGCACGAAGGACGAAGTCGATCAGGTCATCTGCTGGCTCACCGGCTACGACGCGGCGGGGCTGCAGCAGCAGATCGAACAGCAGAACGATTTCAGGACCTTCTTCGCGCAGGCCCCGGCGCTGCACCCGAACCGCGCGCTGATCAAGGGCGTGGTGTGCGGCGTGCGCGTCGAGGAAGTCGAAGACCCGCTGATGCAGAAGATCCGCTACATGGACAAGCTGGTCGACGAGCTGGCCAAGGGCAAGGCGATCGAGAAGATCCTGCGAACGTAGTGCCTGTCTACCCCGTCGCCACGATGACGTGCGCCTGGATCTTGCCCGCCACCGGGCCGGTGCCATGGCGGCTGGCAATCGCCTCCTCCGCGCGGTCGGTCGCAAGCTGGAGCAGGCTCGCGTCGCGCGCCTCGATCTCGTTGCGCAGCGGCGTGCCCTGGCAGTAGGCCACCGCCACCTCGCGTGGCGAGGGCGAGCGGCTCAGTTTCTCGTGCGTCTGGACCTCGATGTCGGTGAACCCCGCGCGGCGCAGGTCGTCGCGGATCTGTGCGACGTCGTGGTAGCCGTGCGGCGTGCGCGCGAGAAAGCGCGGCGGGTCGTCCGGGAACACGGTGGCGACGGCGCGGGTGACGTCGTCGGCGAAGGCGTTGTCTTCGATGCGGTCCCAGACGCTGAACACGAAGCGCCCGCCGGGCTTGAGCACGCGGCGCGCCTCGCTGTAGCCGGCAACTCTGTCAGGGAAGAACATGGCGCCGAACTGGCACAGGACCACATCGAACGAGGCGTTCTCGAACGGCAGGGCGAGCGCGTCGGCCTGCCGCCATTCGATGCGGTTGTCCCTCGCCTGCCGCGTGACGGCGTAGTCGAGCATGGCGGGGTTGAGGTCGGTCACCACGTAGCGCGCACCGGCGCCGAGCTGGGGTGCCAGCATCCGCGTGACCGCGCCGCTGCCGGCCGCCGTTTCCAGCACCGCGCCGGGCGAGAGCGCAGCGACCAGGGCGGCCGCGTCGACGGCGTAGCCCTCGAAGATCAGGGGGACCATCAGCGTGTCGTAGAACTTCGGGATCGAGCCCGCGAACACCTTGTCGCTTTCGTCGGCCATGGGAACTCCTTGAAAGCTCTGAACAGAGCGGGCCTGCTCCCTTGCTCCAACGAGTCCGTTGCCTGTTTGGGCATGCGTGACGGGGACGATGGGCCATGGTGGCCTTGCCAGGCATCGTCGTCAACGCCGTTGCGCGGGCGTCCTCCCCTGTAGTGGGTACCGGAGATGTTGCCGGGCGTTTCGGGCGCGCCGATCGGTCGACCCCCTAACGGCCGCGGTCCCCGTCGCGCACCGATTCGATGGTGCCGTTGTAGATGCGCACGATGCCGAAGAAGGTGCCCGGCCCGCGGTCGTAGGTCCACTCTTCCATCGGTACGCATTGATTGGCCAGCACGGCCTCGGGGCTGCCTGGCCGATAGGGCGTGAGGACCCAGCCGAGCTGCACCATCGGCACGCAGACGGCTTGCCGGTAGACCGGTTCGCCGCAGGTCTGGAGCAAGGTCGCGGGGGACGCTCCTTTTCCGACGAGGTAGCCGTTGCAGGCGAGGGACTGGGCCGCGGCGGAGCCGGCAGCGAGCAGGGCGGCGGCTGCGATCGACAGCCCCGTGGCCAAGCGTGCGAAACGAGTCACGCCCGGCATCGTTGACCCTCTTGAATGCTTCATGCGTTCATCACTCACTCATTCACGAACCAGCTGGGCGTACCGCCAGAGGCCCCAGATTGCGCCGACGGTGATGCCGATGCCCACGCTCCAGCCCACCGGCACATCGAATCCGATCGCCAGGATCAGCATCAAGCCGACGCTGACCAGCGCGATGAAAGTCAGCGTGACGAAATCGAAGCGCGCGACCTCGACGGTGTCTTCCGCCACGCTGCGGTGGCGCTGGCCGTGCTTGCGGCGCAGGCCCCGGAACAACAGGACATCGAGAACGAAATCGAAGATGCCGACGACAAGGTCGGCCAGGATGCTCCACATCGGGACGCTCCATTTGCGGTGACACCCTGGGTTGTCGCTGTGCGCTCAAGGGTCCGACCCGGGTGGTGCGGCGGAGCCGGGCGAAATGTTAGCGCGCTTCCGGCAAGGCAGGCCATCGTCCTCCGACCCGCTTCACGCCGGCATCTTCGGCGGCCAGTTGTGCGTCTCGCCGCGGCCCTCGCTGCACCAGGCATAGAGCGCGTCGTACATCACGAGCCCGTGCTGCAGCATCGCGTGGTCGTCGGCGAACACGCGCGACAGGCCCAGCGATATCGCGTAGAGCCCTGCCGACTGCGGTGTGAGGTCGAGCCGCGAGGTGTCCGCACCGCGCACGATGTCGGCCATCTGGTGCAGCGCAGGCTCGGCGAGCCGGTACTTCGCGAGGAAGGCGTCGAAGCTGCAGCGTTCGCCGACGTGGCTCATCTCCACGCCCGGAATGTCGTAGGGCGTGGCGCCGGTGCTTTGCGCCATCGTCAGCACGTCGGCCGGCGGCACGTAGAGAAACTCGGCCTCGCGGTCGATGAAGCGCAGGATCAACCACGGGCAGGCGATGCGGTCGATCTTCGGGCGTTCGCGGGTGATCCATTTCATGGCGTGGCTCCTGGGTCGGCAGGCTTGGGCTGGAGCGGCCGGCCGGCGGCCTGCCAGCCGTCGATGCCGCCGCGCAGATAACGGGCATCCAGGCCCGCGGCGCGCAGCCGCAGGGCCGTGCTGCGTCCGACCTCGTGGCCGTACACGCAGTAGACGACCAGCGCGCGGTCGGCCGGGAGCTCGACGGCCCAGTGCTCGACCGCCGCCGGGTCGCGCCAGCGGGCACCGGGGAGCATCGACGCGGCCTGCGCGAACACGCCGGCACGGCGCACGTCGAGCAGCATCGAGCCGGCCACATCGTCCTGCGCCGCGCCGAAGGGTTCGCTGGCGGCGTGCACGGCCTGCTGGTAGCGTGCGTACACCGGGGCCCAGTCGATGTTGGCCATGAAGGCATCGACGTACACGCCGGCGGCGGCGCCGTGGTCCAGGTGGTAGGCGTGCTCGTACATGTCCAGCGCCAGCAGCGGCATGCCGCCCGCCAGCGCATGGGTGTGGTCGGCAGCCCATTGGTTGACCAGCGTGCCCTCGCGCGGCTGGAAGCTGAGCAGCACCCAGCCCGAGCCGCCGCCAAGCGCCTTGCCCATCGCTGCGAATTCCTCGCGCCATCGATCGACGCTGCCGAAATTTGCCGCCAGGGCGAGCGCCATGGCGGGCTCCATCGTCCGGCCATCGCCACCGAGCGATGCGAAGTACAGCTCGTGCAGCAGCATCGAGTTGGTGGCGATGAGTTCTTCGCGCTTGAGGCCGTTGAGCGCGAAGCCGGGCATGGCGGTGAACGATGCCGTGGCGAGCTGCGCGCGGATGGCGTTGAGGCGCTTGACGGCGCCGCCATAGTTGTTCTGGTGATGGCTGTTCAGAAGTTGCGCCGACAGGCCGCGCAGCGCGGCGGGATCGAAGGGCAAGGCTTGAGTTCGGGCGTCCATGACGACTCCTTCAGCGCAGCAGCGGAAGCAACAGGGTGACTGCCAGCCCGATGGCCGCGCAGGCACCGAGCAGTGGCATCACGCCAACCTTGAAGCGGAACAGGGCGATGGCCGCGGCCACGGCCATCACCGCTGAGATCGCGTCGAAGCGGCCTGCGAAGCCGTGCGGCCAGAGCACGTGGTACGCGAAGAACAGCGCCAGGTTCAGGATCACGCCCACCACCGCCGCGGTGATCGCCGACAGCGGCGCCGTGAAGCCCAGCCGGCCGTGCGTGGCCTCGATGGCGGGCCCGCCGGCCAGGATGAAGATGAACGAAGGCAGGAAGGTGAAGAAGGTGACGACCGTCGCCGCCAGCGCGCCGCCGAGGAACAGCGAATCAGGCCCCAGCACCTGCGTCAGCCAGCCGCCGACAAAGCCGACGAAGGCCACGACCATGATGAGCGGCCCCGGCGTGGTTTCTCCCAGCGCCAGCCCGTCGATCATCTGCGCGCCGGAAAGCCAGTGGTACTGCTCGACGGCCCCCTGGTAGACGTAGGGCAGCACGGCATAGGCGCCGCCGAAGGTCAGGAGCGCGGCCTTGGTGAAGAACCATCCCATCTGCGAGAGCGTGCCGCGCAGGCCCTGGGTCGCGACGAGCACGCCCATGGCCAGCAGCCACAGGCCCAGGCCGATGCCCAGGATCTTGAGCAGGTGCGCGCGGGAAAAGCGCGCGTGCGCCGGCGTGGGCGTGTCGTCGTCGATCAGCGCCGGGCCGTAGTGCTGCTGCGCGCTGCCATGGCCGCCGCCGAGTGCGAACACCTCGGGCGCCCGTCGCGCGCCGAAGTGGCCGATGAGGCCGGCCGCCAGCACGATCGCCGGAAACGGCGCGTCGAACGCGAAGATGGCGACGAAGGCCGCGGCGGCGATGCCCCACATCCACCGGTTCTTCAGCGCGCGGCTGCCGATGCGGTGCGCCGCGTGCAGCACCAGCGCGGTCACCGCGGGCTTGATGCCGTAGAAGATGCCGGCCACCACCGGCACGTTGCCGAAGCGCAGGTAGACCCACGACAGCGCGATGAGGATGAACAGCGAGGGCAGCACGAACAGGGCGCCGGCCACGAGGCCGCCGCGCGTGCGGTGCATGAGCCAGCCGATGTAGGTGGCCAGCTGCTGCGCCTCGGGGCCGGGCAGCAGCATGCAGAAGTTCAGCGCGTGCAGGAAGCGCTTCTCGCTGATCCAGCGCCGCCGCTCGACCAGCTCCGCATGCATGATCGCGATCTGCCCGGCGGGCCCGCCGAAACTGATGAAGCCGAGCTTGAGCCAGAAGCGAAGCGCTTCGGCAAAGGAAATGGGCGTGGGAGGCGCAGGAAGCGCAGAGGAGGCGTCAGGCAAGGCGGTGTCCACGGAAAACTCCGTTGAGGGTCACCAGCGCTTGGACGGGACACCGTCTTGCTTTGCAGCGCGGGAGGCTGTTTTCCCGCGGAAGGGCATCGTAGCAGTGGCAGTTCCTGCTGGCAACGCAGGGCCCTCAGGCCCTCTTCACGTTGCTGGAAAGCGCCCGTGCGTCTTTTTGGTCAGCGCACCTGCGCGCACACGCGCTTGAACACGATGCCGCTCACCGTGGTCGGGCCGCCCACGGCCTTCCACTCGCTGCGCCGGGCGAGGTCGATGTCGTGCACTTCCAGCGGCCCGTTGTGGCTGACGACGCGGCGCATCTTTTCGCGCCGACCCTTGCAGTCGTAGTCGTAGAGATAGCGCGAGGTGCGAAACGGGGTCTTGCCCACGTCGGTCTGCAGCTCGTCGTAGCGGTAGAGCGTCCACGCTTCCACGGCATCGCCATGCGGCTTGATCGAATCGCGTTGCAGCAGCACCTGCTTGCGCGGGGTGGTGGCGATTTCGGTCCAGGTGTCGGCGGCGTGTGTGGCAACTGCAGTCAGCAAGGTGGCTGCAGCGCAGGCGGACGCGACGAGGTGGCATGCCAGCACGGCGCGGTGCCTGGGCAGACGAGGCTTCATTGGTTTCACTCCCTGTGAATCGGTGGCAAGCAGGCGAAGAATGCCATGCATCGCCGCGGGCGAGAACCTGCGCCTCAGGCCGCGATGAACGCCGAAGGCTTCTGCCCGAGCCGCTTGCGGAACATGGTGGAGAAGGCGCCCGGGCTGTCGTAGCCCAGCTGAAGCGCCACCGCGGTCACCGGCCGGCCCGTTGCCAACTGGGCCATGGCCGAGAGCAGGCAGGCCTGGCTGCGCCACTCGGCGAACGCCATCCCAGTGTGCTGGCGGAAGAACCGGCTGAAGGTGCGTTCGCTCTGGTGCAGCTGCCGTGCCCAGGCCAGGGGCGAGGTGCGCACGTCGGGCGCGTGCAGGAAGGCGATGCACAGCGCCGCCAGTCGCGGCTCGCCCGGCAGCGGCGCAAAGAAGGGCAGGGCCGCCGCGCGGCCGACTTCTTTCAGCACCAGCGACATCAACAGGCCATCGCGGCCGCGTTCGTCGTACAGCGCCGGCACGTCGATGGCCTCGATCAGCAGCTGCCGCAGCAGCGGCGACACGGCCAGCACTTCGCACTGCGGACCGCCGCGCGGCGCGGCGGCCGGCTCGATGTAGAGGCTGCGCGTGCTGACGCCCACCATCCGCACCCGGTGCGGCTTGCCGGCCGGAATCCAGACGCCGCTGTGGGGCGGCACGACCCAGGCGCCGTCATCCGTGCCCACCTCCATCAGCCCGGTCGCGCCGTAGAGAAACTGGGCACGGCGGTGGCTGTGCATTTCGAGCAGGGTGCCCGGCGCGTAGTCGGTGCCGATGGCCAGCACGGCGCGGGGCGTGGAGTCGAGGGTGTCGAGAGGCTGGTTGCGCACGGCAGCGGATCGGTGGGTTGGCCGGAACGCAAATATTGTTGACTGAACATCGCAAGCGCGCCAGACCCTCGGACTCTAGCCTCGAGGCTTCTTTCCGTGTCGATGGAGTGCCTTGTGTCGTTGTATGTGATGTTGGTGGTGTGCGGATGCCTGACGGGCGTCACCACCGTGCTGTTCGGTTTCGGCGGCGGATTCGTCGTGGTCCCGTTGCTCTACCAGCTGCTGTCCCAGCTGAATGCGGCCGACAGCGCCGTCGGGCAGTCGGCCATGCAGATCGCGGTGGCCACGTCCACCTGCGTGATGGTCTTCAGCGCGCTGCTGGCCACGTGGCGGCATCAGCGCGCCGGAACGCTGGACTGGTCGCACATCCGGCCGCTGCTGGGCGTCATCGGAGCCGGTGCGGTGCTGGGGGCGCTGGCCGCCAGCGCGGTCCACGGGGAATGGCTGCGCTGGGCGTTTGCCGCGTACCTGGCGCTGACCATCGTGGACTGCTGGCTGCGCCCCGGCTTTCTTTCGCCGACCGTGGCGAGCCGGGCGGCGCCCTCTCTCGCGGCCACGACGCTGTCGGGCCTGGCGATCGGCTGGATTGCCGCGTTCCTCGGCGTCGGCGGCAGCGTGATGACGGTGCCGCTCATGCGCCGTCGCGGCATCGAGATGAGCCGCGCGACGGCCATGGCCAACCCGCTGTCCCTGCCGGTGGCGCTGGCGGGCACGGCCACCTACGTGGCCCTGTCCGCCACCTCGACGCCGGCGTTCGGGCCGTGGCATGTGGGGTATGTCGACGTGCGCGCGGCGGCGGCGCTCGTGGTGGGCTCGTGGATCGGCATCCGTGTCGCCGCGCTGTGGATCGGGCGCATTCCGGACCGCATCCACGCCAAGGTCTACCTGGCCTTGCTGATCGTGGTGTTCGGTGCGATGGTGGTGCGCTGAGCGCACGGCACCGTCTCGCTTCACGCCATCGATGCGCCCAGCAGGAAGTCGGTGACCTCGTCCGAGAACACGCTGCGCCGCGCACCGATGAGTACGCCGTCCGCGTCCTGCGGGTCGGGCCGCGCAGGAGGCATGCCGTGGGCCACCAGGGCCTGCGCGCAGCCGACCCAGTCGCCGCCTTCGACGGGCTCGTTGAGCGAGGCCCACGACAAGGTGCCGCAGGCGTTGTCGCCGAAGCCGTGCGGCGCTTGCCAGTCGGCACCGTGTGCGAGCAGGAACCGGGTGAGCGCCGCATCGCCGCAGAACACGGCGTGGTTGAGCGCCGAGGCATCCCAGTCGCCCCCACGGACTTCGAGCGGCCAGCCGAGCGTGACCATCGCCTTCACCGCGTCGCTGCAGCCCTGGGCGGCGAGCTCGGGCAGCAGGCGAAGCTGCGTGGGCTCGAGCGAGCCGATGAGGCCGGGGTGCCGCGCCTGCAGTTCGCGCGCCGTGGCTTCGTCGCCGCGCGCGCATGCAGCGATGAAGGCTTCGCTGGTGGAGAGCGGCGTCTGTTCACCGCTCGCCGCCTGCAGCAGCTGCGCGACCTCGGTCAGCCCGAAGCGCAGGGCGACCGTGTGGGCGGGCGTGCCATCCGGCGTGGACACGTTCGGTTGTGCACCGGCGGTCAGCAGGGCTTCGATGTGTGCGGGCGAGCGGCGGCGGCGAAGGGCCCACAGCAGCGGCGAACCCCAGTCCGAGATGGGCGGGCCCTGCGGCGGCTCGTTCGCGTCGCCGCCGTGTGCGAGCAGGAGGCGCAGCGTTTCGACGTCGTCCAGGTCGAGCACCCGGTACAGCGCGTTCGAACCCGTCACGCGCGCGCCGGCTTCCAGCAGCAGCTTCGTGCAGGCGGGCTGGTCGAGCGAGTGGTACAGCGACTCGCCGTCGTTCGGGTCGGCCCCGGCGTCGAGCAGCAGCTTCGTCAGTTCGGGGTCGTGGTTCTGGCCGGCCGCGCCGTACAGCGCGGAAAGCCGCTCGGTGTCGGCCGGCGCTTCGAGCGATGCGGGAGGCCAGCGGTTGCCGGCCGATTGATCGGGGGACGCGCCGGCGTCGAGCAGGAACTTCGCGCATGCGTGCAGGCGTTCGCGATGGTCGGGCAGTCGCATCAGGCCGGAGTGCGTGACGGCGACGAGCGGCGGCAGGTGCAGCGGGCCGCCCGCGCGATGGACCCATGCCGGGTCTTGCGCGGTGGCGTGGCGCAGCGCGGCTTCATCGCCGATGGCGCAGGCCACCCAAGGGTCGCCAGCCGCCGTAAGGGCAGGGTTCTCGTCGCGCATGCGCAAGGCCGCCGCGGGCCGTGCGCGGTTCGTGCCGCCGGCGATGTCGCCCGCGTACACGAGGCGCAGCCAATGGAGCACCGCTTTGGCCGGGTCATCGGCCTGTGCCCTGCGGGCCAGGACAAAGCCCTGCAGGTCGGCCCACGAGGCGAAGCCGTACTCGCGCGCCACGCACGATTGGGCATCGTGCAGGCGCAAGCCCTGGGAGGCGAGAGCGGCATCGGTCTTGCCCGATGCGGCCGGCAAGGCGCTGCGAAATCGGTGAAAGGCCGTGGGGTCGTTGCTGCGGTAGAGCGCCAGCAGTTCCTTGGCTTGCTTCTTCAGGTGGCCGATGTCGGGCCGGGCGGGAATGCGCTTCATGGAAACCTCCGTGCATCAGGCGCCGATGACCCGCAAATCCGGCTGCACAAAAGGCTGTGGATCGTCATGAAGAAGGCAAGTGGGTTCAACCCTTCCCGCGGGCCCGGGCGCGGCTTGCACCGCGGCTCGGATGGTAGCGGATCGGATCGAGGCGACGCCACGCGCCGAAGTGCAGGTCACCGCTTGCGCGCCACGATGAAGGGGCGGTTCTCGCCACCCTTCGTCGCGTGGTTCTCGCTCGCAAGCACCTCGAAGCCGGCCACCTGCAGATGCGCCCCGAGCTGCGCCGCCCGGAACACGCCGGCATGCGGCGCCAGCCCGATCGCACGCATCGCGGGCAGCAAGGCCAGCCGCAGCAGCGGGGTCATGTCGCCGAGGCAGGGCGTCTTGGAGATGAACAGGCCCCGCGGTGCGAGCAGGGCGTGGATGCGGCGCAGCGTGCCGGGCAGGTCGCGCACCAGGTGGAGGTAGTTGAACCCCAACACGGCGTCGAAGGGGCCTTCGCCCGGAGCCAGCGTCTCGGCGGTCGCCACGCGGAACGCCAGGCCGGGCACAGGGGCGGCGGCGTGCTTCTCTTCGGCGATGGCGATCATGCCTTCGGCGATGTCCGTCGCCAGGTACGCGCGGACATGGCCCGCGAGGCGCAGGGCCGTCGTGCCGGTGCCGCAGCCCAGTTCGAGCACGCGCGCGTCGGGCTTGAAGAGGGCGTGGGTCCGCTCAAGCGTGCGCGCGTAGCCGGCCTCGTCCGCGATGGCGCTCTTCGCGTAGCGGCGTGAGGTGCGGTCCCAGAATCTGGCGTCGTTCGCGAGGCTCATGGTCTTGGATCGGCGGCGTGTGGAAGGATGCGGCGCACTGTAAACCGCCGCCCGGGCGCTGTCGCCGATTTGCGCCGCTTCGCCCGCCATGTCGCTATGCTGGCGCCCGCCAATCACTCCAGGAAAAGAGACTCTCATGACCATGCGTACCTCGTCTTTCTTCTCCCTGCGTTCCGTCGCCCTGGCCTGCGGCCTGGCGCTCGGCGCCGTGGCCACCGCGCAGGCGGCGCCCGATGCGAAGCTGCTGGCGGCGGCCGAGAAGGCACAGCCCGCCGTCATCGACAACCTGAAGGAGATGGTGTCCATCGAGTCGGGCAGCCTGAACGTCGAGGGCCTGATGAAGATGGCCGACGTGATCGAAGGGCGCCTGAAGGCGGCCGGCTTCAAGACGGAGCGCCGCAAGGCCTCGGCCGGCGCGGGCGCCGACATCGTCATCGGCACGATCAAGGGCACGGGCAAGCGCAAGATCATGCTGCAGGGCCACATGGACACGGTGTACGCGCCGGGCATCCTGAACAGCCAGCCCTACAAGGTGGACGGCAACCGCATCTACGGCCCCGGCATCGCCGACGACAAGGGCGGCCTCGCGGTGATGATGGCGTCGCTCAAGATCCTGGCCGACGCGGGCTGGCGCGACTACGACACGCTCACCGTGCTCGTGAACCCCGACGAAGAGGTGGGCTCGGTGGGCTCGGGCGAACTCATCGCCACCACGGCCGACCTGCACGACACGGTGCTGTCCTTCGAGCCGACGGCCGCCAAGGCGGTGGCCAAGGGCGAGTCGCTGCTGCTCGGCGCGGCCGGCATCGCGCAGGCCACGCTCGAGGTGAAGGGCCGCGCGGCGCACGCCGGCGCCGCGCCCGAGCTGGGTCGCAACGCGCTGTACGAGCTGTCGTACCAGATGCTGCAGACGAAAGACTTGGCCAAGGACATCCCCGGCGTGACGCTGAACTGGACCGTGGCGCGCGCCACCGGCCCGATCAACCAGATCACCGAGAAGGCGCAGGCGCTGGGCGACATCCGCATCACGCAGCCCGGTGCGGAGAAGAAACTCACCGAGGCGCTGCAGGCCAAGATCGCCAGCGGCAAGCTGATTCCCGACACCGAGACCACGGTGAAGGTCGAGGTGGGCCGCCCGGCCTTCGTCGCGGGCGCCAAGGGCCGCGCGCTGGCCGAGAAGGCGCAGGCGATCTACAAGGAGCTCGACCGCGAACTGGCGCTGACGCCGATGACCGGCGGCGGCACCGACGCGGGCTTCGCGGGCCGCTCGGGCAAGGCCACGGTGGTCGAGAGCTTCGGCCTCGCGGGCTTCGGCTACCACGCGCGCGACGAGTACATCGAGGTCGACTCGATCGTGCCGCGCCTGTACCTCGTGACGCGGCTGCTGACCGAGATCGGCAAGAACTGAGTTCGTAGCGCGCAGTGCGCCCGCGGGGCAGGAGCCGCGGGTTCACTGCGGTGCGTTGGGATCGCCCGGGCGGCGGCGATGGGCGGCAGCGGCCGCCGCGGCGGCCTGAGCCTGCGCCTGCTGCTGTTGCGCCTGCTGGCGTTGCATCTGTTCCTGCTGGTGCTGCTGCTGGCGCGCCTGGTTCTGCGCGGCCTGCTGTTGTTGCTGCATCTGCTGGCGCTGCATCTGCTCCTGTTGCTGGCGTTGCTGGGCCTGGGCGGCTTGCTGCTGTTGCATCTGCATCTGGCGCGCCTGTTCCATCTGGGCCTGGCGTTGCTGTTGCGCGGCCTGGGCTTGCGCCTGTTGTTGCTGTTGCAACTGCTGCTGGCGACGGGCCTGCTCCTGTTGAGCCTGTTGAGCCTGCTGCTGCATCTGCTGCGCGCGCCGAGCCTGTTCCTGCTGTGCCTGCCGTTGCTGTTGCTGGGCGGCCTGGGCCTGCTGCTGTTCCTGCTGGCGACGTAGCTGCTCCTGTTGCGCCTGTTGCTGCTGCATCTGTTGGCGGCGGCCCTGCTCCTGCTGGTCCTGGCGTTGTTGGCGCAATGCCTGTTCCTGTTGCTGCGCCTGCTGCTGGCGACGCGCCTGCTCTTGCTGGGCCTGCTGCTGTTGTTGCTGCTGCATCTGCTGGCGACGGGCTTGGTCCTGCGGGTCCTGGCGTTGACGCAGTGCCTGCTCTTGTTGCGCTTGCTGCTGACGCCGTGCCTGTTCCTGCTGCGCCTGTTGTTGGCGTTGCTGGTCTTGCGCGGCCTGCTGTTGCTGCATCTGTTGTCGACGGGCTTGCTCCTGCGGGTCTTGCCGCTGACGCAGTGCCTGTTCCTGCTGCGCTTGCTGCTGGCGCCGTGCCTGCTCCTGCTGGGCCTGTTGTTGACGCTGCGGGTCCTGCGTGGCCTGCTGTTGCTGCATCTGCTGGCGACGGGCTTGTTCCTGCTGATCCTGGCGTTGGCGCAGAGCCTGGTCCTGTTGCATCTGCTGTTGACGCCGTGCCTGCTCCTGCTGCGCCTGTTGTTGACGCTGCTGGTTCTGTGCCGCTTGTTGCTGCTGCATCTGCTGTCGACGGGCTTGCTCCTGCTGGTCCTGGCGCTGGCGCAAGGCCTGTCCCTGCTGCACCTGTTGCTGGCGCCGAGCCTGTTCCTGTTGGGCCTGCTGTTGCTCGCGCACCTGGTTCTGGGCTGCCTGCTGCTGCATCAGCGCTTGTTGCTGCTGCTGCTGGGCACGCGCCTGTTGTTGCCGCTGCTCTTGCTGCTGCGCCGCTTGCCATGTCGCCGCACCGGTCGGCGCGCCGCTGCGATCGCCTGCGTAGTTGTTGTTGTAGACGTTGCGCACGTTGTTGACCACCGTGGTCGAGCGCGAGACATACGTGCTGTTGTTGTAGACCACCGCAGGCCGGTAGGCCGGTGGCGGCGGTGCCGCGCGGTCGCGCCAGCGCGGCGCGCCCCAGTTCATGTTCCAGGCGTTCCAGCCCCAGCCGTGGCGCTCCAGCGCCGAGCCGACGATCACGCCGCTGCCGAAGGCCAGTGCGCCCACTGCGGCCACCTGGCCGCGGCTGTAGCCGGGCTCGACCACCACCGGCGGCGGTGCATAGGCATAGCCGGGGTAGACGGCCACGGGCATGTCGTACACCACCTGCGGGTCGTAGCGCGGCACGTACACCACGTCGGGCTGCACGGGCTCGATGGTGATGAGCTCCTCGGGCGGTTCGATCAGCAGGGGGCCCGCGTACATCGGCTGCATGTCGGGCGCGGGCGTGTAGTTGGGCGGCGTCGCGGCGCGCGCCACGCGCAGCTTGTCGTTGTTCTTGAGGCGGCCGGCTTTCGATGCGCGCTGGCGCATCACCTGGATCGCGTTCATCACGTCGGCCGGGTCGTTGTAGTAGGCCTTGCCCAGCGAGGTGGTCCACGCGATGTTGCCGGCCATCTGGTCCATCACGGGCCGGAACGCAGTGAGCGACTTCACGCTCGGGTCCCACGGCTGCTGGTTGGCGGCGTCGGCGAGCGGGCCGGCCTTGAGCGTGGGGTTCTGCTGCAGCCAGCCGTGGGCCGCGGTGATCTGATCGGGGTAGGTGGCACCGGCCAGGATCTGCGCGACGAGCTTGTCGGGGTACAGCGCAATCGGTGCGACCAGCTGGTAGAGCTGCTCGGCCGAAGGCGGCGTGTAGGCGGCGGGCACCGGCGCGGCGACGGGCGCTGGTGCCTGGGTGGCCGGTGCTTCAGCGACGGGAGGTGGTGGTGCGGGCTTGTCGCAGCCTGCAACGAACAACGCTGCGACGCACAGCGAAGCCATGAGGCGCCGCTGAAGGCGGGGGCGGTGGGGAGAGGGTGTCATCTGGCATGTCCTGAAGACGCCGGCAGGGTGCCCGGAACTCCTTCAACGGCGGGCCAGAGCAGGCGATGACACAGCCTGCGCCCCGGATGCAACGGTCTGTGTCGGCGGTGCGCCGCCTGTGCTGTCGGCGCAGGACCACGAGACCACCGGGCGACGTGGCGATCGCCCGGGGAAGAACCTCTGTGTCGTTACTTGGCGCCGCCCGAGTACTTGGTGACGCTGCTGGCCTTCACGTGGTACCCGCTCACGCCCATCATCGAGTCGTTGCGCAGCGTCTGCAGCTTGCCGGTGACCCACACGGTGTCCATGGCGCGGAACTTCGCGCCTTTTTGCGGAATGACGTGCAGGATCTGGTTGGCCGGCGGCGGCGGGGTGTGGATGCAGGCGCCGAAGTAGGGCACGAGCAGGAACTCGGTGACCTCGCCCTTGGCCTCTTCGAGTGGCACGATGAAGCCGGGGATCTTCACTTCCACGCCGTTGAGCGCGGGGTTGGTGGGCGCGTTGTTCGACACCTCCTGCATCTTCATCAGCAGCTCGTTGGCGCGCGGGTCGCCGTCGTCGAGCGTGCTCAGGTCGACGCCCTTGAAGGCCTTGGCCGGGTCCCAGTCCTTGGGCACCAGCTCTTCCCAGCTGATCTGGCGCGGCTGGCCCGCCGCGGCCTGGGGCGCGGCTGCTGCCGGCTTGCCGCCCAGCGGGTTGGTCGCGGTGGTGTCCTTCGGTGCGGGCTCGGCGGCCCAGGCGGCGGCTGCGAGGCCGGCGCCGGCCAGCAGCATCGACAGGGCGGTGAGCACGCGGGGTGTGGAGGTCTTCGTCATGGTCAGATTCTCGGAGAAAGGCCGTCGGCCAGCGACAGGCGGTAGGCCCGGATGCCGGGCAGCAGGCTCGCGAGCCAGCCGGCGACCAGCAGGCTCGCCGTCAGCAGCCATTCGTTCAGTGTAGGTTCGGACAGGCTCAGCGTCAGCCCGAACTGCGCCTGCAGCCATGGCGAGAGCAGGGCGATGCCGAGCACCGCCATCGTCACGCCCAGCAGCACGCCCAGCACGGTGACCAGCGCGCCTTCGAGCGCCAGCAGCGCCAGCACATGGCGCAGGCCCGCGCCCACGGCGCGCAACACGGCCAGCTCGCGGCGGCGTTCGTTCAGGCCCGCCATCACCACCGACACCAGCCCCGCGAGGCTCACGAGCGCGACCAGGGCCGACATCAGCAGCAGCGCGTTCTCGCCGATGCCGATCACGCTCCACAGTTCGTCGAGCGCCACGCCGGGCAGGATGGCCATCAGCGGTTCGCCGGTGTAGGTGGAGATCCAGCGCTGCACGCCGAACACGGCGGCGCGGTTCTTCAGGCCCACGAGCGCGGCCGTCACGTTCTTGGGCGTGAGGTCGAACTTGCGCACCTGCTCGGCCGGAATCTTCACGCCCGGCATCGGCGCGCCGCCCACCCATTCGAGGTGGATGGCTTCCATCGCCGCCAGGCCGATGTGCACCGTGCGGTCGACCGGCGTGCCGGTGCGCGCGAGCACGCCCACCACGGTGAAGGGCTTGTCGGCATGCTCGGCCACGTTGAGTTCGCCGCTGCCGTGGGCGAGCGTGATCTTCTGGCCCACGTGGTAGCCGAGCTTGTCGGCCACCTCGGCACCAACCACGGCATCGAACAGCGCGTCGAAGGGCTTGCCTTCGCGCAGCTTGAGCGTCTGGCGGTCGCCGTAGCGGAAGTGCGTGAAGTACTCGGGCGTGGTGGCGAGCACCGAGAAGCCGCGGTGCGAGTCGCCCAGCGACAGCGGCACCACCCAGTCGACACCGGGGTGCGCCTGCAGCGCCTGCACGCTCTTCCACGAGATGTTGTTGGTGGCCGCGCCGATGCGGAACACCGAATACAGCAGGAGCTGCGTGGAGCCGGTGCGCGCGCCCACGATGAGGTCGGTGCCCGAGACCGACGAGGCGAAGTTCTCGCGCAGCTCGGTGCGGATGCGCTCGACGCCCAGCAGCAGGAAGGTCGACAGCGCGATCGAGAACACCGTCAGCGCGAGCGTGAAGCGGCGGTTCCAGGCGCTGCGCCATGCGATCGAAAAAAGTGCTCTCATGCGTCCACCGCCATCGCGCTCGATGCCGCACGGTTGATCTCTGGCAGCAGCACGTGCCGCGCGAAGCGTGGCGCGATGCGCTGGTCGTGGCTCACGAACACGAGCGCGCTGTGGTTCACGGCGCAGGCCGTGAGCAGCACGTCGAGGAAGGCTTCGCGCCGGTCTTCGTCGAGCGCGGAGGTGGGCTCGTCGGCGATGACGACCTCGGGCTGGCCGATGAGCGCGCGCGCCGCGGCCACGCGCTGCTGCTGGCCCACGGACAGCTGCAGCGCCTGGCGCTTCCACAGCGCGCGGTCCAGGCCCATCTGGTCGAGCAGGTGTTCGGCTTCGTCGCGCGAGCTGCCGTTGCGTGCGGCCTGCGCCTCGCGCCGTGCCGAGAAGCGGCAGGGCAGCAGCACGTTGTCGAGCACGCTCAGGTAGGGCAGCAGGTTGAACTGCTGGAAGATGTAGCCCACGTGCGCCACGCGGGCGCGGTCGCGCTGCGTGCCCGAGAGCTTGGCCCAGTCGTGGCCCAGCAGCGTGACGCGGCCTTCGTCGGCCACCAGCACGCCGGCCAGCAGCGACAGCAGCGTGCTCTTGCCGCAGCCGCTCGGGCCGTGCAGGAACACGGATTCACCCGCCGTGATGCGCAGGGCCTCGATGTCGATGCAGGGTGTCTTCACGCCGGGCCAGGTGAAGCGCAGGGCGTCGGCGGCGAGCACGACGCGCAAGTGCGTGGTCTCGGCCTGCGGGAGGGTGCTCACGCTGTCACTTGCCCAGCGTCAGGCGGGAAGGCTGCGCCGCCTGCGCGCCGCTCGGGCGCTTCAGCTGGCGCTTGAACTGGCCTTGCGCGGTGGCGATCTGCACGTCGATCTGGCGTGCGCCCTTGAAGGCCGCGAACAGGTTCAGGTCGATGAACTTCGCGGCGGCGGCCTGGGTGCAGTTGAAGGAGAAAGAGGCGTCGAGGTCGGCGTGCCCGCCCGATTCGGCGGGGTCGGGGTTGCCTAGGCCGAGCGCGCCGGAGCGCAGGTCGACGGGGCCGAGCTTGCAGTTGGCGGCGGGGTCGATGGTGAAGAGCTTGTCGGCCGCGCGCAGCTGGGCGATGGCGGCCTCGACGGTCTTCTTCTCGGCGTCGGTCTTGGGCGCGCGCTCGAAGCCGACGATGTTGTCCAGCGGCGATTCCATGGCGATCACGATGGTGGGCCCGTCAATGGCCACGTCGAGCTTGAGCTGGCCGTGCACATGCGCGTGCTGTTGCTGGGCCTGTGCGGGAAGGATGGCGGCCGCGAACAGCGCGGCGGCGGTCAGTGCGAAGCCGGAGGACGTGCGTCGAAGTCGGGTGTGCAGGGTGTGCATCATGGTTCTGCGCCTTGCCGGGTCGGCAGCCCCGGCGTGTTGCTCCATTCGCTCCAGCTGCCGGCATAGAGCGCGGTCGTCCCGAACCCCGCGATCTGCATCGCGAGCAGGTTGGGCACGGCGCTCACGCCGCTGCCGCACTGGTGGACGACGGTCGCCGCATCGCGCCCCGCGAGCAGTGCTTCGAACTCGGCGCGCAGTTGCGCGGCGGGCTTGAACTTGCCGTCGGGACCGATGTTGTCGGCGAAGGGCCGGTTCAGGGCCCCGGGGATGTGACCCGCGATCGGGTCCAGAGGTTCCACCTCGCCGCGGTAACGTGCACCGGCACGCGCGTCGATCAGGTTCTGGTCAGGCTGGCCGAGCCGGCGCACCACGGTGTCGGTGGTCACGAGCCTGGCGATCGGCTCGCCCTGTACGAAATTCGACTGGAAGCGCGCGGGCTCTTCGCGGTCGGTCACTTCGCCGCCCGCGGCCTGCCAGGCCTGCAGGCCGCCGTCGAGCACGGCCACGGCGTCGTGGCCCATCCACTTGAGCATCCACCACAGGCGCCCGCAGTAGTTGGCGCCGTTGCGGTCGTAGACCACGGCCTGCATCGTGTTCGAGAAACCCACCGACGACAGCCAGGCCGCGAACTTCTCGCGGCTGGGCAGCGGATGGCGTCCGCCCGAGGCGGGCACGCCGTCGTCCTGCGCCACCACCACGTCGCCGCGCGCGCCGGGCAGGCCGTGCTTCGCGCTGAGGTCGGTGTCCAGGTTGGCGTACTGCGCGCCCGGGATGTGCGCGGCGGCATACAGCTGCGCGCCGGCCTCGGGCTTCATGAGGTCGAAGCTGCAGTCGAACACCATGAGGGGCGAGTCGCCCTCGCGCAGCTGCCTGAGTTGTTCGACGGAGATGAGGGTGGTGTACATGGTGAGAGCTCCTTCGAAAAATGGTTCGGCGATGGGTGCCGTGGCTGCAGCGTTCAGTGTTCTTCGGCCGGCGCCTTCGGCACGGCCCGCTGGCGCAGCACGGTGGCCGCGATGCCGCTGGCGATGATCAGCGCCATGCCGGCCCAGCCGGCGGCGTCGATGCGGTCGTCGAACAGCACCACGCTGTAGAAGGCCGCGAACACGATGCCCGAATATTGCAGGTTCGCCACCACCAGTGTGCCGGCCTGGGTCTTCGCGGTGGCGTAGGCGCGGGTCATGCACAGCTGTCCGAGGGCAGCCAAGAGGCCGATCGGCAGCAGCCACAGCGCATGCTGCCACGTCCACGAGCTGCCGCCCGAAAACCCGGTCGCGGCCGTGGCGAAGGCGCCGGCCACGGCCGAGCCGACCGCGAAATAGAAGACCGTGCGCAGCTCGGGCTCGCCGATGCGCGACAGCGCCACCACCTGCATGTAGGCAAAGGCGGCCGTGACGCCCGACAGCAGGCCCAGCATGCCCGCGAAGCCGTCGCCGCCGCCCACCGTGGGCTTGAGCATGAGCACCACGCCGGCAAAGCCCGCGAGCACGGTCATCACCAGCGGGCCCTGCAGCGGCGGGCGCTCGATGCGGCCGTCGCGCCCGGGCACCGGCACCCAGGCCAGCAGCGCGCCGCCGACCAGGAAGGCGGCGACCCACACGCTGCTCATGTAGTTGAGCGTGACGGCCGTGGCCAGCGGCATGTGGGCGATGGCATAGAACCACGCACCGAGCGACACCACGCCGATGGTGCTGCGCCAGGCGTGCATGCCGGGGTACTTGGTGGCGAGCGAGGTGCCGCGGTTGCGCGCCAGCAGCCAGAGAAACACGATGCCGATGAGGCCGCGCCCCAGGACCATCTCACCGCTGTTGAACCATTCGGAGGCCACCTTCACGACCACGCTCATGGTGGCGAACAGAAAGGCCCCGAGCACCATCCACAGCGCTTGCATCGATTGACATCCAGATCAGAAAAAAGAAAGCCCCGGCGGGTGCGGGGCGGGGCGGCGTTCAGGCGCGTGGTTGTTGCATCGCGTTGCGGTACCACTCGTGGAACTGCTGCATGCCGTCTTCCATGGGGCTCTGGTAGGGGCCCGTTTCGTTGTCGCCGCGCAGCATGAGCGCGCGGCGGCCGGCGTCCATGCGCTCGGCGATCTCGTCGTCTTCCACGCAGGTTTCCATGTAGGCGGCCTGCTGGGCCTCGACGAATTCGCGCTCGAAGGCGACGATTTCCTCGGGGTAGAAGAACTCGACCATGTTGAGCGTCCTGGTCGGGCTCACCGGGTGCAGCGTCGACACCGTGAGCACGTGCGGGTACCACTCGATCATCACGTGCGGGTAGTAGGTGAGCCAGATCGCGCCGTACTTCGGCGGCTTGCCGTCGCGGTACTTGAGCAACTGCTCCTGCCACTTCTGGTAGACCGGGCTGCCCGCGCGGCCCAGGCGGTTGGCCACGCCCACCGTCTGCACCGAGAACTCGGGCTTGAACTCCCAGCGCAGGTCGTCGCAGGTGACGAAGCTGCCCAGGCCGGGGTGGAACGGGCCGACGTGGTAGTCCTCGAGGTAGACCTCGATGAAGGTCTTCCAGTTGTAGTTGCACTCGTGCAGCTCGACGCGGTCGAGCGCGTAGCCCGAGAAGTCGAGGTCGGCCTGCGGGCCCAGGCCCGCCATGTCGGCCGCCACGTCACGGCCGCTGCCGTCGGCGTTCTTCTCGAACAGAAGGCCGTTCCATTCGGTGAGCGGGTAGTTGTGCAGGTTCAGGCACGGGTCCTGGTCGAAATGCGGGGCGCCGATCAGCGTGCCGGTGGTGCGGGCGTCTTTGGCGGCGTAGGTCCAGCGGTGCAGCGGGCAGACGATGTTGCCGCCGGTCTGGGTGTCGAGCTGGCCCCGGCCCTGCAGGATGAGGGCCTGGCGGTGGCGGCAGACGTTCGAGATGAGCTCCACGCCCTTGGGCGTGTGGACCAGCGCGCGGCCCTGGTGTTCTTGCGGCAGGGTGTGGAAGTCACCCGGCTCGGGTACGGCCAGTCGGTGCCCGACGTAGCGGGGCCCTCGCGCGAAAAGGTTCTGCATTTCGCGGGCGTACAGGGCCTCGTCGAAATACGCGGTAACTGGAAGTTGGCTCGCGGCCTGCTGCAGTTGAAGACTTAAATCAGACATGGAGGACCTGACCAAGCTCCCCACAGGGAGAAAAAAAGAAAAAACGGAAGGCGCCGTCTGCAAGGGTGACGGCCCGAAGAGGTGTGCCGGTGTGACCGGCGGGGGAAGCGGGGATTGTACCCGGGGGGCATTTTTGCGCCCGCCGGGTTTTGGCCTCGCATGGCCGGGCGTCATACAGGGTGTTGCAAAGGGTCGCGCGCGCGTGCGCGGGCTGCCCGGCGGTTCGTTGCGCCCCCGCCCTAAAATGTTCCGTTTCATCCACGATTCGTTGCATGCCCAAGGTGCCTTCTCCTTCCACGACCAGCCCGGCGGCGACGCCCGACACCGGGCCGCTGCCCGCCAGCTACGAAGCCGGGCTCCAGGAACTGGAACAACTGGTTGCAGAACTCGAATCGGGCCAGTTGCCGCTGGACCAGCTGCTGGGCAGCTACCAGCGCGGCGCCGCACTGCTCGGCTTCTGCCGCGACAAGCTGCAGGCGGTCGAGGACCAGATCAAGGTGCTCGACGCAGGCAGCCTCAAGCCCTGGACGGCCGAATGAGCGCCGTCCCGATGACCTCCACCGCCACCACCCCCTGGGACGCGAAGACGCTGGCCGGCTGGGCCGAGCCCCACCTGGCCACGGTCGAAGCGGCGCTGTCGCGCTGGGTCGGCGTCGATGCGCCGGTGCTGCTGGGTGACGCCATGCGCTATGCCGTGCTCGACGGCGGCAAGCGGCTGCGGCCGCTGCTGGTGCTCGCGGCCAATGAAGCGGTCGGCGGCAACGCCCACGCCGCGCTGCGTGCGGCCTGCGCCACCGAACTCATCCACGCCTATTCGCTGGTGCACGACGACCTGCCCTGCATGGACAACGACGTGCTGCGCCGCGGCAAGCCCACCGTGCACGTGAAGTTCGGCGAGGCCGACGCGCTGCTCGCGGGCGACGCGCTGCAGGCGCTGGCCTTCGAGCTGCTCGCACCCGAGAGCGACGAGGTGCCCGCGGCCATGCAGGCCCTGCTGTGCCGCCTGCTGGCGCGCGCGGCCGGCAGCCAGGGCATGGCCGGCGGCCAGGCCATCGATCTGGCCAGCGTCGGCATCGCACTGAACGAAACCCAGCTGCGCGAAATGCACCGCCTGAAGACCGGCGCGCTGCTGCAGGGCAGCGTCGAGATGGGCGCCGCCTGCGGCACCGTGTCGCCGGCCGCGCTGGCGGCGCTGCGCGACTACGGCGCCGCCATCGGCCTGGCGTTCCAGGTGGTCGACGACATCCTCGACGTCACCGCCGACTCGCAAACCCTGGGCAAGACCGCCGGCAAGGACGCCGCGGCCGACAAGCCCACCTACGTGTCGCTGCTCGGCCTGGACGGCGCGCGCGCGCAGGCGAGCCAGCTCCTGGCTGACGCGATTGCCGCATTGGGCAAGAGCGGCTTGACGAACACCGCCGCATTGCGCGCCCTGGCCCACATGGTGGTCGACCGCGACCGCTGAGAAGAACAAAGAACCCACCTCCATGGCTCCGCTGCTTCCCACTCTCCACGACCCTTCGCCGATCCGCCAGTACGACCGGGCCCAGCTCAAGCAGCTGTCCGACGAGGTGCGCGCCTGCGTGCTCGACAACGTCTCGCGCACCGGCGGCCACCTGAGCTCCAACCTCGGCACGGTCGAGCTGACGGTGGCGCTGCACCATGTGTTCAACACGCCGCACGACCGGCTGGTGTGGGACGTGGGCCACCAGACCTACCCGCACAAGATCCTCACGGGCCGGCGCGAGCGCATGCCCACGCTGCGCCAGCTCGGCGGCATCTCGGGCTTTCCGCAGCGCACCGAGAGCGAGTACGACACCTTCGGCACCGCCCATTCGTCGACCAGCATCTCGGCCGCGCTCGGCATGGCCATGGCCGCCAAGCAGAAGGGCGAGAAGCGCCATGCCGTGGCCATCATCGGCGACGGCGCGCTCACGGCCGGCATGGCCTTCGAGGCGCTCAACAACGCGGGCGTGTGCGACTGCAAGCTGCTGGTCATCCTGAACGACAACGACATGTCGATCAGCCCGCCGGTGGGTGCGCTCAACCGCTACCTTGCGCAGCTCATGAGCGGCAACTTCTACGCCGCCGCCAAGAGCGTCGGCAAGAGCGTGCTGCGCAATGCGCCGCCGCTGTTCGAGCTGGCCAAGCGCCTGGAGCAGCATGCCAAGGGCATGGTCGTGCCGGCCACGCTGTTCGAGCAGTTCGGCTTCAACTACGTCGGCCCCATCGACGGCCACGACATCGACTCGCTGGTGCCCACGCTCGAGAACCTCAAGCACCTGGACGGCCCGCAGTTCCTGCACGTGGTCACGAAGAAGGGGCAGGGCTACAAGCTCGCCGAGGCCGACCCGGTGGCCTACCACGGCCCGGGCAAGTTCGATCCGCAGGTTGGCCTGGTCAAGTCGACCACGGCGGCCAAGCAGACCTTCACGCAGGTCTTCGGCCAGTGGCTGTGCGACACGGCCGCGCACGACGGCCGCCTCGTGGGCATCACGCCCGCGATGCGCGAAGGCTCGGGGCTCGTGGAGTTCGAGAAGCGCTTTCCTGATCGCTACTACGACGTCGGCATCGCCGAGCAGCACGCCGTCACCTTCGCCGCCGGCCTGGCCTGCGAGGGCCTGAAGCCCGTGGTGGCGATCTACTCGACCTTCCTGCAGCGCGCCTACGACCAGCTGATCCACGACGTGGCGATCCAGAACTTGCCCGTGGTGTTCGCGCTCGACCGCGCGGGCCTCGTGGGCGCCGACGGCGCCACGCACGCGGGTGCGTACGACATCCCGTTCCTGCGCTGCATTCCCAACATGAGCATCGCCTGCCCGGCCGACGAGCGCGAGTGCCGTCAGCTGCTGACGAGCGCCTACGAGCAGAACCATCCGGTGGCCGTGCGCTACCCGCGCGGCGCGGGCGCCGGCACCACGCCGCACCTCACGCTCGACGCGCTGCCCTTCGGCAAGGGCGAAGTCCGGCGCGAAGGCCAGCGCATCGCCATCCTCGCGTTCGGCACCTTGCTGTACCCGGCGCTCACGGCGGCCGAGTCGCTCGATGCCACCGTGGTCAACATGCGCTGGGCCAAGCCGCTCGACGTCGAGTTGCTGCTGCAGGTGGCGGGCACGCACGACGCGCTCGTCACGCTCGAAGAGGGCGCCATCATGGGCGGCGCGGGCAGTGCGGTGGTCGAGGCCCTGCAGGCCGCCGGCATCCAGAAGCCGGTGCTGCAACTGGGCCTGCCCGACCGCTTCATCGAGCACGGAGATCCGGCCAAGCTGCTCGCATCGATCGGCCTCGATGCCGACGGCATTGCCGCCGCAATCAAGAAACGCTTCGTTTGACAAGAGGTCGCAGGGTAAACCCCCGCCGGCCACCTGTAAGCGCGTTTTTACAATCAAAAGGACTCACAAAAGTCCCTGACGCGGTCACAAGCCGCGTTTTGTTTTTTCCAAAGCACTCGGAGTGAATTCAATGGATCGTCGTTCCCTCATCAAAAACGCCGGCATCGCGGGCGTTCTGGCTGCCGGCATCGCGCCCGCGGTTCACGCGCAAGCCACCGTTCGCTGGCGTCTCGCATCGAGCTTTCCCAAGTCGCTGGACACCATCTTCGGCACCGCCGAGGTGTTCTCGAAGAGCGTGAGCGACATGACGGGCGGCAAGTTCCAGATCTCCGTGCACGCGGGCGGCGAGCTGATGCCCGCCTTCGGCGTGGTCGACGGCATCCAGAGCGGCGCGGTCGAAATGGCGCACACGGCGCCTTACTACTTCTACGGCAAGGACCCGACCTTCTGCCTGGGTTGCGCCGTGCCTTTCGGCATGAACACCCGCCAGCAGAACGCCTGGATGTACGAAGGCAACGGCCTGAAGCTGATGCGCGCCTTCTACGCCAAGTACAACATCATCAACCTGCCGGGCGGCAACACGGGCGCGCAGATGGGCGGCTGGTTCCGCAAGGAAATCAAGTCGGTCGCCGACCTGAAGGGCCTGAAGTTCCGCACCAACCCGTTCGCCGGCAAGGTGCTCGAGCCCTTCGGCGTGATCCCGCAATCGATCCCCGGCGCCGACCTGTACCCCGCGCTCGAAAAGGGCACGCTCGACGGCCTGGAATGGGTCGGCCCGTACGACGACCAGAAGCTGGGCTTCAACAAGATCGCCCCGTTCTACTACTACCCCGGCTGGTGGGAAGGCGGCCCCGAGCTCGACTTCTACATCAACACCAAGGCATGGGAAAGCCTGTCGGCTGATTTCAAGGCCGTGGTCGAAGCGGCTGCCGCGCACGCCAACATCACGATGACGGCCAAGTACGACGCCAAGAACCCGATCGCGCTCAAGCAGCTCGTGGGCTCGGGCACCAAGCTGCGTCCGTTCTCGCAGGACGTGATGAACGCCGCCTTCAAGTCGGCCCAGCAGATCTACTCGGACCTGAACAACAGCAACCCCGAGTGGAAGAAGATCTACAGCGACTGGTCCAAGTTCTTGGCCGACCAGAACGCCTGGTTCCGCTACACCGAAGGCACCTTCGACCGCTTCATGCAACAGCAGAAGCTGTAAGGCACGCGGCGCCGCAACCCGGCGCTTCGCACCTCACAAGAAAAAAAGCCCCGCCGGTTTCGGCGGGGCTTTTTCATTTGGGTTCAGGGTCAGGTTCGGGTGAGGGCGGCGGCGTGGAGGGCAGCGTGCGCATCGCCACCTGTTCGCCGAACGCGATCAGCACCTGCGGGTCGTAGGCGTGGAACCAGGTGATGCCGCCGAAGCGCCGGCGCACCAGCAGGCGCGGTGCGATCACGCGCTCGAGCATGCGGATGTGCACCAGCTTGAGCTGCGCCACGTCCTGCGCGCTCACGCGCTTGTTCCACAGCCAGGTCTGCGTCAGCACGTCGCCTTCGAGGCGGGTGCGGCTGTAGACGATCCAGTAGCCGACCCAGATCACGCACAGGCCCGCCACGCCGAAGACGAACAGGCTGGTGGCCGACCAGCTGGTGGTGCGCAGCGACGGCAGGCTCCACAGCGCGAAGGCGAAGAGATCGACCACCAGCACCACCGCCAGCGTGCGCAGCAGCGGCGGGAAGGCGGCGCTTTCGAGCGGGCCGCCTTCTGTCGTCGCGGGGTGGTCGTTCGGGGCGTCGCCGGGGCGGGCGTCGCTCACGGCTTGGAGGCTTCGCCCGCCGCCGGGGCCGCCGGCGCCGGCGTTTCCTCGGGCGTCTTCTGGTTGCCGAACGGGTCTTCCATGTTCACGCCGTTGTCGGTGGCGGGCGGCGCGTTCGGGTCCACCGGCATGTCGAGGTTGACCTTGTCGATGTCGACGACCTTTTCCTTCTCGAGGAACACGGTCACCGTCTGCGGGAAGAAGATCACGATGGCCACCAGCAGCAGCTGCATCACGACCCAGGGCACGGCGCCCAAGTAGATGTCGCGCGACTCCACCTTCTTGGGCAGCGCCCCGTTCTTGAACAGGGTGTCGGCGATGCCCCGCAAATAGAACAGCGCGAAGCCGAAGGGCGGGTGCATGAACGAGGTCTGCATGTTCACGCACAGCAGCACGCCGAACCAGACCATGTCGATGCCCAGCTTGTGGGCCACGGGGCCCAGCAGCGGCAGGATGATGAAGGCGATCTCGAAGAAGTCGAGGAAGAACGCCAGGAAGAACACGAAGATGTTGACCGCGATCAGGAAGCCGATCTGGCCGCCCGGCAGGCCCGAGAGCATGTGCTCGATCCACTTGGCACCGTCCACGCCCTGGAACACCAGCGAGAACACGCGCGAGCCGATCAGGATGAACACCACCATCGCCGTGAGGCGCATGGTGCCTTCCATCGCGTCCTTCATCAGCGCCCAGTTCAGGCGCCGGTGAATGAGCGCCAGCACCAGCGCGCCCACCGCGCCCATGGCGCCGGCCTCGGTCGGCGTGGCGATGGCCTTGTCCATGAAGGGCAGGCCGCCCATCGAGCCGAGCACCGCGAAGATCAGGATGGCCGAGGGGATGATGCCGCGCAGGCATTTGCCCCACAGCGCCCAGCCGTGCAGCGTGCGCGCCGTGGCGGGCAGGCCCGGCACGTAGTGCGGACGGATGCGCGAGACCAGGAAGGTGTAGATCGCGAAGATCACCACCTGCAGGATCGACGGGCCCCAGGCGCCCTTGTACATCTGGCCGACGTCGGTGCCGAGCTGGTCGGCCATGACGATCAGCACCAGCGAGGGCGGCACCAGCTGCGTGATGGTTCCCGAGGCGGCGAGCACGCCGGTCGAGTAACGCATGTTGTAGCCGTAGCGCATCATGACCGGCAGCGAGATCATCGCCATCGCGATCACCTGGCCGGCCACCGTGCCGGTAATGGCGCCGAGGATGAAGCCCACGATGATCACCGAGTAGCCCAGGCCGCCGCGGATCGGGCCGAAGAGCTGGCCCATCGAGTCGAGCATGTCCTCGGCGAGCCCGCATTTCTCTAACACCGCCCCCATGAGCGTGAAGAACGGAATGGCCAGCAGCGTCTCGTTCGACAAAATGCCGAACACGTTGAGCGGCAGGTTGGCCATGAAGCCGGCCGGGAACCAGCCCATCTCGATGGCGAAGAAGCCGCAGATCAGGCCGAGGGCCGAGAGCGAAAACGCGACCGGAAACCCGATCAGCATGATCACCACGAGCCCCGCGAACATGATCGGGGCGAAATTTTCCATGTGCATGATGTCTACTTGTCCTGCGGTACGGGCGGTGTCGGGGCGGTCTGGCGAAGCGCGACGAACGCCATCACTGCACCGGCTTCTCGTAGTGCGTGTTCATCTCGATCAGTCCGCGCAGGTAGGCGATGCGCTTGATGATCTCGGCGACACCTTGCAGGAACATCGTGCAGAAACCCACGGGCATCAGCAGCGCGGCGGGCCAGCGGATCAGCCCGCCGATGTTGCCCGACATCTCGCCCGACACCCAGGTGTTCCAGAAGAACGGCCAGGTGAGGTAGGTCAGCAGGCCCATCACCGGCAGCAGGAAGAAGGTCAGGCCGAACAGGTCGACATACACCGGCCCGTGGCCCTTGAGCTTGCCGTAGATGATGTCCACGCGCACGTGCTCGTTGAAGCGCAGCACCACCGGCGCACCGAGCATCACGGTGGCGGCGAACAGATACCACTGGATCTCGAGGAAGGCGTTGTTGCTGAAGTCGAAGCCGTACCGGACGAAGGCATTGGCGGCCGAGATGAGCGACGCGGCCAGAACCGCATAGCCGGCAAATTTGCCGAGTTTTTCGCTGACCCAGTCCATGACGGCCGCGAATTTGAGGAATACAGACAAGGGGTGTCTCCCGCGAAGCCCAAGGTGAAGCGCCGGCCCCTGGTGGGGGCTGCGCGCAAAGCCCGCAATGGTATCTCGGTGAACCTTAGTATTGCCTTGACACAAACTCGGGTTTACCCGGAATCCGCGTCGCCAGAGGGCCTGTCGGGCGGTCGCCATAATGGCCCATGTCTTCGAGCCCGCCGCCTTCGACGCCCTTCGGTGCGGCGAGCCCGCCCCTGTCGATCGACTCGCCCGACATGCGCCGCGCCGGCCGCGACCTGCTCTCGCTGGCCCTCATCGACGCGCGCAACCACACGCTGCACCTGCTGTCCCTGTTCGAACAGGCGCTGGGCGAAGCCATGCGCGTGCCGCCGCAGCCGGGCGTGGTGCCGCCGGTCTGGCTGGCGGGCCACATCGGCTGGTTCGCCGAATGGTGGATCGGGCGCAACACCCAGCGCGCCTTCGGCATCGACTGCCCCGTGCGGCCCACGCGGCTGGCCGCCATCGACCCCGACGCCGACGACTGGTGGAACCCGGCCCAGGGCGCGGCCGATCGCTGCTGGTCGCCCGACCTGCCGGGCCTGGGCCAGACCAAGGCCTACCTGCTCGAAACCCTCGAAAGCACGCTCGAGCTGCTCGAGAACGCCGCCGAGACCGATGCCGGCCTGTACTTCTACCGGCTTGCGCTCTTCCATGAAGACCTGCGCGGCGAACAGCTCGTGGTGCTGGCGCAGACGCTGGGCCTGCCGCTGAACATCGAGCAGCCGCCCACCGCCGTCACGCGCGAGCCGCTGCTGCTGCCGGCCACACGCTGGGAGCTCGGCCTGCCCGAGCACAGCGGCTTCCTGTTTGCGCAGGAGGGCACGGCGCACCGCGTCGACGTGCCCGAGTTCGAGATCGACGCCCAGCCCGTCACCTGGGACCAGTACATCGAGTTCGTCGACGACGGCGGCTACGACCGCGAGGAACTGTGGCACAGCGACGGCTGGCGCTGGCTCGCCGCGCAGACCGAAGGCCGGCGCGGGCCGCGCCATGTGGAGCAGATCGGCGTGTCGCGCAACGGCACGGGTGGCTCGGTGCTGCAGCAGCGCTTCGGCGTCACCGTGCGCGCGGCCGGGCACCACAGCGCCGTGCACCTGAGCTGGTGGGAGGCCGACGCCTGGGCGCGCTGGGCCGGCCGGCGCATCGCGACCGAGGTCGAATGGGAAATCGCCGCCCACACCGCCGCGCGGCGGGGCTTCCGCTGGGCCGACGTGCACGAGTGGACGGCAGGCACGCTGCAACCCTGGCCGGGCTTCCGGGCCGATCCGTGGAGCGCCGGTGGCGAGTTCGATCCGGTGGCCGCCTTCGGCCGTGCGCGCGTGCTGCGCGGCGCCTCGTTCGCGACGCGTGCGCGGCTGCGGTCGCCGCGTCGCCGTGGCTTTGCGCTGCCCGATGCCGACGACGGCTTCTTCGGCTTCCGTACCTGCGCGCTGTAGCCGCCTTCAGGGCCGCTCGCCGCCGGCTTCCGACGACAGCGGCGGCGCGACCTCCTCCAGCGGCTTGCGCTCCGCATCGGCCGCGTGGCGCAGCGCCAGCAGCCCCGCGACGATGACCAGCACGGCACCGATCAGGTAGCCCACCATCACCGCGCCGCGGCTGCCGGTCTCGATCAGCAGGCCGAACAGCACCGGCGCCACGAAGCCGCCCGCGCCCATGCCGATGGCATAGAAGATCGCGATGGCCATGGCGCGCATCTCCAGCGGGAACACCTCGCTCACCGTCAGGTAGGCCGAGCTGGCCGCCGCCGACGCAAGAAAGAACACCGCCGACCAGCACAGCGCCTGGCTGCGCGCGTCGAGCCAGCCCTGCATGAAGGCCCAGCCCGTGAGCGCCAGGCCCACGCCGGCCAGCACATAGGTCAGCGCGATCATCCGGCGTCGGCCCACGCTGTCGAACAGCGGGCCCAGCAGCAGCGGCCCGAGCACGTTGCCCAGCGCGAACGGAAAGATGTACAGCGCCACGCGGCCCTCGGCCACGCCGTAGAAGCGCGTGAGCACCAGCGCGTAGGTAAAAAAGATCGCGTTGTAGAAAAAGGCCTGCGACACCATGAGCGCCGTCGCCACCACGCTGCGCGCCGGGTAGCGCCGCAGCAGCACGCGCGCCACCTCGCGCATCGGCGGGCTGTTCTGGCGTGCGGCGGTGTACATGACGTGGCCTTGCGCGGCGGGCAGCGGGCCGTGCTGCACTTCGACTTCGCGCTCGATGTCCGCGACGATGCGCTCGGCCTCATCCGCGCGTCCGTGCGCGATGAGCCAGCGCGGGCTCTCGGGCACATGGCGCCGCACCAGCAGGATGGCTACCGCCAGCACCGCGCCCAGCGCGAAGCCCGCGCGCCAGCCCCACACGGGGCCGATCACGCGCGCATCGAGCAGCACGAGGCTCAGCGCCGCGCCGAGCGCCGCACCGATCCAGAAGCTGCCGTTGATCGCGAGGTTGACGCGCCCGCGCACACGCGCCGGAATGAGTTCGTCGATGGCCGAGTTGATGGCCGCGTACTCGCCGCCGATGCCCAGCCCCGTGACGAAGCGGCACAGCGCGAAGAAGGCGAAGTTGGGGGAGAAGGCCGTGGCCAGCGTGCCGAGCGTGTAGACCACGAGCGTGAGCAGGAAGAGCTTCTTGCGCCCGAGCCGGTCGGTGAGCCGGCCGAACACCAGCGCGCCGATCACCGCGCCCGCGATGTAGATCGAACCCGACCAGCCGATTTCTGCCGCCGTGAGCCCGAGCGTGTCGGGCCGCTCCAGCACCGCGCCGATGGAGCCCACCAGCGTGACCTCGAGGCCGTCGAGGATCCAGGCCACGCCCAGCGCGATCACCACGCGCCAGTGCCAGCGCGACCACGGCAGGCGGTCCAGGCGGGCAGGGATGTCGCTGCGCAGAACCGTCATGCGGGGCATTATGCGAAGCGCATCACCCCCGCGTTGTAGGACCGGCGCTGCAATGCGCCGGTCTGCTCACAGGTGCTTCAGGCCGCGACGGCCGCGGTCACCTGCCGGATGCCCATGGCTTTCAGCGTGTCGGCAATCGCCGCCACCGCGCCCGGGATGCCCGCGTCGCCGAAGTGCCCCATGCAGCCCACGCGGAAGGTCTCGACCTGCGTCAGCTTGCCGGGGTAGAGGATGTAGCCGCGCTTCTTCACCTCCTGGTAGAAGGTCTTGAAGTCGTAGTTGGCATCGTCGGGCGCATGGAAGGTGACGATGATCGGCGCCTGGATGGCCGGGTCGAGGAAGCTGCGGAAACCCAGCGTGGCCAGCCCGTCGATGAGCGCCTTGCAGTTGCGCGCATAGCGTCCGCCGCGTGCGGGCAGGCCACCTTCCTCGATGTACTGCGCAATGGCGGTGTCGAGCGCGGCCACCACGTGCGTGGGCGGCGTGAAGCGCCACTGCGTGGTCTTCTCCATGTAGACCCACTGGTCGTACAGGTCCATGCTCAGCGAGTGGCAGTTGCCTTCGCACTTTTCGAGCGTGCTGCGCTTGATGACGACGAAGCCCATGCCCGGCACGCCTTCGAGGCACTTGCCCGAGGCGGCGACCACGGCGTCGAAGGGCGTCTTGCGCGCATCGATCTCCAGCGCGCCGAAGGAGCTCATCGCATCGATGATCAGGCCGCGTCCGTGCTTGGCGACGACCAGCGCGATCTCGTGCAGCGGGTTGAGCACGCCCGCGCCGGTTTCGCAGTGCACCACCGCGACGTGGGTGATGCTGGGGTCGGCTGCGAGCGCACGGTCGACGTCGGCGGGCGAGACCTGCTTCTCTTCGGTGTAGTCGATGGTGGTGAGCTTGCGGCCCAGCACCTTGCAGATCTTGGCCAGGCGCTGGCAGTAGGCGCCGTTGCTCGGCACCAGCACATGGCCGTTGCGCGGCACGATCGTGCCGATGGCCGCTTCCACCGAGAAGGTGCCGCTGCCTTGCAAGGGCACGCATTCGTGCGTGCCCGTGCCGTGCACGATGTTGAGCACTTCCTTGCGGATGCGCGCCGTGATCTGGTTGAAGTCGGCGTCCCATGAACCCCAGTCGCGCAGCATCGCTTGGCGGGTGCGGTCCGAGGTGGTCAGGGGGCCGGGCGTGAGCAGGATGGGGTGGGCGGCTTGACTCATGGTGTCTCCAGGCAGGGAAAGGGAATGAGGGGCGAGAGGTAGGGTGTTCGTTCAGCCACGGGCGAGGTTGCGCCAGGCCTGCGTGCGTGCGAGCAGCACGCGGGTGAGCAGTGCGTAGGCGATGCACACCAGCGTCGAGGTGACGACGATCAGGCTGGCCAGCGCGGCGGCCGGGCCGATGTCGCCGGCGTCGTCCAGGTGCATGATCGCGACCGACGCGAGGATGGTTTCCGGCGTGTACAGGAAGATGGCGCACGAGAGGCTGGCCATCGACACCACGAAGAAGTAGCGCCCGATGTCCAGGATGGCCGGCAGGCACACCGGCACCGTCACGCGCAGGAAGGTCTTGAAGAACGGCACCTTGAGCGAGGCCGACACGGCTTCGAACTCGTTGTCGATCTGCTTGAGCGCCGTCACCGCCGTGAGGTGACTCGAGGTGTAGTAGTGCACCACCATCGAGATGACCAGGATCGCCATCGTCTGGTACAAAAAGTTCAGCGGGTTGGACGGATGGTTGAAGAACATCACGTAGCCCAGGCCCAGCACCAGGCCCGGCACCGCCATCGACAGCACCGCCATCAGGTGCATGCCCTTGCGCATGAGGCCCAGGTTGCGCGTCTTCTCGATCAGGTAGGCGCCCACGAACACGATGAGCGAGCCGGCCACCGCGGTGACCATGGCCACCAGCAGGCTGTTGCCGTAGGCGGCCGCCATGTCGCTCTCGATGAGCACGAAGTGGTAGTGCTTGAGCGTGAACGACAGGTCGTAGGGCCACAGCGAGATCGCCGAGGTGTAGACCGCCATGCCGATGGTGGCCAGCAGCAGGCTGCAGACCACGGTGCAGAACAGCGTGAGCAGCGCATCGGCCAGCTTGCGGGGCTTGGGCGTGTAGGGCACCGAGCGCGCCGTGAGCTGCGCCTTCAGCTTGCGCCGCACCACGTAGTCGATCACGAAGGAAATGATCGACGGAATGAGCAGCAGCATGCCGACCACCGCGCCGATGGAGAAGTTGTGCTGGCCCACCACCTGCTTGAACACGTCGACCGACAGCACGTTGAAGTTGCCGCCGATGACCTTGGGCGCGCCGAAGTCGCTCACCACGTAGGTGAAGACGACGGTGGCCGCGCTGATCAGGCCGTACTTGCACGAGGGCAGGGTGATCGTCATGAACTGGCGCAAGGGCCGCGTGCGCAGCGCGGTGGCCGCTTCGTACAGCCGGCCATCGGCCAGCGACAGCGCGGTGACCAGGATCATCAGCGCGTGCGGAAAGGTGTTGTAGACCTCGGCCAGGATGATCCCGGGCGCGCCGTAGATCGAGGCGCCGCCCAGCAGGAACTTGAGCGCGCCCTGGTTGCCGAACCACTGCACGAACGAGATGGCCGACAGCAGCGAGGGCGCGAGCAGTGGAATGAGCGCGATGAGCCGGAACACCGCCTTCAGCGGCGCCGGCATGCGGCTGCGCGTGAGCGCATAGGCGAACACGAAGGCCGTGGGCACCGAGATCATCACCACCGCGGCCGACACCCACACCGAGTTCCAGGCCGCGCGCAGCAGGCTCGGCGTCTGGAAGTAGGTGATGAAGTGGGCCAGGCCGACGAAGCGGCCGTTCTTGTCCTGCACCGCGTGGGCCAGGATGGTGAGCAGCGGCGCGATGAGGAACACGAACAGCATCGCCATCACCACGAACAGGATGGCGCGCGCGATGGTCTCGTCGCGGCTCCAGCGCAGGGCGGGGCGTGCGGCGAGCACAGGGCGGGGGTGTGCCAGCGTGTTCATGGCTTGGCGGTGCGCGCGGCAAAGGCGCGGATGCGGTTGGCGCGCAGCGCGATGTCGATCGTGTTGCCCTCGCGGATGTCCAGGTCGTGCAGCTGGTTCAGCGAGAAGTGCAGGCCCAGTGTCTGGCCGTGCAGTGCGTCGGCCGTCACTTCGGCAATGCACAGGCCGCCCAGGAACTCGACCTTCGTGACCTTGGCCTGCAGGCGGTTGGGCGTGTCCTCGCGCAGGTGCTCCACCGCGCGGTCTTCGGGCCGCAGGTAGAGGTTGACCGCGTCGCCGGGCTCGAAGGCGCCGTCGCAGGCGTCGCACTGCAGTTCCATGTCGCCGACCTGGAAGCGCTGGTTGCCCAGCGCCATCGCGCGCAGCACATTGACCTTGCCCACGAAGTCGGCCACGAAGGGCGTGGCCGGCTGCTCGTAGATTTCCATCGGCGTGCCGACCTGCTCGATCACGCCGTGGTTCATCACCACGATGCGATCGGCCATCGACAGCGCTTCTTCCTGGTCGTGCGTGACCATGATGGTCGTGATGCCGACCTGCTTCTGCAGCCGGCGGATCTCGCCGCGCAGGCGGATGCGCTCCAGCGCGTCGAGCGCCGACAGCGGCTCGTCCAGCAGCAGCAGGCCGGGCCGCGTGGCCAGCGCGCGGGCCAGGGCCACGCGCTGCTGTTGGCCGCCCGAGAGCTGGCTCGGGTACTTGGCGCCCGAGGTCGGCAGGCCGACCAGCTTCAGCAGCTCGTCGACGCGTGCCTTGATCTCGCCCCGCTTCGCACGGCTGTTGACGAGGCCGTAGCCCACGTTCTCGGCGATCGACAGGTTGGGAAAGAGCGCATACGACTGGAACACGATGCCGTAGTCGCGCTTGTCCGGCGAGAGCCACGAGACGTCCTTGCCGTTCTGCAGGATCTGCCCGGCGGTCTGCGTCTCCAGGCCCGCGATGATGCGCAGCAGCGTGGTCTTGCCGCAGCCCGAGGGGCCGAGAAAGCACAGCATCTCGCCCGGGTTCACGCGCAGGTGCACGTCGCGCAGCGCGCTGAAGGTCTCGAAGTCCTTGCGAACACCGACGATCTCGAGGGCCGCGGGCGGGGCCGAGGTGGGAGTCAACTGGCTGGCGATGAAGCGGGTGTCGGTCATGTCCATTTTTCGCACTCGTCGTTGGAGGGCGTCACCAGCTGCGGCGGCACCCTTGAATTGAAAACCGGGGGATGCCGTCGGGCTTACTTGGGTTCGGCCTTGCCTTCGTAGCGCTTGCTCCATTCAGCGAGGATGCGTTCGCGGTTTTTCGCAGCCCAATTCAGGTCGTTCTTGGCCAGCAGCTTCTCGTAGTTGTCCGGAATGCCTTCCAGCTTGGAGACCACGCCCGGGTAGGCCACCACGGCCCACCAGCGCGCGCTGATCTGGTTGGCCTCCTTGCTCGCCATCCAGTCGGCAAAGCGCTTGCCCTGCGCCAGCTTCGTGCTGGTCTTCATGAGGCTGGTGGCCTCGATGTCCCAGCCCAGGCCTTCCTTGGGGAAGATCAGGTCGACCGGCGCGCCCGACTTCTTCACCTGGTGCGCGCGGAACTCGAACGAGATGCCGATGGGGAACTCGCCCGCGCCGGCCTGCTTGCAGGGCTTGGAGCCCGAGTGCACGTACTGCGCGATGTTCTGGTGCAGCGCGTCCATGTACTTCCAGCCTTCGGCGTCGCCCATGTTCTGCAGCCAGTACGACACGTCGAGGTAGCCGGTGCCGCTGGAGGCGGGGTGCGGCATCGAGATCGTGCCCTTGTAGACGGGCTTGGTCAGGTCCTTCCAGCTCTCGGGCTTGGGCAGGCCGAGCTTCTTGGCCTCGACCGTGTTGAAGCAGATGGTGGCGGCCCACACGTCCATGCCGACCCAGGCGGGCGGGCGCGCGGCGTCGGAGTACGCGGGGTTCAGCTCCTTGAAGCCCTTGGGCTCATAAGGAAGCAGCATGCCTTCCTGTTGCAGCAGCGCCAGGCTGCTGGCGGCCAGGCCGGCCACCACGTCGGCCTGCGGGTTGGCTTTTTCGGCCAGCAGCTTGGCGGTGACGATGCCGGTGGAGTCGCGCACCCACTTCACCTCGATGTCGGGGTTGGCCTTCTCGAACGCGTCCTTGTAGAGCTTCATGGCGTCGGTCTCGAGCGCCGTGTAGACCAGGAGCGGCGTCTTTTGCGCCCACGCACTGCCGGACATGAGGCCGAGGGCCGCAACACACAGGGCGGCCGTGAGACGGCGCGTGCTTTGTTTCATCGTCATCTGTTTCTCCTGAAAGGCTGGCTGTCACTGAAGAAGGGTGAGGGCTGGCGCCGGCGCGAGGGTGGGCAACGCCATCCGGTGTTTGCAATGTAGGTTGCTGATTGATGACTGTCAATAAAAAATTGTTGACAGTTGACGATCCTTCGGGAAAATACGCCCCATGGTCACCAGCAATCACTCCGCCGCCCTCGCGTTCCTCCAGTCCAGCTCGCTGCCGATGCTGATGCAGGAAGAAATCGAGCGTTTGATCATGACGGGCGAGCTCCCCGTGGGCAGCCGCATCAACGAGAGCGAGCTCTCGCAGCGCTTCAACACCAGCCGCGGCCCGATCCGCGAGGCGCTGCGCGCGCTGGAAGAAGCCGGCCTCGTGCGCAACGAGAAGAACCGCGGTGTCTTCGTGCGCGAGATCGCGTTCGAGGAGGCCGACGAGATCTACGAACTGCGCGAGGCGCTGGAAGAAATCATCGGCCGGCGCGTGGCGCTGGCCATCCAGCCCGACGCCGTGGAGCGCCTGCGCGCCATGGTCGACGCCATGCGCTCGGCGGCCCAGGCGCAGGACGTGGAGCAGTACGCGCAGCTCAACCTGCAGTTCCACGAGATCCTGCTCGACACGGCCGGCAGCAAGAAGCTCACCGAAACCTACAAGCGGCTCGTCAAGGAGCTGCACCTTTTCAGAATGCGCGCGCTCGACAGCGGCGGCGGCCTGCGGGTCTCGGCCGACGAGCACAGCCACATCGTCGACGCCATCGCCAGCGGCAACCCCGACACGGCAGGGCGCGCGCTGCGCGAACACGTGGCCGGCAGCCGCGCACGCATGCACAAGGCCTTCGGCCGCATCGACGCCGATGCGGCCACCTCCAGCAACACCACCGCTACCCCGAACCACCCACCCCAAAAGGAAGTCTGAAATGACACCGGAGACACTTGAAGTCAATGCCAGGAGCTATCGCTGGATGGCGCGTCCGATCGTGGTCGTGTGCGTGGACGGCTGCGAGCCGGCCTACCTCGACGCGGCCATTGCGGCCGGCGTGGCGCCCTACATCGCCCGCATGCGCAAGGACGGCGCCGACCTGCTCGCCGACTGCGTCGTGCCCTCGTTCACCAACCCCAACAACCTGTCGATCGTGACCGGCGCGCCGCCTGCGGTGCACGGCATCTGCGGCAACTACTTCTTCGACCGTGAGCTGGGCCAGGAAGTGATGATGAACGACCCCAAGTACCTGCGCGCCGGCACCGTGCTGGCCGCGTTTGCCGATGCAGGCGCGAAGCTCGCGGTGGTCACGGCCAAGGACAAGTTGCGCAAGCTGCTGGGCCACAAGATGAAGGGCATCTGCTTCTCGTCGGAGAAGTCGGACCAGGTGACGATGGAAGAGAACGGCATCGACAACGTGCTCGACATGGTCGGCATGCCGGTGCCTTCGGTCTACAGCGCGGAGCTGTCGGAGTTCGTGTTCGCCGCCGGCGTGAAGCTGATGGAATCGCAGCGTCCCGACCTCATGTACCTGTCGACCACCGACTACGTGCAGCACAAGGCCGCGCCGGGCAGCCCCGCCGCGAATGCCTTCTACAAGATGATGGACGGCTACCTTGCGCAGCTCGACGCGCTGGGCGCCACCATCGTGCTCACGGCCGACCACGGCATGAACGACAAGCATGGCGCGGACGGTTCGCCCAATGTGATCTACCTGCAGGACGTGCTCGACGGCTGGTACGGTGCCGAAAAAGCCCGCGTGATCCTGCCGATCACCGACCCCTACGTGGTGCACCACGGCGCGCTCGGCTCCTTCGCCACCGTGTACGCACCCGATGAAGCCAGCGTGCCGGGCTGGATCGAACGCATCAAGGGCATTCCGGGCATGGAGCTCGTGCTCTCGCGCGCCGAAGCCGCCAAGCGCTTCGAGCTGCCGCCGGACCGCATCGGCGACATCGTGGTGGTGAGCGAGCAGAGCACCGTCATCGGCACCGCCGCCAGCCGCCACGACCTGTCGGCACTCGAAGTGCCGCTGCGCTCGCACGGCGGTGTCTCGGAGCAGAAGGTGCCGCTGATCTGCAACCGCCCGGTCGAAGGCATTGCCCCCGGCCGCCGGCTGCGCAACTTCGATGCGCTCGACCTCGCCCTGAACCACGCACGCTGACACCGCACGGAGCAAGCACTCATGAGCCAAGCCATCCTGAAGCCAGGCACCGTCCACCGCGAAGCGCTGCGCATCGCGGGCGAGAAAGTTCACCGCGACCGCACCATCGAGGTCACCTACCCCTACACCGGCGAGGTGATCGCCACCGTGCCCAAGGCCACGCTGGACGACGTGCGCAATGCCCTGCGCATCGCCCGCGACTACAAGCCCACGCTCACGCGCTACGAGCGCTACAAGATCCTCATGCGCGCCGGCGAGATCATCGCCTCGCGCCTGGATGAAATGTCGCGCACCATCACGCTCGAATCGGGCCTGTCGCGCAAGGACTCGCTGTACGAAGTGGGCCGCGCCTCCGACGTGCTGCTGTTCGCCGCCAACCAGGCGCTGGTGGACGACGGCCAGGTGTTCTCCTGCGACCTCACGCACCACGGCAAGAGCCGCAAGGTCTACACGATGCGCGAGCCGCTGCTGGGCGCCATCACCGCCATCACGCCGTTCAACCACCCGCTGAACCAGGTGATCCACAAGGTGGCGCCGGCCATTGCGACCAACAACCGCATCGTGTTGAAACCCAGCGAGAAGACGCCGCTCACGGCCTTCCTGCTGGCCGACATCCTGTACGAGGCCGGACTGCCGCCGCAGATGCTGTCGGTGCTCACGGGCGACCCGAAGGAAATTGCCGACGAGCTGCTGACCAACGCCGACGTCGACCTGGTCACCTTCACGGGTGGCGTGCCCATCGGCAAGTACATCGCGGGCAAGGCCACCTACAAGCGCCAGATTTTGGAGCTGGGCGGCAACGACCCGATCATCGTGATGGAAGACGCGGACATCGAGGAGGCTGCGACGCTGGCTGCCAACGGGTCTTACAAGAACTCGGGGCAGCGCTGCACAGCCGTGAAGCGCATGCTGGTGCACGAGTCGGTGGCCGACCGCTTCGTGGAGCTGCTGGTCGAGAAGACCCGCGCCCTGAAGTACGGCGACCCGATGGACCCCGACACCGACATGGGCACCGTGATCGATGAAGCGGCGGCCAAGCAGTTCGAAGCCGTGGTCAACGAAGCCATCGCCGCCGGCGCCAAGCTGCTCTACGGCAACGAACGCCGCGGTGCGCTCTATTCGCCCACCGTGCTCGACCATGTCGACCCCGAGATGACCGTGGCCAAGCACGAGACCTTCGGCCCCGTGTCGCCGGTGATCCGCTTCAAGAACATCGACGAGGCGATCCGCATCTCCAATGGCACGGCCTACGGCCTGTCGTCCTCGATCTGCACCAACCGCCTGGACTACATCACGCGCTTCATCCGCGAGCTGAACGTGGGTAGCGTCAATGTGCGCGAAGTGCCGGGCTACCGCCTGGAGCTCACGCCCTTCGGCGGCATCAAGGACTCGGGCCTGGGCTACAAGGAAGGCGTGCTCGAAGCGATGAAGAGCTTCACCAACACCAAGACCTACTCGCTGCCCTGGTAACCATGAGCCTCAGCATCCCCGACATCGTCGGCCTCTTCGAGACCAAGGGCCACGCGCAGTACGACGGCGAGCCGGTCACGCAGCTCGAACATGCGCTGCAGTCGGCGCACCTGGCCGAGCAGGAGGGGGCGGACAGCGCGCTGATCGCCGCCGCCCTGCTGCACGACCTGGGCCACCTGCTGCACGACTTCGGCGGCACGCCGACGCAGCAGGGCCTGGACGACCTGCACCAGTACCGCTGCCTGCCGTTCCTGCGCGCGCTGTTCGGCCCGGCCACGCTGGAGCCGATCCGGCTGCATGTGGACGCCAAGCGCTTCCTGTGCGCGCGCGTGCCCGGCTACCTGGAGGCGCTGTCGCCCGACTCGGAGCGCAGCCTGCAGTTGCAGGGCGGCGTCTTCGACGAGGCACAGGCCAAGGCTTTCGAGACGCTGCCGTATGCGATGGACGCAGTGCGCCTGCGGCAGTGGGACGACACGGCCAAGCTGGCCGATGCCGACATGCCCGGCCTCGCGCACTTCGTGCGCCACCTCGAGATCAGTTCCGCCGAGCACCGGCAAGCCCTCACCACCGCTTAAGGCACACGGATGCGCCCCTTCTGGATCGAACAAGCGCTCTTCAACGATGGCGATCTGGCCCCGGCGCTGCAAGGTGAAACCACCGCCGACGTCTGCATCGTCGGCGGCGGCTTCACCGGCCTGTGGACGGCCATCCAGGCCAAGCTGCAGGCGCCCGCGCTCGACATCGTCATCCTCGAAAGCGACCTGTGCGGCGCCGGCGCCAGCGGGCGCAACGGCGGTTGCCTGCTCACCTGGTCGGCCAAGTTCCTGACCCTGCGGCGGCTGTTCGGCGAAGACGAGGCGGTGCGCCTCGTGAAGGCGTCGGAAGCGGCGGTGGGGCACATCGCCGACTTCTGCGCGGCGCACGGCATCGACGCCGAGCTGCGGCGCGACGGCACGCTCTACACCGCGACCTCGCAGGCGCAGATCGGCACGCTCGATCCGATGATGCAGGCGCTGGAGGCGCGCGGCATCCACTCGTACCACGCGCTGCCGCCCGACGAGGTGGCGCGGCGCTCGGGCTCGGCGCGCAACCTGGCCGGCGTGTACTCGCCGATCGCCGCCACCGTGCACCCGGGCAAGCTGGTGCGCGGGCTGCGGCGCGTGGCGCTGGCCATGGGCATCCGCATCCACGAGCGCACGCCGATGCTCGACTTCAGCACCGACCAGCCCGTGGTGGTGCACACGCCCACCGGGCGCGTGCGCGCGAAGAAACTGGTGCTGGCGATGAACGCGTGGATGGCCAGCCGCTTCCCGCAGTTCGAGCGGACCATCGCCATCGTGTCGAGCGACATGATCATCACCGAGCGCTGCCCCGATCTGCTGCAGCAGATCGGGCTGACCGACGGCGTGTCGGTGCTCGACTCGCGCACCTTCGTGTACTACTACCGCAGCACGGTCGACGGCCGCATCATGCTGGGCAAGGGCGGCAACACCTTCGCCTGGGGCGGCCGCATGGCCAAGGTGTTCGACGAGCGCTCGCCCTACGAGGGCGAGCTCACGCAGGCCCTGCATTCGTTCTTCCCGGCATTGCGCGACACGCCGATCACCGCGAGCTGGAACGGCCCGTCCGACCGCTCGGTGACGGGCTTTCCGTTCTTCGGCAAGCTCGATGGCGCGCCGCACATCTACTACGGCTTCGGCTACTCGGGCAACGGGGTGGGGCCGACCTACATGGGCGGGCAGATCCTGTCGTCGCTGGTGCTCGACCAGGACAACGCATGGACGCGCAGCCCGATCACGAACGGGCCGCTGGGCTACTTTCCGCCGGAGCCCATGCGCTATGTCGGCTCTATCGTCGTGCGCAACGCGATCCGCCGCAAGGAACGCGCTGAGGATGAGGACCGCCAGCCATGGCTGGTGGACCGCATGCTCAGCAAGCTCGCGAACGCCGCAGGCAAGGCTGATAAAGCCTGACCTGCGGAGACCGCATCAACGGTTCGAGGGGAACGAGAACATCGTCCCTTCACGCACGCCGGCCGAAGGCCAACGCTGCGTGACGGTCTTGCGCTTGGTGTAGAAGCGCACGGCGTCCGGGCCGTAGGCGTGCAGGTCGCCGAACAGCGAACGCTTCCAACCGCCGAACGAGTGGTACGCCACGGGCACCGGCAGCGGCACGTTGATGCCGACCATGCCGACCTGGATGTTGTCGCTGAACCAGCGCGCGGCCTCGCCGTCGCGCGTGAAGATGCAGGTGCCGTTGCCGTACTCGTGCGCGTCGATCAGGTCCATGGCTTCCTGCAGCGTCTTCACGCGCACCACGCCGAGCACCGGGCCGAAGATCTCTTCCTGGTAGATCGTCATGCCGGGCTTCACGTGGTCGAAAAGGCAGGCGCCCAGGTAGTAGCCGCCTTCGTGGCCCTCGACCTGGATGCCGCGGCCGTCGACCACCAGCTTGGCGCCGGCGGCCACGCCCGCGTCGACGAAGGCCTTGACCTTCTCGAAGTGCGGCTGGGTCACCAGCGGGCCCATGTCGTTGCCGTTGTCGGTGCCGGGGCCGACCTTCATCTTGGCGATCTCGACCTTCAGGCCTTCGACCACCGCGTCGGCGGTGGCGTCGCCCACGGCCACCACCAGCGGGATCGCCATGCAGCGCTCGCCGCACGAGCCGTAGGCCGCGCCCATGAGCGCGCTCACGGCGTTGCCGATGTCGGCGTCGGGCATCACCACCGCGTGGTTCTTGGCGCCGCCCAGCGCCTGCACGCGCTTGCCGTGGGCCGTGCCCGTGGTGTAGATGTATTCGGCGATGGGCGTCGAGCCCACGAAGCTCACGGCCTTCACGCGGCGGTCGGTCAGCAGCGTGTCGACCGCTTCCTTGTCGCCGTTGACCACGTTCAGCACGCCCGGCGGCAGGCCGGCCTGCAGCGCGAGTTCGGCCATGAACAGCGTGGAGGAGGGCGTGCGCTCCGAAGGCTTGAGCACGAAGGTGTTGCCGCAGGCCACGGCCATCGGCCACATCCACAGCGGCACCATGACCGGGAAGTTGAACGGCGTGATGCCGGCCGCCACGCCCATGGCCTGGAACTCGCTCCACGAGTCGATCGACGGGCCCACGTTCTTGCTGTGCTCGCCCTTGAGCAGCTCGGGCACGTAGCTGGCGTACTCGACGTTCTCGATGCCGCGCTGCAGCTCGCCGTGCGCGTCGGCCAGCACCTTGCCGTGCTCGGCGGTGATCAGCGCGGCGATGGTGTCGGCGTTTTCCTCGAGCAGCGTCTTCAGGCGGCTCATCACGCGGGCGCGCTTGAGCGGCGGCGTGTTGCGCCAGGCCGGGAAGGCGGCCTGCGCCGAGGCGATCGCCTGCTCGACCGTGAGCTTGTCGGCGAGCGCGACGCTCTTGGCCGACAGGCCGGTGGCGGGGTCGAACACCGGCTGCACGCGGCTGCCGCCGCCGACGTGCTTGCCGTCGATGAAGTGGCCGATGGTGGCGGTGACGTTCTTGTCGTGTTGCATGTCTTCAGGTCTCGGAAAGGGATCAGTTGGTTTCTGCGAGGGCGTCTGCGAGCGCATTGACCATGCGGTCGATCTCGGCCTTCTCGGCGATGAACGGCGGTGCGAGCTGGATCGTGTCGCCGCCGTAGCGCACGTAGAAGCCCTTCTTCCAGCAGTTCATCGCGATCTCGTAGGGGCGGCGTGCGGGCTCGCCCGGCAGCGCGGCGATGGTGATGCCGGCGGCCAGGCCGTAGTTGCGGATGTCGGCGACGTGCTTGCTGCCCTTGAGGCTGTGCACGGCGTTCTCGAAGTGCGGGGCCAGCGTCTGCACGCGGCCGATCATGTCTTCCTTCTGCAGCACGTCGAGCGCCGCGATGCCGGCGGCGCAGGCCACGGGGTGCGCGCCGTAGGTGTAGCCGTGCGGGAACTCGAGCATGTACTCGGGGCCGCCGGCGGCCATGAAGGTGTCGTAGATGTCCTTGCTGGCCACCACGGCGCCCAGCGGCTGCGCGCCGTTGGTGACCTGCTTGGCGATGTTCATGATGTCGGGCGTGACGCCGAAGGCATCGGCGCCCGTGAGCGCGCCGCAGCGGCCGAACCCGGTGATCACTTCGTCGAAGATCAGCAGGATGTTGTTGGCCGTGCAGATGTCGCGCAGACGCTTCAGGTAGCCCTTGGGCGGAATCACCACGCCGGCTGAACCCGCGAAGGGCTCCACGATCACGGCCGCGATGGTCGAGGCGTCGTGCAGCGCAATGAGGTCGAGCAGGCGGTCGGCCAGCTCGGCGCCGCTTTCGGGCATGCCGCGCGAGAAGGCATTGCTGGCCAGCTGCGTGTGCGGCAGGTGGTCGGCCTCGACGCCCTGGCCGAACAGCTTGCGGTTGGCCGCGATGCCGCCCACCGAGATGCCGCCGTAGTTCACGCCGTGGTAGCCCTTCTCGCGGCCGATCAGGCGCGTCTTGCCGGCCTGGCCCTTGGTGCGCCAGTAGGCGCGCGCCATCTTCAGCGAGGTGTCGGCGGCTTCGGAGCCCGAGCCGGTGAAGAACACGTAGTCCAGGCCGGCGGGCGTCAGTTCCTTGATCTTGTTGGCCAGCTCGAACGAGAGCGGGTGGCCGAACTGGAAGGCGGGCGAGTAGTCGAGCTTGGCGATCTGGCGGCTCACCGCCTCGGTGATCTCGGGGCGGCCGTGGCCCAGGCCCGAGCACCACAGGCCCGACAGGCCGTCGAAGATCTTGCGGCCGTCGTTGTCGGTGAAGTAGGCGCCCTTGGCCTCCACGATGATCCGCGGATCGGCCTTGAAGTTGCGGTTGCCGGTGTAGGGCATCCAGTGCGCCTCGAGCCAGGCGGCGTCGGTGCGCGCGGTGGGCGTGGGTTCGATGGCGGGTGTGGCGAGGGTCATGGCGCATCCCGCGCAAGGCGGGCTCCGGGGGTGAAGGGATGCGCCGATTGTTCGCAACGCCTTCAGTGTGGAGAATGGCGCAATATCAATGTTCACTTGACGATCCATGCAAGTAAAGGCCAAGGCCCCGCCCGCCGACGAAACCGCTGCCCAGGGCACCCGCAACCGCGCCGTGCTGGGGCAGCTCAGCGACATGGACCTGCGCCTGCTCAAGGTGTTCAAGAGCGTGGTCGACTGCGGCGGCATGGCGGCGGCCGAGCTGGAGCTGAACATCGGCACCTCGACCGTGAGCCGCCACGTGAAAGACCTGGAAACCCGCCTGGGCCTCGTGCTGTGCCGGCGCGGCCGGGCGGGCTTTGCGCTCACGGCCGAGGGCCAGCGCGTGTACGACGAGACGCTGCGCCTGCTGGCCTCGGTCGACGCCTTTCGCGGCAGCATCGACGACATCCACAACCGCATGGGCGGCCAGCTCGACGTGGCGCTGTTCGACAAGACCGCGACCAACCCGAAGGCGCGCATCGGCGAGGCCATTGCGCGCTTCACCGAGATCGCGCCCGAGGTGAACCTAGCGGTGCACGTGGGCTCCATCAACGCCATCGAGCAGGGCGTGCTGGAGGGCAATTTCCAGATTGGCATCATCCCGGCGCACCGCAGCTCGAAGAGCCTGGTGTATGCCGACCTGTTCGACGAGACCATGCTGCTGTACTGCGGCCAGGGGCATCCGCTGTTCGACAGCCCGCACGGCAAGCTCACCTGGTCGAAGCTGGGCGAACACCATTTCGCCGGGCTGGGGTATCACTCGCCGAACATGGAGCTGAGCCACCGGGCGCGGCTGTCGCGCAAGGCGACGGGGTTCGACCAGGAGGCGATTGCGACGCTGATCCTGTCGGGGCGCTTCCTGGGCTTTCTGCCCGACCACTACGCGCAGGTGTTCGAGCAGCGCGGGCTCATGAAGGCGGTGCTGCCGGCGCGCTTCAACTATGCGTGCCGGTTCGTGAGTTTGCTGCGGCGCTCGCCGAAGCCTTCGCGGGCGGTATTGGCGTTTCAGGCGTGCCTGGAGCAGGCGCATGGCGGTGCGAAGATCTGAAGGCACTGAAACCACCCCAGATGACCGAAACACCCCTGCGTATTCGCCCTGCACTTGCGTCGGAACACCGGGCACTCGAAGACTTGCAGCGGCGCGCATCGCTCGCGAACCCTGGCGATCGCGAGGCGATTCAGTCCGACCCGGACGCCATCGAACTGCCTCTGGCCCAGATCGTCGATGGCCGGGTGTTCGTGGCAGAGCTCCATGGCGTGACGGCGGGATTCGCTGTCGTGCTGCCCAACGATGACGGCAGCGCCGAACTCGATGGATTGTTCGTCGAGCCCGAGGCATGGCGTCGCGGTATCGGCAAGGCATTGGTCGCGCACTGTGTCGAGCTTTCCCGGCGCCAGGGTGCGTCGGCACTCCACGTCACCGGCAATCCACACGCCGGGTCGTTCTACCTTCGATGCGGATTCGAGGCGAACGGCACTGTCGCCGTGCGCTTCGGCAGGGCCGAGCGGTTCCGCAAGGTCTTCTAGACCTTTGTGGTGCTATCGCTGTCCGCTGGGCAGCAACAAGTGCTTCGCCCCGATGTGCGCTTCCATCTCATGCATATGGTGCTCCGCATCCACCATGTGCTCCACCATCAACCGCCGCACCTCGTCCGCATCTTCCTTGCGGTAGGCCGCCAGCAGCTGCGTGTGGTAGTCCACGTTGGTCTCGCCGAAGTGGTGGTGGTCCAGCGCCTTCTTGTAGACGACGAGGTCGCGCAGCAGGTCGTTGAGAAAGCGGCACATGAAGGACAGCACCGGGTTGGGGCAGGCCTCGGCCAGCATCGTGTGAAAGGCCAGCTCGGCCTCGCGCTGCGTGCGCAGCTCGTCCTCGTTGGTCGGCTCGATGGTGCACAGGCGCACGTTCTCTTCGAGCCGCGCAAACTGCTCGGGCGTGAGCCGCCCGACCACGCTCACGGCCAGTTCGGGCTCCAGCGCCTTGCGCAGCTGGTAGATGTGGTGGCCGTCCAGGTGGTGAAAGTGCAGGAAGTTGCGCAGCGGCTCCGACGCATGGTCGACCGACACCTGCTGCAGATACGCGCCGCCGCCGGGGCCGGTGCGGATCGAGATCAGCCCGCGCACCTCGAGCGCCTTCAGCGCCTCGCGCACCGTGCTCTTCGAATAGCCGAAGAGCTCGATCAGTTCCTTCTCGTTCGGTAGCCGGTCGCCGGGCTGCTTGCGCTCGGCAACGATCCATCGCTTGACGTCTTCGACGATGACGTCCGAGAGCTTTTGCCGCTTCGGAGGGTTGTGCCCCACTCTCATCAAAACGCTCCATCCATGCACATCGGGAGATGCGCGGGATGCGCAACAGCGCGCGATCTTAACGGCGTCATCGGCAGGGTCGGGTTGGGTTTGGGCACGGGGCTTGCTAACGGGTTTTTACCAACATATTAATCCTATTTATCCGCTTAAATTGCCGGCGATCGCAGGCACTGTGTTTTCTTCCCCACTTCCCACATCACGACCGGAGAACCCCATGCAACGCAGACAACTCCTTCAGCTCGCCGCCCTGTCGGCCGCCCCGGCTTCGCTCCTGATGAGCCGCTCGGCCATCGCCCAGGCCACCGACGCGATCCGATTCGGTGCGCCGGTGCCCATGTCGGGTGCCTTCGCGGCCAACGGCAAGTTCGCCGACCTGGGCACCAAGCTGGCGATCGAGCAGTACGGCAAGGTGCTGAACCGGCCGCTGGCCTACACGGTGCTCGACACCGAGGGCAAGCCGGCCACGGCCGTGCGCAAGGTGCAGGAGGCCTCGCAGCAGCAGGGCGCGAAGTTCTTCGTCGGCGGCATCCTGTCGTCGGAAGCGCTGGCCATGGGCAAGGAGGCCGAGAAGGCCGGGGGCCTGTTCATCACCACCGCGGGCGCCGACGAGATCACCGGCAAGGACTGCAACCCCGCCACCTTCCGCTGGTCGGTGCCCACCTTCGGTGCCATCGAGCAGACGGTGCGCCCGCTGATCGCGGCCATGCCCAAGGCCAAGCGCTGGTACACGATCACGCCGCAGTACGTGTTCGGCGACGGCCTGCTGAGCGCGGCCAAGACCATCTTCCAGGAGAAGGGCATCGAGCACGTGGGCAACAGCTACCACTCGCTCAACGACAAGGAGTTCAGCGGCTACCTCACCAACGCCATGGCCGCCAAGCCCGACGTGCTGCTGCTCCTGAACTTCGGTGCGCAGTCGTCGGCCGCGCTGCGCCAGGCGGTGAGCTTCGGCATGCACAAGAACATGACGATCCTCATGGCCTGGGCCTCGGGCCTGGAGCAGTTCGACGAGCTGGGCGCCGACCTGTGCGACGGCGTCTACTTCGGCGCGCAGTACTGGCACACGGTCGACACGCCGCTCAACAAGGACCTCGTGAAGCGCACCGCCGACAAGCTCAAGATCGTGCCCAACTACAGCCTGGCCGGTTCGTACATCTGCACCAAGATCCTCATCGACGGCATCGTGAAGGCCGGCACGGTCGATCCGAAGGCGGTGGTCGCGGCGCTCGAAGGCATGAAGTTCGACGGCCTCACGGGCGTGGAAGAAATCCGCAAGGCCGACCACCAGGTCATCAAGGACTACTACCTGCTCAAGGGCAAGGCGAAGTCGAAGATGGCCAACCCGGCCGACTACGTGGACGTGGTCAGCTCGGGCAAGTCCTTCCTGCCCGTCGACAAGACCGGCTGCAAGCTGGCCTGACGCCGCCCGGCTTCGCGCCGCGCCCGCGCCGTTTTTTGGGCGCGGGCAGGGCGCGTGCCGCCTGCACGTTTGCCACCCCCACGACACCTATGTCCGTCTACCTGCTCCAGACCATCAACGGAATCGGCATTGGCATGCTGTATTTCCTGCTGGCCGTTGGCTTGTCCATCGTGTTCGGCCTGCTGCGCTTCGTGAACTTCGCGCACGGCGCTTTCTACCTGCTGGGCGCCTACCTGTGCTTCCAGGCCATGCAGTGGGGGCTCAACTTCTGGGCCGCGCTCGTGCTGGTGCCGCTGTTCGTCGGCGCGCTCGGCTGGCTGGCCGAGAAGCTGCTGCTGCGCCGCGTGTACGCCAAGCCGCACGAGTTCCACATCCTCGTGACCGTAGGCCTGGCGCTCGCGGTGCAGGAGATCGTCATCGTGTTCTGGGGCCCGCTGGGCAACAGCGTGCCCACGCCCGACCTGCTGCAGGGCGTGGTGATGTGGGGCAGCTTCATCTACCCGAAGTACCGGCTCTTCGTGATCGGCTTCACCGCCGTGCTCGCGGTGGGGCTGTGGTGGGTGCTCGAAGGCACGCGCCTGGGCAGCGCGGTGCGTGCGGGCAGCGAATCGACCGAGATGGTCTCGCTGCTGGGCATCAACGTGTTCCGCGTGTTCAGCCTGGTGTTCGCGCTCGGCGCGGCCACGGCGGCGCTGGCCGGTGTGCTGGCTGCGCCCATTCGCGGGGCCGAGCCCTTCATGGGCGTCGAGGCGCTGGGCGTGGCCTTCGTGGTCGTGGTGATCGGCGGGCTCGGCAGCTTCAGCGGGGCGCTGGTCGGCGGCGTGCTGATCGGCATCGTGCAAAGCCTCATGAGCACCATCTGGCCGCCGGGGGCGAGCCTGATGATCTACATCGCGATGGGCGCCGTGCTGCTGCTGCGCCCGCATGGCCTGCTCGGCCGCAGAGGATGAACGCGCCATGCCAAAGAAATACACCTTCCTGCTGGCGCTGATCGTCGCGCTCGCGTTGCCGCTGTTCATGCGCTCGGGCTCGCTCGCGAGCGAAGTGCTCATCTACGCGCTCGCGGCCCTGGGCTGCAACCTGCTGCTGGGCTACACGGGGTTGCTCTCGTTCGGCCAGGGCATCTTCTTCGGGCTGGGCAGCTACACCATCGCGATCCTGCTCACGCGGCTGCAACTGCCGATGCCGCTCGCCTTGCTCGCCGCCATCGGCATGGGCGCGCTGGGCGCAGCGGTGGTCGGCTGGGTCGCCATCCGCCAGCGCGGCACCTACTTCGTGATGCTCACGCTGGCCTTCGCGCAGATGTTCTATTTCATCGCCTACACGGCCTCGGGGCTCACGGGCGGCGACAACGGCCTGCTCGACGTGCCGCGCCCGGCCTTCATGGACACGCCGTGGAAGTACTACGCCTTCGTGGCGGTGATCTTCCTGGCCGCGTTCGCGCTGCTGCTCAAGGTGACCGATTCGGTCTTCGGCCGCACGCTGCTCGCCATCCGCGACAACGAGGACCGCGCCGCCGCCGTGGGCTACGACCTGAAGCGCTTCAAGCTGCTGGCCTTCGTGATCTCGGGCGCCGTCACGGGCCTGGCCGGCGGCCTGCACGCGATGATGACCGGCATCGCGCCGCTGTCCAACGCCGAGTACCACACGAGCGAGATGATCCTGGTCATCACCGTGATCGGCGGCACCGGCAACCTGTTTGCCTCGGTGCTCGGCTCGGCGTTCTACGTGCTGCTGGCCGACTGGCTCTCCACGCTGTGGCCGCGCTGGCTGCTGCTGCTGGGCCTGCTGCTGATCGGCGTGAGCATCGGCATGCAACGCGGCCTCTGGGGCCTGGGTGAAAGCGCCTGGCGACGGGTGTTTCGCAAGACGGCGGCTGCCGCCGAAGCGCCGCTGGCACAGGGAGAAAAAGCATGAGCGACATCCTCATCGAAGCCATCGGCGTCACCAAGCACTACGGCAAGTTCGCCGCGCTCGGCGGGGTCGACCTGAAGATCAGGCGCAACACCGTGCACTCGGTGATCGGGCCCAACGGCGCGGGCAAGACCACGCTCTTTCACATGCTCACGGGCACCGGCACCACCACGGGCGGGCGCATCCTGTTCGACGGCCACGACGTGACGCGCGAGCCCGACCACCAGCGCGTGCAGCGCGGCATGGCGCGCTCGTTCCAGGTCACGAGCCTGTTCCCCAGCCTGTCGGTGCGCGAGAACCTGCGCGTGGCGGCGCAGGGCATCGCGCCACGCCAGGCCATGAACTGCTGGCGCGCACCCATCGGCGAGCGCGCCTGTGCCGACACGGTGGCCGAGGTGCTCGCGCGCGTCGGCCTCGAACGGCTGGCCGACACGCCCGCCAGCGTGCTCTCGCACGGCCAGCAGCGCCGCCTCGAGGTGGGCATGGCATTGGCCGCAAAACCCAAGGCCATCTTCCTGGACGAGCCGACCTCGGGCATGGGCATCGACGACCTCGACGACATGAAGCATCTCATCCGCGGCCTGCGCGACGCGCACACCGTGGTGCTGATCGAGCACAACATGAACATCGTGATGGACATCTCCGACACCGTGACCGTCATGCAGCTGGGCCGCGTGCTGGCCGAGGGGCTGCCGGGCGACATCCGCTCGGACGCGCGCGTGCGCACCGCGTACCTGGGCAACATGATCACCGGAGGCAAGGCATGAGCAACATCCTCGAAGTCGAAGGCCTGCACGCGCACTACGGCAAGAGCCATGTGCTGCAGGGCGTGTCGCTCACGGTGGGCGAGGCCGAACTGGTCACGCTGCTGGGGCGCAACGGCGCGGGCAAGTCGACCACGCTCAAGAGCATTGCCGGCGCCGTCACGCCCACGAAAGGGCGCGTGCGCTTCCAGGGCGCGGACCTCGCGGGCCAGCCGCCGCACCGCATCGCCACGCGCGGCGTGTGCCTGGTGCCGGAGCACCGCGGCATCTTCAAGCTGCTCACGGTGGAAGAGAACCTGCTGCTCGGCCTGCGGCGCGACTCGCCCTGGCAGCTGGCCGACATCTACCGCATCTTTCCGCGCCTGAAGGAGCGTCGGCGCAACGGCGGCGGGCAGCTGTCGGGCGGCGAGCAGCAGATGCTGGCCATCGGCCGCGCGCTCATGAACCACCCGCGCCTGCTGATCCTGGACGAGCCCGTCGAAGGCCTGGCGCCGGTGATCGTGGAAGAGATCGTTGCGCAGCTCAAGACCATCAAGGCCGCGGGCGTGGCCATCCTGCTGGTCGAGCAGAACCTCGAGGTCTGCGTGCAGCTGGCCGACCGCCACTACATCGTGGAGCAGGGCGTGATCGTGCACGAGGCCGGCAACGCCGCCTTCATGGCCGACCACGACGTGAAAGACCGCTATCTGGGTGTTGGCCTTGCCTGAACCCGCCATTCATTCGTCGCAAAAACCATGAACACAACGAACGAACTTTCCGCCGCAACGGACGTGCGCGCCCTGCGCGTGAACGGCCAACGCCTCTGGGACTCGCTGATGCAGCTCGCGCAGCTCGGCGCCACCGAGAAGGGTGGCGTGTGCCGCATCGCGCTCACCGACCTGGACCGCCAGGGCCGCGACCTCTTCACGCGCTGGGCGCGCGAGGCCGGCTGCGAGGTGCGCGTGGACGCCATCGGCAACATCTTTGCGCGCCGCGCGGGCCGCAACAACGCGCTGCCCCCCATCACGACTGGCAGCCACATCGACACGCAGCCCACGGGCGGCAAGTTCGACGGCAACTACGGCGTGCTCGCGGGGCTGGAGGTGATCCGAAGCCTGAACGACGCCGGCATCGAAACCGAAGCGCCGGTCGAGGTGGCGGTGTGGACCAACGAGGAAGGCTCGCGCTTCGTGCCCGTGATGATGGGCTCGGGCGTGTTCGCTGGCGCCTTCACGCTGGAGCACGCGCTCGCGCAGCGCGACACCGAGGGCGTGAGCGTGGCCGATGCGCTGTCGGCCATCGGCTATGCGGGCGCCGTGCCCGCCTCGGCGGCGGCGTCGCCGGTCGGCGCCTACTTCGAGGCGCACATCGAACAGGGCCCGGTGCTCGAAGCCAACGAGCGCGTCATCGGCGTGGTCGAGGGCGCGCTGGGCCAGCGCTGGTACGACGTGGTGGTGCAGGGCATGGAAGCCCACGCCGGCCCCACGCCGATGGAACTGCGAAAAGATGCGCTGCTGGCCGCCGCCGAACTCGTGGTCGAGGTGAACCGCATCGCGCTCGCACACGCGCCGCACGGGCGCGGCACGGTCGGCTGGATCGACAACTACCCGAACTCGCGCAACGTGATCCCGGGCCGCGTGAAGCTCAGCGTCGACCTGCGGGCGGCCGACGACGTGGTGCTGTCGGCCATGGACGCGGCACTGAAGGAGGCCGTGCAGCGCATCGCGACGAAGGGCAAGGTCGAGGCGACGGCCGAACAGGTCGTGTACTTCCCGCCGCAGCCGTTCACGCCCGCACTGGTCTCGGCCGTGCGCGAGGCCGCGCAGGACCAGGGCATGACATGGATGAACGTGATCAGCGGCGCCGGCCACGACGCCGTGTACCTGGCGCGCGTGTGCCCCGCGGCGATGATCTTCGTGCCCTGCCTGGACGGCATCAGCCACAACGAGATCGAGGACGCGCAGCCCGACCACCTCGAAGCCGGCTGCAACGTGCTGCTGCAGGCGATGCTGCAGAGCGCGGGAGTGGCCGCGTGAAAGCGGCGCTTCGCCGCATCGGCCTTCACTGCGTGCTGGCGATGGGCATGGTCGCGGTGTCGACGGCGGCCCTGGCGGCTGGAGAGCCGATCCTGGTCGGCCAGTCCGCGGTGCTCACCGGCCCGTTCACGCCGAACAGCCTTGCGTTCATGGAAGGCCAGACGCTGTTCCTCGACCAGTTGAACAAGGCGGGTGGCGTTGGTGGCCGGCCCGTCAAGATGATCACCTACGACGACGCCTACATGCCCGAGAAGGCGGCGGCCAATGCCGAGAAGCTGCTCGGCACGGACCGCGTCGTCTGCTTGTTTGGAACCATGGGCACGGGCATCGGCGCGGCCATGGTGCCGGTGGCGGCGAAGTACGACAGTTTCATCTTCGGCGGGCTGACCGGTGCGGCGGTGCTGCGCGGGCCGAAGGTGCCGATCTACCACGTGCGGGAGTCGTATGCCGACGAGGTCTCGCGTGTGATGAACCACCTGACGACCATCGGCGTGACGCGCATCGCCATCGTCTCCAGCGACGACGCGTACGGCAAGGGCATCGAGAAGGACGCGCTGGCCGCGCTCGAGAAGAACAGGCAGCCGGCCCTGCTGTCGCTGCGCTTCGATCCGAAGGAAAAGGACCATCCCGCCATTGCGCAGCAGGTCATCGCGAGCGGGGCGCAGGCGGTGTACGTCATCGCGGCCGGCACGCCGGCGATCAACATCATCCGCTCGCTGGTGGCCGCGCCCATCCATCCGCAGATCTACACGAACTCGGTGGCGAGCTCGTTCCTTCTGTACAAGGAACTCGGCGACAAGAGCCGCGGCATCGTGCTGTCGCAGGTGGTGCCGCCGTTCTGGAAGACACGCTTTCCCATCGTCGACGAATACCAGCGCGCGCGGAAGGCCGCGGGCAGCGAAGGCGAAGGCTCCTACCTGGGGCTGGAGGGCTACATCACGGCCAAGGCCTTTGCGGAATCGCTGCAGCGCGTGAAGGGGCCGATCACCACCGAATCGCTGCGCCGCAGCATCGAGAACTCGCCGCCCATGAACCTGAACGGCTTCACGGTCGCGTTCCGTCCCGACAACCGCAACGGCTCCAGCTTCGGTGACATCACCATGCTGGGCAGCGCCGGAAAGTTTGCCCAATGAAAGTCCTGATCGCACGTCTCAACCACGAGACCAACACCTTCTCGCCCGTGCCCACGCCGCTCGCGGCCTTCGGGCCCGACGGCCCGACCTTCGGCGCGCAGGCCTACGCCGACAACAAGGGCATGCGCACCGCGATGTCGGCCTTCATCGACCTGGCCGAAGCGGCGGGCGCGCAACTCGTCACGCCGGTGTCGGCCTCGGCCAACCCGAGCGGGCCGGTCGATGCGCAGGCCTACACCACGCTCACGCAATGCATCGTCGATGCGGCGCCGGGCTGCGACGCGATCCTGCTCGACCTGCACGGCGCGATGGTGGCGCAGAACAGCACCGACGGCGAAGGCGACCTGCTGGTGCGCCTGCGCGCCGCCGCGCCCGGCGTGCCCATCGGCGTGGCGCTGGACCTGCACGCCAACGTGACGCCCGCGATGGTGGAGAACGCCGACGTGATCGTCGGCTTCAAGACCTACCCGCACGTCGACATGTACGAGACCGGCGAGCACGCCGGCCGCCTGCTGTTCGACCTGCTGGCCGGGCGCAGCCAGCCGCACATGCGCTGGCGCCAGCTGCCGCTGATGGCGCACACGCTGCGCAGCGCCTCGTTCACCGGTGCGATGCAGCGGGCCATCGAGGCGGCGCGCGCGGCGGAGGAATCCGAGTCGCTGGCGGTGTCGATCCTGGCGGGCTTCTCGCTGTCGGACATCACGGCGCCGTGCATGAGCGTGATCGTGGTCGATGCGCAATCGCCCGCGCGCGCGCAGGCCACGGCCGACCGCATCGCGGCGCAGATGTGGGCCGAGCGCGAGGCCTTCATCTACCGCAGCGAGCCGCTGGCCGCATCGGTCGCGCGCGCGAAGCTCATCGCCGGTGGTGCCACGCGCCCGGTGCTGCTGCTCGACCATGGCGACAACTGCATGTCGGGCGGAAGCTGCGACACGATGGACGTGCTGCAGGAGGCACTGGCGCAGGGCCTGGACGGCATCGGCGTCGGGCCGCTGTGCGACCCTGAGGCAGTGGCCGCGCTGGTCGCGGCGGGCGAGGGCGCCGAAGTGACGGTGGCGCTGGGCAACAAGGTGTCGCTGGAAGGCATTGGCCTCGCGAAGACGCCCGTGCAATTGACGGGCGTCGTGCGAACGGTGAGCGACGGCGAGTACGTGATCACCGGCCCCACCTACACCGGCCAGCGCAGCAGCATGGGGCGCACCGTGCTGTTCGACATCGGCACCGCGCGCATCGTCGTCACCGAGCGCACGCAGGAGCCGTGGGACATCGGCGTGTTCGAGTGCGCCGGGCTCGACCCGCGCACCGAGCGCTTCCTGCTGCTGAAGTCACGCATGTACTGCCGGCCGGTGTTCGAGCCGCTGTCGGCGGCGCTGGTGGAGTGCGACAGCCCGGGCGTGACGAGCTCCGACTACAGCCTGTTCCCGTTCAGCCAGGTGCGCCGGCCGGTGTTTCCGCTCGACGCGAACGCGGCGATGGACGCGCCGGCATAACCTGCCACGTCATCGACGCGCGGCGCGTGCCCCGCGACCATTCCTTCACCCGCGCTGTTGCGGGTCGAACCCTCGAAAGGAACAGTCGCCATGAACACCGCCGCCCACGACGCCCATGCCATCGCCACGGGCTACATCGCCGTCTGGAACGAGACCGACGCCGCGCGCCGCGCCGCGCTCATCGACGCCGGCTGGACCGCCGACGCCCGCTATGTCGACCCCATGGCGCAGGCCAGCGGCCACGAGCAGATCAGCGCGCTGGTCGGCGCGGTGCACCAGCGCTACCCGGGCTTTCGCTTCCACCTGCTGGGCAAGGCCGAGGCGCACGGCGACAACCTGCGCTTCTCGTGGACCCTGGGCCCGAGCGGTGCCGATGACCTGATCCAGGGCACTGACTTCGCCCAGCTCGATGCGGGCAAGCTGCGCGCGGTGACGGGTTTTCTCGACCGCGTGCCCGCAGGCGCGTGATGAAGCAGGCGGGTCAGTCGCCCGCCGGCCGGCCGCGCCAGAGCTTGCGGTAGACCGTGGCGCGGCTGATGCCCAGCGTGCGCGCCGCCTCGGCCACATTGCCGCGCGCGTCGGTCACCGCCTTGCGGATCAGGGCGGTCTCCACGTCGCGCAGGCGGGGGCGGCCGTCGGTCGCGGCACCGGGCACGCCGCCATGCTCGCTGCCGCCGCGCTGGGCCCGCACCTGCACCCGCAGGCCCGACCACAGCGGCACCTCGAGCGTGGCGTCGCCGCGCCGGGCGGCGTCGAACATCATGTGCAGCGGCAACGCGAACAGGTCGTTGAAATGCAGGCCGCCCGCATGGCAGGCCAGCGGCTGGTGCAGCATCTGTCGGGCGGCCGCGTTGGCGCCGGTGACGTGGCCGGCGGCGTCGATGCACAGCAGGCCTTCGGTGGTCTCGCTGCTCGGACAGCCGGGCCAGAGCAGCCGCAGCAGCAGCTCGCAGGGTTCGCGCTGCACCAGCAGGTTCTCGATGCTGCGCGCCGACAGGGTAGCCAGGTGGCGCAGCTCGGGCCGCTCGACCACCTGCACGCCCGTGAGATCGAGCATGCCGATGCAGTCGCCCCGGGGGCCGAAGAGCGGGGCGCCGGCGCAGCTGTACACACTGGTGTCGTCAAAGAAGTGTTCACCCCTGTGCAGCCACACCGATTCCTGCTCGGCCAGCGCCGTGCCGATGGCGCTGGTGCCGATGGCGCTTTCCGACAGGTCGACGCCGATGCGCCCGATGTCGCGTGCATAGCGGGCGGCGGGGTCGGTGCCGTCGGGCAAGGTGCCCACGTCGACCACGATGCCGCGGGCGTCGGTCAGGATGGCGAAATAGCGGGTGTCGGCGATGGCGCGCGAGAGCCGTTCGATCACCGGACGCGCCGCCGTGACCAGGGCCCGGTTGCATTCCGTGACCTCGCGGCTGGCGGTGCGGCTCACGGGCTCGAAGCTCACGCGCTGCTGGGGCCGGCGGCCGGCCTCCAGGCAGCGCTGCCAGGAGCGCGTGATGCCCGGGTCGACCCGCACGCTGCCGCGCGGGCGGGGGCCGTCGCCGTCGATCAGCTCGCGGCGCGCCTGCGCAATGGCCAGCGAGCGCTCAGCAGGAGGGGGGACGGCGGAAGCGGACATCATCGTGAAAGTTCTTCTTCGCGCGGGGAGGGCTGCTTTTGCGGGCCGGCCGGTTGGCAAGCTGTTTCATTTTGAGAATTTCCCGCGCTCTGTGCAAGTGTCAAGGGTTTTTGCCTAGGATAGTGCGAAAGGGCGGCATCCAAGATGCCTCGCTGAACCAGCCATCACCTTTCACGGAGACAGCCACATGCAGGTCGCTTTCAAGGTCAACGGCCGGCCGGTCACGGTCGACGCCCCACCCAACACCTTCCTTGTGCACGCGATCCGCGAGCACCTCCACCTCACCGGCACCCACGTCGGCTGCGACACCGCCCAGTGCGGCGCCTGCACGGTCCACCTGAACGGCCGCGCGGTCAAGTCGTGCAACATCCTGGTCGCGCAGGCGGCCGGCGCCGACGTCACCACCATCGAGGGCGTGGCCGCCGCCGACGGCACCATGCACCCCATGCAGGCGGCCTTCAAGGAATGCCACGGCCTGCAGTGCGGTTTCTGCACCCCGGGCATGGTCATGAGCGCCATCGACCTGTGCACCCACCACCCCAAGTCGAGCGAATCGGAAATCCGCGAGCTGCTCGAGGGCAACCTGTGCCGGTGCACGGGCTACCAGAACATCGTCAAGGCCGTGAAGATGGGCGGCGAGGCCATGGCATCGGGCAATCCGGTGCCGACCCAGCAAACCACGGTCACGGCCTGAGGAGAGCGACATGGGCGCTTCCGACTTCTCCAACCTGCCGCACATCGGCGAGGCATTGCGGCGCAAGGAAGACTATCGCTTCCTGACCGGCGCGGGCAACTACACCGACGACATCACGCTGGCCAACCAGAGCCACGCCGTTTTCGTGCGCTCGCCGCACGCGCATGCCGTCATCAAGTCCATCGACATCGCCGAGGCCTCGAAGATGCCCGGCGTGGTCGGCATTTTCAGCGGCAAGGACATCGAAGGAAAGATGGGCGGGCTGCCCTGCGGCTGGCTCATCAACAACCCCGACGGCACCCCGATGAAGGAGCCGATGCACCCGATCCTGGCGATCAACAAGGTGCGCTACGTGGGCGACCACGTGGCCATGGTGGTGGCCGAGACGGTCGAGCAGGCCAAGAACGCGGCCGAGGCCGTGGTGGTCGACTACGACGTGCTGCCGGCCCTGGTGAGCGTGGCCGACGCCGCCAAGAAGGCCAGCGGCGTCACCCTGCACGACGAGGCGCCCGACAACCAGTGCTACAAGTGGGCGCTGGGCGACAAGGCGGCGGTCGATGCGGTGTTTGCCACGGCCGCGCACGTCACCCAGCTCGACCTGGTCAACAACCGGCTCGTGCCCAACCCGATCGAGCCGCGCGTGGCCATCGGCAGCTACGCCCGTGGCACCGACGACTACACGCTCTACGTGTCGAACCAGAACCCGCACGTCGAGCGCCTGCTGATGACGGCCTTCGTGCTGGGCCTGCCCGAGCACAAGGTGCGCGTGATCGCGCCCGACGTGGGCGGCGGCTTCGGCTCCAAGATCTTCCTGTACGCCGAAGACGTGTGCCTGACCTGGGCCGCCAAGCAGCTCAACCGCAACATCAAGTGGACGGCGGAGCGCTCGGAGTGTTTCCTGTCCGATGCGCACGGCCGCGACCATGTGAGCCACGCCGAAATGGCGATGGACAAGGACGGCAAGTTCCTGGCCATGCGGGTGCACACCGACGCCAACCTGGGCGCCTACCTGTCGACCTTCTCGACGGCAGTGCCGACCATCTTGTACGCCACGCTGCTGGCGGGCCAGTACACCACGCCGCAGATCTACGTCGAGGTCGATGCCTGGTTCACCAACACCTCGCCGGTCGACGCGTACCGCGGGGCTGGGCGGCCCGAGGCCACCTACCTGCTGGAGCGCCTGGTGTCGCGCTGCGCCTGGGAAATGAACCTGGGCCAGGACGAGATCCGCAAGCGCAACTTCATCATCAGCTTCCCGTACCAGACGCCCGTAGCGCTGCAGTACGACACCGGCGACTTCCATGCCTGCATGGACAAGGCGCGGGTGCTGGCCGAGGTCGACGGCTACGCCGCGCGCAAGGCGGCGACCGAGGCCAAGGGCAAGCTGCGCGGCATGGGCTATTCGAGCTACATCGAGGCCTGCGGCATCGCGCCGTCGAACATCGCGGGGGCGCTCGGCGCGCGCGCGGGCCTGTTCGAATGCGGCGAGATCCGCGTGCACCCGACCGGCAGCGTGACGGTGTTCACCGGCTCGCACAGCCACGGCCAGGGCCATGAAACCACCTTCGCGCAGGTCGTGGCCGCGCGCCTGGGCATTCCGGTCGAGAACGTCGACGTGGTGCACGGCGACACCGGCCGCGTGCCCTTCGGCATGGGCACCTACGGCTCGCGCTCCATCTCGGTGGGCGGCGCGGCCATCATGAAGGCGCTCGACAAGATCGAGACCAAGGCCAAGAAGATCGCCGCGCACCTCATGGAGGCGAGCGACGCCGACATCGAGTTCGCCAACGGCGAGTTCACGGTCAAGGGCACCGACAAGAAGATCCCGTTCGGCCAGGTGGCGCTCACGGCCTACGTGCCGCACAACTACCCGCTCGACAAGCTCGAGCCGGGCCTGAACGAAACCGCCTTCTACGACCCGACCAACTTCACCTTCCCGGGCGGCACCTACATCTGCGAGGTCGAGATCGACAAAGAGACTGGCGAAGTAAAGGTCGACCGCTTCACCGCGGTGGACGACTTCGGCACCATCATCAACCCGATGATCGTCGAGGGCCAGGTGCACGGCGGGCTGGTGCAGGGCATCGGCCAGGCGCTGCTCGAGAACTGCGTGTACGACAACGAAACCGGCCAGCTGCTCACCGGCAGCTTCATGGACTACGCCATGCCGCGCGCCGGCGACTTCCCGCAGTTCAAGCTCGACACCGTCTGCACCCCCTGCACCCACAACCCGCTGGGCACCAAGGGCTGCGGCGAGGCGGGCGCCATCGGGTCGCCGCCGGCGGTCATCAACGCCGTGCTCGATGCGCTGGCGCCGCTGGGCGTCAAGGATTTCGACATGCCCGCTTCGTCCAGCCGCGTCTGGGAAGCGATGCAGGCCGCCGCCAAGCCCTGAACGACACAAGAAATAACAGAGAAGGAATCACCCCATGTATGCCTTCACACTCGAACGGCCCGCCAGCGTGGCGGACGCGGCCCGGCTCATCGCCGCGGGCGGCAAGCCACTGGCCGGCGGACAGACCCTGCTGGCCTCGATGAAGCTGCGGCTGTCGGCGCCCGAGCAGCTCGTCGACCTCGGCGGCATCAAGGAACTCACCGGCATCAAGAAGGACGGCGGCGCGATCACGCTCGGCGCCATGTCGCGCCACCTCGACGTGGCGAACAACGCCGACGTGAAGGCCGCGTACCCCGCGCTGGCCGACCTCGCGTCGCGCATCGGCGACCGGCAGGTGCGCGCGATGGGCACCGTCGGCGGCTCGGTGGCCAACAACGACCCGGCGGCGTGTTACCCGAGCGCGGTGCTGGCCTCGGGCGCGACCATCGTCACCTCGAAGCGCGAGATTGCAGCCGACGACTTCTTCCAGGGCCTGTTCACCACGGCACTCGAAGAAGACGAGCTGATCGTCGCCATCCGCTTCCCGATTCCGAAGCGCGCGGTGTACGAGAAGCTGCGCCAGAAGGCCTCGAACTTCCCGCTGGTCGGCATCTTCCTGGCGCAGTACGACAGCGGCGTGCGCGTGGCCGTCACCGGCGCGGGCAACGGCGTGTTCCGTCACGCCGGGCTCGAGGATGCGCTCAACAAGAGCTTCACCGCCGCGTCCGCCGCGGCCGTGAAGATCGACGCGAGCGACCTCAACAGCGACCTGCATGCCTCGGCCGCCTACCGCGCGAACCTGATCAGCGTGCTGACCCAGCGCGCCGTGACCAAAGCACTCGGCTGAAGCAGCCCAGCGCCGCCGCCCACCGGAAGGCGCGACACCCTCGCGTCTTCCGCTACGCTTGCCCATGATCTTCCCGACCATCGACGCCCTTTCCGACGGCTTGCGGCAGGCCGGCTACTTTGCTGACCGCCGCCTGGCCACCGCGGTGTTCCTCGCCCTCAAGCTGCAGCGCCCGCTGCTGCTCGAAGGCGAGCCCGGCGTCGGCAAGACCGAGCTGGCCAAGGCACTGTCGACGGCCCTGAACCGCGAGCTGCTGCGCCTGCAGTGCTACGACGGCATGGAGCAGCGCGAGGCGCTCTACGAATGGAACTACGCCGCGCAGCTGCTGCACATGCGCGCGGCCGAAGCCACCGGGGCGGCGCGCGACGTGGAGGCCGAGGTCTACCAGCCGCACTACCTGATCCGCCGCCCGCTGCTGCAAGCGCTGCAGACGCCGGCGCCCGGCTCGGTGCTGCTGATCGACGAGGTCGACCGCGCCGACGAGCCCTTCGAAGCCTTCCTGCTCGAGTACCTGGGCGAGTACCAGGTCAGCATTCCCGAGCTGGGTACCGTGCGCGCTGTGGTGCCGCCCGTCACCTTGCTCACCAGCAACCGCACGCGCGAGCTGAACGACGCCGTGAAGCGGCGCTGCCTTTATCACTGGCTCGACTACCCCGAGCGCGAGCGCGAACTCGCCATCGTGCGCGCGCAGGTGCCGCAGGCCGGCGAGGCGCTGTCGGCACAGGTGGCGGCGTTTGTCGCGCGACTGCGTTCGGCGCCGTTCGCCAACGCCTTCCAGCGCGCGCCCGGCATCGCCGAAAGCGTGGAGTGGGCGCGGGCGCTCATCGCGCTCGACACTGTCGAACTCGACCCCGAGGTCGTCGTCGACACCGCCGGCATCCTCTTCAAGCAGCGCGACGACGTGGCGGCGCTGACGCACGAGCTGGCCTCCGACCTGCTGAGGCCCGAGGAACCGCTCGCGAGCTGAGCGAGGCCGAGGCACCTACATGGCCGGCATCCAGCAACTCGGCGACGTGCGCAGCGGCAAGCTGGCGGGCAACATCGCCGCCTTCGGCCGCGCACTGCGCCGCGCCGGCGTGCGCACCGACGCCATGCGCATCGCGCTCGCCACCGAGGCGGCCACGCTGGTCGGCGTCGAAGACAAGCTCGACCTGGGCGCCGCCATGGAAGCCGTGATGGTCAGCCGCGAGCAGGACCGGCTGGTGTTCCGCGAACTCTTCGACGCATGGTTCCGCGACCCCGAGCTGGCCAACAAGCTGCTCGCCCAGATGCTGCCCAGCGCCGAGGGCAAGGCCGAGCCCTCCAAGCGCCGCCCGCGCGTGCGCGAGGCACTGAGCCCGCCGCGCGATGCCGTGAAGCCCGCGGCGCCAACGAAGCCCGACGAGGAAATCAAGTTCGACGCCGCCATGACGGCCAGCGACCGCCAGCGGCTGCAGCATGCCGACTTCAATGCGCTGGGCGCGGCCGAGTACCGGCTGGTCGAGCGGTTGGCGCGCGACATCCGCTTGCCGGTGCCCGAACTGCCTGCGCGCCGCCTGCGCCCGGCGGGCGATGCCGGCCGTGCGCACGCGCGCATGCACTGGCCCGGTGTGCTGCACGAGGCGGCCCGCACCGGCGGCGAGATCCTGCGCCTGCCCCGGCTGGCGCGGCGCGAGCAGCCTCTGCCGCTGCTGGTGCTGGTCGACGTGTCGGGCTCGATGGAGCGCTACGCCCGCCTGCTGCTGGCCTTCCTGCATGCCGCCACGCGGCGAGCCGGCCGACGCGACGTGTTCGCCTTCGGCACGCGGCTGACCGACCTCACGCCGGCCTTCCGGCTGGCCGACACCGACGCCATGCTGGGGGCCGCCAGCCTGGCCATCGACGACTTCGCAGGCGGCACGCGGCTGGGCGGTTCGCTGGCCGAGCTGCGCCAGTCGCATGCACGCCGGCTCATCGGCCGCCGCACGCTGGTGCTGGTGATCAGCGACGGCCTCGACACAGGTGAGCCCGCCTTGCTCGAGACCGAGTTGCAGTGGCTGAAGCGCCATTCGCGCCGGCTGCTGTGGCTCAACCCGCTGCTGCGCTTCGAGGGCTACGCCCCTCTGGCGCGTGGGGCTGCCGTGCTGCACCGCCATGCGGACGCGATGCTGGCGGTCCACAATCTGAATGCACTCGAACAGCTGGCCGCCAGCCTGGCCGCGCTGATGCGCGCCAGTCGCTAGGACCGGACTCAGGAAGGAACAAAGGAAACCCACCATGGAAATGCTCGGAAACCGCCGCCTCGGCGTCACCCAACAACAGGCCTGGGACGCGCTCAACGATCCCGAGACGCTCAAGAAGTGCATCCCCGGCTGCGACAAGTTCGAGCTCACGGGCGACAACACCTACAGCGTGGCGCTGGCCGTGAAGATCGGCCCGGTGTCGGCCAAGTTCAGCGGCAAGGTGATGCTGTCGGACATCGTCGCGCCCGACGGCTACAAGCTCACCTTCGAGGGGCAGGGCGGCGTGGCGGGGTTTGCCAAGGGCTCGTCGAGCGTGTCGCTCAAGCCAGTGGCCGTGGCCGACAGCGCACCCACCGCAGAGGGCGCACCTGCTGCCGAAGCCGCCCCCGTGGCCGCCGCGCCCGCCGGCTGCGAACTCGACTACACCGTGCAGGCCCAGGTCGGCGGCAAGATCGCCCAGCTCGGCCAGCGTCTGATCGACGGCGCGGCCAAGTCCACCGCCGACGATTTCTTCAAGCGCTTCGAGGCCGAGATGCAAAGCCGCTACGGCCCGCCGCCCGCACCGCCCGCGGAAGCGGCGGCCGAGGCGCCCGCCGAAAAGGCCGGCGTGATGTCGGGCCTCATGAAGAAGATGGGCTTCGGCAAGAAGGACGGTGACGACGCCGCCACCCCGGGCGACGCCGCCTGACAACGCACAAGGCTTCGCCATGGAAAACCTCGACGTCATGGTGCTGCGCACGCTGCGCGACTGGCGGCGTGCCGGCAAGCGCGCGCTGCTGACCACCGTGGTGCGCACCTGGGGCTCGTCGCCGCGGCCCGTGGGCTCGATCATGGCGCTGGCCGAGGACGGCGCCGTGGTCGGCTCGGTCTCGGGCGGCTGCATCGAGGACGACCTCATCGCGCGCTACAGCCATGCCCACGGCAAGGGCGAAGACGTGCCGCTGGGCGCGCCGCCCGCGCTCGTCAAGTACGGCATCACGGCCGACGAGGCGCACCGCTTCGGGCTGCCCTGCGGCGGCACGCTCGAGCTGCTGCTCGAATACGCGCCCGACGCCGACGCGCTCGACACGCTGGTCGCCGAACTCGAACGCGGCAAGCTCATGCGCCGCACGGTGACGCTGGCCACCGGCGCGGTGCGGCTGGCCGAGGCGACCGCGCCCGACGAGCTCACGGTGAACGACACCGAGCTCACCAACACCTTCGGCCCCGAGTACCGCATGCTGCTGATCGGCGCCGGCCAGCTCGCCGAGTACCTGGCGACCATGGCCAAGTTCAGCGGCTTCGCCGTGACGCTGTGCGACCCGCGCGCCGAGTACCGCACCGCGTGGACGCTGTCCGGCGTGACGATCACCACCGAGATGCCTGACGACGCCGTGCTGGCCTTCAAGCCCGACCGCCGCAGCTGCGTGGTCGCGCTCACGCACGACCCCAAGCTCGACGACCTCGCGCTACTCGAAGCGCTGCAGAGCGAGGCCTTCTACGTGGGCGCCATCGGTTCGCGCCGCAACGCCGACGCGCGGCGCGACCGCATGATCGAGCACTTCGACCAGACGGCCGAGTCGCTCGCGCGCCTGCGCGGGCCCATCGGCATCTTCATCGGCAGCAAGACGCCGCCCGAGATCGCGGTGAGCGTGATGGCGGAAATCCTGGCGGTGAAGAACGCGGTGACCTTGCCGCGCGAAGTGGAAGTGGCGCGCGCCAAGGAAATCCAGCAGCTGCAACCCAGCTGAGCTGAACGGACCTGCTGCGCGGGGCTCAGTCCACGCCCAGCAGGTCGTAGATGCGGCGCACGTACTCGCCGAACTCCGGGCTGGTCTTCACGTGCAGCTTGCGCGGCTCGGGCAGGTCGATGCGGAAGAAGTCGGCCATGCGCGCCGGCCCGGCCGTGAGCACCGCGCAGTGCGAGCCCAGGAACACCGCCTCCTGGATGCTGTGCGTGACCACGATGAAGGTCTTGCGGCTGCGCTCCCAGATGCGCAGCATCTCCAGGTTCATCTTCTCGCGCGTGAGCGCATCGAGCGCGCCGAAGGGCTCGTCCATCAGTACCAGCTTCGGGTCGTGGATGAGCGCGCGTGCGATGGCCGCGCGCTGCTGCATGCCGCCCGAGAGTTCGTAGGGCAGCTTGTCGGCGAAGCCCGTGAGGCCGACCATGTCGAGCAGCTCGTGCGCGCGCGCCTTGGCAGCCTTGCGGTCCAGCCCGAGGATGTCGGCGGGCAGCAGCACGTTCTCGAGAATCGTGCGCCACTTCAGCAGCAGCGGTTGCTGGAACACCATGCCGACGTCGCGGCCCGGGTTGAAGCCTGTACCGTTTGCCCCGCCGGGACCGCCGATCTCGAGCGTGCCGCCGTCGTGGCCGTGCAGGCCCGACAGGATCTTCAGCAGCGTCGACTTGCCGCAGCCCGAGGGACCGACCAGCGAGATCATGTCGCCCGCATGCACGTCCATCGTGACGTCGGAGACGGCGAGGAATTCTTCGTTGCGCTTGCGGTAGACCTTGCGCAGCTGCCGCATGCGGATCAGCGGCGCCTCCTGCGCGGGCGCGAGTACGGCGCTCATGCCAGCCACCGTGCCAGGTTGTCGCGCACGAAGGCGTCGTCGGCCAGGTCGCCGTGCTGGCGGTAGACGCGGTCGATCTCCGCCGATTGGCCCTGGCCCAGGCCTTCTTCGGGATCGAGGCACCAGATGCCTTCGAGCAGGCCCTGGCGCCGCAACACCTCGTGGCAGCCCGCGATGCAGCCGTGGAAGTTGTTCGCCACGTCGAAGAAGGCGGCGTTGCAGTCGGTCACGCGCGAGTCGAGCGCGAGCAGGGCGGGGCTCAGCGCGCCGCCGCTGGCGGCCAGCTCGGCCTTGATCTGCTGCAGCTGGTGCACCGCACTCGACGTCCACACCGACCAGTGGCCCAGCAGGCCGCCACGGAAGCGCACCTGCACGGGCGCGCCGTCGCGCATCGCGGCAAAGGGCAGCGCCAGGTCGAGCACGATGTGGTCGTCGTTGCCGGTGTAGAGGAACACGCGCTCCTCGGCGCGCGCGTCGACCAGCCCGCGCACCACGTCGATGCTGCGGTAGCGGTTGAAGGGCGCGACCTTGATCGCCAGCGCGTTCGGAATGAGCGCGAAGCGGCGCCAGAAGTCGCTCGACAGGATCGGGCCGCCGACCACGGTCTGCAGGTAGAAACCGATCAGCGGAATCTCCTGTGCCACCGCCTCGCAATGGGCGATGAGCGCGTCTTCTGATGCGCCGGCCAGCGCCGCGAGGCTCAGCAGGCCCGCGTGATAGCCCAGCGAGACAGCGGTGCGCGCCTCGGCCTGCGCCTGCGCGGTCGGGCCGCACAGGCCCGCGATCATCGCCATCGGGCGGTCGTTCCAGGTCAGTCGGTCCTGCATCGCGGCCTCGAGCACGGTGGCGTACAGGCCGCGCTCGCGGATCGCGAACTGCGTGGTGTGCACGCCCACCGCGAGGCCGCCCACGCCGGCATCGACGTAGTAGCGCGTGAGCACGCGCTGACGCTGGCGGTCGAACTGGCGATCGGCGTCGAGCGCGAGCGGATGCGCCGGGATGACGGTGCCTTGCGACAGCAGCGCAAGCACGTCGGCGGGAAGGTCGGAGCGGTTCAGTGGCATGGGCGAAGGTCCTCAGGCGAACTCGGGGCCGGCGATGGCGTGGATGAAGGCGGGGTGTCCGGTGGGCGGCTGCGCGCTCTCGCGCGTGGCCAGCGCCATGCGCGCGAAGCTGCGCTGCGGTGTGAAGCCGGCGGCGCGCAATGCGGCGGTCATGGCCTTGCGGCCGTCGGGCACGTCGATGTAGATGCGGCCGCCGATGCCGCGTGCGGCTTGCGTCAGCAGCGCGGCGGCGACGGCTTCATCGGACGACAGCAGCGGCCCGATGTGGTGCGCGGTGCGGCCGGTGCGCACGAGGCCGAAGCCCAGGCCGTTGCGCACGCAGCGGCTGTCGTCGCGCCCGAGCAGGTCGGCGAGCACGGCGGGGCGCGCGAAACCCAGCGCCTGCGCGTCGAGCGCGGCGAGGTTGTCGAGGGCTGGCTTGTCCGTGGCGAGCGATGCGGTGGCGGGCGCGGCCTCGCGCTGCCAGCGCGTGAGCCGCCACAGCGGCGTGAAGCCGAAGCTCGCATAGAGCGGCTCGCCCTGCGGCGTGGCGTCGAGCATGGCGACGAGGCCGGCGGCCTTCACCTGGTCGAGGCAGCGCGCGAACACCGCGCGGCCCAGGCCTTGTCCGCGCGCGGCAGGCATCACGAGGATCATGCTGATCCAGGCCACGCCTTCCATCGGCAGTACCGCGCCGCTGGCGATGAGCTGGCCTTCGCCGTCACGCACGCCATGCACCGTGCCGAGCCGCTCGAACAGCCGCCAGTCGTGCGCGGTCTGGTTCCAGCCGCTCGCGGCGACCAGCGCGTCGAGCATCGGGGCGATGCCGGGCGTGATCGATGCGAGGGTGTCGACGACGGGCGCAGTCATGACTCTTTCAGGAATACCGCGGAACCGGCTTTGCCGGGCCGCTGGTATTGCCCCCGGCGAGGGGGAAGGAGGCCACACGAAGTGGGCAAGCCTGGGGGAGCATCAATATTTCCCGTCGCGGGATTCGAACTTCGTGGGCTTGCCGTACTGGCGCTGCTCGCGCGAGATCCAGTCAGCCACCCAGCGGATCTGCTGCGCCAGCGGCACGCGCGGGTAGCCGAACAGGCGCTCGGCTTCGCCGGTGTTCATGAGCCAGGCAGTAGGCGCCTCTTGTCCGGCGATCGTCACGGGCTTGCCGAACTGGCGCGCGAATTCTTCAGCAAGCCAGCGGATCGACGTCGTCTCGGGCCCGCTCACGTTCAGCGGCGAGGTCGGCACGGTGGCCACCGCGAGGCAGCGCAGCGCCTGCGCGTTCGCGTCGCCCTGCCAGATCACGTTGACGTGGCCCATGGTCACGTCGACCGGCTCGCCGCGCCACACCTTGAGCGCCACGTCGGCCAGCACGCCGTAGCGCAGGTCGATGGCGTAGCTCAGGCGAAACAGGCGGCCCGGCGTGCCGTGGCGCTGCGAGAAGTACTCGAACATGCGCTCGCGGCCCACGCACGAGTTGGCGTATTCGCCGGGCGGGTTGGGCGCGTCGCTCTCGCTCGCGCCCTGGCTGGTCACGGGCACGAAGGGGTACACGCAGGCGGTCGAGAAGGCAACGATGCGCGAGGCATGGAAGTGCTCGGCCACCAGCGCCGGCACGTGCGCGTTCATGGCCCAGGTCAGCGGGTTGTCGGCGTCGGCGCCGAACTTGCGCCCGGCCATGAAGACCACGTTGGCGCACGGCGGCAGCGCGGCGATGGCGGCGCGGTCGAGCAGGTCGCAGGCGATGGTCTCGATGCCGTGTGCTTCGAGCGCTTCGCGCACGCCGGCTTCGCTGAAGCGGGCGACGGCGATCACGCGGCGACCGGGCATCGCGTTCTTGGCGAGGCGGGCCAGCGTCGGGCCCATCTTGCCGCCTACGCCGAGGATCATCAGGTCGCCGTCGAGGCGGGCCATGTCGCGCACGAGGTCGCGCGAGGGCGTGGCCAGGTAGTCTTCAAGCGCGGCTTCGCTCTCGAAGCGCTCGGGAAAGGGCAGGTCGTCGAGGACAGGCGTGGAGGTCATTGGATTCTTGCGTCCTGGGTGATGAAGAGGCGCTCCAGCAGAAGCACCAGCAGATAGAGCAGCACGCCCAGGCCCGTGATGAGCAGCACGGCCATGAAGACCGCGGGCGTGTCCAGCGAGGCCTGGACCTGGATCATCAGATAGCCCAGGCCGCGTTCCGAAGCGATGAACTCGCCCACCACCGCGCCCGCCACGGCGAGGATGGTGGCGACCTTCATGCCCGAGAACACGTACGGCAGCGAGCCCGGCAGCTGGATGTAGCGAAACAGCTGCCAGCGCGAACCCTTGAGCGCGCGCACGAGGTCGAGCAGCTCGGGCTCGGTCTCGTTCAGGCCGCGGATGGTGGTCAGCAGGATCGGAAAGAAGCACAGGCTGAACGTGATCAGGATGTTCGGCCCGATGCCGTAGCTGAACCACACGATCACCAGCGGCCCCATCGCCACCTTGGGAATCATGTTGAGCGTGACCAGCAGCGGGAACACCAGCAGCATCAGCCGCTTGCTGGTGATGAAGAGCAGCGCGCAAAGAATGCCGAGCACCAGCCCCAGCGCGTAACCGCCGAACACTTCGAGCGCGGTGACGCCGGTGTTCTTGAGCCAGCTGTAGTTCGGATTGGCCAGCGTGGCCAGCACCTTCGAGGGCGCCGGCAGGATGAAGGGCTGGATCGCGAAGACCCGCACCGCGAGCTCCCACAGCACGATGCCCGCCAGGTGCACCGCGACCACGAGGGACCAGCGCTGCCATTCGGGGCGCTCGCCCGACGAGGGCGCAGGTGCGAGGGGCGCCAGAGCGCCATCAGGTGCCGTCATCTCAATTCCTGGGTCTAGGAAGCAATGCGGCGAATCATAGGAGTCGCTGCGACCCGAGTCAACCAACTAGTTGATAATTTTCATGCGACGGCTTTGTCAGGCCGCAAGGCATTGAGCGCGAACTCGATCACGTGCCGGCGCCGCTGCAGCAGCGCGCCGCGCGCATCGAGCGGCTTGCCGAAGATGGCCGACAGCGTGTGGTTGTTGGAGAAGAAGAAGTACGAGATGCCGGCGATCGAGATGTAGAGGTTGATCGCGTCGAAGTCGGGCCGGAACACGCCGGCCGCCACGCCGCGCTCGAGCGTGGCCTCGAGCATCTCGATGAAGGGCGAGTGCATCTTCTGCAGCCGCTCCGACTCGCGCAGGTGCGCGCCGTGGTTGCGGTTCTCGTCGGCCAGCAGCGCGATGAACTCGGGGTGCTCGGCCAGGTAGTCGAACGAGAAGGCCACCAGCTGCTTCATGGCCTCCAGCGGCTCCAGCGCGTCGAGCGTGAGCTTCTGTTCCTTCTCGCGGATCTCGGCATAGACCGATTCGAGCGCGACCAGGTACAGCCCCTGCTTGCTGTCGAAGTAGTGGTACACGAGCTGCTTGTTGACGCCGGCGTTGGCGGCGATCTCGTCGACGCGCGCGCCCGCGAAGCCCTTGGTGGCGAACTCGGCCACTGCAGCGGCGATGAGGGCCTGCTTGGCGGCGACGGGATCGCGCTCGCGTTTCGTGGCGACGGCGGTGCGGGCGGGCTTGGTGGCGGTCATGGTGTTTTTGAATCTCCCGGCAGTGGCAACGCAGTCTGGATGATCTGGATTGCCTGTCAACCAAACAGTTGGTAATATGAATTTCAGAACCTGTTTTTACCTTCTTTTGGAGTGTTCCGCATGAAAAAGCTGTTGTCGGCCGCCGGCGCCACCGCCTTGCTCATGGCTTCGGCCCCTGCCGCGTTCGCGGCCGATGCCATGAGCCTGATGCTCAACTGGACACCCACGGCCGATCATGCGCCGATCTATTTCGCGAAGGCCAAGGGCTGGTACACCGAGGCGGGCATCGACCTGAACATCGAGGCCGGCAAGGGCTCGGCCGTCTCGGCGCAGCGCGTGGGCACCGGCGGCAGCGACCTGGGCATTTCCGACCTGCCCACCACGATCCAGGCCAAGGGCAAGGGCGCCGACGTGAAGGCCGTGATGGTCATCTACGCCAACAGCCCGCAGGGCTTCTACTGGCTCAAGTCGTCGGGCATCAATGGCCCGAAGGACTTCGCGGGCCGAAAGATCGGCAACCCGCCCGGCGACGCCGCGCGCCTCATGTGGCCGGCCTTCGCCAAGAAGGTGGGGCTCGACCCGGCCAGCGTGACCTTCGTCAACGTGAGCCCGCAGGCCAAGGTGGCGGCGCTGAAGAGCAAGTCGGTCGACATCATCAGCGACTTCTACAACGAGCACGACCTGAAGGCGCGCGAGTTCGGCGCCGACCTGGGCTTTCAGCCGTGGCGCGATGCGGGCGTGAACGTGTATGGCAACTCGCTGATCGTGAACGGCCCGTACCTCGCGAAGAACCCCGGCCAGGTGAAGAAGTTCGTCGCCGTGACCCAGCGCGCCTACGACGCCTGCGTGAAGAGCTTCGAGCCCTGCCTGCAGGCGCTGCAGGCCAGCGTGAGCGGCCTCACGCCCGACAACCAGCGCGACCAGTGGAATCGCATCAAGCAGTTGATGCGCGACGACACCACCACCAAGGTGGCGCTCGGTGCCTTCGACGGTGCGCGTGTGAAGGCCGACTACGAGCTCGTGTCTTCGCTGATCGGCATCGACAAGGCCTACGACCCCGCGACGCTCTTTACCAACGAGTTCCTCGACAAGGGCGTGCGCATGGCGCCCAACTGAGGCAAGGAGAAGGAGGGAGCCGCTTCAGCGCGACTCGGAGGAAGGCGGCACCTTCGTGTTGCCCTTCTGCCGTTCGCGGAAGAGGGCGGCGCGCATCAGGAAGATGGTGGTGATCGGCGCCGTCAGCACGATGAACAGCACGATCAGCACCGCGTGCAGGAACAGGCTGAAACCTTGCACCGAGAAGTAGGCGATGGTGGCCACCGTCAGGCACCAGGCGCCCACCGTGGCGCCCAGCGTGGGCGCATGGATGCGGCGGAAGAAGGTGGGCATGCGCACCAGGCCGAAGGAGCCGATGGCCGCGAAGGCCGCGCCCAGCACCGCGAACACGGCGGTGATGATCTCCGCCCAAAGAGGAAGTGCGGTGGCGCTCATTCGATGACCTCCCCGCGCAGCAAGAACTTGGCGATCGAGGTCGATCCCACGAAGCCGAACAGCGCCACCAGCATCGCCGCCTCGAAGTACACGCTGCTCGCGTAGTTGATGCCGAGCACCAGCATCATCAGCATGCCGTTGATGTACAGGCAGTCGAGCGCCATCACGCGGTCCTGCGCGGACGGGCCGGCCAGCAGGCGAAAGAGCGCGCACAGCATCGCCACGGCCAGCAGGAAGAGCGCGGCCTTCAGGGCCCAGAAGAGAACAGGCGTCATGATTCGAAAATCTCCATCAGCGGACGTTCGTAGCGGGTCTTGATCAGGGCGATGAAGGCCGCCTCGTCCTCGAGGTCGAACACGTGGATCAGCAGCGTGGTGCGGTCGAACGACACCTCGCCCCAGGCCGTGCCGGGCGTGAGGCACATGATCATCGCGAGCACGGCGAGGCCGTTGGGGTCGCGCATGTCCAGCGGAATCTGCACGAAGCGCGCCGAGATGTCGGCGGTGCGGCGCGTGAGCAGCAGCCGCGCCACGTCGTACGCCGACTTCAGCATGTCGAAGGTGACGAGGAACGACAGCCGCAGCGCCACGCCGGGCCGGCGCATGCGCACGGTGGCGGGGCGCAGGCCCTTGGTGATCAGCGGCACGGCAATGGCGAGCAGCGCGGCCGACAGCAGCGTGGCCGCTTCGAGCGATTGGTTGAGCAGCAGCCAGATGACGAACAGCGCGAACGACAGCGGCGGGGAAGGCATCAAGCGTTTCATGGCTTGGCCTCCTCTTTCTTCGCGGGCACCGGGTTGGGCTTCTGCTTGGCACCGAGCACGGCCTCGCGGTACGCAGTGGGCGTGCGCAGGCCGCCGGCGGTGGCTTGGGCGTGCTGCATCACGGGCTCGGCCCAGACCGTGAGCGCGACGCAGGCTGCGAGCAGGGCGGCCACCGGCAGCACCTCGAGCGCGGGCAGCGAGGGCATGGTGGCGTGGGGCTGCGTCCAGAAATGGCGGATGCCGGTGCGGCTCAGCGCGATCAGCGAGAGAAAGCCCGCAACGATCAGCAGGCCGAGGAAGGTCCAGCCGGCGGTGGTGACGGCCCTGCCGTCGAGCAGGCCCGAGAGCATCGCGAACTTGCCGACAAAGCCAGACAGCGGCGGCAGGCCCGCCAGCAGCAGCGTGCACAGCATGAAGCTCAGGCCCAGGAAGGCCACGCCCGCCGGGATGGCGCGGCCGTAGAGCGCCTGGGCATCGTCGTCGAGGTTCACGTCGTCGAGCGCGCGCAGGTCTTCGGCCAGGAAGGGCGCGTTGCCCGCCGCTTCGTGCGGCGCGACGCTCATGCCCGCGTTGCGCCAGCGCTCGATCATGTCGATCAGCAGGAAGAAGGCCGCCACTGCGAGCGTCGAGCTCAGCATGTAGTACAGCGCGCCCGCCCACACGGCGGGGTCGCCCAGCCCCACGGCGGCCAGCAGCGTGCCCGCCGACACCAGCACGCTGAAGCCCGCGAGGTTCGACAGCCGCTGCGTGCCGACGATGCCGATGGCGCCGACGAACAGCGTCGCCAGCCCCACGCCCACCAGCGCGGCCTGCCCGAAGGCGGCCGAGGCGCCGGTGTCGGGCGCGAACAGCACGGTCCACAGGCGCAGCACGGTGTACACGCCGAGCTTGGTGAGCAGCGCAAACACCGCGCCCACCGGCGACACGGCCGCGCTGTAGGCCGGCACCAGCCAGAAGTTCAGCGGCCACGCGCCCGCCTTGGCGAAGAAGGCGGTGGCCAGGATGGCCGCAGCCGCGTGCACCAGGCCGCGGTCGCCCGGCGCGAGCTCGGCGATGCGCGCGCCCAGGTCGGCCATGTTGAGCGTGCCGGTCACGCCGTACAGGATGGCCGCGCCGATCAGGAACAGCGACGAGGCCGCGAGGTTGATCGCGATGTAGTGCAGCCCGGCGCGCACGCGCAGCCGGCCCGAGCCGTGCAGCAGCAGGCCGTACGAGGCCGCCAGCATCACCTCGAAGAACACGAACAGGTTGAACAGGTCGCCCGTGAGGAAGGCGCCGTTCAGGCCCATGAGCTGCAGCTGCAGCAGCGGATGGAAGTGCACGCCCGCGCGGTCCCAGCGCGAGGTGGAATAGATCGAGGCCGCGAAGGCCACCACGCCCGTGAGCGCGACCATCATGGTCGAGAGCCGGTCGGCCACCAGCGTGATGCCGAAGGGCGCGCGCCAGTTGCCCGGCAGGTACACGCCGATCGAGCCCGGGCCGCCGCCGGTGTCGGCCGCGTTCACCCAGCGCAGCAGCGCGAGCGCGGCCAGCAGGCCGACCAGGCCCGAAACCACGCTGAGAAACGATTTGGTGCGCCTGTGGTTCTCGTTCATCAGCAGCATCAGCGCCGCCGTGAGCATGGGCACGAGGATGGGCACCGCCACCAGGTGCGGCATGCTGAACTCGAGGAAGCGGTCGAGCAGGTGCAAGAGGTCGTTCATTCGACGGCCTCCCGCTCTTCACCGTCCACGTGGTCGGTGCCCGACAGGCCGCGCGAGGCGAGCATCACGACGAGGAACAGGGCGGTCATCGCGAAGCCGATCACGATGGCCGTGAGCACCAGCGCCTGCGGCATCGGGTCGGCCGTGTTGGCCAGCGTGGCCTTGAAGCCTTCGACCAGCACCGGCTCGCTGTCGACCTTGAGCCGGCCCATGCTGAAGATGAACAGGTTGACCGCGTACGAGATGAGCGTCAGGCCCATGATGACCTGGAAGGTGCGCGGGCGCAGCAGCAGGTACACGCCCGACCCGGTGAGCACGCCGATGGCGATGGCCAGCACGATTTCCATCAGCGGGCCCCTCCGGTGGCGGCGGCAGCCTCTTCGGCTTCGGCGGCCGCGCGGGCCTGCGCTTCTTTCTCTTCTTGTTCGTCGGCCCAGCGGTGGCTTCGGATGGACTGGTGAGCCAGCGCGGTCAGGATCAGCATGGTGGCGCCGAGCACCAGCGCGAACACGCCGATGTCGAAGAAGAGGGCACTGGGCACGTGCATGTCGCCCAGCAGCGGCACGTGCACGTGCGCGGTGTGCGTGGTGAGGAACGGGTAGCCGAACACGATCGCGCCGCCGCCGGTGGCCAGCGCGAACAGCAGGCCGATGGCGATCCAGCGGCGCGGGTAGATGCGCAGGTGCTCTTCCACCCACTCGGTGCCCGAGACGATGAACTGCAGCACCAGCGCGACCGACATCACCAGCCCCGCGACGAAGCCGCCGCCGGGCGCGTTGTGGCCGCGCATGAAGAAGTACACCGACACCAGCACGGCCACCGGCAGCACGAGGCGCACCAGCACGGCCGGCACCATCAGGTAGCCGATGGCGGAGTCGGTGGCGCGGCGCGGGTTCAGCAGGTCGCTGCTGCCGTCGTCGACCTGCAGCCGCTGCTGAATGGGCAACGCCATCGATTCGATGGCCGGGCGGAAGCGCCGCAGCAGCGCATACACGGTGAGCGCCACGATGCCCAGCACCGTGATCTCGCCGAAGGTGTCGAAGCCGCGGAAGTCGACCAGCATCACGTTGACCACGTTGGTGCCGCCGCCTTCGGTGAGCGCGCGTTCGAGGAAGAAGGGCGAGATGCTCTGCGGGAAGGTGCGCGTCATCATCGCCCAGGCCAGTGCCGCCATGCCGCAGCCGGCGATGGTGGCCACCAGCAGGTCGCGCCCGCGCCGACCCCAGGGCCGCAGTCGCATGCGCGCGGGCTGCACCACGTCCTTGCTGCGCATCGGCAGCCAGCGCAGGCCCAGCAGGATGAGCACCGTGGTCACGGCCTCGACCACCAGCTGCGTGAGCGCCAGATCGGGCGCCGAGAACCAGATGTAGGTGACGCACGAGACCAGCCCGGCGCCCGCGGCCAGCATCAACGCCGCGAGCCGGTGGAACTTGGCCTGCCACGCGGCGGCCACGGCGCAGGTGCAGCCGATGAGCCAGGTCATCGCGAACATCGGCGAGAACGGCAGCAGCTCGCGCGTGCCGCGCTCGGCCGGCGTGGCCCACAGCGAGGCTGTAGCGCCGGCCACGGCCACCACCACCAGCCACAGCAGTTGCCACTGCAGGCGGCGCGTGCCGAAGAGGCGGCGGCTGCGCCGGCCGGCTTCGCTCAGCAGCGCGATCAGGTGTTCGAAGATGATCTGCCCGTCGAAGCGGTGCAGCAGCGGCGTGTGCTCCAGGCGCCCGCTGCCCAGCGGGCGGCGCAGCAGCAGGTAGAGCACGGCGCCGCCCGCGAGCGCGACGAAGCTCATCATCAGCGGCAGGTTGAAGCCGTGCCACACGGCCAGGCTGTAGACGGGCAGCGTGCCGCCGACCACCGGCGTTGCCGCGGCCGCGAGCATCGGGCCGACCGACCAGGCCGGCGCCACGCCCACCACCAGGCACACCAGCACCAGCAGCTCGACCGGCACGCGCATCCAGTGCGGCGGCTCGTGCGGGGGCTTGGGCACGTCGGGGCCGCAGGGCGGGCCGAAGAACACGTCGAACACGAAGCGCGCCGAGTACGCCACGCTGAAGATGCCCGCGAGGGTGGCGATGACCGGCAGGCTGAAGTCGATCCAGGGCGTGGCCTGGATGAAGACGGTCTCGGCGAAGAACATTTCCTTCGAGAGGAAGCCGTTGAGCAGCGGCACGCCGGCCATCGAGGCGCTGGCGATGATGGCCAGCGTGCCCGTGATGGGCATGAGGCGCATCAGGCCGCTGAGCTTGCGGATGTCGCGCGTGCCGGTCTCGTGGTCGATGATGCCGGCCGCCATGAACAGCGAGGCCTTGAAGGTCGCGTGGTTCATGACGTGGAAGACGGCCGCCACCGCCGCCAGCGGGCTGTTCAGGCCCAGCAGCAGCGTGATGAGGCCCAGGTGCGAGATGGTCGAGTAGGCCAGCAGCGCCTTCAGGTCGCGCTGGAACATGGCCGCGAAGCCGCCCAGCAGCAGCGTGATCGCGCCCGCGCCGCCCACCATCCAGAACCACTGCTCGGTGCCCGAGAGCACGGGCCACAGCCGCGCCATCAGGAACACGCCCAGCTTCACCATGGTGGCCGAGTGCAGGTAGGCCGACACCGGCGTGGGCGCGGCCATGGCGCGCGGCAGCCAGAAGTGGAACGGGAACTGCGCGCTCTTGGTGAACGCGCCGAGCAGGATCAGCACCAGCGCCACCGGGTACAGCGCATGCGCGCGGATGATGTCGCCCGAGGCCAGCACGATGTCGAGTTCGTAGCTGCCGACGATGCGGCCCAGCACGAGCACGCCGGCCAAGAGGCACAGCCCGCCCGCGCCGGTGACGGTGAGCGCCATGCGTGCGCCGCGCCGCGCGTCGCGCCGGTGGTGCCAGTAGCCGATGAGCAGGAAGGAGAACAGGCTGGTGAGCTCCCAGAACAGCACCATCTGGATCAGGTTGCCCGAGAGCACCACGCCCATCATCGCGCCCATGAACGCGAGGAAGAACGAGAAGAAGCGCGGCACCGGGTCAGAGGCCGACATGTAGTAGCGCGCATAGAGCACCACCAGCGCGCCGATGCCCAGCACCAGCATGCAGAACAGCCATGCGAAGCCGTCGAGGCGGAACACGAGGTTCAGCCCGAGGGCCGGCAGCCACTCGATCTCCTGGCGCAGCACGTTGCCGTGCGCGATCTGCGGAAAGAGCCAGGCGACCTGGATCGCGCAGCCCAATGCGACGAGCCCTGCGAGGGTCGACTCCCGGTTGCGCGCGTTGGACGGCATCAACGCGGCCAGCACGCTGGCAAGAAAGGGGAGTGCGACGAGAAGGGCGAGGGGCATCGGGGGTCGATTCTATCGACCGACCCTCTGGGAAGCCCCTGTCTATAACCGCAGGAGCACGGGCAGTTTTTTCGCTGTCACGAAGCCAGCACGAGCTGCACGCTGCGGATGCCCAGCCAGGTCAGCACCAGCGAGCCGCACAGGTGCAGCAGGCCGGTGCCCAGCGCCAGCAGCGGTCGTCCACCGAGCAGCAGCGCGACCACTTCGGCCGAGAAGCTCGAGAAGGTCGTGAGCCCGCCGAGGAAGCCGGTGATGAGCAGCAGCCGCCACACCGGGTCGAGCTGCGGCAGCGCCTGGAAGACGGCCACGGCCACGCCGACGAGGTAGCCGCCGACGAGGTTGGCGGCCAGCGTGCCGTAGGGCACGGGGCCGCCGGTGTTGAGCCACAGGCCCAGGCCCCATCGGGCGAGGGCGCCGCACGAGGCGCCCACGCAGATCGCTAGAACCGGCAATAGAGGAGGCATCCGTTCCCTTGTCGTCGTCGCACTGTCATTTCTCCTTGCCCATCACCAGGTCGGGCAGGATCGTGACGATACCCGGGAACAGCGTGATCAGCGCGATGCACAGCACGAGGCAGAAGAAGAACGGAATGGCCGCCTTGGCGATCACGTTGCTGTCCTTGCCCGTCATGTTCTGCAGCACGAACAGGTTGAAGCCCACGGGCGGCGTGACCTCCGCGATCTCGACCAGCAGCACCACGAAGATGCCGAACCAGACCAGGTCGAAGCCCGCCTTCTGGATCATCGGCAGCACCACCGCGCTGGTCAGCACGATCATCGAGATGCCGTCCAGGGCCGTGCCCAGCACCAGGTACACCACCACCAGCGCACCGATGAGCGCATAGGGCGACAGGTGCATGCTGTCGACCCACTCGGCCAGCTCGCGCGGGATGCCGGTGAAGGCCATGGTCTTGGTCAGGAACGCAGCCCCGGCCAGGATGAACATGATCATGCAGCTGGTGCGCGTGGCACCCATGAGCCCGTCCTTGAAGTTCTGCCAAGTCAGGCTCTTGCCGTAGGCCGCGATGGCCAGCGAGCCCAGCACGCCGAAGGCCGCGCACTCGGTGGCTGTGGCCCAGCCGGCCACCAGCACCCAGACGATGAACACGATCAGCAGCGCGCAGGGAATGAGGTTGCCTGAGAGCCTGATCTTCTCCATGAAGGTGGTGGGCGGGTCGGCCGGCGGTACCTGGTCGGGGTGGCGCAGGCTCCACCAGCCGATGTAGCCCGAGAACAGCAGCATCAGCAAAAAGCCCGGCAGGAAGCCGGCCAGGAAGATGCGGATGATCGAGGCATCGGCCGCCACCGCGTACACCACCATGGTGATCGACGGCGGGATCAGGATGCCCAGCGTGCCGGCCGTGGCCAGCGAGCCGATGGCCAGCTTCTCGTTGTAGCCGCGGCGCTTGAGCTCGGGCAGCGCCACCTTGGCGATGGTCGCGCAGGTGGCGGCCGACGAGCCCGAGACCGAGCCGAACACGCCGCAGCCGAGGATGGTGGTGTGCATGAGCCGGCCGGGCACGCGGTTGAGCCACGGCCGCAGGCCTTCGAACATCTCCTCGCTGAGCTTGGTGCGGAACAGGATCTCGCCCATCCAGATGAACAGGGGCAGCGCCGCCAGCTCCCAGCTCGCGTTGCTTTCCCAGAAGGCCGAGAACAGGTTCTTGCCGGGCAGCGTGTTGGTGAAGAAGGCCTGGCCAACCCAGCCGACGATGGCCAGGGTCATGGCGATCCAGACGCCGCCGGCGAGCAGCAACAGCATGATGCCGAGCAGCAGCGCGCCCATCAAAAGGGTTTCGAGCATCGGGTGTCTTCGTTGTTGTTGTCGTTGTCGGTCAGACGTCGGAAGAGAAGTCGCCTGCCGCGTGGCGCTCTTCGACGGCGCGCTGGTAGCTGGGCTTCTCGCCGCGCACCACGCCGACGAGTTCATCGACCATGGCGATCAACAGCAGCCAGCAGCCGATCACGAAGCTCGATTGCGGAATCCAGATCGGGATCACGAGCAGGCCCGTGGCCATTTCCTTGAACTCGTAGCTCTCGTATGTGAAGCTGGTGGCCCAGTAGGTCAGGTAGGCCACCGACACGGCGGCGACCAGCAGGCAGGCCACGTCGAGCACGCGGCGCACCTTCGGCGGCACGGCATCGAGCAGCAGCGTGACGCGCACGAAGTCGCCGTGGCGAAAGGCATGCGCCATCGCGAAGAAGGCCGCCGCCGCGCACAGCCAGGCCACCGCGTCGTTGAGCCCGCTCACGTGCCAGTTCATCTGCCGGCCCACGCCGGCCACGATCATCAGCACGAAGATCAGGAAGACGCAGAAAGCGCCCAGCGCGCCTGCACCGTCGTACAGGCGGTCGAGGAAGCGGCGCACGGCTTACTTCTTTTTATAGGTGTCGACGATGGCGGCGCCATCGGCACCGGCAGCCTTGAGCCAGTCGGCCTGCATGATGCCGCCGACCTGGCGCATGTCGGTGTCCAGCTTGGGCGAGGGCTTGTGGATCTTCATGCCGCGCTCGGCCAGCAGGCGCTTGTACTCGTCGTTCTTCTCCTGCGCGACCTTCCAGCCGCGTGCTTCCGCGTCGGCGGCAGCCTTGGTGACGGCGGCCTTGCCGGCGGCGTCCAGCGCATCGAATGCCTTGGCGTTCACGAGGATCGCATTCTTCGGAATCCAGGCCTGCGTGTCGTAGAAGTTCTTGATGTGCTCGAAGGTCTTGGTGTCGTAGCCGGTGGAGCCCGAGCTCATGTAGCTCTCGATCACGCCGGTGGCCATCGCCGCACTGAGTTCAGCTTGCTGGATCTGCACCGGCTGCGCGCCGATGAGCTCGGCGATCTTGGCGGTGGCCGGGCTGTAGGCGCGCCACTTGATGCCGCGCAGGTCGGCCACCGAGCCGATCTCCTTCTTGGTGTAGATGCCCTGCGGTGCCCATGGCACCACGAACAGCACCTTGATGCCTTGGGCGGCGAGCAGCTTGTCCATCGCGGGCTTGGACGCGTCGTAGAGCTTGCGGGCTTCGGGGTACGTGGTGGCCAGGAAAGGCACGCCGTCCAGCGCGTAGATCGGGTTCTCGTTGGCGTAGTTGGCCAGCAGGATCTCGCCGGCCTGGGCCTGGCCGCTTTGCACGGCGCGCTTGATCTCCGGCGCCTTGAACAGCGACGCGTTGGCGTGCACCGTGATCTTCAGCTTGCCGCCGGTGGCCGCGTCCACGTCTTTCGCGAACTGCGTGATGTTCTCGGTGTGGTAGTTGGTCGCGGGGTAGGCGGTGGGCAGGTCCCACTTGGTTTGCGCGAAGGCGGCGGCGCCAAGGGTGAGGCCCGCCAGGGCAATGCCGAACTTGTGATTCATGGACGCGCTCCGGAATGTAGTCAAAGCTGAATGAAAGAAAAGCATACGTGCAAATTCCGGGCCATTCGCTGAGGCATTTCCCTGCCATGTGGTGTCGATGCGGCACCAGCTGCGGGCATGAAAAAACCGCCTCGGGGGCGGTTTCTTCGTTTTAGGGCGAGGTCACTGCTTGGCGGGTTTCGCCTCGGCCACCTTGGCGGCCTTGCTTGCCTTGGCCGGGGCCGCCGCGCCGTTGAAGCTCTGGCCGTTGACCGTCAGGCCTTCGGCCGACAGCTTGGCCGCGCTCTTTTCCTTCACGCCCTTCACGCGCTGCATGAGGTCGGGCCAGTCCTTGAACTCGCCTTCCTTGCGCGCGTCGAGGATGCGCTTGGACAGCGACGGGCCGACGCCCTTGAGGCCGTCGAGGTCGGCGGCGCTGCCCTTGTTGGCGTCGACAGCGGCGAACGAGACGGCCGCGAAGCACATGGCGAGCGTGGCGATGACTTTCTTGAACATGGTGAAACTCCCTCTTCAATCGTTGGTATGGCTAAGCCGACAGGAATATCGGCTTCGGCTCAACGAGAGGGCGAACGCAGCAGTTGACGTCAAAACGGGGCCAGTGGCCCCGTGTGACGATTGTTCTGAACCGTGGTCAGAGTTCTTCCACGCGCCGCGGCGGGTAGCTGTCCCAGGCCTGGCAGCCGGGGCAGTGCCAGAAGTACTGGTGCGCCTCGAAGCCGCAGGCCGCGCAGCGGTAGCGCATGAGCGGCCGGGTGGCCTGGTCGAGCGCGCGCTGCACCTGCGGGTGGAACTGCTCGTGCTCGAAGCGCTCGCCGGCGAGCCAGCGCGATGCCGCGACCAGCGAGGGTTGGTGCGCGAGGTGGGCGATGTAGCTGTCGCGCGGCGTGGGGGCGGGTGCTTCTTCGGCGGGCGTGTCCGATGCCGTGCGGGCCGGCGTGCCGCCGAGCGCGATCAGCGCCTCGAGCACGTCGATCGACGGTGACTCGGCATAGCGCCGCTGCAGCAATGCCAGCGCCTCGCCTTCGCGCTGCGCGGCCACGGCGGCCTTCTGCAGTGCTGCGGCGTACAGCGGCAGTGCCAGCGGCGCCGTGTCGCTGAGCCCTTCGAGCGTGTCGAAGGCCGCGGCGGCTTCGCCGTTGCGCAGCTGCAAGGTGGCGGTGTCGATGGCCGGGCGCGGTGCCTGCGGCGCCAGGGCCCGGGCCTGCGTGAGCAGGTCGCCGGCGCCCTGCAGGTCGCCGGCCGCGACGCGTTCGTTGGCCTGCTCGCACAGGTGGTGGGCGCGGCGCGTGCTGTAGCTGGCCTGGTCGGACTCGTCGAGCTTCTGCGCCACGTCGGCGGCCTGCGCCCATTCGCGCGAGCGTTCGTAGATGGCCAGCAGCGCGAGGCGGGCCTCGTTCTCGTAGCGCGTACCTTCGAGCTTCTGCAGCGCCGCCTCGGCGCGGTCGAGCAGCCCGGCGCGCAGGAAGTCTTGCGCCAGCGCGTGCTGCGCGCGCTCGCGGTCGGCACGGCTCAGGTCGCCGCGGCCCAGCAGGTGCTCGTGCACGCGCACCGCGCGCTGGTACTCGCCGCGGCGGCGGAACAGGTTGCCGAGCGCGAAGTGCAGCTCCTGCGTGTCGGGGTCGTTCTGCACGGCCTCGATGAAGGCGTCGATGGCCTGGTCCTGCTGCTCGTTGAGCAGGAAGTTCAGGCCGCGAAAGTAGGCCTTGGGCGCCTGCCGGTTCTCGAGCTTGAGCTGGCGGATGTCGAAGCGCGATGCGAGCCAGCCCAGCACGAAGGCGACGGGCAGGCCGATCAGCAGCCAGCTGGGATCAAAGTCCATGTTGACGTACGGCGGGAAGGTCGGTGGCGGAGATGGACGGCGTTGCCGCGGAGGCGGTCGCAGTGGCCAGCGGTGCGGGCGAGGGGGCTTCGGAAACCGCAGGCACCTGGGCGGCGGCGGCGCGGTGTTTCCACCAGCCGGGCAGCATGCCCAGCGCGCCGACCACGAGCCCGCCGGCAAAGGCCGCGAGCACGACGAGCACCAGCGGCGCGCGCCAGTGGGTTCCGAAGAAGAAGTAGACGGTCGCGTCGTGCTGGTTGTTCAGCGCGAAGGCGAAGAGCGTAAAAAAAATGGCTGCCTTGAGCAGCCACAGGAGGTATTTCATAGCTGTTCCCGTTGCCGGTGGATTATTGCTCGCCCCCAGGCTGCGCGCACTTCGTGTCGCTTCGCCAACCCCCTACCGGGGGCGGGCCGGCCGCTTCGGGCGGCCGTGCGCGGCGGCCCCCTGGAAGGGGCCGGAGCGATTGTCACCGGAGTTGGCCTTGGGCTTCCTTGCCTGCATCGAGCTCGGCGGTCTTCGCGTCGACGGCCTCGCGCAGCGCCTTGCCCGGCTTGAAGTGCGGCACGCGCTTCTCGGGGATCTGCACGCTCTCGCCCGAACGCGGGTTGCGGCCGATGCGCGGCGGACGGCGGTTGACCGAGAAGCTGCCGAAGCCACGGATCTCGATGCGGTGGCCGCGCACCAGCGCGTCGCTCATCGCGTCCAGGATGGTCTTGACGGCGTATTCGGCATCGCGGTGCGTGAGCTGCGCGAAACGGGCTGCGAGTTCTTCGACGAGGTCTGAGCGGGTCATAGGCCAAACATAAACGAAAAACGTGGACGAAAAAAAAGACAGAGCGGCCCCGGGGGCCTGCCTCTGTCTTCGGACTCAGCTTACTTGTTGTCGCTGTTGTCGAGCTTGGCGCGCAGCAGGGCGCCCAGGCTGGTCGTGCCCGCGTTTTCGCGTGCCGACTGCTGGCTCAGGCTGGCCATGGCGCCTTGTTCGTCGACCATGTCCTTCTGCTTGATCGACAGCTGGATGTTGCGGGTCTTGCGATCCACATTCACCACGATGGCCGTGACTTCGTCGCCTTCCTTGAGCACGTTGCGGGCATCTTCGACGCGGTCGCGCGAGATTTCCGAAGCACGCAGGTAGCCGATGATGTCTTCGCCGAGGTCGATTTCAGCGCCGCGGGCGTCCACGGTCTTGACCTTGCCGGTCACGATCTGGCCCTTGTCGTTCACGGTGGTGAACGTGGTGAACGGATCGCTGTCGAGCTGCTTGATGCCCAGCGAGATGCGTTCGCGGTCGACGTCGACAGCCAGCACGATCGCTTCGACTTCCTGGCCCTTCTTGTAGTTGCGAACGGCGGTTTCGCCGGTTTCGTTCCACGAGAGGTCCGAGAGGTGAACCAGGCCGTCGATGCCGGCAGCCAGACCCACGAACACGCCGAAGTCGGTGATCGACTTGATCGGGCCCTTGACGCGGTCGCCGCGCTTGGTGTTTTGCGCGAACTCTTGCCACGGGTTGGCCTTGCACTGCTTCATGCCCAGGCTGATGCGGCGCTTGTCTTCGTCGATTTCCAGGACCATGACTTCGACTTCGTCGCCCAGCGAGACGATCTTGTTCGGAGCGATGTTCTTGTTGGTCCAGTCCATTTCGGAGACGTGCACCAGGCCTTCGATGCCGGGTTCGAGTTCGACGAACGCGCCGTAGTCGGCAATGTTCGTGACCTTGCCGAACAGGCGGGTCGATTGCGGGTAGCGGCGCGAAACGCCCATCCACGGGTCGTCACCCATTTGCTTGAGACCCAGCGAGACACGGTTCTTTTCGGTGTCGAACTTGAGGATCTTGGCGGTGATTTCCTGGCCGGCCTGAACGACTTCGCTCGGGTGGCGGACACGGCGCCATGCCATGTCGGTGATGTGCAGCAGGCCGTCGATGCCGCCGAGGTCCACGAACGCACCGTATTCGGTGATGTTCTTGACCACGCCGCGCACGACTGCGCCTTCCTTCAGGGTTTCCATCAGCTTGGCGCGTTCTTCGCCCATGCTGGCTTCGACCACGGCACGGCGCGACAGCACGACGTTGTTGCGCTTGCGATCGAGCTTGATGACCTTGAATTCGAGGGTCTTGTTCTCGTACGGGGTCAGGTCCTTGATCGGACGCGTGTCGATCAGCGAACCCGGCAGGAACGCGCGGATGCCGTTGACCAGAACGGTCAGACCGCCCTTGACCTTGCCGCTGGTGGTACCGGTGACGAAGTCGCCCGATTCCAGGGCCTTCTCGAGGGCGAGCCACGAAGCCAGACGCTTGGCGGTGTCGCGCGAGAGGATGGTGTCGCCGTAGCCGTTTTCAACGCTGCCGATGGCAACGGAAACGAAATCGCCGGCCTGGACTTCGAGTTCGCCCTTGTCGTTCTTGAACTCTTCGATCGGCACATACGCTTCGGACTTCAGACCGGCGTTGACGACGACGTGGTTGTGTTCGACGCGCACGACTTCGGCTGTGATGACCTCGCCGCTGCGCATTTCGGAACGCTTCAGGGACTCTTCGAATAGGTCGGCAAAAGATTCAGACATTTATGGTTCCTTCCGTCAGGCAGGGTTGGCAGGCGCTCTTGCGAAATTGCGTGCGGCTGCTGTGGGTCTGTAGACGGCGGTTAGGTTGTGGGCGTGAGCCCGGTTGGTTGAACAACCAGCAGGCCGGTGCGCTGTCGCGCGGAAGGAGCCTGCTGGAGCGGTAGGCGCCACCCGGAACACCCGGGAGACGCAAGCCTTTCAAGCGGACTTGAAAGGCTGCACTTCAATCCGCTCAAGCGGACTTGAACGGTTGAATTTCTTGCCACCAGTTCAACACCGTGTCGATCGAGCGTTCGATGGACAGCTGGGAGTTGTCGAGGTGGCGAGCATCCTGCGCCGGCTTCAGAGGGGCGACGCTGCGGGAAGAGTCCCGGGCGTCACGTGCTTCCAAGTCGGAGCGAAGACTGTCGAGTGTAGTCGAAATACCCTTTGAAATCAACTGCTTATGCCGCCGTTCGGCGCGCTGGGCGGCTCCCGCCGTGAGGAACACCTTGAGCGCTGCGTCGGGGAAGATCACGGTGCCCATGTCGCGCCCGTCGGCCACCAGGCCGGGCAGGCGGCGAAAGCGGTGCTGCAGGTCTTGCAGCGCCTCGCGCACGGCGGGCAGCGCGGAGACGCGCGAGGCGTCCATGCCGGCGGCTTCGGTGCGGATGTCGTCGCTCACGTCTTCGCCGGCCAGCAGCACCTTGCCCTCGGTGAACTGCAGGGGCAGGGCGGCGGCGAGGGCGGCGATCTGCGCTTCGTTCGCGGCCGTGGCCTCCAGGCCGGCGCGGCGGGCGGCGAGCCCGGTCACGCGGTAGAGCGATCCCGAGTCGAGGTAGTGGTAGCCCAGCAGGCGCCCCACCTCGGCGGCCAGCGTGCCCTTGCCCGAGGCGGTTGGGCCGTCGATGCAGATCACGGGCACCTCGGCAGCCTCGGCCACCGAGAACAGGGTCTCGAAGTAGTCGGGGAAGGTCTTGGCGACGCAGTGCGGCTCGAGGATGCGCACCGGCACGCCGGCCGGATTGAAGGCCGCGAGCGAGAAGCACATGGCGACCCGGTGGTCGTCGTAGGTGCGGATGCTGGCGGGCCGCCAGCCGGCGGCGGGGAGGGGGTGGACGCGGATGAAATCGGGCCCGGCCTCGACCGTCGCGCCGAGCTTTTGCAGCTCGTTCGCCATGGCGTCGATGCGGTCGGTTTCCTTCACGCGCCAGCTTGCGATGTTGCGCAGCGTGCTGGGGCCGTCGGCGTACAGCGCCATGACGGCCAGTGTCATCGCGGCGTCGGGGATGTGGTTCGCGTCGAGGTCGATGGCCTTCAAGGGCCAGGCGCCGCGGCGGATTTCGAGCCAGTTCGGGCCGCTGTCGACCCGCGCGCCCATCTGTTGGGCGGCGTCGATGAAGCGGATGTCGCCCTGGATCGAGGCCGCGCCGACACCTTCGATGCGGATGCCGTTCTGCCCCGAAACGCCCGTTGCGATGGCCCCGAGTGCTATGAAATAGCTAGCAGAGGACGCGTCCGCCTCGACGTGGATCTCGCCCGGCGAGCTGTAGCGGCTGCCGGCGGGGATGGTGAAGCGCTCCCAGCCGTCGCGCTGCACCTTGATGCCAAAGCGTGCCAGCAGGTTCAGCGTGATCTCGATGTAGGGCTTGGAGATCAGCTCGCCGACCACTTCGATCACGATGTCGTCGGCCGCCGCGAGCGGCAGCGCCAGCAGCAGGGCGGTCAGGAACTGGCTCGACACGTCGCCGCGCACGCGGATCGGTGCGCCCAGCGCCAGCTCGCCGTGCGACACCGGGTGGATGCGCAGCGGCGGGTAGCCGGGGTTGCCGAGGTAGTCGATGCGGCAGCCGAGTTGCGTGAGGGCGTCGACCAGGTCGCCGATCGGGCGCTCGTGCATGCGCGGCACGCCGCTGAGTTCGAATTCGCCGCCGAGCAGTGACAGCGCCGCCGTCAGCGGACGCATGGCCGTGCCGGCGTTGCCCAGGAACAGCGGCAGCAGCGTCGCGCCCAGCGACGGCGGCAGCTGGCCGCCCAGGCCCGTGATGCGCAGCGAGGCGCCGGCCGGCTCGATGCCGCAGCCCAGCGCGCGCAGGGCGTCGAGCATCACGCGCGTGTCGTCGGAATCGAGCAGGTCGTGGATCGTGGTGGTGCCGCTGGCGAGCGCCGCCAGCAGCAGCACGCGGTTGGAGATGCTCTTGGAGCCCGGCAGCCGGACCGTGCCGGCGGCGCCCGCGAGGGGCGGGAGGTCGAGGAAGGCGGTCGAGAACATGTCAGCTGTCCTGCTGGGCCAGAGCGTCCGTGCTCGAATTCGGCCGCCAGGCGGCGCGCGCCTTGCTGGCGGCGGCGATGGATTGCTCCAGGCCCTGCAGGTCGCCGGCGGTCATCAGCGTCTCGAGGTCGTCGAGCGCCTTGCGGAAGGCCTGCGACTGCTGCAGCACCTGCTCGCGGTTGGCGAGCAGCACGTCGCGCCACATGACGGGGTCGCTGGCGGCGATGCGCGAGAAGTCGCGAAAGCCCGGCCCCGCCAGGCTCAGGAAGCGGTCGCCCTGCGGCTGGCCGATGAGCGCGTTGGTGTAGGCAAAGGCCAGCAGGTGCGGCAGGTGGCTCACGGCGGCGAAGGCGGCGTCGTGCTCCTCATGCGTCATGGTGACGACGTTGGCGCCGATGCCGCTCCACACCTGCGAGGCGCGCTGCACGTTGGAGCGCAGCGTGGTCTTGACGGGGGTCAGCACGACCTGGCGGCCGGTGAAGAGCGAGGCTTCGGCATGCTCGATGCCGGAGACTTCCTTGCCGGCGATCGGATGCGCCGGCACGAAGTTCGCGAACTGCTTTTGCAGGCCGTTGCGCGCGGCCTCGATCACGTCGCCCTTGGTCGAGCCCACGTCCATCACCAGCGTGTCGGCCGAGATGCCGTGGCGGATGGCCTTGAAGGTGGCTTCCGAGGCGGCCACCGGCACGGCCAGCAGCACGATGTCGGCGCCCGACACCGCCAGCAGCGCCGAGGGCGCCGCCACGTCGATCACGCCGAGCTGGCGCGCCCGCTCGGTGGTGGAGGGCGACTTGCTGTAGCCCACCACCCGTTTCACCAGCTTCGCGCGCTTGAGCGCGAGCGCAAAGGAGCCGCCCATGAGGCCGCAGCCGATCAATCCCAGTTGCTCGAACATCGCGTCGGTCCGTTCGGCTCAGGCTTTGATCGGGTAGGCGCCGAGCACCTTGTAGAAGGCGCAGAGGCCGCGCAGTTCGGCCAGCGCCGCGGCCACGTTGGGCTGCGAGGGGTGGCCGTCGAGGTCGATGTAGAAGTAGTACTCCCACTGGCCGGTGCGTGCGGGGCGCGACTCGAAGCGCGTCATCGACACGTTGTTGGCCTTCAGCGGCACCAGCAGGTCGTGCACCGCGCCGGGGCGGTTGGGCACCGAGACGATCAGGCTCGTGCAGTCCTTGCCCGAGGCCGGCGGCATGGCCAGCGTCTGCGGCAGGCAGATCACCGAGAAGCGGGTGCGGTTGTACGAATCGTCCTGGATGGCATGCGCCACGATGTGCAGGCCGAAGCGGGTGGCGGCGCGTTCGCCGGCCAGCGCGGCCCAGGCCGGGTTGGTGGCCGCGAGGCGTGCGCCTTCGGCGTTGCTCGACACGGCGCGTCGCTCGGCGTTGGGCAGGTGCTTGGACAGCCAGGTCTGGCACTGCGCCAGTGCCTGCGGATGGGCCAGCACAGCCTCGACGCCTTCGAGCGAATTGCTGCTGCGCATCAGGTGGTGGCGCACCAGCAGGCTGACTTCGCCGACGACATGGGTGGGCGAGTGCAGGAACAGGTCGAGCGAGCGCGTGACCACGCCTTCGGTCGAGTTTTCGACGCCGACCACGCCGTACTGGGCGCTGCCCGCGGCGGTGGCGTGGAACACCTCGTCGAAGCTGGCGCAGTAGATCAGGTCGGCGGCGCCGCCGAAGTACTCGATGGCGGCCTGTTCGCAGAAGGTGCCCTCGGGGCCGAGCACGGCCACGCGTTGGGGCGACTCGAGGGCCAGGCAGGCCGACATGATCTCGCGCCAGATGGCCGCGACATGGAGGTCCTTGAGCGGACCGCCATTGCTTTTCTGCATCTTGTCGATGACCGCGGCGACGCGGTCGGGGCGGAAGAAGGGCGTGCCTTCGCGCTTCTTGACCTCGCCGACCAGCTCGGCCACATGGGCGCGCTCATTGAGCAGGCTCAGCAGCCGTTGGTCGAGGGAGTCGATCTGCACGCGCAGACCGGCCAGGCTTTCGGAATTGTCGGGGGAGGTGGGTGGTGTGGGGGCAGAGGCGGTCATCGGTGCGAGCAACAGGGCATGCGCCTACGCATGCGATCGCTCGAATTCTCTCATGTAGGCCGCCAAGGCCTGCACCCCTGCCAGCGGCATGGCGTTGTAGATGCTCGCGCGCATGCCACCGACCGACTTGTGGCCCTTGAGCTGCAGCAGCCCGGCTTCGCGCGCACCGGCCAGGAAGGCCTCGTTGCGGCCCTCGTCGGCCAGGAAGAACGGCACGTTCATGCGCGAACGGCAGTTGGCGTCGATGCGGTTGGCGTAGAAGTCGGAGCCGTCGATGAAGTCGTACAGCAGCTTGGCCTTCTCGACATTGCGCTGCTCCATGGCGGCAACGCCGGTGAGCGCGCCCTCGGTCTGCTGCAGCAGCCACTGGAACGTGAGCCCTGCCATGTAGATGCCCCAGGTCGGCGGGGTGTTGTACATGGAGTGGTTGTCGGCCACGGTCTTGTAGTTGAACGCGCTCGGGCAGATCTCGAGCGCGTGGCCCAGCAGGTCGTCGCGCACGACCACGATGGTCAGGCCGGCGGGGCCGAGGTTCTTCTGGGCGCCGCCGAAGGCCAGGCCGACGCGGCTCCAGTCGACGCTGCGCGAGGCGACGTGCGAGGAAAAATCAATGACCAGCGGCGCCTTGCTGCCGAGCGCGGCCAGGTCGGGCAGTTGCTGGAACTCGATGCCGTTGATGGTCTCGTTGCTGCACACGTGCACGTACGAGGCATCGGCGGACAGCTGCCAGCTGGCGGGATCGGGCAGCTGCGTGTGCTGGTTGTCGGCGTTGCTGGCCGCCACGCGGGCGGTGCAGTAGCGCTGCGCTTCCTTGTGCGACTTGGCGCTCCAGCTGCCGGTGACGACGAAGTCGGCAACACCGCCGCGCGACAGGTTCAGCGGCACGATGGCGTTTTCGCCGAGGCCGCCACCCTGCATGAACAGGATGTGAAAGTGCGAGGGGATGGCCAGCAGCGTGCGGATGTCGGCTTCGGCCTGGGTGCAGATGGCACCGAATTCCTTGCCGCGATGGCTCATCTCCATCACGCTCATGCCGCTGCCCTGCCAATCGAGCATCTCGGAAGCGGCGCGTTGCAGCACCGCCTCCGGCATGGCAGCCGGACCGGCCGAAAAGTTGTAGGGGCGCTTGCCGGCCGGCGTCTGCTGCTGGGTCACGTTGCTTTACTTCTTGGCGGGAGCCTTGGCGGCGGGCGCCTTGGCGGGAGCTGCTGCACCGTCGGTCGGAGCACCGAGGGCCTTGGCGACGTTGGTGTCGAGTGCGCGCATCTTGGGTTCGATGGTGGCGCGGGTTTCGGTCACCAGCTTTTCCGTCAGAGCGGTCTGCATCTTCGGGTTCAGTTCCTGGTACTTCTTGCTCAGGGGCGAGTTGATCCAGGCCAGCAGCTGCTTGAGTTCGTCTTCGCTGAAGTTCTGCTCGAGGATGGGCGTGAGGGCGCCAGGGGCGATCTGCACGGCCTTGTCGCGCACCAGCGGGTAGGCGTCGTCGAAGTACTTCTTCAGTTCGGCGTCAGCGGCCTTGGCGGCGGATTCGCGCTTGGCTTCGGGCACCTGGGTCTGCAGGTACTGCGAACCGGCTTGCGCGATGGGGGCGCTCGACTGCTCGATCAGGCCGCGTGCCAGCGACTCGATGCCGGGGCGCTGGATCTCGATGAACTGCTTGATCAGCGTGGCCTTGTCCTGGGCCATGGCGGCCATGGACGAGCCGGCGAGGGCAGCGGTCAGGAGTGCGAGCTTGAGTTGTTTTTTCACTGAGGATTCTCCGTTGAAGATGTGGAAGTGTCGTCTGCGTCCGGCTCACCTTCGCCGTTCGCGTCGTTTTCGACGATGCGTTGAAGCCCGCTGAGTTTGGCGCCTTCGTCGAGCCCGATCAGCGTGACGCCTTGCGTCGCCCGACCCAGTTCGCGAATCTCGGCCACACGAGTGCGCACGAGCACACCCTTGTCGGTGATGAGCATGATCTCATCGTCCGCATGAACGAGCGTGGCGGCAACGACCTTGCCGTTGCGCTCACTCTGTTGAATCGCGATCATGCCTTTGGTTCCGCGGCCATGACGCGTGTATTCGGTAATGCTTGTGCGTTTTCCGTAACCATTTTCCGTGGCGGTGAGCACGCTCTGCTGCTCGTCCTCGGCCACCAGCATGGCGATCACGCCCTGGCCCGGCTCCAGCGACATGCCGCGCACGCCGCGGGCGTTGCGGCCCAGCGGGCGGACGTCTTCCTCGTCGAAGCGCACGGCCTTGCCGTTGTCGCTGAAGAGCATCACGTCGTGCTTGCCGTCGGTCAGCGCCGCGCCGATGAGGTAGTCGCCTTCATCGAGGTTCACGGCAATGATGCCGCCCTTGCGCGGGTTGCTGAATTCGTCGAGCGCCGTCTTCTTGACCGTGCCCATCGAGGTCGCCATGAACACGTACTGGTCGGCCGGGAAGTTGCGCTTCTCGCCGGTGAGGGCGAGCGCGACGTTGATCTTCTCGCCTTCCTGCAGCGGGAACATGTTGACGATGGGGCGTCCGCGCGAGCCGCGCGAACCCGCCGGTACTTCCCACACCTTGAGCCAGTACAGCCGGCCGCGGTTGGAGAAGCACAGGATGTAGTCGTGCGTGTTGGCGATGAAGAGCTGGTCGATCCAGTCGTCGTCCTTGGTGGACGTGGCCTGCTTGCCGCGCCCGCCGCGCTTTTGCGCGCGGTACTCGCCCAGCGGTTGGCTCTTGATGTAGCCGCTGTGCGAGAGCGTGACGACCATGTCGGTCGGCGTGATCAGGTCTTCGGTCGAGAGGTCGTAGGCGCTGTGCTCGACCAGGCTGCGGCGGGCGCCGATCTTCGACTGGCCGAACTCCTGCTTGATCTCGCCGAGTTCGTCGCCAATGATGATCGAGACGCGTTCGGGCTTGGCCAGGATGTCGAGCAGGTCGTCGATCTCGGCCATGACGTCCTTGTACTCGGCGACGATCTTGTCCTGCTCGAGGCCGGTCAGGCGCTGCAGACGCATCTGCAGGATTTCCTGCGCTTGCGTTTCCGACAGGCGGTACAGGCCGTCGCCGCCCATGCCGTACTCGCGCTCGAGGCCTTCGGGGCGGTAGTCGTCGGCGTTGATCACACCGCCGTCGGCGCGTGAACGCGTGAGCATTTCGCGCACCAGCTTGCTGTCCCAGCTGCGGGTCATGAGCTCGGCCTTGGCGACCGGTGGGGTGGGCGACTCGCGGATGATGCGGATGAACTCGTCGATGTTGGCCAGCGCCACGGCCAGGCCTTCGAGCACGTGGCCGCGTTCGCGGGCCTTGCGCAGCGTGAAGACGGTGCGGCGCGTGACCACTTCGCGGCGGTGCTGCAGGAAGACCTCGATCAGGTCCTTCAGGTTGCACAGCTTGGGCTGGCCGTCGACCAGCGCCACCATGTTGATGCCGAAGGTGTCCTGCAGCTGGGTCTGCTTGTAGAGGTTGTTGAGCACCACCTCGGGCACTTCGCCGCGCTTGAGTTCGATCACCAGGCGCATGCCCGACTTGTCGGATTCGTCCTGGATGTGGCTGATGCCTTCGATCTTCTTCTCGTGCACCAGCTCGGCCATGCGCTCCTGCAGCGTCTTCTTGTTGACCTGGTAGGGGAGCTCGTCGACGATGATCGCCTGGCGCTGGCCGCGGTCGATGTCCTCGAAGTGGCACTTGGCGCGCATCACGACCTTGCCGCGGCCGGTGCGGTAGCCGTCCTTCACGCCGTTGATGCCGTAGATGATGCCGGCGGTGGGGAAGTCGGGCGCCGGCACGATTTCCATCAGTTCGTCGATGCTCGCCTGCGGATTGCGCAGCAGATACAGGCAGGCATCCACCACTTCATTCAGGTTGTGCGGCGGGATATTGGTGGCCATGCCGACCGCAATACCGCCGGAGCCATTGACCAGCAAATTCGGCAGCTGGCTGGGCAAAACTTTCGGTTCTTTTTCGGAGCCGTCGTAATTGTCCTGAAAGTCGACAGTTTCCTTGTCGATATCGGCCAGCATTTCATGCGCAATTTTGGCCAGCCGGATTTCCGTATAACGCATTGCGGCGGCGTTGTCGCCGTCGACCGACCCGAAGTTGCCTTGGCCGTCGACCAGCATGTGGCGCATCGAGAAGTCCTGGGCCAGCCGGACGATGGTGTCGTAGACCGATTGGTCGCCGTGCGGGTGGTACTTACCGATCACGTCACCGACGATACGGGCCGACTTCTTGTACGGCCGGTTCCAGTCGTTGTTGAGCTCGTGCATCGCGTACAGCACGCGCCGGTGCACCGGCTTGAGGCCGTCGCGGGCGTCGGGAAGCGCCCGGCCGACGATCACGCTCATGGCGTAATCGAGGTAGCTGCTGCGCATTTCCTCTTCGAGACTGATGGGCAGGGTTTCTTTGGCGAAGGAGGTCATGAGCAAGAGGCTGGCGGCAGGAAGGCGAAATTTTACGCTGTGAGGGGTGTCGCACCGCCGCAACACAAGGGCTCTATTCCGCCTCCGTCCTACGCTTCAGGGGCGTCCAGCGGCCTGTTTGCCAAAGACCCTATGGCACAATCGTCTCAACGTTTTGGGTGGTGGTCACTTAAAGCGTCCTTGATTCGCAGCGCGGCTGCGGCTTTTTCCCCAAGAGGAGAACCATGAAGAAACTGAATAAAGTGGCGATGATGTTTGCAGTCGCTGCGCTCGCCACTGCCGCCGGCGCGCAGACCCGTGTCACCGCTGCGAACGGCGGTCCTACGATCGACAACTGGCAAAACGGCACCGGCGAACTGGTCTGGAAGAACGGCACGAACGAACTGTGCTGGCGCGATGCCAACTGGACGCCCGCAACGGCTGCCGCCGGTTGCGACGGCGCTCTGGTTCCGGCTGCTCCGGCTGCTGTGGCTCCCACGCCTGGCGCTCCGGTCGCTCCGCCTGCCGCACAAGTCGCTGCTTCGAAGGTCACCTTCGCTGCTGACGCCTTCTTCGACTTCGACAAGTCGGTGCTGAAGCCCGAAGGTCGCGCCAAGCTGACCGACCTGGTCGAGAAGATCCGTGGCGTGAACCTCGAAGTCATCATCGCTGTGGGTCACACCGACTCCATCGGTACCGACGCCTACAACCAGCGTCTGTCGGTGCGTCGCGCCGAAGCCGTCAAGGCCTTCCTGGTCTCGAAGGGCATCGAACGCAACCGCGTCTACACCGAAGGCAAGGGCGAGAAGCAGCCTGTGGCTGACAACCGCACCAAGGAAGGCCGCGCCAAGAACCGTCGCGTGGAAATCGAAGTGGTTGGCACCCGCGCCAACTGATCGATCGATTCCATCGACGAATGAAAACCCCGCCTCGGCGGGGTTTTTTTATGCCTGCCGTATTTGCGGCCGTGCCTGAGGCAAGCCCATTGCGTTCGAGCCGGGCTTTGCTCGCTTCATAATTGCCCCATGACAGAAAACGTGAATGCAGACCCGGCCGAACTGGCCAAGTTTTCGGAACTCGCACACCGGTGGTGGGATTTGGAGAGCGAATTCCGCCCGCTGCACGAAATCAATCCTTTGCGGCTGGAATGGATTGACGGTATTGCGCCTATTTCGGGCCAGCGTGTGGTCGATATCGGCTGCGGCGGCGGCATCCTGGCCGATTCGATGGCGCGCAAGGGCGCCGACGTGCTGGGCGTCGACCTCGCGACCAAGGCGCTCAAGGTCGCTCAACTGCACGCCCTCGAAGCCGGGACGCGCGGCGTCAAATACCGCGAAATCAGTGCCGAGGCGCTCGCGGCCGAGCAGCCTGGCAGCTTCGATGTGGTCACCTGCATGGAAATGCTGGAGCACGTGCCCGATCCGGCATCGGTGATCCAGGCCTGCGCCACCCTGGTGAAGCCGGGCGGCTGGGTGTTCTTCTCGACCATCAACCGCAACCTGAAGTCCTTCATGCTGGCGATCGTGGGCGCCGAGTACGTCCTGGGCATGCTGCCGCGCGGCACGCACGAGTACCCCAAGCTGATCCGTCCCAGCGAACTGGCCGGCTACTGCCGCGCTGCCAGCCTGGACCTGCGCCACACCCGGGGCATGGAATACAACCCGCTGACCCGCCGCTACTGGCTCAGCGCCGACACCAGCGTCAACTACCTCTTCGCGACCCAGAAGCCGGCGCTGCCGGAGGCGCAGGGATGATGAAGATCGGGAGCACGACCACACAGGCCATCCTGTTCGACCTCGACGGCACGCTGATCGACAGCGCGCCCGACCTGGGCGCGGCGGCCGACAAGATGCGCACCGACCGCGGCCTGGCGCCTTACCCGCTGGAGCGCTACCGCCCGATGGCCGGTGCCGGCGCGCGCGGCATGCTCGGCATCGCCTTCGGCATCACGCCCGATGCGCCGGAGTTCGACGCGCTGCGCGAGGAGTTCTACGTCGGCTACGAACGCCGCATGCTGCTCAACACCCTGGTGTTCGACGGCGTGGCGCCGCTGATCGAGGCGATCCGCGAGCGCGGCCTGCGCTGGGGCGTGGTCACCAACAAGTCGGCCCGCTTCACCGAACCGCTGACCGCCGCGATGCCGCTCTTCGCGAGCGCCGGCGCGATCGTGAGCGGCGACACCACGCCGTTCGCCAAGCCGCACCCCGAGCCGTTGCACGAGGCGGCGCGTCGCCTCGGCGTGGCGCCCGAGGCCTGCATCTACGTGGGAGACGACGAGCGCGACATCATCGCGGGCCGCGCCGCAGGCATGGGAACCGTGGCGGCCACCTACGGCTACATGGGTTCTCAGGCCGATGCGGCGCTGTGGAAAGCCGATGCCTCAATCTCTTCGCCCCTGGAGCTCTTGAAGTTACTCAATAGCGCCTAAAATGAGTCGCTTGGGGCTGCACTGGTTTCGACGTGGGTTCGGAGTCGCAGCGGGGCATGTCGAGCTGAATGCGCTCGTAAAACAGATTCAAACAAACTAACTGCAAACGACGAACGTTTCGCACTCGCTGCTTAATTGCCAGTGAGCCTTGCAACAGTTGGCCGATGGGCTGGGCAAGGGGGTCTGGAGCAATCCTGACCTCCCGGCTGCAAGGATAATTACATGGGCTGGCTCCGATCCGGGTACCTTGGGTCGGGGCGAGAAAATAGGGTGCTGGCGTCCGGTTTAGCGTGTGACTGCGCGACTCCGGAAGCGAGACTTAAATCAGATCACTACACATGTAGAACTGCGCGATGAAGGCTTGCGGACGGGGGTTCAAATCCCCCCAGCTCCACCAACATGACGTCCAAGGGCGTTCACTGAAGTTCAGTGAACGCCCTTTTTCATTGGGAAACCGGTTGTCTATCGTGCGAGGACGGCCGACGAGATTTGCTGGCAGCCAAGACTGAATCGGGGAACAAGCCGGGGAACAGTCGGGGGAAAGGTCGCTGCGATGGGGTATCGTTCCCCGGTTGCTACTTATTTCCCGCCCCGGAGCCCTGTCCATGCTGACTGACAAGCACTGCAAGAACGCCGCCTGCCCGCCCGACAAGAAGCGAGCTCGCTTCACTGATGCGCTGGGCTTGTATCTGGAGGTTAGTCCGACCGGCTCGAAGCGATGGTTCTGGAAGACCTACTCGGACGGCAAAGAGGGGCGGATGGCCTTGGGTAGCTATCCGAGTACAAGTCTGGCTGACGCTCGCAAGGCTCGAGACGCAGCGAAGATGCAGAAGGCTGGAGGCATTGACCCAGTACAGGCGCGGAAGCTTCAGAAACTCAAGTTCAGTAATCCGACTGGGGACACGTTCAAGGTCGTGGCCTTGGAGTGGTATGCGAAGCAAGAAGACCAATGGAGTCTCGGTCACGCTGAGCGGCTGCGGCGACAGCTCGAGCGCGACTTGTTTCCTTGGTTGGGGGAGCGGCGATTGTGCGAAATCGAACCCGTGGAACTGCTTGCTACCCTGCGCAAGGTGGAGGAGCGCGGTGCCATTGAGACCGCCGATCGCGGCTTGATGTTGGCTCGTCAGGTCTGGTGCTACGGTGTAGCGACGGGCCGAGTAGAGCGCGACATCACTGTGGATCTGAAAGGCGCGCTGCAACCTTATCGAGGCCGTCATTTTGCGGCTATTACCGAGCCGGCCCGATTCGGCGAGCTGCTTCGGGCGATTCGGGTCTACAAGGGCGGACCCATTGTTCGCGCGGCGCTCCAACTCGCGCCCATGCTGTTTCAACGGCCGGGCGAGCTGCGTGCTGCTGCTTGGGCGGAAATTGACTTGGATGCGGCCCTCTGGACGATTCCTGCCGCCAGGATGAAGCGTGAAAAGGAAGGCAAGGAGCACGGAGGTCCTCACCTAGTGCCGCTGCCGACGCAGGCCGTGGCTGTGCTGCGTGACTTGCACCGATTGACCGGTCATGGCGTCCTTGTGTTCCCTGGTGAGCGCAGTCATGACCGTCCTATTTCTGAAAACTCCGTTCGCACTGCGCTCATCACAATGGGCTACACGCCGGAAATTCAGACTTGGCACGGCTTCAGGGCGACAGCCCGCACCATGCTGGCCGAAGTGTTGGAGGTCGATCCGCTGGTGATCGAGGCCCAACTGGCGCATGCAGTAAAAGACGCCAACGGCCGAGCCTACAACCGTACGCAGTACGTCAACCAGCGTAGGCAAATGATGCAGCGGTGGGCTGACTACCTCGACGCGTTGCGGGAGCAGAATTGCGCGGCTGCTGAGTCGATTGCGCCGCGTCCTCAGGACGCGGAAAACCGTGAGAGCATGGTGAGCTTAATGCGTGAGTTCCTGCGCGCAGCGGGTGAATTGGATGGTGTGCCTGATGCTGCTGCGGGGGGCATTCAGCCAAAGGAAAAGCGCATAGGTGGGGAGACGATGGCGGAACTCTTCTCTCAGGCGGTTTCTTCAGGTGCCGCTCGTACGAGATAGCTTCTCAAGGGGCGCGGACGGACGCGTGTGCACGCTCCGGCATAAATGCGAGGGCATGCAATTCTTGATGATGGTCGCAACATCGGGGCGGCGCGGTGCCCGTGCTAGTCTCGACGTCCATTTTCATAACGACCGAGGCCAAAGCTATCCAATGAACACCGAGAGTGACCAAAACGTTCCAGAAGAATTTCGTCGAATTGTGCACCGGGCTCACCGCCTGTTGGACACATTGGAACGTGAGTATCTTGAAATCAAGCCGGAGCACGGAGCGACCGGTTTCAGAGAGCGAGTGTTCAACAGGATGAACGACTTGGCGATCACGAAGCCGGGCGAACTGATCCTCTCCACAGGTGAGGTTTGCATCGAAAAAGTCGCCGAGTTGATCAAGGTTGAGGGGGATGCCATCTCGTCCGATCTTTGGTGGATTTACGGCGCCTGCGCGAACGTTGTGGCGTCCTCCAGAGCCCTAAATGCCAGCGACCTAGACCGTGCATGGGAATTCATGTGCGATGCGCATACCCCGACCGGCGCGATGTTGGTGACGAACCGAGCGGAAGAAGTACTTACCAAGCACGTCTTTGACGCTGTTAACAAGGAGAGGGCCGGCAATGGGGCCAAAGCTCGTCACCATAAGTCAGGAGTGATGAAGGCGAAGACCCATGAAATCGTGCGCAGCCGTAGTGATTGGGCCAGTCAGTCACGGGCGACACGAGCGGTCATCTCAAAGCTCAAAGCAGAGTATGGACAGGACGCGCTCAAGAATTTCGAGGAGACGGTCGGAGGCTGGATCAAGGCCATGCCAGATCGCCTTGATCTCATTCCGTCGCTCAAGGAGCGCCTGAGTCGGTCATCGCCAGGGATCGTCCCAGTTCAAGCCCAAAATTAACTCCTCGTGATCCCCTTCCACTGTAAATAGTGGGGGGTCTACTGAGCAGACAAGGGGGGGCTGCCCAGCTGGGGGGAGATTACAGAAAAGGGTCCCGTTGAGAAACTTGATCCCGTCGCAACCAACCATTACCGACGGAGAACCAAGATGTCCAACACGAACCAAACGCCAATCCTGGCTGGTCAGAACTACCAACTCATCCGCAAGAAGCGCTTGCTTGAGAAGGTCCCCTTCTCGAAGAGCACGCTCCACGCAAAAATGGCGAAGGGCCGGTACCGGGATACTACCTTCCCCTTGCCGATCTACTTTCCCAACAGTCGCATCCCGTACTGGCGCGAGGCCGCGATCGACAGCTGGATCGCCTTGGCCGAGAGTCGCTCCCGCCACGGGAGTGAAGCTCTCGGCGAACTGGTGCACACGACTGCGCCGCTGTCCTCGTCGTTGACTGCGCCCCAAACGCAGCCCGAGAACCCGTCTGCGCAAACCACCACGCCGGACCGCGACGTTGTGCGCGGTGTGCTTTCCGCCACTGGCTTCGACGGCCGCCCGAAGCAGATCTCTGTCGTGATGCGCCGCAAGCGTGCAGCAATGCCCATCAACGCTGCGCCCGTCGCCCAGTCCCTGCCTGATACGCGGAATGACGAAGTGGCGGCAAGCCAAGTCCCGGATTACTGGACGTACACGTCCTGCATGGAAAAACCTGCGCCGGAGCAGCCGAAGCACGCACTCCCCATCCCGTGCGAGGTAACCCCCGTGTATGCCGAGTACGCCGCGCCCCCCCGCACGCACCAGTGTGCACCGGAACATCCGTCTGTGCTGTCCATGTTCCCTACGGGCCGGATCTGAGTATTTCTAACTCGACGGCGAACTAAACCGCCAGCGGACAACTATCGGACGCACGCCCGACGATGGTTGTCCGACGGCGGACTATATGCCGCCGGTGGAGCCAAAACGCCAGCACGTCGGTTAGTGCCGATTTGCGGGAGCGCTGCGCATTCGAGTCACGTTGATGCCGAGTCCATCGGCCTCGTCGTATTCGAACTGCGTCGTTACCACTAACACTATTGCAAACCCTCCTTCTCCCTGGGGGATACGAGATCTGAAGCCTCCTTCCATTGGAAGGATTCAACGTCCTCAAAGCAATTGTTAGGTCAATCTATTTTCACAGATCGCTGCCATTGAAGGCAGCGTAAACAGGTGTATTCCAAATGAACCAGCCCAACCATAAAGCGCGTGATCAGATCGCGACGACCTCCGAAGAGGCGGAACTCAACAGCATGGCGAAGCTTGCTCTTCGCCAGCGAGCAATTGAACGGACCCTGAAGAACGATGAGCATCCTGAACAGGGGCTCCAAGTCGCGCGCACCGAAGTCCACGACCGGATCATCTCGCTCTTGCATGAGCTGGCTAAAGAAGTCATGCACCCGTCCGATCCGCCTTTCTTCGCGGAGCACGGCAAAACCCGCAGCTTCGTTCGCTGCACGCCGCTCGGTCAGCAGTTACTGGACGCAGCGCGTGCGGACTTCTATCAAATCCAAGCGGACTACCCGCTGCACGACTTCTCCCCGGTTTACAAGGTCTTTGCGCGACTGCGCCGCCTTATGCCTTCCTACCCGTCTTCGTACTTCGACCGGTCGGTTCCGGCGGAAGAAGCCGATCAAATCGTGGTTCAAGCCCTCCAGTTCGTGAAGGCATTGCGTCAAGCGCTTGATCGTGAATCGGTCAAAACGGCGAACGAGAACTTCCGCCGAGGGGCGATGGACAACTTCAACGGCCTGAGCGACTCGGTGGTCTGGCTGACTCAGCGTCGCAAGGACGTGATCGGCTTGCGCTTCGATTTGTACGAACGCGCAGCCGGGTCTGAGCCAGTCAAGCTGGGCGAGGCGGCCAGCTTGGATGGCTTGGATGAGTTCATGGTCTGTCGCGAGCGCTTTCATCGTTCGCTCCATCGCCGCTTTGGGAAAAAGCTGTTGGGGTACTTCTGGGCACTCGAATACGGACGTGAGAGCAAATATCACGTGCACTACTTCGTCCTACTCGATCCTCGCGGGAACGAGGATCATGTGGGCCTGGTGGAGATGCTGGGCGAGAAGTGGGTGTCCCTGACCGAAGGACGTGGGTACATCTACAACGGCAACGCGCACGCCGATCACCAAACGTATCCCGTGCTCGGCCGCGTGAATCTGGACGACCCGCAGACGATCACAGGTTTGCAGTTCCTCATGAGCTACTTGACGCTCGCCGGACTGTTCGTGAAGCTGGACGTGAACAAGCGGTTCCGTACCTTCTCCAAGGGACGCTTTCCGAAGGGGCCGCTGCGCAAGGCGGGACGTCCGCAAGACCGAGCGGCTGGCTCGCGGCTGAAGATCACGGTCGCGCAGGCGCGCGCGAACTTCATGAAGTTCATCTAAGGACAAGCACCCATGTTCCCGTTCCCTCAGAACACGCATGGGGGCTTGCCCCCTCAGGAGCCTACGGCGGGTAGCCGTTCGTATGCATTTCGTGGTCGCCGGCCGGCTCAGGCTGTGCCGCGGGTAGCGAAGATCCAGTTGCTGCGCCAGGCACTCGCAGAGCGGATGTGCGACATCGAGATTCAGCAGCCTGCACCGATTCATGCTCCTGCGCTAGTCTGGCAGCCTGCCTATGCGCCTCAAGGTAGCGTCGCCACGCCGCCGGCAGACCGTTTGTTCCCACGCTGGGAAACAATGGGCTACGGGGACCACCTATTAACCATCAAGGCCTTCGCAAAGACCTGCTTCTGCGCGAGCACGATGACGGCATCAGCCTTCAATCTCACGTCGCGCGGATGGAAGGCTAGTCGCTTGGGGAAGAGCTTCCTCGAAGTGGTTTCTGTCGTTGAATTCTGGAGCCGCGCTCGGCGCGACGACGCGCGCTTTGATCCGCAGGTGCAACTTGCAGTCGATGTGTTTCAACAGGTCGGCCTTTTGGAGGGAACGGCGATGGGGCCGCTGGCGCAGGTTGAGCGCTGGTTCGCCCAGGGCTACGCAGCCGCATCGGTCGCCGTCCGAGTGAATGCGTTTTTCGCTGAACTGAGCAAGCGTGGACAGCAAGTCAGCATGGGCCGAAAAATGCAGTTTCACGAAGACATGCACGCGGCTCGAGGGCGCGAGGTGCGCTCGTACCTCACGGGAGGGCTCAAACGTCACCCCGGCTGTTCCTTCCTGCGATTCGAGCTGTGCATGGGCCGCAATTCCATGTCGAGCAGGCAAGATGAATACGGCTTCATGCTGGACGCCAGCGCCCGCTACTTGCGCGATCTTCGCCAAGAATTCGGCGAGGCCATTGTGTGTGCCATCCGCAAGGTCGATCGCGGAAACACGAGCGACTACCTTGTCCATGTCGTGCTTGCGATCGATGGTCCCCGCCCGCACGAGCTGTTCGCGATGCGACAGACGCTCTCGGAGGGCTGGAAGGCCCAGACGCAAGGTATTGGATACCTAATCGACTGCAGCGCAGTCGAGACGTTCATGTACCGGGGCGCTGGCAATCACTTCAACCAGCACGAGTCGAGTTCAAGCCTGTTGGACAAGGCGGCCGTCTTCCTGGCTGACACGGATCGCATCATCCATGTCGGGTATGACGAGGGGCGCACTGGCCTGCTCATCGGGAGCCCCTGACGTCGTAAATGATCGACGGTGCGGCAATGGTGCTCGTGCCTTGATGCTGAAGCTGATCTCAGACAAAAAATAAAAGCGTTCGAACCGCAGAGCTCATTGAAGTTGAGAAACCGCGGTGGTGCGAAGGTGTCCGTCGATTCAAACGGAGCGGACGACTGGGGAGGCCCCCCGCACGCCACCAGCAGCGCGACGGAGTACCCACGCCCCGGCTCGCACCGCAGTGTGCAGAGCGGGCCGCGCCGCACTGTCATTTGGTACCTCCCTCTGGCGCATCGATTCGCTCCCTCGTGAACAGTGAGGGAGTTTAAGGTTGTCGCCGCAACGTCAACGCACGTCGCCAACGATATGAAGTTCTGAAGGATTCGGCACTGACGCAAACCCCACCTCGGTGTCTTCGGTAGGAAGCAAAAAAAGAAAAACAAAGAAAGAATGGAGAGGCCCTCAGCCTCTCCTCCCTCTGCTCGGTTGGTTCCTGCTGTGGAGGTCCCGTGCTGGGAGCCCCCTACAGTGACAGATTAGCCCGCTGGCTTCTTGTATTTGTAGCCATAGCCGTCGAAATCGCTGCCGATCGTGCGATCACTCTCGATCGGGAAGATCCGATCGAACATCTCTCGTACTCCCATTCCAAAGCCGTCCTTCGACGTGTAGTTGATGTACTCCTGCATGCGCTTTGGATCGAGCAGATAGACAGGAATTGTCGAGCTCCTTTTCTTCCCATCGACGAAAAGTGCGGAGTCGATCAGCTCCGCATCAAGACCTTCTCGATACCGAAAAACCGTCCTGACCTCTGCGGTGTGATTCTTGTCGTAAGCGGCGTCGATCTCCTTGCTTACCGCAGCCTTGGTTTGCTCAAGTGCTTCGGCATACTTGGGAAGCCAGGGCTGAATTGCTTCGAGCACCCGGGTGCTTTCGTCACGGCGCGCTTGCTGGCTGCTCTTGGCTTGCGTGATGTCGCGCAAGATGCGCTCCTTTGTCGCTGCGTACTCTGCACGATGTCGAGCCTTTTCAGCCTCCCATCGCGGCCTCGCCATTTCTTCCGTATCGGCGAGGAAGCGCCGCACAAAGACGAACGGCTCATCCAGCTTGGCATTTTCTTTTTCGATCGATTCCAGCTTCTCGTTCAATTTCGCGACTTCGCCTCCATCGTCGGCCAGCGCATGTTCCTGGCGTCCTTGGACCTTGGTCACATTGGCTCGGTGATTCTCCGTAGTGATCCGGACTGCGTCATCCAGATCGCGCAGCGCTTTTTCCTTCGATGCTGTGAAGGTGCTCTCGTCCAGCTTGATCGCGCAGGTGTGGGTGACCATCGTGGCGTTGTTCACGACTTCGCTGGTCCAGTCGCTGCTCTTGCATTCCTTGATCTTGCCCAGCGTTTCGCCGACAGTGAATTCGTCCCCGTGCAAGCGCGTGTCCTTGACGGCGGAAATCTTGCTGTCACCACAGGCAGTCAGTGCAGCCACGAGGAACCCGAGGCCGATCAACTTGATGGCATTGAGGGGAGTCATTTGAAAGTTCTTCTATAAAAAGTGGTTGTGGGGGTGATGGATATGGGGCGGCGGATGTACCTGGCCGCTGTTCCGTCCGTCCTCGTCGTTGTTCCTGCGCAGTGAGCGCCTAGCAGCGGTGTCTTGGGTTGAGAGTCCGGCGCGGGTCGGTTCCGAGCACAGCGCCTTCCTTGGTCATGCACACGCCATCGGCACAGGCATAGCCGGGCGTCTTCAGGACAGCAGGATCGGCGTCACCGATCTCGCAGCGCAGTTCGTCGAAGTTGAATTCCTTGTAGGAGCTCGCGCGATCGGTGGTCGTGTAGTACACGCCGTTGGTCCCTGCCTGCACCTGGATCGGGTAGACCGGGTACTTGAGATCGTGGCTCCAGCCCTGGATCTGGATCTCCATGGCCGAGCGATCGATCTGGTGCTTCACCGCGTCGGGGTTGATGAGTGGGTCGACGCCCTTGGCCAAAGCCAAGGGCATCAAAGTGATCGCGGTGAGCGCCGCGAAGATGGTGCCGAGTGCGGCTTTCATGGTGGGCTCCAAGTAGGTCGGGAGCTCAGCCGAGTTTGGTTTCGGCCGCCTTTGGCGCGATCAACTGCGGGATATTCCAGTCAGGCGGGAAGTCCGCGACAGGCGCCCAACCGTTTTTCACGTAGCTGCGCGCCGAGATGCGATTGCCAAAGTGACCCACCAACGCGCAGGGAATGACGATGCTCAGCAGGTCGACTATCCCGTCCGGCGCATCGAACACCAGGATCAGGAAGGCGGTAACGAGGCAAAAACCGGCAACCAGAAAGACTGAGCACGCCAGCGCCAGGGGCCACTGGCCGCGCATCAGGAAGGCAATGGGGCCGAAAAGACCCAACTGCCACGAGAAGCCGTGCTTAACGAAGCGGGTTTGGTTGTTTTTGGTGAAATGGATATTCATGGTTAGGGGGCTGAAAGGGAGAGGGAGTTGGTTGCCTCAATGCCCCAAAGGGCGATGTGCATTGCTTCTCAGTGAATCGGTGAAAGGGCGCACTTTTGAATGTCTTGCGATCGGTGAGGGGGCATCTGTCGTGATGTGGTGGTCCTTCGCGGTTGCATCGCGGAGGTGTTTTTTCCGTAGGGTTTGTGTTTCCAAATGCTAAGGATTCCTTAGTATAAGAACAAGTAGAAACTCAGACTATCTGAGGATGCCGCGTGCAAGCCATGCTCAGATTGACCCCGCTTTGCCGTTGTTCGCCAGGCGGCTCAAGGCCGCACGCTTGCGTAGCAATTTCTCGCAAGAAGGGCTGGGCGTGGCCGCCGGGGTGGACGAGTTTTCCGCCAGCGCGAGAATCAACCAGTACGAACGCGGCAAACACACACCGGATGTCTTGATGTCCACGCACTTGGCTCAAGCGCTGGGCGTGCCGTTGTCGTATTTCTGGGCGGTCGATGACGACGAAGCGGAGCTTTTACGGCTCTATCACACTCTCGGAGTGCGCATGCGCAAGCAGGCGCTGCGCTCGATTCAGGACTTGGCTGCCCCCAAGTAGAGGACTCCTATTGTTTTGGCACCGCTGTGCTCAGGGCCTGCCCGAGGGGTCAATGGCCGGACCAATTCTCCAAAGTTGGGGCTTGGACTTTTGTGTTGCCCACCCCTTCAATCCGCATGGGGCGGGCCGTCGCTAGCCCTCTGCGGAAATGGGGCGAAGCCGTCGAACCGGCCAACTCGGTGGCGATGTGCTGATTTGTCAGGAGTCCATCGGCTTCAGTCAAAGGCGTGCAGAGAATCCCTGCGCAGGTAGCTGCAGAAATGCCACCCCAGCCCGAAGCCGAAGAGGATCCCGGTGGCTAGCACCAACGCGAAGGCCCTCAAGTATTCGATCGGTCCGTAGAAAATTCCCATGGCGATGCCCTTTCTCTTTCTTCATGGTTGGTAGTTCAGGTTCTTGAGCCCCCAAAGAACAAGCCCCGGCCCCTCTAGGGGCCGGGGCTTGTGCCGTCGCGAGAAGGCCGTGGGAGCGAGAGGAGCCCCGCGGTGAGCGGACCGTCATTCAGTGCGGCTCGCTCCGGACAGGGGCCTCGCGCTGCAGCTGAAGTCGTTTCACCCGCACTTCCTCTTCGGTCGCACGCCAAGCCGCTTCCCGTTGGAACGGATCGGTTTGCTTTCGCTGCAGCATCACGCGATCCACCCGCTGCAGAAACGCCTCGTCGAGCGCGAGCACCTCGCTCTGATGGGGCGTGCCCGACACTGCGGCTTCGTCCGGCAGTTTTCTCATGAGGGCTTCCCCTCGAAGAAAATCGCCTGCACGCGCCGGGCGCCGGCCCCGTGGGCCGGGAAGCCCACGATGGCCGCACGATCACCCTGCTGGCAGATGCCGCAGTTCAGGCAGTCGGTGTTGCCGACACTGGCCGGGCACACGATGACCAGCCGGCCTTCGGGCGTCCTGGCCGGCTTCGTGGCGCCCACAGGCAAGACCACCGCCACAGGCGCTACGCCGAGCGACGCATAGGCATCGGCCTGCGCCAATGTCTGAGCGCTGAGGTTCACCGTGAACCCGAGCTCATTGGCGCTGCGAATAGCGGCCTGGTTCGCCTGCGTCGGCCGGTAGTGCGTGTACGTGAACCCGCGCCGCCCCCGGTTCGCCATCGCCAGCCTTGTGAGCAGGCGAGCGTCAATCGTTCCAGGTGCGCAGGGCGTCAGATCGCCAGCCTGGTTGTGTCTCCACAGGGCTCGGCGCCGCAGTGTGGCGATGTCTTGCAGCAGTTCGTCGAAGGTGCTGCCTCGGGCGCCGGCAGACACGGCGCGCCAATGCAACGCTAGCGGTCCGCTCTCCGCATAGCAGCCGTTGCGCCGAAACCCGCAATCCGGTGGACATGAGTTCGCACTCGTGGTCGTGACCGCCATGGGGCCGGTCTTGGCGTTGCGGCTGATGCGGGTGAAGTGATAGGTGAAGGGTTCTGACGATGGTTGCGAAAATGCTGCCGACGCGGCGCGCGATGGCGAGCCACCGCGTGAGATCGTGGTGAGCAAGATGTTCTCCTTGGAGGGGGAGGTGCTGTCGTCGCGAGCACGGGGTGCGCAGGCGTCCCCTTCCCAGCCCCCACGGGCTCTGAGGGGGCGCGGTGCGCGGAGATGGATGGGCTTCGATCGCCCAGAGAAACCCTGTCGGGCCTAGTCGTCGAAGCGCTGCTTGAGCTTTCGCTGCACCTCGAGAGCACAGCCATGCCAGGCCTGACCGCTGACCAGGCCGGTATCCATCGCTTCGGGATCGGTGGCAGCCACCTTTTCTGCGAACTGCGTCAGTGCCTGCAGAACGAAGGCCTGGATCAATGCCCCATGTGCGCTGAACTCCATCAAGTCGTCGACGAACTCGACGTTGGTCTGGGGGCGGTCCTGCTTCATGCCGATGCCTCCTGCGGTGTCGCCGCCGGCAGCATCGTTGCCTGCTGGAGCTGTCTGTCCTTCATGCGAAAGATCAGGCCATCGTCACGTTGCACCTCCCAGCCGCGGCGACCCAGGCAGTGCCGCAGCTCGTAGGTGCGGCCGTCGTACGAGACGCGCAGGCCCGCGCGGATGGCTGCTCGCTTGGCGGCTCGGTTCGCATGGAACGCACGTACTTTCTCGCGCCATGGGCCTGCGTAGGGCCCGACCGGCGGATCCGCTCGATCAAGAAAGGCCAAGGGACAGTCGAAGTAGTACGGACCGCAGCTCTCGTCCATGTTCTTGACGACTGCCTGGCCATTCCTGCAATCGATGAGGGTCAGGCCGATCCAGATCCGCCCAATGCGTTCACCCTGACGGTTCTGCGCCAGGAACCATAGGCGGTTGCCGATCGCGCGATGGGCGAGCACTGCGGCAAAGGCCGCCACGTTCTGCAGTTCGTCATGGACGGCCTGGTCCTTGGTGGCCCGGTAGACGATGCTGCCCATGTCAGTCGCTCCAGGTGGATGGGCGGCGCATGGCGATGCCGGCACAAGGCCGGCGGAATGAACGGACGCGCGCGACAGGCGCGCCCACTTTGGAGAGAGAAGTGTTGTTGGGCATGAGACAGACGTAAAAAAAGCCCGCGCAAGGCGAGCTGCTGGGGTGAGTAGGGGAAATTCCGGACATGACCGCAGGTCATTCCGGGACGGGTTGTCGCGCGTGTCGTCGTTCAAGAGTGGCGAGGACGGCACAATTCCCGGCATGACGAGCAAGGAGATGCTGACCGACGAGGAATTGGGTGTCCTGGCGAGCGAGTGGCGCATGAAGGCGCTGCAGGGAGATTTGCACGCGCGGGGCATTGCCCACGAATACGAGCGCGAGATGCGCCGGCGTGCTGGTGCACCACTCACGAACTACGACACCTTGGACTTGCGTCCCCTGGAGCTACGGGCCGCAACACGGCGCCGTTGGTGGCGGTTCTGGCGAGTCGGTTGACTGCCAGGACTTGAAGATCAGGGCACGACCTTCCCGCCTTGATCGGGTGGGGCCTGATCAAGCTCCACGCAACTCCAGAACTCACGTTCGGCGTCGATGAGCCGAGAGATCTCGACGTCGTCGCGTGCGACACGATAGATGCGCAGGTCCTGCCCGCAGATCAGGGCCACGACATCGACGGCCTGAGCCCCAGTCACTGCCAGTTGATGCAGCAGCTGGATCCGAGCGTAGGCGGGCAGGCCCGCGTCCCAGTGCGCAGCCGCATCCATGCCGACGCATCGACACTCTAGAAGCTGAACGTTGGGGTCGCTGACGACTTCGCGGCCGGGATGGGCGAACATCCAGGGGTGCTGCGGGTGCCGCAGCAAGGTGCTGGAGCGCCGCACATGCCGCCCAGTGCGTAGTGTGTAGTGCGCTGCAACGATAGGCTCCAGCAGCCGGCTCCAGTAGACAGCACCTTCGGGCGTCGGCGCAGCCTCCGGTCTCGGCTGCAGCAGGTCGTGGCGTTCGGTCTTCTCCATCCAGAGTCGAACCGGTGACTTGAAGGGATCGCAGCCCATGGCTGCAGCGGCATCCAAGCTCGCGAGGCCGCCCTCGTACATGTTCGGCCAGTGCTCAGGCATAGGGACAGGCGCGCGAGCGGTCTGGACCAACTGCAATGCCGGGGCGCGCAAAGGCCGGCGGGCTATCGAGGGGCGCGGAACGCCGCGCGTGTCTGGGGTCAGACTCATCTTGGTTTTCCTTGAAGGGTTGGGATCGATCTACAGCCAGCAAAAAGCCCCGTCCTCTGGATACAGAGGCGGGGCTTCGATGGGGTGGTGGGGAATGGGGGCGGTCGCTTTGAGGTTCACCTCGCGAGTTCCAGTGCGTTTGCAAGGGCTCGCTGCTTCAGTGCGGCGCCCTGGCCGAACCAGGCACTGTCCAGGCGGTACTCGCGGCTGCGGGCCCGGCGCTCGTGGTCGACGAACTCGGTCATTGCGCTGAGCAGGCCCCAGGCCGTGCCCCGCGCAGCAGCGAGTTCGGCGCCGCGGCCTTTGCCCTCGTACAGTTCCAGGACCTTGCGGGCAGCCCAAGCGCCTGGCATGGGCTGCGTGCCTGCGCCGGGCGCGGAGACCTCGTCAGACTTGCTTGGTCCGCAGAGCACCCGCTGGATGTAGGCCTCGACTTCCTTGCCCTTGACCTTTCGACCTGCCAGCATCTTCATGCGATGCATGAAGTCATCCCACTGCCCGATGGCAATGCCGAGTTGGCGCTTGACGGCATCCGCATCGAAACTGGTGCTGTGGGGCACACGGATGACGTTGCTGGTGCTGTCCAGTGCAATGGCCAGGGTGTTGTTGCACACGACCCGCACAGTTGTAGGGGTGACACTGGTGGCCAGCGTTCCGTCGCAGGAGGTTGCCAGCAACAGGTAGCCGTTAACGGTGTCGCTGCCCTTGAGCACGGCCTGTTTGCCGGTGCGCGCCAGTGCCCAGACCTTGCGACCACCCTTGAGAACACCTGCCGTCTCCATCTCGTAGCCGCCGATCTCGGTGAGGTCGCGGTAGAACTCGAGAACGGCGCGAGGCTGCACGACCTGGTAGCGGCTGCTGACCACCGACAGTGCAGCCCGGGTGTCGCTGCGATAGAGCACCTTCTGCTCGGCGAACGATTCCAGGGCCTGCAGGGCATCGCCTTCAGGTTGGGTCATGAAGCGCACTGGGGTTTCCTGGATGCTCCAGTCCATGCCGGCTTGCTGGGCCCAGACCTCCAGGGGTTGCTTGGGCGGGAGGCGGTGACCCAGGCGGTGCCACGGCGTGTCGCCGGCATAGGCCATTGTTTCGATGAGATGTGCCATGAGGAGGTTTCCTTGTTGGGGATGAGGGGTGAAGAAGAGTGGTCAGCGGCGCGAGGCCGAGAAGGTCTGGCCACAGGCCAAGCAGCGGCGGTTGCGCAAGATCGAGTCGTCGACAGCCTCGCCGAGTGCCGCGCCGACGGTGCAGCCGGCGATGGCTCCACTCAGGCCGCCGAGGATCGCACCGGCGACGATGCCAAGCGGTGTACTGGCTGTTGCGGTTGCAGCCATCGCCATGCCGATCTCGGCGCCTGTGATGACCCCGGACAGCGCGCCGGAGATGCCGCCGGCAGCGCCTGCTACGGTGCCGATGGCCGCACCAGCCTTCTTGCCGGTGTCGCGGGCAATGGTGCGTCGCGATTGGCAGGCGGGGCACGCGAAGTTGGGTGACTGTGTGTGGGGCTCATGATCAGAAAAAGGTTCGTCGTCGAAAGTGGTGGATGTGAAGTCGTGATCCATAGGGCTTGGGATGCACAGCGGTATTCCCGGAAAGGACGGAACACACGTCTGGCAGAGTCAGACGGCACAAAGCCCAGCGCGGCGGAGACCGGGCTGGGCTTTGTTGGAGGCGGACGGACTTTCTACTGTCTATCCGGAGTAGTCATATGGGGCTGAAAATTTCTGCAATCGCCGCGGCGGCTTGCGCTGGTAAGCTGCAGCTGCACCCGCTTTAGACTGGGTGCGATCGCCGCGATTTCGAGCCCGAATGACTGCTTGCCTCGGGAGCAGTCGTGCGTTGGTTGCCAGTGACCGACTATGTGCGGGTCGCCTTCATCAAGCAGACCATCGGCTTGATACTTGAAGAAAGCGAGCGGCCGGTCGATCTACATTCGCGCGCCGGCGCCGACAGGCATGGCCGAAAGAAAGCAACGACCGCTGGGGTCGAATGCCGGTCGTGGATGGGTTCATGTCTTTATGGCCTTGCACGCCGCATTCCACGGACTGTCCCCGCTTTCCAGCAGGGACGTTCGATCAGTTTGGCGGGGGCGTCGGAAAAAATAGGTGTGCTTGTACCCAAGCAGTAGACGATCAGGACCAGACATTGGCTGCGGCCTTGCCGCAAAGACCAGGCTCTTATCATGTGCCATCAGAAGCATCAATCGAGTTGACCCAGGGGCTGCGATGCACGCTATGGTCGTCCAATACGGGCATGCACACCATTCTCGACACGAAAACCATCGATCCGGGTTTCCGCTTCTCGGCGTTCCAGAAAGCCGTGTGTCAGATCGCTAGTCTCGGTGCTTCTCGCGCGAGGGATAGCACCTTCAATGCCCGCATTCAGCGCAGCAAGGTGGGCTCTTGCGAATGCTCTCTTGTCGAGTACGAAACGGCCACCATCGAGCGCAGGCTGGAGGACATCGCGAGCGAGAAGAGCCACGACTACCTGCTGGCATTGCATGTCGATGGCAACGTGCGCATGAGGCATCTGGACCGCGAGATCCAACTCCAGCGTGGCGCGTTCGTGATCGTCGACAGCGCGCTGCCCTACCGCATCGAGGCCGAAGGCTCGACACGTCGCTTCGTGATGCGCTATCCGCGCAGCGAGTTCATGCGCAGGGGCCTCTCCACCCACGCGGTGTGCGGGCGCCTCTATAACGGCGAGCGCGGCACGGGCGGAATTGCCTCGCGCCTCATGCGCGTGTTGACAAGCGAATCCGTCGACCTGGTCTCGGAGGCGGGCCATTCGCTCGCCGCCTCCGTTCTCGATCTGATTGCCGAAGCTGAAAGCGAAGACGGTCCCTTGACTCAGATCGGGCTGTCGCACGACCACATCGTTCGCCGCATCCGGACCATCGTGCTGACCCACTTGTTCGACCCCGACCTGTCGGTCGCGGGCGTGGCCGCGCTGTCAGGCATCTCCGTGCGCTACCTTCACCAGGTGTTCGGCGCCACCGGGACGACGCTGCACAAGTGGATCGAGAGCGAGCGTCTGGAGCGGGCTTGGCGGGCCCTGAGAAGCCAGCATCAGCGTGAGCGGTCGATCCAGGAGATCGCGCTGGATTGCGGCTTCAGCGATCCCGCGCATTTCAGCCGCCGTTTCACGAAGAAGTTCGGCATGCCTCCTCGCCAGGTGCGCGCCGCCAGCGAAGGCCATTGAGCGAGGCGGTCAGGCCGACAAGGCGGCGCTCGCGCGTCGCCTGAGCAGGAAGTTCAATACCACGTCGTTGAACCCGCTCGGGTTTTCGATGTTCAGCAGATGGCCCGTGTCCGGGAGCAGCGTCAGTTCCGCATGCGGAATGAGCCGCACGATTTCGCGCGACATGGCCAGCGGCGCGAGCGGGTCGCTCGCGCCGCACACGACGTGGGTAGGAACGCGCACGTGGTCGAGGCTCGCATCGACATCCTCGTGCACCATGGCCTCGATGCTCTTGATGTAGCTTTCCTTGTGCAAGCGCTGCATGCTGTCCACGAGCTGTTGCAGTGCGTTGTCCGAGGCCCCGGGACTGAGGAGGGAGCGGGCGACGTCTTCGGCGATGTCGGCGGGTTCCTTCCCGTTGAGCAAGGGCTCCTTGCGGGAGCGAATGAACTCTGCCTTGGCCGCGTCGCTGAACGTGCCGAAGCCCTTGAAGGTCGCGCACAGGGTGAGGCTGTGCAGCCGACCGGTGTGTCGTTGCGCGAAGTTCAGTGCAATACGTCCTCCCATCGACAGCCCGACGAGATGCGCGCGATCGGCGCCGAAATGATCGAGCACGCGGGCCAGATCGTCGGAGAAGTCATGAAACCTCAGCGCGCCGGCATAGTCATCGCTGTCGCCGTAGCCGCGCGCATCCCAGGCTGCGGCCAGGAAGTGCTCGCCGAACACGGGAAGGCTGCTTTGCCAGTTGCGCCGATTGCCTCCGATGCCATGGAGAAAGACGACGAGTTCACCGCTGCCGCAGTGGTCCACGGCGATCCGGGGGAACGGCCCGGCATGGACCGTCTTGATTGTTTGCATGGTGAGTTTCCTTGAATGTCTTGGGGGCGGGCCGAACGCCGCAGCGATGGCCCGTTCGCGGCGCCGACTCAGCGATCCCGCTGGCGCGCGGGGTCCTCGTGGACCCAGCTGAACAACTCGGCATTGCCGAACGGCAGGTACTTGAGGCCGCTGTCCTGGTCCACCCGCACTTGCACCAGCGCCGGCCGTCCGGCCGCCTGGGCGCGCCGGATGGCGGGCGCCAGTTCTTCGATGCGCTCCACGTATTCACCGTGGCCTCCGACCGACTCGATCAGCTGATCGAAGCGTGTGTAGGCAAAGCGTGCTTCGGGCGTTTCACCCATCTTGGCGTGCAGTGCGGCCAGTTCGGCGGCGTAGGACTGGTCGTCGTTGACGATCACCACGATCTGCACGTTGTGGCGCACCGCGGTCTCCAGTTCCATGATGTGCGGGCCGATCCCGCCGTCGCCGGTCACCAGGTACACCGGACGTTCACCCACCGCCAGCTTGGCGCCGATGGCTTGCGGCAGACCCGCCCCCATCAGTCCGAAAGTCACGTTCCACAGGTAGTCGTTGCTGCGTTGTTCGAAGGCGTCGTTGAGGTAGACGCCAGTCAAGCCGCATTCGGTGACGATCACGGCGTCGTCGGGCACGGCCTCGCGCGCCACGGCCATCAGCTCGTAAGGATGAATGGGCTGCTTGCCACGCGCCTCTTCAATGCGCTGCTGCCGTTCTTTCAGGAAGGCCGCCCGCCACTGTTCGAGCTTCGGATGCGGCGGGCGCCCACCTGCTGCCTGCAGGGCTGCCACAAGCTGCGGCAGCACGTCCGGCAGCTTGCCCAGCAGCGGCAGGTCGACGGGCCGGTTGAGGCCGAAGGCTGCGGGGTCCTGGTGGATCAGGATCCACTTTCGGTTTTCATCGCCGGCCGCCCAATGCCGCTGCCGGCCGTAGTTGATGTGTTCGGAGATGTCGGTGCCGATCGCAATCACGAGGTCGGATTCGGCGATGACTTCGCGGATCGTGTCACTGCTGAAGTTGATGAAGTGCGCATCGGTCTCGGCGACCGTGCCGCGCGCCGTCATCGGACTGGTGGCGGGGCAATTCACGAGACGCGTCAACGCATGAACTTCATCGAAGGTGCGCGTGCTCTGGATTTCCTCGCCCGCCAGGATCAGGGGCGAACGCGCCTGCGCGATGAGTTGCACCGCTTCCTGCAGTGCCGCCTCGGCGGCGGGTTGCCGTTGCAAGCGGTAGCGCGCGGGCGCCACGAGGGGGCCATACGTCCACTCCTGCTGGTGGCCTTCGTAGTCCACTTCGAGGTAGACCGGGCCTGGCCGCCCGTTCAAGGCCTCTCGAAAGGCCTGCTGCACCATCTCGTCGACCTGGCGCGGGTGCAGGATCTTGCCCGACCACTTGCAGATGTCGCGAAAGGCTGGCCACAACGTGTCGCCATGGAGAAAGCGGCCAGCGCGCACGCCCGTCGTCGATTCGTGCTGGCGCGAAGCCCCGACGAGCACGACCGGGATGTTTTCCGTGCGGCAGCTGACGGCGGCAGGCAGCATGTTGGCGGCGCCGGGGCCTTGCGCGCCCATGGCAACCTGCGGCTTGCCGGTCAGGCGGTAGTAGGCGGCCGCCATGAAGACCCCTGCCGATTCATGGCGTGCGCCCACCATGCGCAGCCCGTTCCGAAGGGCGTGCTTCTGGATATCCATGAGCGAGAGCTCGCCATGGCTGAAGACGATCTCCACGCCTTCCTGCAGAAAATTCTGGACGATTCTTTCCCCGGCGGTCATTTGGGTTCTTTCCGACATCGACTGTCTCCTGTACTTGGGTTGTGAGTTCGCCGGCTGGGTTGCGGCGGTTGTCAGGGCCATCGTCGCGCTCGCCGGGTCAGGCGAAGCGCAGCCGATGGCACGATGCGATGGCCGCGTTCAGCTGCGCCTGAACTGCTCGACGCGCGCGTCCAGGAACGACTGCATCGCCGATCCATAAGGCGGCCTTTGCTGCTGCAGCAGTGCTTCCGGCTGCTTCTGGACAAACACGGAGACGCCGTTGCTGAAGGTCTTGAAGCCCTCGGCGCCGCGATAGCGGCCCATACCGCTGGCGCCAGAGCCGCCGAAAGGAATGTTCTCGTAAAAGATCTGGCACAGCACGTCGTTGACCAGCAGCCCGCCGGTCTGGATCGAACGGGTGACGAGCGCCTGCTCGTCGGCGTCCTGACCGAAGTAGTAGGCCGACAGCGGGTTGGGCCGGGCCCGGATGTAGGCCAGTGCGTCGTGCACCGTGTCGTACGGAAGGATCGGCAGGATGGGGCCGAATATCTCTTCCTGCATCACCTTCATGTCGTCGGATGCGTTCAGCACCACGGTCAGGGGGAGTTTGCGGCTGCTGCCTTCGGCATCGCGGTCGACATAGGGCACGGTCAGCAAGGTCGCGCCCTTGGCCCGGGCATCGTCGAGCAGACCCTGCAGGCGGCGCAGGTGCGCCTCGTTGATGATGGCGCTGTAGTCGTCGTTGCCGTGGATCGTCGGATACAGACAAGCGGCCTCGGTCAGGATTTTCTCGGCCAGCACCCGTTCCTGTCCTGCAGGCGCCAGCACATAGTCCGGCGTGACACACACCTGGCCGCCGAAGGCCAGCTTGCCGTGCGCCAGGCGAGCCGCGGTTTCGTCCAACTGCGCCGTCCGACCGCAAATGACCGGGCTCTTTCCTCCCAGCTCCAGCGTGACGGGCGTCAGGTTCTCGGCCGCCGCGCGCATCACGTGCCTGGCGACCTGGGTGGAGCCGGTGAAAAAGAGGTGGTCGAAGGGCAAACGGGTGAAGGCACTGGCGACGTCGGCGGCGCCTTCGACGATCGCGACCTCCTCGGGCGCGAAGGTGTGCGCGACCATCCGGGACAGCAGGCTGGCTGCGGCGGGCGCGAACTCGGACACCTTGACCATGGCCCGGTTGCCCGCGGCCAGGATGCCCATCAGCGGCAGGCAGGTCAGCAGCACCGGGCCGTTCCAGGGCACCACCACGCCCACCACGCCCACGGGACGGTAGTGGACGGCCGCCGTGGTGCCGGTGTGGGCCACATCGTGCGGCAGTTCCAGCGGTTGCGGCTCCAGCCAGCGCGGCAGGTGCTCGATGGTGTGGCGGATCGCCGAGACGCCGCCGACGATGTCGGCCGCGCGTGTCAGGTGGCGTGAACGCCCCTGGAAGTCCTGCGACAGGGTCTGCACGATCTCGTCTTCATGATCGAGCAGCATGCGTTCCAGCCGTTTCAGACGGTCCAACCGTGTGGCGAGGTCGGGAACACCGTCGCGCAGGAAGCTGTCTTTCTGCACCTTCAGCAGGCGCTGAAGGTGTTCAGTGCAATCGGGGGCATTGGGTGTCGAGGGCATGGATGATTCCGCTGGGGAGTTGGAAGAAAAAGGGGTGTCGGCGTGGTGGCGCCTACCGGCGGCGGCGCCAGCGACGAAGGCTCGCGCCGCCCGTCGCCGCGATCAGCACCACCCCGGCGAACAGCTGCTGCGAATAGGCCGGGGCGCCGACCAGCAGCAGCCCGAGGGTGCCGGTCCCGATGATGTAGACGCCGATGACCGTGCCGAGGATGTGGAAGCGCCGCTGGGCCAGCGTGACGTAGCCAAGGAAGGCAGACGCGAAGGCGGGCAGCATCATCGACGTGCCGAACAGCGGTGTGAGCGACCCTTGGCGCGCCGTATAGACAAAGCCCGCCAGGCTGCCCAGCACGGCACAGGCAATGAACGCGAGCATGACCTTTCGCTCGACCCGGATGCCGGCCATGCGGCTGGCCGCCCGGTTGCTGCCGATGGCGTACAGATGGCGTCCCGTTGCGGTGTAGCGCAGTGCCATGCCCATCAGCACGGCAAACACCACCAGATAGAAGAACGGCGCCTGCAAGCCGCCGATGCGCCAGGTGCCCCATTGGATGAAGGCATCGGTGAAGCCAGTGAAGATCACTGAATTTCCGGTGACCCACAGCGTCAGTCCGTCCAGCAGGCTGGCAAGGCCGATCGTCGCCACCAGCGCGGGGATCTCCAGGGTGGTGACCAGCCAGCCGTTGGCCAGCCCGATGACCACGGCACTTGCCAGCACGGCAAGCAGGGCGAGCGGTACCGGCCAGCCGAGCCGCGCAATCAGTACCGTGGCCAGCGCGCCTGCGAAGGAGGCCGTGGCAGCGATCGACAGATCGAACTCACCCACGATCAACACCAGCGTCAGCCCGCAGGCGAGCAATGCCAGCACCGCGCCATCGTTGAGGATGGTGGTCAGATTCTCGAGCGTTGGAAAGATCGTGGGCATGGCCAGAGAGAAGCCGGCGATGAGCAGCCCCAGAAAAACCACCGGTGCCAGGCCGCTGAGGTCGGTGCCCGATCCGGCGTGATCGGACGGCGCGCGGGCGGCGGCGGAGGCCGGGTCTTGCAGGGCGACAGGCGCTTGTGTCATGAGGCGGTTTCCAGGGAGTTCGTTGGGGCAAGAAGGAGGTGGAGCATGGCGTCCTTGGAGATCTCGGCGCCGCGCAGCTCCCCTTGGAGTGCACCGTCCCGAAGCAGCAGCACGCGGTGGCAAAGCGCCTCGAGTTCCTCCAGTTCGGAGGACGCGACCAGGATCGCGCGGCCCTCGGCCGCCAGGTCGCGGATGGCGTCATAGATCTGCGACTTCGCGCCGATGTCGACGCCATGCGTCGGCTCGTCGAGCAGCAACAGGCGCACCGGGCCGACCAGCCATCGCGAGAACAGAATCTTTTGCTGGTTGCCGCCCGACAGTGCCGACATCGGGGCGTGGATCGACGGCATGCGAACCGCAAAGCGCTGGATCGCCACGCGCGCCTGCCGCATTTCTTCCTGCCGCCGCACGACTCCGCCGCTGCTGAAGCGCGACAGCCAGGGGAGCGTGACGTTCTGCCAGATCGGCAGCGAATCGACATAGCCGTCGTGATTGCGGTCCTCGGTCACCAGAGCGATGCCGGCACGCAGGGCGTCCGGTACCGAGCGGATGACTTGCGCCTGCCCGTCGAGCCAGACACATCCCGCCTGGTGCGGCAAGGCGCCGTACAGCAGCTTGAGCAGGCGCGAGCGACCTGCGCCGCCGAGCCCTGCGATGCCGACGATCTCGCCCTTGCCGACTTCGAAGCTCGTCGGCCTCAGCCGGCCGTCGCTCAGGCCTCGGACCTTCAGCAGCGGCTGGCGCATGTCGGGCGCCGCCACGGCCTTGCGCTCGAAGAGCTGGCCGATCGCGCTGCCGACGATTTCCTCGACGAGGCTCGCTTCGTTGAACGCGGCCAGTGGCTTGCTGGAAACCCGCTGACCATTGCGCAGCACGGTCACGCGATCGGCGATGCGGAAGACCTCTTCCAGCCGGTGGCTGACGTAGATGACGCTCACGCCGCGACCGCGCAGCGTGCGGATCGTGGCCAGCAGGACGCGCACCTCCGGCTCGGACAGCGAGGCCGTGACCTCGTCGAGCACCAGCACCTTGGGCCGGTGTTGCAAGGCCCGCGCAAGCGCCACCATCTGGCGCTGATGGGCGCTGAGCTCGGACAGCGGGAGGCGCGGATCGACCCGCAGCCCGAGGGCTGCCAAGCCTGCGGCGCACTCGCGATGGTGGGCGTTCCAGTCGATCAGCCCGAAGCGGCGATGGCGGAAGGGCAGGCCCAGGTAGAAGTTCTCCGTGATCGAGAGATCGGGTGCGAACGCAGGCCGTTGGTGGACGAAACCGATACCGGCCGCGCTCGCATCATCAGGATGGCGCATGCGCAAGGGCTGGCCGTCCACCCTGATATCGCCACTGTCAGGCGCGTGGTCGCCTGCGAGGATGCGGATGAGCGTGGACTTGCCTGCGCCGTTTTCCCCTACCAGCGCGTGGATTTCTCCGGCGCCGAGTTCGAAGCCCACGCCCTTCAATGCCTGGGTGCTGCCGAACGACTTGACAATCTGCTTCAGTTCCAGTGCTGGGGCGGAGGCGCTCACTTCCCGGCCTTCCACAGCGCCTGGTACTTCGCCTTGAAGTCCAGGCCCGGGTCGTAGCGCTTGCCGGCGGCGGCGTTCGACGCCTGCACCAGCTGCAGCGGGAAGTCGCGGTTCACGCCCACCTCGGCCTTGTGGATCACCCGGTTGCATTCGTCGATGCCTGCCCAGGCCACCCATTCGAGGCCCCAATTGATCGTGGCCGCCTGTCCGGTGCCGGAGGCGATGGATTTGAGCGCCACCGGCTCGCCGTCGAAGCCGAGCGCGCGGATCTCCCCCCGGCTGCGTTGCCTGGCGGAGGCCAGGATCGGCACCAGGGCTTCGTCGTAGGGGCCGACCACCCATTGGATCGTTCCCTTCGCGTGCTTGGTCAGCAGCGCCTGCGTCTTGGTGATGAGATCGGGCGCGCCGGCGCTGACACTGAACTCGACCTCATCGGTGATCCGTGCCGTGCCCTTGCCATGCGCCGCCAAGTAGTCCTTGACACCCTGCACGCGTTCGGCGAGTTGCGGAAAGGCCGGCGCGGAGAACAGAACCACGTTGCCGCCCCCGTTGGCCACGATGTAGGCGCCCAGCAGTTGGCCCGCGGCGTTCTGGTCGATGCCGAATCCCACGTCGCCGCCGTACTGTCGCGGGTCGTCGGCGAAGCCCGTGACGAAGGCGATGCCCTTTTCCTTGCCGCGCTGGATTTGCGCGCGGATGTCACGCGATGGAGACCCGAGCGTCAGGACGCAAGACACCCCGCGGTTGATGGCTGCATCGACGGCTTTCTGGGTGACTGTGGGATCGCCTGTGGAATCGACCGGCACCACGGACCATCCGATAGCCTTGGCTGCGGCCGTCGCGTCCGCAAGCATCGTCTGACACACCGACAGCACAAGGGGACAAGGGACCACGGCGACCGTGGCCCCTTTCGCAGGGGGCGGCGAACTTTCCGCGCCGCTCCAGCGGACGGCGCCGTCGCCGAGCTTGTCGCGCGACATGACGGACTTCGCCGCTTGACCAACGATCCGCTCAGAGAATCCGCGTGTTGCGTCGGATTGAGCGAACGCACCTCCTGAAAAGCCAATTGCCAGGGCCATGGCGAGGATGTCGGTGGGCCGTGTCTTGCTGTGCATCATTTGCCTCCTGTTGTCTTTCTTACGGATCCCGATGGGGTGCGAGGAATCCTAAGATCGAGGCCTGCAGGGAGGTTGGAGAATCATGCGCAATAGATTGATCCTTTGTGCATTCGGCAAAAAACACGACAGCGTGACCTGCGCTCGATGAGTTGATGCCAGTGAAAGGCGTCTCCGTCAGGGTGACCGTGTCGCCCACCGCCACGCGCTGCGGATCGCCGTTGTCGGCTTCGGTGGGCGTGTTGGGGCGTTGTTGCATAACCCTGCGCGAGTGGCCTCCGATCGTAGTTAGGCTAGGCTAGACAGATGAGCAAGCCACCGCGGGCGAAGTACCGCACGGCGAACTGGAGTGAGTACAACGCGGCGCTCAAGCGCAGGGGATCATTGATGGGCTGGCTCGACGTCGACCTTCAATGATTGACTCCTGCCAGTGGTCGCTCAGGCCGGCTTGCTGTGTTCAGCAATGCTGCGATTCAGTTCTGCCTGACCTTGAAGTGCATGTTTGGGCTGGGCCCGCGCCAGGCTACGGGCCTAGCCGAGAGCCTGATCAAACTGGCCCACTTGGACTGGGCCGTGCCCGACTACAGCACTTTGTCGCGGCGTCAGAAGACATTGAATGTGGCCATCGCCACGCGCCGCAGCCGCGCGGGCCTACATGCTCGTTCGTCGGGAAGGCGAGACGCTGAACGCGCTGCTCAAGCGGCTCGACAAAGCCATCGCTCAGTTCTACGAGAATGGAGAAACCACCGACGAGATCAACGGCGCCTGACTCGCGTCAAGATGACATGGCCGGACGCTTGCGCAAGGCGATCGACCGGTTTGGGGAGGAGCGGCTGGCGGCTATGCGCCCTAAGCAGCCGATCGCTAAGTCCGAAAGCTGCCGTTCGAGTAGAGTAGCTTGCCTGCCAGTAGCATCGCCGCCATGCCGAACACCTTGCCCAAAACTATCTGCCTCGTGACTTCGGGCATGGGCATCGTTCTTCACTCTCCCTGGGCGACTGCAAACCTCGCACAAGGCGAGGACTTTCTCACCAGCAGGTTCAGCAATCCGGCAGATGTTGCCGAGTGGGTCAATTCATCGAGAATCGCCGCGTTTTGCACCGGCTCTCCTGGTGTATGGCGCTTGCATCTGCGCACTGACCCGCCTGACGAAACCGCGCTAGTTCAGGCCGACTACAAGGTTCGACTAGGCGTGGAGGTGCGTGATGGCCTCCTGCAGATTCGAGACCTGTTCGAGTTGATGGCCTGGGACGCCGCCTGTGATGACGAGCAGGTGATTCAATTGGCCGACGGGTTCTACCGGATCACCGCGTACACGTCACCTCCAGGGAGTGGAATTCTCGGTGATGACCAAGACATCCACCTGCATCTAGAGGCGGTCGTCGAGCCCGCACGGCTGGTACACCACGGCGTGCCGCAACTCTGTGACTGAACCTTCAAATCGCGCTCATGAACGGCCGGTCCTGGCCGACGGCGGCTGCTCAGCCGGGGCCTTCCAGCTTGGCCGGAGACCTTGGGCCGCTTCCTCGCGAACCCGTGCGAGGGACGATTCCGAACCTATCTCCGCCTCGATTTCACCGATGCAGCCCCAGCAGTCCCCGCCGCAATCCAAGGACAGCGGGTCATCCTCTCGACCGAGCTCACGACCACAAATCCGGCAGTTCATTTGATGAATCGTGCCACAAGGTTGAGCGACTGGTTTTGGCCGACTGTAGCCGGTGACTCTGCCTTCGCGAAGGGGCCCATTCCGGACGTTGGGCTTTCCCGAAAGCCGCCCTTCAGAGCGCGAATGTCTTGCCTAGCGGTCGAATGCGGACCAAATGAACCAAATGCAGAGCGCAATCCAAGCGGTGCAAATTGTCGAGCGGGCCCAAGCCCAAAGTGCCACGCCGTTGGGCCAGGGTTTGGCTGGCAGAAGGCGACGAAACACTAGGAGTGGCATGACGGCGGCGAAGTACGCCAACATGAAAACGAAAAGCACCCTACCCGGCGCAGAACCAACGGACGGGGCCAGGCGCTCCAATACGGCAGGAGTGAACGATAGAACCACGAGCACGAAGACAAGCGGCCACCGATGCTGCCTCCAGAAGGAGGCGGAACTGGTTGCGTATTTTGAGTGGAGCGCTGGTGTTGGCATTGGTCGCAGCCGGGGGAGAGAAGGAAATCAACCTTCACGTGAACGGCAGGTTGTGGCCGATAGTACCCATTCGTGCGAGGCCAAGGGATGTCGGCAAACGCTGCGAAGCCGGCATTGGTTGCTTTCTAGCGCGAGGCCGCCTTGCCGCGAGTCCTACCGGTCGCCGTCCAAGGTCTACTAACGCTGACAGGCCCAAGCAGTCATGGGCCGAGCGTTGACCTCGGCATTGCGAGGCGCGGCGACCATCAGCAGGCCGGGCAAGAGGTTATTCGTGACGGCCCCCCGAAATCATGAAGCGGTGATGCGGGGCGTGACTTCCGCGCTCAATGTGCTGGCAGGGTCGTACCTTGGAGCGCGGCGAGTTGCCATGCGTCTTCGCGCCGCAGCCACACCGCCAGGTAGCAAGTCGTGATGTCGCGCAGTTCACCGTCCCGGTGCACCTGTGCGTGCATTTCGCCGGAGACCAGGGCGCAATCCGGCATGTGCGTTACCGCCAGCCGGTCGAAGCAAAGGCGCTGGTAGACGACGTGTCCCGAGGTCAGCCTGGCAATCAGGCTCTCACGCGAATCGGCGCTGCCGGTGGAATGCACGTAGCGCAGATCGGGCGCCAGCAATCTGCGCAAAGCGTGCTCGTCGCCGGCGAGCATCGCTGCACGTCGTTCTTCCTCCAGTAGGAGGATCCGCACGGCCTGGTCCAAGGCTCACTCGTCGCAGATGCCGTTGCGCAGCACACCGATCGCGTCCACCTCGATCTCGCAGACATCACCGGGCTTCATGAAGACCTGCGGCGTGCGCTTGTTGCCGACGCCACCCGGCGTGCCGGTCACGATGACGTCACCGGGCGCAAGCGGGATGAACGTGGAGATGTAGGCGATCTGGCGCGGAATGCTGTGCACCATCATATCGGTGGTGGCCCGCTGCATCTCCTGGCCATTCAGCCGCGTGACCAGCGTCATCTTCTGGTCGGCGGCGATCTCGTCGGCCGTCACCATCCAGGGGCCGAAGCTGCCAGTGCGCCAGAAGTTCTTGCCCGGCGTCCACTGCGAGGTGTGAAGCTGCCAGTCGCGCACACTGCCGTCGTTGTAGCAGCTGTAGCCGGCGATGTGCGACCAGGCATCGGCTTCGGAGATATGGCGGCCGCCCTTGCCGATGACGATCGCGATCTCGCCTTCGTAGTCCAGGCGTTCGGAGGCGCGCGGGCGCACGATGTCTTCGCCGTGGGCCAGCTGCGAGTCGGCCACGCGCAGGAAGATCACGGGCTTTTCCGTCACCTCCTTGCCGGTCTCGCGAATGTGCTCGGCGTAGTTCAGGCCGATGCAGAAGATCTTGTCTGGGTTGGGAATCACCGGCAGCAGCCTGACGTCGGCCAGGGACAGTGTGGCCGTTGCGGCGGCCACCTTGGCGGCTGCCTGCGAGACGAGGTCCGCGGCGATGAACGCCTTCAGATCCGGCGCACGATCGGCAAAGATCGCGCGCAGATCGACCACGCGGTTGCCCACTACGGCACCGTAGCCGTCCTGGCCGTTGTGGTGATAGCTGATGAGTTTCATGGGAATTTCCTTGGGGAGGGTTGGGGTGGATCTAGGCCAACCGACCTCCGATGCGCGTCGTGGCCTCGGTGATCAGTCGGACCAACTTTTCAAGGTCGACGATCGCCAGGCGCGAGGTATCGAATACGAGGGAAATGGCAGCCCAGGCGCCGCCATCCGACTTCGGGATGGGTGCGGCCACGGCCGCCAGCTGCGGCTCCAGCTCGCCGTTGGATACGTAGTAGCCCGCCTTGCGGATGGCCGCGTAGTAGCGGCGAAACTCCGGCCACTCCGCGGGCAGCCCGCAACGCACAAGCTCCTCGTGCCGCGACTCGAAGACCTTCTTGAGCTGGGCGGGACCGAAGGTGGACAGCAGCACCTTCGGCGCACCACCGAGGAACAGCGGCCGCGGGCGGCCCCGCCCGTAGGCCAGCTCGGCCGGCATGCCGCCCATCTCGCGGTGCGTGTCGAGCACCTGCATGCCGAACACGCCCGTCACCACGCAGTCGAAGCCCGTGGCCGCGACCAGCTCGCGAAGGATCGGCAAGCCGACCTTCAGCACCGGATCGGCGCGGCGGATGTAGTGGTCCAGCAGGATGATGCGCGGCCCCAGGGCGTAATGCGAATCCTCCACGCGCTGCAGCAGGCCCGCCTGCAGCATCAGGCGCACGTAGCGGTAGCTCGTGGGCAGCGAAACGTCCAGCGTCGTGGCGATGTCTTCCGCCGTGCGTGTCAGATGGGTGTCGTCGAAGAGGTCGAGCACGCCCAGCATGCGTTCCAGGCTCGACGTGGAAGATTCGGACACGGCAGTTCCCCAATGAATAGTTCATGGCGCGACGGGGAGGTATTGCGAAATGCGATCCAGATCAGCCCCTGATCGCGCCACGCCGACGATATATCGGTCGGGCCGCAGTATCACGGCATTGGCGTCATGCGCCTGCAGCCAGGCGTCCAGGCGTGGATCGGGGCGGTCGATCACCACGGCATCGCTGTGCAGCCAGCGCTGCACCGTCGCCGGCGCGGCCGCCGAGAGCGTGTTCCTGTGTCCGATGACCGCACTTCGGCGGCCGAGCAGTTCATCGAGCAGGCGTCCGTCCGCGAGTCGCGGCTGCGGAAAAGGCCGGCCGGCGGGGCTGTCCGCCGCGGCGTCGAAAGCGCCTGCGCCGAGCAGCTGCGGCGGCAGCTCGAAGATCTCCGGCTGACCGGCCTTGAACTTCGCATCGCGCTCGGCGGCCTGCTGCAAGTCGGTGGTCTGGATGATGCTGCCCAGGCGCACGGCGAGGTCGATCAGCGCGCGCACGTGCGGCTTGCGCTCGGACTCGTAAGTGTCCAGCAAGGCGTGCGGTGCGCGGCCGGCAAGCACCGCATCGAGCTTCCAGGCCAGGTTCGAGGCATCGCGGATGCCTGCGCACATGCCCTGTCCGAGAAAGGGCGGCGTCTGGTGGCACGCGTCGCCGGAGAGGAACAGGCGACGCTCGCGCCATCCGTCAGCGATCACCGAGTGGAAGGTGTAGATCGCTGCACGCTCCAGCGTCGCCTGGTCGCGGCGCACCCAAGGCGCCACCATCCCCCAGAGATGGTCTGGCTGGACGAGCGCCTCGCGGTCGTCGTCGGGCAGCACCATGATCTCCCAGCGCCGGCGCGCGCCCACCACGTGGCAGTAGGTCATGGGCCGGCGCGGATCACAGTGCTGCACCGTGTGATCGGGCAGGTCCACCGGCTGCGTCAGCACCACGTCGAAAACCAGCCAGGGCTGGCGCAAGCCCAGGTCGACCATGGGACTTCCGATGTGCTGGCGGATGGGGGAGCGGGCACCATCGCAGCCGACGACAAAGCGGGCCTGCGCCGAATGCTTCTGGCCGCTGTCCATCGCGCGATAGCTCAGCGTGGCGACATCGGCGTCCTGCCGGATATCGATGAACTCATGCCGCAGCTTGACTTCGACCTGCGCGAAACGCGCGATGCCATCTCGCAGCACCGCCTCGAGCTGCGGCTGGTGGAAGTAGTAGTTGTTGGCGCATCCGTGAGGGCCGAGCGCGGCCGTGCCGCCGCGGATGAGCATCGTCTCGCCCGCGCCGTTGACGAAGTGCATGCCCTGCGTGCCGGGGCGGGAGATCGCCAGCACCTGCTCGCGAAGACCGGCCGCCTGAAAGGTGCGAAGCACCTCGCCGTCGAAGTGGATGGCACGCGGCAGTGAAAAGATGCCGGCCTCTTTTTCCAGCACAAGCACGGACCGGCCTGCTGCGCCCAGCAGGTTGGCGAGCATGGCGCCGGTCGGCCCCAAACCCACGATGGCCACGTCGTAGACGTGCGAGCACTCAGGCATTCTGGTTTTCCTGCATGCGGCACGCGATCTCGGCCTGCCATTGCGCGCGGCTCATGAATTTGGGAAAGCGCTTGGCGATGGCTTCGGCCTGCATAAGGATGGCCTCGTCTGTCTGCGCCAGGTCGATGCTCTCGCGCAGCGGCTGGTCGCAGTACCACGGCGTGTCCATGAACAGCTCGAGCCGATTGCCTTCCGGATCGCGGCAATACACCGACACCGCGTTGCCATGGGTCACCGGGTGCATTTCGGTGGCGCCTTCTGAAAGCAGCCGGTCATGAAAGCCGCGCAACGTGGCCAGATCGGGTACCCGGAAGGAAATCTGGTTCACAACGTTGAAGGTCATGTCCGCGGGCCGTCCCGTGGCGAGCACCAGCTGGTGGTGCTCGGTGGGATCGCGGCTCAAGAACACCAGCTGCACCGTGCCTAGGTCGCCCGCATCCGTCTGCGTGAAGCGAAGCGCCTGCTTGTAGAAGCCCGCCATGCGCGGCAGGTCGGTGACGTACAGGCCGATGTGGCTGAACTGCAGATTCGATGTTGGGGGAGGTTGCATCAATTTGTCTCCATCTGAGAACGGGTGGCATCAACGGGGCGTCTATTGGATAAATAATGAGTATATTATCGTATTTTGATAATTTAAGTGATTTTTGTATGATCCGATCTCGTGCAATTGGCACGGATTCGCAGATGGAGACAAATTCATGACCTTCCTCAAGAGGCTCGCCGTCCAATCGTTGGTCGCCCTGGCGCTCGCCGCGGGCTTCGCCTGTGCCGCCACTGCTGCCCCTCAGGCCGAGTACCCCACCAAGCCGGTGCGCATCATTGCCCCCTTCCCGGCAGGCAGCGGCCCCGACGCCAACGCCCGGGAGCTCGCGGCCGAGCTCACCAAGATCCTGGGACAGTCGTTCTTCGTCGAGAACCGGCCGGGCGCCTCGAACATCATCGGCACCGAGGCGGCGGCCAGGGCGCCTGCGGACGGCTACTCGCTGTACATCGGCACCACCAGCTCGCTGTCGGTGGTGCCGCACCTGTACAACAAGCTGCCGTTCAATGCGGAGCGCGACTTCGCGCCGATCAGCCTGCTGGGCGTGCTCAACACCGGGCTGATCGCCCACCTGGGCGTGCAGGCCAGCGACGCGCGCGGGCTCATTGCCCAATTCAAGGCCAGGCCCGACTTCGCGTCGGTTGCCACGCAAGGCATCGGGAGCTATTCGCACCTGTCGGCCGTGTGGTTCAACAACGTCGCGGGCGTGAAGGCCAACCTCATTCCGTACAACAGCAACAGCCCGTACACCGACCTGCTGGCGGGCCAGATCCAGTTGATGTTCGATGGCTTGCCGGCCGCTGCGAGCAACGTGCAGGCGGGCAAGCTCAAACTGCTGGCCATCACCGGCAAGGAGCGCCACCCCAGCTTTCCGAACGTGCCGACCTTCGCGGAACAGGGCTTGCCCGACTACGCGCCCATCGCCTGGCAAGGCGTGCTTGCGCCCGCGGGCACGCCGCCGGCCGTCCTGAAGAAACTCAGCGCGGCCATGCGCAAGGTTTGCCAGTCGCCTGAGCTGGCGAAGAAGTGGCGCGACTACGGCGGCGAACTGCGCTGCAACACGCCGGCCGAGTTCACGGCGTTCATCAACGCGGACCGCGCCATGTGGGGCAAGGTGATTCGCGAGGCAGGCGTGAAGCTTGACTGATCGCGTCACGCATCAAATCGACCCTCACCCTCAACTTTGCACCTGCGGATAACGCACTCTCAAGCCCTTCGCGATGCTGAGCGCTCCAAGGCATCGCGCCGTCAACCTATCATTGTTTGGAGTTGCCCTCGATGGGCTGCCTTCGGAAGATCGCAATCGGTTCGTGATCAAAGGAGAGCCAGCATGACAGGGATCGAAATTGGGCCTTGCTTCAGATGGGGCGACCACTGTGTCGTGGTGGCGGCTGCACGCCGCGGGGATGGCAGGTGGGCAGCCGTCACTATCTCCGGTGAGCAAGGTGGATGCGCCCAAAAAAAGCGACGCTTACGGCACTAGAGCGGGCTGCTAGCGTGCTGACAGGTGGCTCAAAAGCAGATCACCGTTGGCGCACCTCTTTGAGGCGAGATTAAAAACCTGCCTGGTCAGCGCGCCGTTCGGATACCCCCGCCGCCTGAAGAACTGCGGGGCACGCCACAGGCCTGCTGGCATTCACACGAATCAACCGGCAAGCAACGACCAGTCACAGGGTCATAGCCGACCGCGGACTGCCGCGCATTGTTTGCTGCTGATGCGACTGGAGGTTTGCTCACCGCTCCTGCTGACAAATGAGCCTGCGGCACGCAGCGACGCCCGCCAGACTGCACTTGGTTGCAGGCGCTTTCGGCCGCTGCGTACTGTCGTTGGCGCTCTTGTCGCTCCGCCTCGATCTGTGCCGGTGTGGTGCCGTCCGTCGGACAGCCGCCGGCAATCATGTCCAGCACCGTCTTTGTCATGAACATCACCGTTTCCGTGCTGGCGGTCACCGATGCATTGGGCGGCACCCTGGTCGTCATGACAGTTTGCTTCATGGCTTCGCAGGTCTGGCTGGAAAGGCGCGTTCCTGCGGGGCGGCCGGCTGCGTTTGCCGTACCCGCTGGCGACGAACCTCCGCCCGCTGCCGTGCTGCCACCGGACTCACTTGTTATCTGCCGCGCCGTCGTGGCCGTCAGCGGATGGTCGGGGAAGCGGCTCATCAGTACGCGCTGCACTTCCCGGGCGCGGGTGCGGTCGCCCTGAACGTTCAGTTCGTCGGCTCGCGCGAAGAGTTGGCCGGCATTCATCGCCTGCAAGCTGGCACGGAATTGCTGCTCGGCCTGTGCGGCAGCCTCCTGCTTACGTCGTTCCTGCTCTTGTGCCTGCAACAGCTTGTCTTGCTCCGCCTTCGCCTCGGCAGCCTTGCGTTCGGCCGGAAGATCAATTTCAGCGATGACGGTCTTGCCTGATCCGTCGTATTGCCTGCCCACCGATAGCTTGCCTTTTTCGTAGTTGCCCGCTTCCGCCAATGTGCCGTCTGCACGCAACAACCGCCCCGCGTCATGCAGACTGCTGACGATACGTCCTTCAAAGCGCCGGCCGTCGGCATAAGTCTTGATTCCGGTGAAAGTTTGTTTGCCGTTGTCGTAAGACCAAGCTCCATCGAGCAGGTACAACTCGTCGCCGCTGATACTGAGGATTTGCCCCCGAACAAAGTGTCCATCGATAAATCTTCCGACCGTGCGAGCAGGCCCGTCGATGGACTTTCTCCCGGTCATCGGGTTGGGCGTCGTCTTCTTCGGTGCGTCTCCATCGCCCTTCAGGCCGTCATCGCCGAATGTTCCGCGCTCGATCGAGCCATACTCCGAGATCAACGTGCCAACGCCTTGGCTTTTGCCGTCGCGTACCTGTCCGTAATAGACCCACTGGACGTTGGTTTTCCACCGGCCGGTCAACACCTCGCCTGCTCCGACCGCGCGAACCGCTTCGCCGATTTTTCGGATCGTTTCTTTGGCTTCTGGGGAGCGCTCCTCCAAGTCGCGCGCGTTCGCGTAGGCCTCGCCTCCCAAAACGGCGGTGAACACCGCGTCCGGCGTGACCTCCTTGCGGATGCCAAAAAGCGTTTTCGTTCCCTCGCCGATAAGTGGCTGCAAGCGCTCCAGATAACCTTTGGCATCGGCGCAGCGGCGATGGCTGTTCAGGACATAGCCGCAGCCAATATGCGCTTTGCAGAGCGCCGCAATGGGCGCAACGGCCTCTTCCTTCAACTCCTCGCACTTCAACTCAGGCAGGGGCTGTGCCTGGGCGCTTAGGGGGATGGCCAGAACGCTTGCCCAGAAGGCAAGGCCCAGCGCGGTTGTCTTCATCATTGGGGCGTCTCCTCGATCCGGACGGCCAAAAGTCTAGTCGTGCAATTTGTAGACCAAATACCGCATTTGTGGGAGTCCACGGAACCCGGTGGCCACAGTGCTCGAGTCAAGAAAAAGCCCGCACGAAGGCGGGCAAGGGCGCCTCGGGAGGCGGTTCAGATTGGGAGCTAGACGAAGTCCAAGGAGCTAATTGTTGACAAGAGTAATGCAAATTACTAATGTTCAACGATGCGCGAAGCCGCCGGCTGTTTCCTCCGACCGCATCGGGTGCAGAGATGACCCGCACGGATGTGGCGCTGCGTCTGTCCGAGTTGAGTGACCTGGACTTGGCCAAACTGCCGGACGATGCCGTTTCGCAAGTCTTGCAGATGATCGGTGAACTGAACCCGAGCAGTAGTTGCTACGAGTCCAACGTCGAAACGATTCTGAGCCTAGGGGCGGTGATTTGGACATTTCCGCCGCACATGGATAGGGTGACAAGCGGCGTTTAGCGATCGCTCTGGACTTCGTTCACGAGGTCAGTGTTGAATGACAAGCAGCGCCGACGCGAAGCGACTTCTATCGCCGGGGCCGAGAAGCGCCCCTGCACTGATTTGACCGTGGCCGGCGCATATGTGTTCTGTGCGCCGCACCGCCGAGTTTTGGCCTCTGGAGCCCAAAGACAGCATGCGCCAGTCTCGCGATGTGGCGCGGGTCATCGTTGAAGGCGATGGGGTAGACAACGCGGCAGACCATGGTGAGCCAGTCACCGTCGAGCTTGCCGTTGCACTGGTCGTGCAGCTCTTTCTTAAATTCGTGCCACCACGCCTCCTGATCGGTCAGGGTGCGGCCGGCGATCACGATGAGGTTGGCAGGCTTCCACATGGGCGGATGCTACTTCTCGCTTTCTGCTCATGTGCGATTTCACATCGACCAGCCCTCGGTCTACAGTGCCGAGCCGAGTCGCAACAACGCTCCCTGCCTATGATCACTGTGAGGAAAAAGCACAGTCCCCAACGCGAAATCCTCAGACGACAGGGGTGATCGAAGGCTGGGGTCTAAGCCTCTATGCGATGGCCCAATGCGGCAAAGCGATTGAGGAGCGCAGGCGTGAGGAACAAATCTACATGAAGGTCTAGACGGCTATGCCACGCAAGCTACAGAGGTCGATGCAGGCCAGACGACGATGACGGTCCGTAGGGCGCTCTGGGGCTGTTGTTGCCGTAAGCTGCGCAAATATCCGTCGGCGGCGTGGGGCAGCCCCGTCTGTGCGCCAAAAGCTAACCCTCTTAAACGCCCTGTTATCGGCGGTTGAGTGCTGGCTGGTTCTGGCGAGCAGCTGCGAGTCGATCAGTGCGGGCAGTGAGTCTGCGATCGTGAAGCTTGTCAGTCGCTGCAGTGCTGACATCACCAGTCCCCGCGCTTGCCCCAGCAATCGAGTAGCACGAATGTCAAGCGCAGCAGACAGCGGCGCAAAGTACTTGTGGTGAGATGGAATCCGGCGGACGTCGGCGTTTGCCACAGGTGGGGCAGTGCGCTGACTGCACGACTACATCGATTGCACATTGACGAGGGGTTCTCTCCGCGGTAGCGGGCAGATGCCGTCCCATGTAGTTGGAAATTTGGTCGAATAGTGCACAAGTCTTAGGCGGGCGATCACATCGGCCAGATGCGCCCCCGGTGTGTGCGGAGCTAGCATGCTGCACATGTGGAAACCTGATCGCCCTCTTATGATCGCTGGCCGACCGCTGTCCATTCAGGACGCATGGCTCGTCGAATTCGAAGAGATATTCGACGAACTTTGTGGTGGTCAGCTCGATCCGTTGTGGCTGTCTGGCTTGGCCACGACGCTCTATCCACTGAACATGGACTGCGCGCCACATGTGGCTGCTCGGATCGCATTCGTTACCCTTGGCTATGAGCCGTCGCGTGACGCGACCGATGACCTCTTGGCAACTCTTGCTCCATCAAGTCCGTCAGAGTTGCACTGAAGCTCCCAACAAAGCGCCACGTCAGCTTCGCTGTGCCGAAGCATCGAATTCCGTCCCTACCAGAACGCAGGGGAAAATCTAATGCGCATCGGGCCTCCTAGACTGATGTGCTTCCGCGACATCGACCCTCAACCTGCCGTGATGTTGTTGGCCTTCACGACGGCGCCCCGCATCTTGTACTGGTCGCGGGTCATCGCACCGAGCTGATCGGGAGAGCCGCCACCGGGCTCGTCTCCCCGATCGGCGATGGTCGGAGTCATCTCAATTGCGAGCATTGACCTCTTAGGAGAATGAATGCAAGGCAGACCTATCCGTACGAAGGCTTCTGCCCTGCGGCCAGATCGCCGGCTCGCGCGGTGTGAGCCGACGACCCACGCTCCTGTTCAGGGCGCCAGCGTGAGCTTGAAAATCTGGTTGCCGTTGGAGGCACCCACGTAGACGCTCCCGTCGCTGGCCACCGCCACGCCGATCGGAAAGTTGAAGCTCATCGCCGCGCCGGTGCTGTCGCGTAGCGTGCTGATCTCGCCCGCGGGCGTGACCACGCGCGCCACGCCGTCCCAGGCGTGGGTCAGGAACACGTTGTCGTGCGCATCCACCGTCACGCCGTAGGAGAAGCCGAGCCGGGCTGGCGTGGCGGTGGTTCCGTCGACCACGCCGCCGTTGGCGCAATCGCCCAGCGGCGTGCTCACCGTGGCGCTGGCCACGTCGATCTTGCGCAGGCACAGGCTGTCGGTGTCCGTGTCGTACAGCGTGCGTCCATCGCGGCTGATCGCCAGGCCCTGCGGGCGCGCAAACTGGGCGGCGGTGCCGACTCCGTCCAGGTTGGCCTGCGTGCCGTCGCCCGCGAGCGTGCTCGTGGTGCCATCGGGTGCGACCTTGCGCACGCGCTTGTTGCCCAGGTCCGCCACGAACAGGTTGCCTGCACCGTCGAGCGCAATGCTGGCGGGGTTGTTGAACATCGCAGCGGCCGGGCTGTCGGCATACCCGCTGGTGCTGTCGCCGACCCAGGTGCTGTAGGTGATGGCGTTGGGAGCGATCTTGTTGATGCGGTGCTGGTCGCTCACGTACAGGGTGCCGTCGGCGGCCAGTGCCAGGCCATACGGCGTATTCATGGTCGACCCCGGCGTGACTTCGGCGCCGGTGCCGCTGGCCGTGTCGATGCGGTAGACCGAGCCGTTGCCGCCCATGGCCACATAGAGGTTCGCACCGCTGGCGTCCAGGACGAGCTGGTAGGGGCGGTTGTAGGTCACGCCGGTGGTCGCCAGCACGGTGGCGACCCAGGGCTTCACGGTCAACGTGGCGGCATGGCTGGTCACGCTGGCGTTGCCGCCCGTCACCTGCACGCGCAGCTGCTGGCCGCTGTCGGCCAGCTGGCCGGCGGTGGTGGTGAAGCTGTCGCCGGTGGCGCCGGCGACATCGCTCCAGCTGGCGCCGCCATCGACGCTGCGCTGCCACTGGTAGGCGGTGGCGCGCACGGCCTGCACCTTCAGCGTGGCGGCCACGCCCTGGCCCACGGTGGTGTCCGATGGCTGCGTGGTGATGGCGGGCGCGGTGTCTTCCGGCGCGGGGGCGGGCGGCGGTGTGTCCTGGGCTGCAGGGGCCGGTGCAGGGGCGACGGCGAAGCCGGGGAAACCTCCGCCGCCGCCGCCTCCACCGCAAGCCACGAGCACGAGGTTCATCACCATCAGCGCGGCAGGTGCACGCCATGCACGAAGAACGGGACGAGGAGTAGTCATGAGGGGCCTTCCTTTTTTCAAGTGGAGTGAGAGAGAAGGCCTCCACGGTAGGGTCGGCGATACGCGCAATCCAGTGTCGAAGGTCATCGACACCCCGCAAAAAAAAAGTGCTCAGGCGCGCATGCCGGCGTGCGTTGCATCGTGCCGGGTCAGCGATGCCAGGGCCTGCAGCAGCCTGTCGGCCGCCACGGGCTTGAGCAGCACCTGCAGCCCCGATTCGCGCATCTGCTGCTGCCGCAGCGGCGCGGTTTCCCCGGTGATCAACAGCGCCTGCAGGCCGGGGCCGAAGCGCGCGCACAGCCGCTGCGCGGCGGCCAGCCCGTCGCCGCCGTCGGCCAGTCGCACGTCGCACAGCAGCACCTCGACAGGGGCGCTTCCGTGCGCGGCCTGCGCCAGCACGGCCTCGGCTTCGGCCTCGCTGGCCACGGCGTCGATGCGCACGCCGTGGGCCTGCAGCAGCCCGGTGACGGCCTGGCGGATCGCGGCTTCGTCGTCGATGAGCAGCACGCGCTGCGGCAACGGCAAGGCAGCGTCCGGGCGCACGGCGAGCGGCGCGACGCCCGAAGCCGACACCGCCGGCAGCACCAGGCGAAAGCGGCTGCCGTGGTCCAGGCGCGAGCGCACCTGCAGCGGGTGCGCCATCAGGCGCGAGAGCCGGTGCACGATGGACAGGCCGATGCCCAGCCCCTGCGCGCGGTCGCGCCCCGGATTCCCGACCTGGTAGAACTCGTCGAAGATGCGGCCCAGGTGCTCGTGCGGAATGCCGATGCCGGTGTCGCAGACGTCGATCCACACCAGCGGCCCGCGCGCACGGGCGGCCACCACCACGCCGCCGCGCACCGTGTACTTGAGCGCGTTGTCCACGAGGTTGGACAGCAGCCGCTGCAGCAGCTGCGGGTCGCTCAGCACCCAGCACGGTGTGGCGCGCAATCGCAATTGCAGGTCGCGGTCGGCCGCCTGGGCCGCGAACACATTGTTGAGTGCGAGGAACAGCGGGTTGAGTTCCACGGGGCGGATCTGCGGCGACACCTCGCCGGCGTCCAGCCGCGAAATGTCGAGCAGGGTGTCCAGCGAATCGCCGAGCGTTCCGACCGCATCCATCAGCCGCGCCGCGTGGTTCCATTCGTCGCTGCCCTGGAGCTTCTTCTCGATGACGGCGCCGAACAGCGCGATGGCGTGCAGCGGCTGGCGCAGGTCGTGGCTGGCCGCGGCAAGAAAGCGCGTCTTCTCCTCGCTGGCGCGCTGGGTCGCGGCAATCTGGTGGCTCAGTTGCTCGGCCAGCGCCTCCTTCTCGAAACGCATGGTCAGCGCGGCGGTCAGCAGCCGGTGGTGCTGCAGCGCGAAGATGATCATGACGCCCATGTACAGCAGGCAGCCGGTGGCCAGGAACAGGTGCACGGTGTCGCCGCGCCAGGCCAGCGCCAGGGTCAGGCTCGCCATGCTGGGCACGATGAAGCGGGGGATGTTGCGCTTGAGAACGGCCAGCGACAGCGCACCGCCGGCGCAGCCGCCCATCATCATGACGATGACCATGACCCACAGCCCGAGGTTGCGCCCCGGCGGCACGCACAGCCAGGGCGCCAGGCCCCAGACGCAGGAGCGCATGAGCACGTTGCGCGCGTTGAAGCGGGCCCAGTACTCGGGGTGGGCCGCTGCATCGGGGCTGCGCTGGTAGCGCCGGTATGCGCGCCGCAGGGTCAGTGCCAGGTGCAGCGCCATCCACAGCAGCACCTGCCAGCGCCGCGTGGCCACGAACAGGCCGATGCCCAGCGTCTGTGCCGTGAGGAAGTCCGCGAGGTAGGCGGCCGGCGCGTTGGCATGCACCGTGGCCACCTGCTCGCGCAGCACGCGCTGGGCCAGTGCGGGCGGATGCGGCTCGGTCATCGCGGGCATGCGGGCATCGGCATGTCGAAGGCCGCACCGTGCGCGGGCGTCACCTCAGGCTGCTGATGAGCTGGGCCCGCGAGCGCATGCCGAACAGCAGCAACAGGGTGGACACGTGGTTCTTGACCGTGCCCTCGGTCAGGCGCGACAGCTGGGCGATCTCCTTGTTCGACTTGCCGGCCAGCAGCCAGTCGAGGATCTCGACCTGGCGCGCATTGAGCTGCGGCTGCAACTCGGCCACAGCCGCCTTCGCGTGCACGACGGCTGGTGCATCCGCCAGGGGCCGGGCCGGCAGGCCGACCAGGTCGTTGTCGCGCACGTAGCGCAGCACCTCGCCCAGGTGCCCGGTCTTGGGCAGGAAGGCCTGCGCGCCGAGCGCCATTGCGCCCTGCATCAGCGCATGGCTGTCCTTGCCCGAGAGCACGACCACGCGCGATGCCGGAAAGGCGCGCTTGAAGCGCACGAGGGTGTCCAGCCCCTGGGCGTCGGGCAGGTCGAGGTCGAGCAGCACCAGGAAGTGCGACGCCAGATGGAGCTCGTACAGGTGCAAGGCGTCGGCCAGCGAGCGCGCCTCGTACACCGGCACGCTGCCGGTCTCCGCCAGCAGCAGCGCCCGCAGGCCCAGGCGCACCAGCTCGTGGTCGTCGACCACCAGGATGCCTCGCGCGGGGATGGCAATGCCGGCCTCGCTGCGCAACGGCGCGGCATGCGACGGCTGTGGTGTGGCAGTGGCCATGGTCCGGGCATGGTAGTGCGGACACCAGCGAACCTGAAATGACCAAAGTCATGACGCACGTCGCATTGGCGAAGGGAAAAGACATACGCAGAAAGGCATATACCGTCGGGGCGCCCCGTTGAGGGACGTATGAAGCAGTCGGACTGCAGCACGGCATCACTCCAGGCGGGGCCTTGAAATACCTTGTTGTCGATTCCCGGCCTGTCTGAGTCGCGGTAGTCGTATTCAATGGCTTGCTTGCCATCGCAGAGCTCTTCACATTGGTCGCGTTTTCTTCTGAGCAATGCCTTGTTCCTGTGCCTTTGAGCAGGAGCCGTTTTTGCGGTCGGCATCTTTCTTCTTGCCATCGGGGACTCAGGAAGCTAGTGGCGTGGAGAACATTCCCACTGATCAAGGTGACCTGGTCGTATTCGCCACTTGGACCATGCGGCTTGCCTGCTTGAGGCGTTTTTTGAAGTCACGCCACCAAGCTACAGTCGGCCACAACCGGGCGGTCAACAACGGGCCTGTCACGATCAAAAGCAGAAGCCAATTCGTGATGCGGGAGCGACATTCAATGACGGCTCGAAAGCCCCTCGCGAGTGCGTCAGCACGATTTCGACTCACGTTGCTACTTTGGTTGCTGGCAGCTTGTGCGCGTAGCGAAAAGCTAGGAAAGGCATCGGAGTGTGCGGCGCTTCTGCCGAGCTCCAAGTATTGCCCATGGTGGCCATGCCGGGCACTGCATGTCAGGTGCGGAAAGCAAAACGCCCCGCGCGGGGCGGGGCGTTGCGTCAGCGAGCGGGCTGCGTCAGTTGGTGGCCGGCGCCGGCTTGTTCAGGCTCAGGTTGAGGAAGCCGTTGGCATTGGTCGCGCCCAGACGCGACACCACGGTCAGGCCGCCGCCTAGGGGCAACTGGATCACCGGCGAGATGTCGGTGGCGCCGTCGCGCTTGCGGTAGCCCGGCAGCGGTGCGTTGTAGTGCACCGTCTGCACGAGGCTGCTGTTCGTGCCCGCGTAGCGCGTCACGGTGCTGGTGCCGCTGTCGACCGAGACGATGGTGTTGTAGTCCGCCGTGATGTCGGTCTCGGATTCGCCCAGGGTGTCGGCCGAGAACTGCCAGTAGTGGCTGACCTGGCCCTGCGACGGCAGGCTGGAGCTGCGCTGGTTGGTGAAGAACTGGACGCTGCCGTTGTCCTTGTTGTACGCGACCAGCGTCACCACGTCGCCGAACTTGAAGGCGTAGGCGTGGTCGTTGGCCAACCCGCCCGTGCCTGAGAAGCCACCGGCCGCGCTGTCGGCCACGAAGCCGGTGTTGGCGGGAATGTCGTTGGGCACCACCAGGGACGTGCAGCCGCCAGCGATGCTGGAGGTGATGGGACAGGCCAGGCCATCCGCGACCACGCCGCCGTTGAAGCTGACGGCGCCGTAGGCCAGCGAGAAGTAGTCCGCGTCGGTCTCGCGCTCCCAGCCCAGGCGGTTGAACACGCCGTTCAGATCGGACGCCTTCACCGCACCGTCGCCCGTCTGCTCGGGGAAGAACAGCGTGACGGCGTAGCCTGGCGTGCCGGCGTACGTGACCGGGTCGGTGGCCAGCCCCAGGCCGTTGGGGCCGATCACCAGCTTGCTGCCGTTGAGCGTGAACTCGCAGGCGCTGCCGTTCACCGGCGCCAGCGTGGTGGTGGCGCCGCTGGCGTCGGTGATCTGCGCCGAGCGCGTCGTGCCGTCCGCGCCCAGCAGGCCGGCCTTGACCTGGAGCAGACCGGTCGAGTCGGTCTTGTCGCTGGAGGTGAGGTAGCGATAGGTACCGCTGGTCAGGCTGGCGCAGGTGGCCGCCACGCCCGAATCGTCCTGGGCGGCCGGTGCCGGTGCCGGCGCGGGGGGCGCCGGGGCCGGTGCGGGTGCCGGCGCGGGGGCCGCTGTCGGAAGCGGGAAGGCGAGGCCGCCGCCGCCGCCTCCGCCGCCTCCGCCGCCACCACCACCACCACAGGCAGCCAGGGTGAGCATCAGGGCCGCCGCACTGGCCAGGCGAGTCTTTTTCGGAATGTGCATTTGGGTGTCTCTTTGCTGGAATGTGTCAAAAAGGGCTACTAACCCGGCGCCGAGTTTCTCGGGGAGTGCGGCCCAGGGGCATCGCATGAAAAGGGGATAGGTCGACCACAGGGGCGCGGTTCGAGACATGCCGCGAGCCGTTCCGCACTGGAAAATCCGGCACCGAGGTCAGCCCATGCCCGAGAGCAGAAATCGCTCTTCAACGGCCAGCAGTTCGACTGGCTTCAATGACTTGGACTCTTGCGATGAATGATTGGTCTTGGTCGCACCTGGTCTTCTGACGGTGCGATGCAAACTCCCAAACTAGCCTACACCGGCGGCACCACGGTGCAGGCGGGCACGCTGGCACTGAGCGGTCAGTGACGCCATCTGGAGAACAGAAGCCGAGCCGAGGACCATGCTGATCAGTTAAGCATGCCGGAACGTACGATGCCGGGCTGTCTGGCGTACGCGCGACGCAAGTTCGATGCGCTGGCGCGCGATAACAGGTGTAGCGCGATTGCGGCACAGGCCCCGCAGCACATCGCGAAAGGGTGAGCCAAGCATGCCGCCTCCTCAGTTCACGACGTCTTCAGACTGCCGAGAAGCGCTCAGCCAACCTCTCCCGCTCGAAGGCCTCGACCACGAAGTCGACGAAGGCCCGAGTCTTGGCCGGTAGCAGCCGCCCGCCAGCGAAGTAGAGCGAGATGGGCCCGCCGTCGGCATACCAGCGTGGCAGCACGCGCAGCAGCGCGCCGCTTTCGAGATGTGGCAGCGCATGCGGCATCGCAACCAATGCGACGCCCAGGCCGAGCAGCGCTGCCCGACACAACGCGTCTGGGTCACTGAGCACGATACGCGGTTGCAGCTCGACAGGAGCCTGTGCGCCGGCACTGTCCCGCATCATGCGGTCGCGCAGCCGGCCGCTGTGTACCGAGCGCATCACGATGCCGTCGAGCGTCGCTAGGTCGGCCGGCTCGCGTGGTGCCTTGCGCCCCGCCATGTAGGTTGGCGATGCCACCGCGACGATGTGCGCACGTGCCAATTCACGCGCCACGACGCCGGGCGTGAGTTCGGTACCGCCGCCAATGGCCGCGTCGTAGCCCTCCGCGATCAGGTCCACGTGCCGGTTGTCGAAATGCCAGTCGGGGCGCACGGCCGGGTGGCGCTGCATGAATGCCGGCAGCAGCGGCACCACATAGTCCACGCCGAAGCCTGGCGCCATGCTCACCTTGAGGACGCCGGCCGGCTGCCCGGCCTCGGTCGAGACGCCCGCAATGGCGGTCTGAATGTCCTCCAGTCCGCCCGACACCGACTGCAAGAAGCGCTCGCCCGCCTCGGTGAGGGTGAGGCGTCGTGTGCTGCGCTGAAACAGCCGCACGCCGAGGTTGGCCTCAAGCCTTGCCACGTTGCGGCTCACGGCTGCGGGCGTCAGACCCAACCGGCGCGCCGCCTCGGAGAAGCTGCCTGACTCGGCGCTGCGAACGAAGGATTCGAGATTGGCGAGTGTTTCCATGGCTTCTTATTTTCAAGCATTGCTTGAAAAAGATTCCAGCCATTACTGGCTACCGAGAAATGAGTCCCGGGCCGACCATTGCGCCATGTCAAACCCCTTCCACCAAGGAAACACCATGACCTCCTCGTCTTCTTCCGTCTCTTCTCTTTCCACCGCCACGCTGCCGCTGTCCGGCAAGGTGGCTCTCGTGACCGGCGCCTCGCGCGGCATGGGCGCCGGCATCGCCCGTCGGCTGGCCGCCGACGGTGCAGCGGTCGTCATCACCTATGTCGCCTCACCCGAACCGGCGCAAGCCGTGGTCGCCGCCATCGAAGCCGCGGGCGGCAAGGCGCTCGCCATCGCCGCCGATGCCAGCCGGCCCGACGAAGTGCGTGCTGCGGTGGCGCAGGCCGTCGCTACCTTCGGGCGCCTGGACATCCTCGTGAACAACGCCGCCATCGCCATCGGCAAGCCCGTGCAGGACATCGGCCTTGACGACTTCGACCGCATGGTGGACGTCAACCTCAAGGGCCTGTTCGTTGCCACGCAGGAAGCGCTCAAGCACATGAGCGAGGGCGGCCGGGTGGTGAACATCGGCAGCATCAACAGCCAGTACGTGCCTTACGCCGGCGGGGCTCTCTACGTGATGACCAAGGCCGCCGTGGCCGGTCTGACCAAGGCGCTGGCTCGCGACCTCGGCCCGCGTGGCATCACGGTCAATAACGTGATGCCCGGCCCGACCGATACCGACATGAATCCCGCGACCAGCGACTTCGCGCAGCAGGCGCGCACCTACATCGCGCTGGGCCGCTACGCACACGTGGACGAGATCGCCAACGCGGTGGCCTGGCTCGCCAGCCCCGCAGCGAGCTTTGTGACCGGCGCGAGCATCGCGGTTGACGGCGGCTATTCGGCCTGACCCCCTCGTTCATCCACACAAGGAGCTTCACCATGAAGATCGGATTCATCGGCGCCGGCAGCATCGGCCTCGCGCTCGCCAAGCAGTTCTCCAACGCCGGCCACGACATCGTGCTGTCGAACAGCCGAGGCCCCGAATCGCTCGCCGACCCGGTACGCAGCACCGGCGGCAAGACCCGCGCCGGCACGCGCGCCGAAGCGGCGCAGGCCGACATGCTCGTTCTCTCGGTGCCCTGGCAGCACTTGGGAAGCGCCACTGCTGGTCTGCCCCCACTGGACGGCCGCATCGTGATTGACACCATGAACCCGGTCGAGATGCCAGGCTTTCGCCTCGCCGAACTCGGCGGCCGCACGTCGAGCCAGGTGGTGGCCGACCACGTGCCGGGTGCGCGCGTGGTGAAGATCGCAAACACGCTACCGCCGCCACTGCTCGCGGCCGATCCGCGCACGAACGGCGGGCGCCGTGTGCTCTTCATGTCGGGCGACGACGCGCAGGCCAAAGCCGAAGTGGTGAGGCTCTTCGAATCGCTGGGCTTTGCGGTGGTGGATTTGGGTGGGCTCGCTACGGGCGGCGCGATGCAGCAGTTCCCGGGCGGACCTCTACCAGCGCTGAACCTTGTCAGGCAAGCGTAGCCGGACGGGAATGATGCCCAGGATCTCCGGGCGCCAAGCGTGCGGCTCAGGCTATGTCGACCGATCAGGCGGGTCCGACTTCAGCCACGCGCAACCGGTAGAGGCCGACGTCGACGAGCCCCGCGCGGAAACCGGCCTCGCAGTAGAAGAGGTAGTAGGTCCACAAGCGCTTGAACGCGGCGTCGAAGCCGAGTGGCTCGATCTGCGGCCAGGCGGCGAGGAACCGGCGACGCCACTCTGCCAGGGTTCGCGCGTAGTCCTTGCCGAAGCAGCGGGAAGCGGCTCGTCAAGGCGCTCTGCACTTCACGGGCACGGGGGGGCTTCCTTGGGCCATCAGTTCGTCGGCGCCTGCGAACAACTGTTGGGCGTTCCTAGGCTGAAGTCTGGCCTGGGACTGCTGCTTTGCGCGTGCAGCGTCCGCGCGCTTTCGCCCGTTCTCGGGCTCCGCCGCGAGCGTTGCCTGCTCGGCGGCCTCGCGAGCCGCAGCCTGGCAGTCGGGGGAAGATTGACATCGGTACGAATGCCAGAAAAGCACATGGGGTTTTTGGGACTCGGCAGGTCGGCAAAGCGGGAAAGAAGTCGACCTGGCATCCAGCTCAACATGGCCCTGAGGCGGTCTCTGGTCCGATTGTGAGAGTAGCCTGTTCGTGCTACGGTGAAAACGCTTGTTGCTCGCGCCAATCATCGATCCTGGTGCCACGCTTGTACTGAGTACCGCGGGGTTCCACATGGATGGCGAAGCATTCCTATACAGCGGGAGGTCGGGTCTTTGGGTTTACACCATCTTCCGGACCCTCGTCGATGGCGCGTTCTATGCGACTGCGGACATCAGTTTTGGAGGGGAGCAGCAATGCAAGCTTGCATTGAATCTCCCCGACTCGACCGATGGCGCGAGTGTCGAATCTCTCAAGAAGAGATGCCTCGCTTGGATTCAGCAGGCCGAAAGCGCAACGTCCAAGGCCGAGGACGTTTTCCTTGGGCGGTGAAAACCGCTATCACACGTGTCATCGGTGCGAATTGATGTCATTCGTCCAATGCGCGGACGAGCTCGCTGCCCGGCGCGACGGGCTACGTTTTAGGAGCGTGACCATGTGGAAGTGCAGAAACTGCAGTCTCGAGGTCATGCCTCGGTCCGCGGAGCCCAAGATAGATGGCGATGGCGTCTTCTTTCTGTGCTCCGGATGCAAGCAACGAAACGACCTGGTCAATGTGGCTGACGACCGTGATGAGTACGAGCTGGATCAACCGAGCGTCGATTGAACTGGCCCGTTGCACCGTGTCGAGCTCGATCTGATTTCGGTGCGTGCTCGACCCGGCGGAGAGAGCTCTCTCAGCTCACGGCATTGACTGCGTCCTTCAAGGCCTTGCCTGGAGAAAACTTGGGCGCCTTGCTGGCCTTGATGATGATCGGTTCGCCAGTCGACGGGTTTCGGCCAGTGCGTTCTGAGCGATTCGACACCGAGAACGTACCAAAGCCAGTCAACTGAACGGCATCACCGCGTGTCAGCGCGCGTGAGAGATTTTCGATGGCGGAATCGAGTGCTCGAGCAACATCTGCCTTGCTGAGGTCGGTATCTGCAGCGATGGCCGCGACAAGGTCGGTCTTGTTCAAAGTAGGAACTCTTTCAATGGAATGTGAACGGGGGATCGGCGGTGCGAATGCGCGCCGGATTCAGTCTACGGTCCGCGAGGACCAAGTCGCGTGATCGAAGTGGTTCAAGCTTGAAACATCGTGATCAATCTCGCGTGTGCTTGATTCAATAGACGAAGGGCTCGTTGCCATCCGGCAAGGCGTTGCTGGAGAGGCTGCCGAACTCGTGCGATGCGCATTTGGTGGATGCAGAGCGCCCGATACGAAAAAGGCATGTCGAACAGGGTCAACGTACTGAGCAAGACACCGGTCGTTCCCTTCGGTCTCGGTCCTTCGAGGCACCCGGAGCATCAGTGCGGTGGACTATGGCGCGTCCTATCCGGCTCCCTGGAGCTGGCCGGTTGAGTATCTTGAAGGGCCAGGGCTCGATCGATGGAGCGCCGCGAAAACACTTGCGATTGCCCGCAGTTCATGCAGCGATACATCTGAACCCGGGGTAACAGGCGAAGCCATGCCTGCCCCGGGACATTTTCCAGATGCTTGATGTTGCACGAGCATGCAAAGTACGGAAGCTTCATCGCGATACCGGGTGGGCGCAACATTCCTGCGGAATTGCGAAGTTGCGGCTTGGTGAGGGCCAGCATTGACGGCTGCGTCTTTGCGAAGGGGCGGCGGAACGCTTCCAGGAAGGGGCCTAGGGGCAGTCTAGGCCGTGACTGCCATGTCCGCCATCAATTCTTCTTTGCGAGTGGTGAGTTGCTCGCGCATGGCAACCAGGTCGAGTCCCCGCGCGGCACGCGCTTTGGGGAACATCTCGTTGCGCTCTTCCTTGACGTGGTGGTCGATGTACTCGCCCAGGACCTTCACCTTCGCATCGAACATCTCATCGACTTCGGTCGAATCCTGGATCTGCGCAATTAAGTCTTTGGCGCTCGCATGTTCAACCTCGGCTTCGTCGAGCAGTTCAGTTTCCTTGATGGCTTCGCGCACTGCTGGATAGAGGATCTCTTCTTCGAGTTGCGTGTGAACGGTCAACTCCATGCAGATCTGCAGTGCAAGATCTCGCTTCTTCTCCGAGGCGCTGGCAGCTTTTGAGCTGGCAAGCTCCTCGTAGGCGGCGAACATCTTCTTGACGTTCTTGTGATCGGTGTCGAGTAGCGAGCATGCATCGGGTTCATGGCGCTTGGCTGTCATCGGGGTCTCCTGGTCGGTGGGTCCCCAACATCTCAGGGGTGGGTGCTTGTGGGCGTAGGACGGCGTCGCTGCGGGAAGCCGTCAATGTGCTGAGGCTCTCCGGTGCGTGAACTGTGGGCTCAGCCCCAGGAGCGGGAGAAGTCCGTTCTGCTCATGGAAGAGAGAAGGGCCTTGCGGGGATTGAGGGAGGTCCTTTGACCTAAACTGAGCCGCTTCGAGAAAGGGAGCGCTTCATGCCGATGGATTTCCTCAAGAAGGTCGAACACGAAACGTTGCCGCTGACCGTGACCGACCCCATGGACATCCGCAACGTCGCGGTGCTGGTTGCCGCGGGGCTTGTCGAGGCGATCCTTCCAGAAGAGGCTGAAGCCCATGACCTGCCAGCGGTTGTTCTGCGAATCACGCCTCATGGCCGGGGCGAGCTTGAGCGGATGCGCGACAGGCCGCTGTGAGAGCCTGCGCAGCGCAGGAGAAACATCACTCGGTGTTGAGTGCAAGCCGCCAAGACGATAGCGCACAGCCAGTGAGCAGGAGGTTGGGTGGCTTCCCGCCTCCTCTCGACGCGCGCAGCCGAGGCGAAGCGCGAGAGGGTCGTCAGATCAACCCGAGCGCGCGCAGCTTCGCATCGGGTGCGGAGTAGGGCCGCTCGCACACGATCTTGTCGGAGCCTGGTGCGAACTCGAAACTTGCCGCCAGGCGGATCCGGAATTTCCGGCCTGTGGCATCGAACACCTTGTCGTTGGCATGCAGCGGCCCGAGGTGCGTTCCGCTGAGCCAGAACTCGACCAGTACCGTGTCCTGGTCGGCGGCGATGGCGATGATCTCGTTGGCCAGGTCGGGAAAGGGCGTGCGCGAGCTGCGGAAATAGCCGCGCACTTCTTCCTCGCCGTCGAACACCACGCCGCTGCCGTGCATCTCGTAGCGGGGATGCTCGAAGGTGTCGATCACCGCATCCCACTCCTGCGTGCACTCGAGCGCCATGTGATCGCGTACCGTCTTGATGCGTGCCGCTTGAAGGGTTGTGGTCTGCACGGAATCTCCTGCTGGTTGGTGAACGGGGTGGTCGGGAGCCGTCATGGCACCGGGGCGATGGCGTTCGCGCCCATGCGGCGGATCGGGTCCTTGCCGTCCCATCCTTCGGCCGCGTGCCGGATGTCGCGGAAGTACTCGCCCTTGCCGCCGGCCATCTCGGAGATCTCGAACATGCCGCTGGGCAGGTCGGGATGCACGAAGTAGGCGAAGCGCCCGCGCATGCCCATGCGGCCACTGTGGCCCTCGACGTAACCCGTCGAGCGCAGGTGTCGCACGGCGTCGTCGAAGCCATCGTCGCTCCAGTAGGCCAGGTGCTGGGCGCCCTCGCCGCCGCGGCGCAGCGAATCGAGGTAGAGCGAGGGGGCGTCGTCGCGCTGCTGGATCAGCTCGATCTGCAGGTTGCCGGAGTTGGCCAGCGCGATGGACAGCCGAGGCAGGCGCGACGGCTTGCCGTAGTAGTTGAACTCGGTCGTGCCGACCTCTTCCTTGTAGAACCATGGGCCCACGCCCAGCGTGCGCGACCAGTGGGCCATCGCCTTCTCGATGTCGTGAACGACATAGCCGACCTGGCGGGCGCCGCCGAACAGCATGCTCATTGAATGGACTCCTTGGGGCGTGGTCAGCGCATGTACGCGCCGCCGTTGACGTCGAGCGTTGCGCCGGTCACGAAGGACGACAGGTCGCTTGCCAGGTACAGGCACGCGCCCGCGATGTCTTCGGGCTGGCCGACACGGCTCAGTGGAAAGGTCTTGCCCAGCGCGTGCTTGTTGTCGTCGGAGTTCGCGCCGCGCGAGAAGTCCGTCATGATCAAGCCCGGCGTGATGGCGTTGGCGCGAATGCCTTGGGGGCCCAGTTCCTTGGCCATGGCGCGCATGAGGCCCAGCACGCCGGCCTTGGCGGCGCAGTAGTGGCTGCCGCCGAACACGCCACCGCCTTGCTGTGCGGACATCGACGAGATGCAGATGATCGAGCCGCTGCGTTGTTCGATCATGGTGGGGATCACGCACTGCGACATTTGGAGGGTGCCGCGAAGGGTAATGCCCACGACCTGCTCGAAGTCCTCGGCGCTCACGTCCAGCACACCGCGTTTTTGTGTGATGGCAGCGTTGTTCACCAGCACGTCGATGCGGCCCGCCCATTGCAGCACGCGCGCCACGGCCGCCTTGCAGGCGCCGGCATCGCGCACATCGCAGCCGATGCCGATGTGCTCGGCGCCGAGGGATTCGGCAGCGACCTGTGCCTGCCCTTCGTCGAGGTCGAGCAGCGCCACCCGGGCACCGTGGCGGGCGAACAGCCGTGCGGTCGCCAGGCCGATACCGCGCGCACGGGACGCACCGGTGATCAAGGCCACGCGGCCCTGCAGCAGGGGAAGGGCCGCGTCACTCATTGCTGATGTTCGCGGCCTTGGCGATCTGCCGCCAGCCCTCGATGTCTGCGGCGGTCATGGCGCGCAGTTCGTCGCCACCGACGAACGCGGCGGTGATGCCCAGGTCCAGAAGACGCGCCTTCACGTCCGGCATCTCGACGACCTGCTTCAGCGCGGCGGAGAGCTTGGCGACGATCGGCTTGGGGGTGCCCGCGGGTGCGTACAGCGCCCAGCGCAGCGCGCCCATGCGCTTGCCCGCGAAATCGATGCCTTCGTCGTCGTAGCTCGAGACGTCAGGCAGACTGGGCGAGCGCGAGGTGCAGGCGGTGATCGCCTTGACCTTGCCGGACTTGACCATCGGCGAGCCCGATGCCATGTCCACGTAGGCCAGCTTGACGTGGCCACCCAGCATGTCGGTCTGGATCTGCACCACCGATTTGTAGGGGATGTGGCTCATCTGTGCCTGCGTGCGCAGATTGAAGAGCTCCCCGCAAAAGTGACCGGTCGAGGCGATGCCCCAGCTCGCGTATTGCACGCTGCCGGGCGACTTCCTGGCCAGCGCAATGAGCTCCTTGGCGTTGTTTGCCGGGAAGTCGTTGGTCGCGATAAGCAGGATAGAGGCGGTGCCGACCTGCCCGATGGGTGCGAAGTCCTTGACCGAGTCGTACGAGAGCTTGGGATTGCTCGCGGGCAGCAGCACGTGCGTGGTCGCGCCGCCCAGTCCGATCGTGTAGCCGTCGGCCGGCGCCTTGGCGACGAAGTCGGTGGCAATGGCACCGCTGGCGCCCGGCTTGTTGTCCATCACGAACGCGCCCTTGACCAGGGGCGCCATCTTGTCGGCCAGGAGCCGGCCGAGCGCGTCGCCGCCACTGCCTGCGGCCGAGATCAGGACGAAGCGGATCGGCCGCGACGGATAGTCCGAGGGCGCCTGGGCATGGGCGGCGAATGCGAGGCCCGCGAGCGCGGCAATCCACAGTGTGCGCATGGTGTTGTCTCCTTGTCGTTGATGCTCGAATACCCGTCTACAGGGACAGTCCGCCGTCGACCACAAGCTCCAGGCCCGTCACGTAGCTCGATTCGTCGGAGGCGAGGAACAGCGCCGCGTTGGCCACGTCCCAGGCCGAGCCCTGGCGGCCCATGGGGCAGCGCGCGTTGCGTGCCTGTCGGCCGGCCTGCGCCTCTTGTTCGCTCTTGAAAAGGGCCGCGGCATGCGGCGTGTCGATCAGGCCCGGCACGATCACGTTGCAGCGCACCTGGTGCTGCGCGTACTGGCGCGCCACGACGCGCGTCATGTGGTTCAGTGCCGCCTTGGAGGTGCTGTACGACAGGAACTGCATCGGGCTCCACTTGCGGCTCGCGATGGAGGAGACGTTGATGATGGCGCCGCCGCCTTGTCGGATCATGTGAGGCACCACGGCGCGCGCCGTGAGCATGGGGCCCTTGAGGTTGATGGCGTGCACGCGGTCCCAGGACTCCTCCGTCACCTCGATCAGCTCGCCGAATTCCTCGATGCCGACGTTGTGGTGCAGCACGTCGATGCGGCCGAAGCGCGCCAGGCAGTGGTTCACCATCCGCTCGATCTGCTCGCTGCTGCGCACATCGGCCTCGAAGGCCTCGGCGATGCCGCCGATGTCATGAATGCGACGCACCGACGTCGCCGCAGCTTCGGGCGACCGGTCGACGCAGATCACCGTCGCGCCTTCGCGGGCGAAGGTGACGGCGCAGGCGGCGCCGTTGCTGATGTCGGTGCCGATGGAGCCGGCGCCGACCACGATAGCCACCTTGTCCTTGAGACGCTGCGTCATGAGGCCGTTCTCGTTTTCTTGCGGACGGCAGCGGGTGCCTTGGCGACCGGACCGCAGGATTCGCGCAGCACCATCTGGGTGGTGAGCAGGATGCGCTCCTGCTCAAGGGGGGCTGTGCTGTCCAGCCGCCGCAGCAGCAGCTCGGCCACGGCGGTGCCGACCGCTTCCAGGTCCCAGGTCAGCGAGGTGATGGCGGGACTGAAAAGCTGCGACAGGTCGGTGTCGCCGATGCTGACGACACTGACGTCATCGGGCGCCAAACGGCCCGAGTGACGCAGTGCCTGCAGCACGCCCGACAGGATGCGGGTGCCCAGGCACAGGAAGGCCGTGGGCGCCGTGGGGGAGCCCAGCAGCGAGAGGGCCTCGCTGAAGGCGAAGTCCATCGCCGACTTCTCGGCGCGGATCAGCTTGGGGTCGGGCTGCAGACCACGCTCCAGATAGGCGTCCCTGTAGCCCATGATGCGCTCGCGACCCGGACGCAACACGCTGCCGGGCGTCAGCAGTGCGATGCGCGTGTGACCGAGGTTCAGCAGGTAGCGCGTGGCCTGAAGCGCGCCGTGGTAGTGGTCAACGTGCACGCCCGCGTTGTTGCCCTGGAAGTCGCGATCGAGCGCGATCACCGGGCCGTGCGCCGCCAGCTGGTCGAGGTAGGCCGGGGTCTCGGCCTGGCAGGGACCGAGGATGAGCCCGTCCACGCGCCGGCGCCGGAACAGGTCGACCAGGGTTTTCTCGCGCTGGTCGTCGTTGTGGGTGCTGGCCACCAGCAGCGCATAGCCCGCCGTCAGCAGGCGCGATTCGACCGCCGTGATGATCCGCGCGTACAAGGGGTTGGCCAGATCCGACACCAGTAACCCGACCACGCCTGTCGAGCGGGTGCGCATGCTCTGCGCCACCGAATCCGGCGTGTAGCCGAGCTCGCGCGCCGCCTTGGTGACCGCTGCGATGGCCTGCTCGCTAACGCGCCCGCTGCGGTTCAGGGCCCGCGAGGCCGTTCCAATCGCAACGCCGGCGGCCTTGGCCACTTCGCGGATGGTGATCTTGGCCTTCATGCCGGCACTTTCGCCTGTGCAAGCGGGGCAGGGAAACGCTCGGCACCGGGCTCGAGCGGCACGGCCGCGCTGTTCAGGAACAGCGCGGCCATGTGATAGAAGCTCGACGCGAAGATCAGCTCGATCACCTGCTCCTGCGGCCAGCCCGCGCCAAGGGACTGCCAGGTCTGATCGGACACCGTGCAGTGGTGGTGCAGCTCATCCACCATGCGCACGATCAGGCGTTCCTTGTCGCTCCACAGGCCTGGCGACAGCGCATGCCAGTCGGCACTGCCGGTGAGCTCGCGCACCTGCGCGGCATCCAGGCCGCACCTGTCCGCGTAGATGCTGATGTGCATGCCCCATTCGTACTCGGACCGCGTGAGCGCGCCGGTGCGGATGATCGCGATCTCGCGGTCCCGTTCGGGCAGCGCGCACTGGAACAGCACCACATGTGCCATGGCCTGGAAGGCCGGGCCGAGCTTGCTGTGATTCGCGAGCGCCAGTCGAAGGTTCAGGGGTGACAGGCCCTTGAAGGCGGTGCTCTGCACGGCTGCTGCCACCTCGGGTTCGTAGGGGGGCGGCCGCAGTGGCAAGCGTGTGGAGGGTGCGAGAAAGGGCGATGCAGAACCGGTCATGACTGCAGTTTGCGGTGGGTGTGGAAACGTTTCTACAGTGATAACCCTGAATTCCCAAAACGAAGGAAATTACGAAGGAGAAAGAAGTGCCGAACGAATGAAAACGGTTCTACATCTTTCCACCGCCTTAGGATCGACTTCAGCCGGATGGCCTTCGCCCCGGAAACAGACGTGGTCCGGCGATGGGAATCCCTGCGACGCCGCGTGACGTCAAGGGCCGGCTCAAGCTGTTTGCAGATGGCCGTTGCGCGCTCGGCCAGCATCGGATGAGCTGCGCTGGACGCGACGCATGTCAGTCTCCGGCCAGCAACCGCTTTCGTTTTCCGGGTTGGGCCGAAGCTCTTGATGTCCGCACACCTGGCGCAGCCTGCTGCAGGCAGAGGGTGCCCGTCGAAAAACGGCTGACGCAGCGACCGCGGCCCCTGGAAAGTGCTTGACCCTCTCGCAACGGCACGGTCTAGGATGCCTTCAACTTGAGAGGGATGTTGCCCGAATACGCCCTGCAGAATCGACGCGCCCAGGCGCGTTAGCGCGTCGGTCCGGCCATTGCGCTGGCGTTCAAGAATCAGAAGTTGTCTGACATGCCTGCGTCGGCGCGGCGCGGTAGATTTTTGTCTCCGCGGCACCACCGCGGACTTGCTGTAAACCTCAACCCGGTCGCGTGCGGCCGGGTTTTTTTCGTGTCGGCCTGCGTCTCGCGCGGGTGTCGAAAACCGCCTCTTGAAAATCGATTCGGAGGCTCCTATGTTCGCTTGCGTCGGAAATTGGTCAACCGAAAAGGAGGTATTCAATGGCCATGAACTTGCTCAAGCAAATTGCCGGCTCTCGCTTGCCTGTCTCGTTCTATCGCACCGCGGACATCGATCAGGTGCGGGTGCTTCGGACCGCCGGGCTCGTCGTTGCCCTGATCCCCGCGCCCTCGAACTCGCTCACGCTGTCTGGCTCCCCTTCGGCCGCCCAGGTGCTGGCCATCACGCAGAAGGGGCGCGAGGAGTTGGCGAAATTCTCGTACCCGCAGTCGCGCACCGCGCGCTGGCGACAGCGACCCTCCCGGATCTTTGCACGGCACCGCGCGGACAGCGATGGCGCTGCGCGGCCAACGGGCACGCACGGCCTGCCCCAGTGAGGGGCGGCTCGATTCTGTTCAGGTTCAATTGATTTGACAGGAGGTTTCCCATGTACCGATCTTTCTTCCCGCGCGACATGCTGGCCGAGATGGATCGCCTGCAACGGGACATGCAGCAGGCGTTCGATCTGTCACCCACCATTCGCGGTTACGGCAGCAACGGATTTCCCGCGTTGAACGTGGGCGCCACACCGCAGGCGCTGGAGATCTTCGCGTTCGCCCCCGGCGTCGACCCGGCCACGCTGGAGATCAACCTCGAGCGTGGTCTCATGACCATCGCGGGTGAGCGCAAGAGCCTGCTTCCCGATGCGCAGGCCAAGGCGGCCGTGCACATCAACGAGCGCTTCGAGGGGCCGTTTCGCCGCGTCCTCACTCTGCCGGACGATGCCGATCCAGAGGCCGTCGAGGCCCGGCTGCGCGACGGTGTACTGCGCATCACGGTCCGCCGCCGGGCCTCGGCACAGCCGCGGCGCATCGCTGTCCTGTGAAACAAGGAGATGAACATCATGAGCAATGACGTACAGACCGCATCGCCCAGCGCGCCGGAACCCATGGATCGTGGGCAGGCGCCACGCTATCAGGGCGCGGCCCTCACACCGCCTGTCGACGTGGTGGAAGACGCCGGGGGCATCACGCTCTACGCCGATCTGCCCGGCGTGTCGCGCGACAAGCTGAATCTTCATGTCGAAGCGGAGACCTTGACCATCGAGGCGGAGTCGGGCCTGAGCGTGCCGGATGACCTGAAGACCAGCCACACCGAGGTCGGCCTGGGCCGGTTTCGCCGCGTCTTCACGCTCAGCAAGGAGCTGGACACCGAGAAGGTGTCCGCCGAGCTGGCGCAGGGCGTGTTGAAACTGCGTATCCCCAAGGCCGAGCATGCCAAGCCGCGGCGAATCAATGTCGAGGTCGGATGAGTCGTAAGGCGAGGGCGCCCGCGGGCGCCCTCAAGAGAGCGTCAACCCGCGTGGGCGGCAAATGTGCAGCGCTTGCGCTCGCCGGCCGCCCGCGAAGGAGCGTCAGTCCAGACGGACGCCGTTCAGCTCCATCGTGATTGCTGACCGCCCCCGACCCGACAGCGGGCATGGTGGCGCGAGCCTGCTCGCTGACCCGGTTACCTTTCTGGCCGTGCGCTTAGTCTTCAGTGAACTGAAGAAGCTCTCCATGGCCGAGCTGCCCCAGACCTCGCCCGCACGGCTCATACTGCAGGAAATACTTGGTTCCTTGAGCAGCTCCTGGAAGTGCTCGCTGGTAACAGCGGACGGTCGGCGCCGACCGCCAATCAAAGGAATCCAGTTGTTCAATTAAGCAGCGCTGCGCGCCGGCCGTAGCTCACCCGCGCATCACCCCGGACTCGGCCGTGCATCGCCGGGCGCGGCAGCGCTCCGCGCGGACCCCGTGATCGCCCACACGTCGACCTTGGATTTTGCGAGGCGTCTCAGCCGGTCGCGGACTTCCTTGGTGCGGCGGCCCTGGGTGCCGACGGCGAGCCGGGCCTTGAACTCGTCGTCGGCGAACAAGTCCGCGTGGCCGAAGATCTGGTCGCCGGCGCGGTCGACCTGGATCGCGATATTGAAGCCCCGGTAGGGGATGCGGCTGGACGTCTTCGAACGCATGGCGGCCTCCCTACATCAGGCGGGTGCGGATTGCGTGGGGCAGCTTCGCGCGCCACCGCGACGCGGCACCGCGCCACGGGCCCTGTGCGGCCACGGGGTAGTGGATGCGTTCGAGTTCGGCGCGGCCTTTTTCGGTGATGGCGAGCACCTGAGCGGCGTCGGGGCTGCCCGAGAGGGTGAGGGGATCCGACGGCGCGGGCGTCAGCGCGATCACGAGGCCGGCGGCCCGCAGCAGCTTGATCTGGTCGATCTCCGCCCGGGTCCGGAAGGTCGCCGGCAAGGGGGAGCCGGCAAGTTGTTTGAGCATGTCCATGGCCATGGCTTTGTCCTCCATTTCTCTACGACCAACTTGGAACGGGAGAAAAATAGGACGTCCCAGCAGCGTCTTCAAGGGGCGGTTGCGGAGCGCAAGGCAACAGAATGTATCGGAGCTTTCGAGCACAGGCGAGAGAAGAGCTCCGAGCTGCTCGCCAGCGTGGGCCGGGTCATGAGCGCGCTTTTTGCATGGAGGCAAGCTCCGAGATTCAGAAGTCGCTGCACAGCAGACCTAGGAGTCGGCGCGTCGTCTCAAGAAGTCGAACACCGTCTGATTGAACTCCAGCGGCTTCTCGAAGTACGCAGAATGCGCGGCCTCCTCGACGACAACGACCTCGCTTCCTGGCAGGCGCTGGCCGAGTTCGCGCATGACCGCGGGCGGAACAATCGGGTCTTCGGCGCCAACGAGAAACATCGTCGGGCAAGCCAGCTGGTCGATCTCTGCGACGGCAAGCAGGTTCTCGGGCTGGTTCAGACGCAGTACGGCCTCGCGCCAGGCTTCGGGCTCAATACTGTGAGCGCTCGGGTTGAAGTGGTTGATCTGCGCGTAAAGCGCTGCAAGCGCGGGCTGCGCCTTCAAGAACCAGGCGCCCAGCGAGCGCTGCTCGATGCTTACCGCGGAAACTGTCTTAAAGCGCCGCTCGATGCTGTCGACCAGCGTCGGGTGGTCGATGGCCAGCGACGTGTCGCAAGCGACGAACGCGGCGACGCGCTCGGGATGGCGCAGCGCGAGCCGCAGCCCGATCATCCCGCCAAGCGATTGGCCGACGACCGTCGCACGCTCGATGCCTTCGCGCGCCAGTACCGCCAAGGCATCGCCGACAAAGAGCTCCAGCGAGAACTCCTCCGGCGGCGCCACCGAACGACCGAAGCAGCGGATGTCCATCGTGAGACAGGTGTACTGCGGCGTGAAGGCCGGCAATTGCTGCCACCAAGTGGCGGCGTTCGATCCGGCTCCGTGCAGGAACAGGATCGCCGGGCCGGCGCCGTGGCGCTCGTAGTAGATGTCGCGTTTGTTCGATGTGACAAAAGGCATGAGGGATGGGCTTGGGTTTCAGTTGGCCTTGAGTTGCAGGCTGCGTGTCAGTGCACCCCAGCGCTCGGTATCGCTCTTGACGACGCGCGTGAACTCGTCGGGCGTCATCGTCATCGGCGTGATGCCTTCGGCGTCGAGCTTCTTTTGCAGCTCCGGCCTCGTCATCGCTTCGCGCACTGCTTCGTTGACCTTGCGCACGACTTCGGGCCGCGTCTTCCTCGGTGCCGACAGGCCCACCCAGGAGATCACCGTCAGCTGCTTGTAGCCCAGCTCCTCGAAAGTCGGAACCTGAGGGAGCTCGGGGCTGCGCTTCGGGCTGGACACCGCCAGCACCCTGAGCTTGCCGCTCTGGATGTACTGCATCGACCCGCTCGGCGGAATCACGGTGACAGCGACCTGGCCTCCCAGCACATCCATCAGCGCCGGCGCGCCGCCCTTGTAGGGGATGTGCACGAACGAGGTTTGTGTCGCCTTCTGCAGCAGTTCCATCAACAGATGGCCGGTGCTGCCGGCGCCCGAGCTCGCGTAGTTGATCGCGCCCGGCTCGCGTCTGGCGCGGGCGATCAGATCGGCGAAGGACTCGATGCCGGACTGGCTGTTGACCACCAGCCATTGCGCGCCGCCGCCGATCATTGCGACGTGGGTGAAGTCATTGACGATGTTGAAGGGCACGTTGTCGTACATGCCTTGGGCGATCGTGTTCACCATGCCCGTCATCGTGAGCGTGTAGCCGTCGGGTGGGGCCGCGGCGCCCGCCTGGGCGCCGATGATGTTGCCGGCACCAGGCTTGTTGTCGATCACCACCGGTTGTTTGAGCAACGACGCCAACTCCTGCGCAAGCGGTCGCATGGTGCGGTCGTAGGCGCCGCCGGGCGGGGTCGGCACGATCACTCGGATCGGCTTGGATGGCCAGACCTCGTCCTGCGCATGGGCCGAAAAGGCGCCGAGCAGGCAACAGACAACCGCGAGCAGCGGCCATTTTTTTTTCACGTTTTGTCTCCTGTCGCGTGGCTTGCTGCCCGCCGTTTGTGGAGTTGCCATCATTCCTGAGCAAGCCATCGGCGACAAATTAAAAATGACGCTCTTCCATTAGACTTTCCGATATCTTGAGCCATGACGCGTCCGTCCTCTTCAACCGCCTGCTCGCGCGCGGTAAGTTTCGGCATGTGCAGATCCTCTTGAAAGTGGCAGAGCTGGGCAGCCTCCAGCGGGCGGCGGACTCGATCGGCATGACGCAGTCGTCGGTGACCCAGGGCCTCGCGTACCTGGAACGGCTGCTGGAAGTTCAGCTCTTCGAGCGGCATGCGCGCGGCGCGCGACCCACGCAGGCGTGCGAAGACCTCTTGCCCGTTGCGCGTCGCATGCTGATCGGCGTCGCCGACGGCGCCGAGGTCGTCACCGCGCGACGGCAACGCATCGGCGGCGCCATCCGCCTCGTCGCCTCGGTCGGCGCGATGAACGGGCTCCTGCTCAACGTGCTGCCTCGCTTCGCGCAACGGCATCCGGATGTCACCGTTCACCTCTCGGAAGCCGAAGGGGACGATCAACTGCTGGCCATCGCACGTGGCGAGGCAGATCTCGTGGCATGCCGACGGCCTCCCGTGATCCCGGAAGGCTGGCAGTTCATGCCGGTGCGCGAAGATCGTTTCGCGGTCTTGGCGCGCGCAGACCATCCGCTGGCGCGCAAGCGTTCCCTGGGCTGGCCGCAACTCGCCGACGAGACCTGGCTACTCGCCCCCACGGGTTCGGCCGCCCGTGAGCGATTCGACGAATTGACCGCGAATCTGCCTCACCCGATCCGCACCTATCCGGTCGTCACTCGTTCAACGGCCATGTTGTGGTGGCTCTCGCAGCAAGAAAACCTACTGTCGTTCCTGCCGCTTAGCTTCGTGCGGCCTCTCCTCGATGCCGGTTTGCTGCGCGAGTTGAAGCTACGGCCGCTTTACATGCTCGAGCCACTCGGCTTGATGTTCCCGATCGCAGGACCGTTCGGGGCGTGGCGGCAACTGGTCGACTTTATGAACCCTGAAGTACCGCATTGACAGAGTTTGCGGTGGGCTCGCGGCGCTGCTGTCGATCTGCACCATGGCGCGTGGGGCCAGCCTCGGGTGCCTTGCAGGCAGCGTCCCCTCAGTGCGCGATATCGTGACGTCCTTGGTGTAGCCCGGCAATGAACAGAGGGGATTTGCTTGCAAGCCATGCTGCCTTCGACTGAACCCATGAGTAACTGCTCCGTCTCGCGTCGCTGCCGCGCGCCCCGATGTCCAAGGTTGGCGGCCGTGTCGATCGCGGAAGGGATGATGCCTTCGAGAAGGCCCGGGGGAGCATCAGCACCTTCGACGTTTGCGCCATCCACAACGATGCCGTTCACCCGCTGAGCATCCGCGTCGCGCCCTTGACCAGGGCGTTGTGCAACTCCTGCGTCACGCGCGACGCAGT
>NZ_JBXAMV010000002.1:941852-1170523 GCF_058801005.1 Variovorax sp. GW822-FHT04A09 | reverse complement strand
GCCCCGCACCGGCCTTGCCGCCCGGCGGCATGCCGCTGCCGCCGGCACCGCCGCCCGTGGTGGCCGCGGCGCCCCCGGCCCGGCCCGTGACGCCGCCCGGTCCGCCGCCGCGCGCCACGGCCAGCCGCACCGACCGCATCATCATCGTGGCGCTCGACCCCGGCCACGGCGGTGAAGACCCCGGCGCCATCGGCCCGAACGGCACGCGCGAGAAAGACATCGTGCTGCAGGTGGCGCACCGCCTGCGCGAGCGCATCAATGCGGCCAGCGTCAACGGCAGCCCGATGCGCGCCTTTCTCACGCGCGACGCCGACTTCTTCGTGCCGCTGGGCGTGCGCGTGCAGAAGGCGCGGCGCGTGCAGGCCGACCTGTTCGTGAGCATCCACGCCGACGCCTTCACCACGCCCGCCGCGCGCGGCGCCAGCGTGTTCGCGCTGAGCCAGAGCGGCGCCTCCAGCAGCGCCGCGCGCTGGCTGGCCAACAAGGAAAACGACGCCGACAAGGTCGGCGGCGTGAACGTGGGCAACCACGAGGCGCAGGTGCAGCGCGCGCTGCTCGACATGAGCACCACCGCGCAGATCAACGACAGCCTGAAGCTCGGCGGCGCGATGCTCGGCGAGATCAAGGGCATCGGTGCGCGGCTGCACAAGGCACAGGTCGAGCAGGCCGGCTTCGCGGTGCTGAAGGCGCCCGACATCCCGAGCGTGCTGGTCGAAACCGCCTTCATCAGCAACCCCGAGGAAGAAGCCAACCTGCGCCGCGCCGACTACCAGGAGAACCTGGCCGACGCGCTGATGCGCGGCATCCAGCGCTACTTCGCGCAGAACCCGCCGCTCGCGCGCAGCCGCCAGCTCTGATCTAGAAGCCCGCCACGCGGGCGCCCCACGCGGCCAGATAAAGGCCGACGCCGAAGACGCTGTGCGTGACCACGCTCTGGAACCGCGCCATCGCCGGGCGCGGCGTGCGCCGCGCCGCAAAGCCCGCGCCCATCGCAGGCTGCATCACGCAGAACGGCACGAGCACGGTGCCGATGCCGACGATCAACGCAGGCACCAGCGTCGGCTGGCGCGCCCATTCCAATCCCCAGCCTGCGAGCAGCACGGCCGCGAACGCGATACCGAGCAGGTAGTGCGCGCTCCAGCCGATGACGCCCTCGCCCGCCACGCGCGGCGACTTGCCGATGGGGTCGTGAAAGAAGCGCCCGCGCGTCAGGTGCACGAGCCAGCGGCCCACGAGCGCGTAGTCCAGCGAGGGAATGCCGAACAGGCGCTGGCGCAGCACGGCCCACAGGTCCATCACCACCGTCGCGCCGACGCCGATCCACAGCGTGCGCAGCGCGCATTCGACGGCCTCAGACATGGCCACGCTCCCGCATCGGCGCGCGCGCCGCGATCATCCAGCAGGCCGCGACAAAGCGCACGTCGTCGCCCTGCACATAGGGCGCGAAGGCGGCATGCAGCGTCTCGACGACCTGCGCGCGCGTCGCGGCATCCACCTCCTGCAGGACCAGGCCGACCGGCCCGAGCCGCGTGAAGTAGTCGGCCAGCGCCGTCGCGGGGAACGCACATTCGACCTCGAAGGGCTGGATGTCGACCTCGCCCCATCCGCTCGCCTCGAGGATGCCCGCGACCCGCGCGCGGTCGGCGAACGCGAACTGGCCCGGTGCGTTCGGCTGGCGCGGCGGCAGGCCGGGCAGCAGCGGCGCGGCGGCACGTTCGGCTGTGGTCATGAACGGGTTGTCAGCCCCGCCGCGCCAGGCGATGCAGCGCAGGGCCGCACCGTCCATCGCCGCGTGCCGCAGGTTCGTGAAGGCCCGCACCGGGTCGTCGAAGAACATCACGCCCAGGCGCGAGATCACCGTGTCGAACGCGGCCGGCTCGAAGGCGTGGCCCTGCACGTCGGCGCAGACGAAGCGGGCCGACGGGAGCACCTCGCGCGCCGCGCGGGCCTTTGCCGCCTCGATCATCGGCGCCGAGATATCGACGCCGAGGCACTGCCCGGTCGGGCCGAGTTGCCGCGCCACGGCGAGTGTCGTGCGGCCGGTGCCGCAGCCCACGTCGAGCACGCGGTGGGCGCCCACGGCGCGCACCGCGTCGCTCAGCCGCGCTTCGAGCGGCTGGAACATCGCGTCGAGCACGGCCTGCGTCCGGACCCAGGCGCTGCCGGCGTGGCCGTTCCACAAGGCGGCCTGTTCGGCATTGGCGGGAGATGTGTCGTCCATGATCGTTTTCCTTCAGGTGCCTTCAAGCGGCGAAGGCTAGACTGTGCCAATTCAAGTCGACTTGAAGTCAAGAGGGGGCCAGCACATGGACATTTCGGAAGTCGCGCAACGCGCCGGCGTTCCCGCCTCGACGCTGCGCTTCTATGAAGAAAAAGGGCTGATCGCCTCGACCGGCCGGCACGGCCTGCGCCGCGTGTTCGCGCCCGAGGTGCTGGAGCGGCTGGCGCTCATCGCGCTGGGGCGCGCCGCCGGTTTCTCGCTGGAGGAAATCGGCCACATGTTCTCGCCCGAAGGCAAACCGCGCATCGACCGGCAGGTGCTCGCGGACAAGGCGCAGGACCTCGATCGCACGATCCGCCAGCTCACGGCGATGCGCGACGGCCTGCGGCATGCGGCGGTCTGCCCCGCGCCCAGCCACATGGAGTGCCCCACCTTCCGCCGCATCCTGCGGGCGGCGTCGTCGGGTGCGCTGGAAGCCCCGAAGAAGAAGGCGCCGAAGCCGCGCACCCCCTAGCACCATCTGGCCACACCCGCTTTCAGGCGTTGCGTTCCGCAACACGCGCCCCTGCGCACAGGCAAGCGCGGCAGGCTCCTACACCGCGAAATGCATACTTTTGACCATGATGGGCCATCACTCTCGAAAGGTGGACCTCATGTTGAAGACACGTCTCTGGATCGCCGCTGCAGCTGCCACTTCGGTCATGACGCTGGCAGGTTGTGCGAGCGGTCCGAACCAGAACCTCGGCACCGGCATTGGCGCACTCGGCGGCGCAGCGGTGGGCCATGCGATCGGCGGCAACACGGGCAGCACGCTCGGCGGCGCGGCCATCGGCGGCATCATCGGCAACCAGGTGGGCCGCAACGTCGACGAGCGCAACTACTACAACCAGCAACGCTACCCGCGCGGCAGTGGCTACTACCCGGACAACGGGCCGCGCTACTGATTGATCCTTCCAACCCTCAACGAAAAAACGCGCCCTCCGGCGCGTTTTTTTCTGGGGCGGGCCGAGAGCCGCTCAGGCCTGCGATGCCGCCGCCCGCGCCTTCTCGGCCTTCGAGGCGCGCCACGCACCGAAGATCGCCAGCAGGCCGGGCACGAAGATCAGCGCCCAGATGATCTTGTCCAGGTGCTGGCGCACGAACGGCAGGTTGCCGAAGAAGTAGCCCGCGGTGGCGATGCCCAGCACCCAGATGAGCGCACCGCCCACGTTGTAGGCCGTGAACTTCGCGCGGTTCATCTCGGCCACGCCGGCCACGAAGGGCGCGAAGGTGCGAATGAACGGCATGAAGCGCGCGAGCACGATGGTGATGCCGCCGTAGCGTTCGTAGAAGCTGTGGGCCTGGTCGAAGGCCTTGCGGTTGAAGAAGCGCGAGTTCTCCCACTGGAAGACCTTGGGCCCGAAGTAGCGCCCGATCGAGTAGTTGCACTGGTCGCCCAGGATGGCCGCCGCGATCAGGATGCCGCAGGCCAGCGGAAAGCTCATGAGCCCCACGCCGCACAGCGCGCCGACGATGAAGAGCAGCGAGTCGCCCGGCAGGAAGGGCATGACCACCGCGCCGGTCTCGACGAACACGATCAGGAACAGCAGCGCATAGACCCAGGGGCCGTAGGCGACCACGAAGGCCTCGAGGTGTTTGTCGACGTGAAGGATGAAGTCGACGAGAAAGCTGATGATTTCCATGGGCGCGGATTATCCTTGTTGGCATGCCGCACCCTTTCCGAATCACCCCATGATCCAGATCCGCGAAGCCCTCGATGCCGACTGGCCCGCCCTCTGGGCCGTTCTCGAACCGACGTTCCGCCGCGGCGACACCTACACCTACCCGCCCGATGTGACGGAAGAACAGGCCCGTCACTCGTGGATGAAGGTGCCCACCCAGGTCTTCGTGGCCTGCAACGACGAAGGCGCCGTGCTCGGCACCTATGTGATCCGCCCCAACCAGCCCGGCCAGGGCGCGCACGTGAGCAACTGCGGGTACGTGGTGTCCGAGGCGGCGCGCGGCCTGGGCGTGGCCTCGGCGCTGTGCGAACACTCGCAGCAGCAGGCCCTGCGCATGGGCTTCCTGGCGATGCAGTTCAACTTTGTCGTCTCCACCAACGAGCGCGCGGTGCGGCTGTGGCAGCACATGGGCTTCGCCATCGTCGGCACGCTGCCGGGCGCATTCAGGCATCCGCAGCACGGTTTCGTGGACGCCTTCGTCATGTACAAGCAGCTGCAGCCTTTCCCCGGCGCGGCATGAAGAAGATCGAGCCCCGGCTCCTGCAGGCCTTCGTGGCCGTGGCCCGCGAGGGCTCGGTGTCGCGCGGCGCGCAGCGCCTGTTCCTCACGCAGCCGGCCGTGAGCCTGCAGCTCAAGGAGCTGGGCGCGCTGGTCGAGCTGGAGCTGTTCCAGCGCACGCCCACCGGCCTGCTGCTCACGCGCGACGGCGCGGCGCTGCTCAACCATGCCGAACATGCGCTCGAGAGCCTGAACGATTTCGCGGTGGCCGCCGAGCGGCTCAAGGGCGGCGTGCGCGGCTCGCTGCGCATCGGCACCATCCTCGACCCCGACTTCACGCGGCTCAGCCCCTTCCTCACCGAACTGGTGGCGCTGGCGCCCGAGCTCGAGACCGAGCTGCACCAAGGCACGAGCGGCGACGTGCTGGCCCAACTGCTGAACAAGGAACTCGACATCGGCTTCTACCTCGGCGACCCCGAGGCCACCGACCTGCCGCAGGCCAGCGCCGCCTCACGGCGCCACGACGGCGAACTGTTCCATTCGCAGGTGCTGGCGCGCTTCAACTACCAGGTGATCGGCCCGAGCGGCTGGGCGCCCCAGGTGCTGGGCCGCGACTGGCCCGAGCTGGCCTACCTGCCGTGGGTGCTGGCACCGGCGACCTCGTCGCATTCGCGGCTGCTGGCGCCGGTGCTGCAGGCCCACAAGCTGGTGCTGAAGAAGGCCGCGCAGGCCGACCAGGAGATGTCGATGCTGGCGCTGGTGCGCGCCGGCGTGGGCATTTCGCTGGCGCGCGATGCGCTGGCGCTGCAGGCCAGCCAGCGCGACGGCCTGGTCATTGCCGACCGGGTGAGCATCGGCTGCGACCTGCGCTTTGTCTGCCTCGCCGGCGCGCTCAAACGGCCGGAAGTCGACTGCGCGTGGCAGGCGCTGTCGCGCGTCTGGCGACAGGCCTTCTGAACGATCAGGCGCGCGCCCGGCCGTCGCGCACGGCCGCCGGCGCCGCAGCCGCCCCACTCTTCTTCGCCACGCGCCAGCCCTTGGGCATCAGCGCCAGCATCAACGCAGCCAGCAGCGCCGCGCTCCCCAGCGTGTACAGCCCCGCGGCCGAGCCGCCGTGGTTCTGCTCCACGTAGGTCCGCAGGTTGGGCGCCACGAAGCCGCCGAGGTTGCCGATGGAATTGACCAGCGCGATGCCCGTGGCAATGCCCAGGCCCGACAGCCGCTCCGACAGGAAGGCATAGAAGATCGGCGTGCCCGACAGGTAGGTCGACGCACCGATGGACAGCGCCGCGATCGCGAAGATCGGCGAGCCGTGCGCCGACAGGCACACGCACACGCCGAAGATCGTGTACAGCGTGGCCACGGTGACGCGGCGGCGGTCGTGGTGCCGGTCGGACCAGCGCGTGACGAAATACACGACGAACAGCGCCAGCAGCCACGGGATGCTGGTGACGAAGCCGACCAGGAGGCCGATCTTCTGGCCCAGGATCTGCCCCACCTGGGTCGGGAGATAGAAGATGAGGCCGTAGGCGGCGATCTGCACGATGAAGAAGTTCAGCGCGAAGAACATGACCCGCGGATTGCACAGCGTCTGCCACACGGTCTGCGGGCTGTCGGCCGACTTCTCCGCCGCTTCCTGGTCGAGCACGGCCTGCAGTGCGTTCTGCTGTGCGGTCGTGAGCCAGGGCGCGTTGTGCGGCCGGTCGACGATGACGAAGAAGGCCACGATGCCCACCACCACGGCCATCAGGCCCTCGATGAGGAACATCCACTCCCAGCCCTTGAGGCCGCCGATGCCGTTCATGTCGAGCAGCGCACCGGAGATCGGCCCGCCGATGACGAGCGCGCCCGCAAAGCCGAACAGCAAAATGCCGTTGGCCTGCGCGCGCACCTTGGCGGGGAACCAGTAGGTCAGCGTGAGCAGCACGCCGGGGTAGAAGCCCGCCTCCGCGATGCCGAGCAGGAAGCGCAGCACGTAGAAGGAGGTCTCGGTGGTCGCGAACATCATGGCCGAGGCCACGAGCCCCCAGGTGACCATGATCCGGCACAGCCAGATGCGCGGGCCGACGCGCGACAGGATCACATTGCTCGGCACTTCGAAGATCGCGTAGCTCACGAAGAAGATGCCGGCGCCGAGCGCGAAGGCGCTGTTGCTCAGGCCGGTGTCGATCTGCAGCGCCTGCTTGGCGAAGCCGACGTTCACGCGATCAAGAATCGACATGATGTACATGACGATCAGCATGGGCAGCAGGCGCCAGCGCGCCTTGTGGATGGCGCCTGTGACCAGTTCGCCGTAGGGACTCGTGCTTGTCATTGTTGTTGTCTCCTGAATAGGTATGTCTGTCTGAAAGCCGCCGAGGCTAGCCCCTTGCGACCGCGCCGTGGACCGGGTTCGTCACCGAACCCAGTCCGTCGATCTCGACCGAGACCACGTCGCCGCGCTTCAGGAAGCGTGGCGGCTTGAGGCCCAGGCCGACGCCGGCGGGCGTGCCGGTGAGGATCAGGTCGCCGGGCTCCAGCGTGATGGCGCGCGAGAGGTACGCGATGAGGAACGCGACCGAGAAGATCATTTCGCTGGTGTTGGACGACTGCACGGCCTCGCCGTTGACGAGGCAGCGGATGCCCAGCGATTGCACGTCGGCCACTTCGTCGCGCGTGACGACGGTGGGCGCAAGCGGGCAGAAGCCGTCGAGCGACTTGCCGCGCACCCATTGCGCCTCGCCCAGTTGCACGTCGCGCGCGCTCACGTCGTTGGCGGCGACGTAGCCGAACACATGCGAGAGCGCATCAGCCTCGCTCACGCCCTGCGCACGCTTGCCGATGACGACGCCGAGTTCGGCTTCCCAGTCGACCTTCTCGGTGAAGCCTTCGGGCCAGGTGATCGCGTCGCCATCAGCGGCCAGCGTGTTGCTGAACTTGGCGAAGACGACGGGCTTCTCGGGGATGGCCAGGCCGGTCTCGATGCAATGGTCGCGGTAGTTGGCGCCGATGCAGATGATGTTTCTTGGGGCGAACGGCAAGGTGGGCTTGACGTCGGCGAGGGGGATCGGATTGCCTGCATCGTTCCAGGCTTTCCCTTCGACGATCTCCTGCATGCGGCTCGCATTGACGGGCTGCAGGGCGCCGTCCTTGATGTAGCCCACGCGGGGGCCCTGCGGCGTTTGAACGCTCATCCACTTCATGTCTGACTCCTTCTTCTGATTTAAAAAATTCTGGGTGCGGGGGCGGGTTCATTCAGGGCGTGTGCACAGGCCACCGGGTACTTCCCTCCGCGAATGTCCCCCGGGGCTTCGCCCCTCCTCCTTGATTTCGCTGCGGGAAGCACCCAGTGTCCTGAGCACGATGGGCGCGGTCGTTGTGCGGGCCGATCAACATGTGCTCTGAACACGCTCACGTCGATGGGGTGCCTTGCGCAGCGAAATCAAGGAGGAGGCCGCAGGCCGGGGGACATTCGCGGAGCAAGGCTCCCCGTCGGCGGGAGCGTCGCCCTGAACGAAAGTCCTCAGTGATTCCGGCGCGGAATGCCGGCCGTCTGCGCCACGCGCTGGTACTTGGTCGCCGGCTTCAGCACCATGCCTTCGGACAGCGTGTCCACCATCGCGCGCTGGATCTCCTGCCACGGCGTCTGGCTCGCGGGAATCGGGTAGCCGCCCTTCGCTTCGAGGTCACGGGCGCGCGCTTGCAACACCGCGTCGTCGACGAGCATGTTGACGGTGCGTTCCTTCAAATCGACGCGCACCTTGTCGCCGGTCTGCAGCAGTGCCAGACCGGCGCCTGCGGCGGCTTCGGGCGAGGCGTTGAGGATCGACGGCGAGCCCGAGGTGCCCGACTGCCGGCCGTCGCCGATGCAGGGCAAGGCCGATACACCGCTCTTGAGCAGATGCGACGGCGCGCGCATGTTGACCACTTCCGACGAGCCCGGGTGCCCGATGGGGCCGACGCCGCGCATGAACAGGATGCAGCTCGCATCGATGTCCAGCGACGGGTCTTCGATGCGGGCTTCGAAATCTTCGGGGCCGTCGAACACGATGGCGCGGCCCACGAAGGCGTCGAGGTCACCGGCCTTGCTCAGGTAGCGCGCGCGGAACTCGTCGGAGATCACGCTGGTCTTCATGATCGCGCTGTCGAACAGGTTGCCCGACATCACGAGGAAGCCGGCGTTCTCGCGCAGCGGCTGGTCGAAGGGGCGGATGACGTCGGCGTCTTTCACGGGCGCGTCGGCGCAGTTGACGGCGAGCGTGTGGCCGTTGACGGTGCGCGCGTCGGTGCGGATCAGGCCGTGGCGGTGCAGCTCGGAGACCACCGCGGGCACGCCGCCTGCGCGGTAGAACTCCTCGCCGAGGTACTTGCCGGCGGGCTGCATGTCGAGCAGCAGCGGCACTTCGAGGCCGACCTTTTCCCAGTCCTGGATGTTGAGCTCCACACCCGCGTGCTTGGCGATGGCGATGAGGTGGATCGGCGCGTTGGTCGAGCCGCCGATGGCCGAGTTGACGACGATCGCGTTCTCGAAGGCCGAGCGCGTGAGGATGTCCGAAGGCTTGAGGTCTTCGCGCACCATGTCGACGATGCGCCGGCCGGTTTCGTAGGCCATCTGGCCGCGCTCGCGGTACGGCGCGGGAATGGCCGCGCAGCCGGGCAGGCTCATGCCCAGGGCTTCGGCCAGGGCGTTCATCGTCGACGCCGTGCCCATCACGTTGCAGTGGCCGGCCGAGGGCACGGTGGAGCCCACGAGGTCGATGTAGCCGGGGAAGTCGATGCTGCCCTTGGCGAACAGCTCGCGCGCCTTGAACAGCGTGGTGCCGGTGCCGGTGCGCTGGCCTTCGTGCCAGCCGTTGAGCATGGGGCCGCCCGACAGCACGATGGCGGGGATGTTGGCGGTGGCCGCGGCCATCAGCGCGGCGGGCGTGGTCTTGTCGCAGCCGGTGGTCAGCACCACGCCGTCGATCGGATAGCCGGTGAGGATCTCGACGAGCCCCAGGTAGGCCAGGTTGCGGTCGAGCGCGGCCGTGGGGCGGCGGCCGTTCTCCTGGATCGGGTGCATCGGGAATTCCATCGCGATGCCGCCCATTTCGCGGATGCCTTCGCGCACGCGCAGCGACAGCTCGCGGTGGTGGCGGTTGCAGGGCGTGAGGTCGGAGCCGCTTTGCGCGATGCCGATGATCGGCTTGCCCGATTGCAGCTCTTCGCGGGTGAGGCCGTAGTTCAGGAACCAGGCCAGGTGCAGGACCGAGAGTTCGCTGTGTTCGGGGTTGTTGAACCAGGCGGCGGAGCGCAGGGGGCGGGGTGTCGTCATGGCGTCGGCTTTCAGGGTGGTCGGCGAACGCGCGCGGCGGCCCCCTGCGCGGCATGGCGGTGGGCCATGGCGGTGTATTGGGTGTCTCCGGTGCGTTCTTGTTGTGCGAATACGTTGGCGAGAGGGAGCTTAGGTTTTCGCCTTCGCCAAAGCCAATGAGATCGGTTGAGGATCGGTATAAGCGCACCAAATACACCGCCAAACGCCCGGTCTGCGCCCCGCTTTTAGAATGTTTCCGGTGAGTGCCCTACCCTCCTCCCTCCCCCCCGCCGAACGCCGCCCGATCCGTGAACTCCCCGACGAGCTGATCAGCCAGATCGCCGCCGGTGAAATGGTCGAGCGCCCCGCCTCGGTGGTGCGCGAACTGCTCGATAACGCGCTGGACGCCGGCGCGCGCCAGATCACCGTGCGGCTCGCCTCGGGCGGCGTGCGGCTGATCTCGGTGGAAGACGACGGCCTGGGCATTCCCCGCGAGGAACTCACGGTGGCGCTGCGCCGCCACGCCACCAGCAAGATCGCGACCCTGAGCGACCTGGAAACGGTCGGCACCATGGGCTTTCGCGGCGAGGCGCTCGCGGCCATCAACGCGATTGCCGAGCTCAGCATCCTCTCGCGCTTCACCGGCGCCGACAGCGCCTTCGTGCTCGACGGCGGCACGGGTGAGCTACGGCCGGTGGCGCGTTCGGTGGGCACCACGGTCGAGGTGCGCGAGCTGTTCTTTGCCACGCCCGCGCGGCGCAAGTTCCTGAAGACCGACGCCACCGAGCTGGCCCACTGCATCGAGGCCGTGCGCCGCCATGCGCTGGCGCGGCCCGAGGTGGGCTTCTCGGTCTGGCACGACGGCAAGTTGATCGAACAATGGCGCGCCGCCGCCACGCCCGAGCAGCGGCTGGCCGATGCGCTGAGCGACGACTTCGTGTCGCAGAGCGTCTCCGTGCTGCGCGAAGGCGGCCCGGTGCGCGTGGTCGGCCGTGCGGGCATTCCCGACGCGGCGCGCTCGCGCAACGACCAGCAGTTCTTCTACGTCAACGGCCGCTTCGTGCGCGACAAGGTGCTGTCGCACGCGGTGCGCAGCGCCTACGAAGACGTGCTGCACGGCCAGCGCCAACCGGTGTACGTGCTGTACCTGGAGATCGATCCCGCGCGCGTCGACGTCAACGTGCACCCGACCAAGATCGAGGTGCGCTTTCGCGACGGGCGCGAGGTGCACCAGGCGGTGCGCCATGCCATCGAGGACGCACTGGCCGCGCCGCGCGCCGGCGATGCCCTGGCACCGGCCGATGCGCCGCCGCAGCCCTTCTTCAAGCAGACCCCACTGCCGCCGAGCGCCAGCTGGTCGCAGCCTGCGATTCCGTTCCAGGCGCGCGAGCGCGGCGCCGGCGACTTCGAGGCGATGTGGCCGCGACGCACCGAGGAACAAGGGCATGCGCCGGTCACGGCCCCGTCGCAGTGGCAGACCGAAGCGCCGGCGATGTCGTTCCGCGCGCCGGTCGGATTGCCCGACAGCGAGGCCCTGGCCCCCATGCCAGCGCCCGTCATGAACCAGGACGCCTGGCCGCTGGGCCGCGCGCTGGCCCAGCTGCAGGGCATCTACATCCTGGCCGAGAACAGCCAGGGCCTCGTGATCGTCGACATGCACGCGGCGCACGAGCGCATCGTCTACGAGCGGCTCAAGACCCAGCTCGACGGCGCGGCCATCACGAGCCAGCCGCTGCTGATTCCGGCCACCTTCGCGGCCACGCCGCAGGAAGTGGCCACGGCCGAGGCCTGCGCCGAGGTGCTGCCCACGCTGGGGCTGGAGATCACGCCCTTCTCGGCCCGCACGCTGGCCGTGCGCGCCGTGCCCGGCACGCTGGCTGACGGCGACCCGGTGGAACTGGCGCGCAGCGTGCTCGCCGAGCTGGGCCAGCACGACGCGAGCACCGTGGTGCAGCGCGCGCAGAACGAGCTGCTGTCGACCATGGCCTGCCACGGCGCGGTGCGCGCCAACCGCAAGCTCACCGTCGACGAGATGAACGCCCTGTTGCGCCAGATGGAAGCCACCGAGCGCTCCGACCAGTGCAACCACGGCCGGCCGACCTGGCGCCAGCTGTCGATCCGCGAGCTCGATTCGCTGTTCATGCGCGGGCGCTGAGCCTCAAGGTTTCGCGTCATCGGCGGCCACGCCGACATGCCGCAGCGTGACGGCGGCCAGCACCGCGAGGACCGCGATGCTGACGGCGCTGGTGGCTGCGGCGGCATTCATTCCTGCGAGGAAGGCGGCTTGCGCCTGTTCGAGCACACCAGCGGGCAATGCATCCGCGACCGCCGTGGCGCCGGCCAGGCTGTCCGATACCGCGCGTTGAAGGTTCACGGCCATGCCATCGATCGGGTCGCCCATCCGCGTGCGATACACCGCCGTCGTCAGGCTGCCCAGCGTGGCGATCCCAACGGCCAGGCCCAGCTCCTGCACCGTTTCGGACAAGGCCGAGGCCGACCCGGCCTTCTCGGGCGGCGCGGCGCCCACCACCAGGTCGGTGCCCAGCGCGGCGATGGTGCCCAGGCCGAGGTACACGAGCGAGAACGAGGCCGTCACCAGCGCGATGCCATGCGGCGTGTGATCGAGCTGGCTCAGCATCAGATAGCCCACGACCGACAGCCCCAGCGCACCCGCCATCACATGGCCCGGCCGGATGCGCCGCGCGAGCAGCGGCGCCGTGATGCCCGCCACCAGCATGGCGAGCGCCGGCGGGCCCATCCACAGCCCGGCCTCCAGTGGTGACAGGCCCGCCACCAGCTGCAGGTACTGGGTCACCAGCAGCATCGTGCCGCCGACACCGATCAGCCCCACCAGCAACACCACCAGCGCGACGCTGAAGGCCCGGCTGGCGAACAGGCCGAGGTCGATCAGCGGATGGCGCAACCGCCGTTGCCGCCGGACGAACCCCAGCGCGAAGGCCAGCCCACCGACGAGCGCCAGCACGGCCCCGACACCGATCCCGTCCTTCGCGACCTGCTTGATGCCGTAGACCACCGGCAGCAAGGCCAGCAGCGACAGCGCGACGCTGGGCAGATCGAGCCGCCCCTGCTGCGGCGCGCGGTACTCCGGCAGCAGGAACGGCGCCGCCACCAGCAGCAGCCCGACCACCGGCAGCGCGACGAGAAAGGCCGCGCCCCAGCCGTGGTGCGCCAGCAGCAGGCCGCCCACCACGGGCCCGGCCGCCATGCCGAGCGCGAACATGGTCGCCCACAGCCCGATGGCGAGCGCGCGCTGGTGCGGGTGCAGGAACATGTTGCTGATCAGCGCCAGCGTCGACGGCATCAGCGTCGCGCCCGCCACGCCGAGCACGGCACGTGCGGCGATCAGCTGGTTGGCGCTGGTCGAACAGGCCGCGATCACCGACGCCACGCCGAACGCCGCCGCCCCCACCATGAGCAGCTTGCGCCGCCCGATGCGGTCGCCCAGCGTGCCCATCGTGACGAGAAAGCCGGCAATCATGAAGCCGTAGGCATCGACGATCCACAGCGCCTGCGCGCTCGTGGGGCGCAGGTCCAGGGCCAGCGCGGGCAGTGCGAGGTGCAACAGCGTGAGGTCGAGGCCGAGCAGCAGGGTCGGCAGCGCCAGCAGCGCGAGCCCCGTCCATTCGCGGGCGCCGGCGCGGCCTTCGCGCCGCGCGGCCGGAAAGCTGTCGGAAAGGGAAAGTGAATCGCAAGGTGCGGTCAAAAGAGGCCTCCGGGTGCACGTTCGGGTTGCGGAAGCCCCATCTTCAGGACAAGATCATCACATTACAATTTAAGCGTTTATCCTATTACTTGAGACAACAGGCTTGATCGAACGCAGCCTCAGCCGCACCAAGAACGAGCTGTCGGAGTTCCTGACCCGGCACCGCCGCAAGCTCACGCCCGCCGATGTGGGCCTGCCCTCGCAAGGGCGGCGGCGCACACCCGGCCTGCGGCGCGAAGAGGTCGCGGTGATGGCCGGCGTGGGGCTCACCTGGTACACCTGGTTCGAACAGGGGCGCGAGATCCAGGTGTCGCAGAAATTCCTGCTCGGCGTGGCGCACGCCCTGAAGCTGGACGACGCCGAATGCAGCCACCTGTTCCTGCTGGCCCACAAGCGCCCGCCGCCGCCCGAGGCCCATCAGCAGGCGTCGGTCACGCCCCGCATCCAGCAGCTCATGGACGAGCTGCCCACCCGCCCCGCCTACGTCTTCAACCTGCGTTGGGACGTGGTGGCCTGGAACGCCGCGGCCGACGCGCTCTTCGGCTTCAGCGCGCGCGAGCGCGAGGCGCGCAACCTCCTTCGCATGGTGTTCGCCGACCCCGAACTGCGCCCGCGCCTGCCCGCCTGGCGCGACGATGCGCCCGGGCTGCTGGCGCAATTCCGATACGACTTCGCCATTGCGCCCGACGATCCGGCCATGCGGGGTCTGGTCACGGACCTGAAAGCGCTCTCGCCCGACTTCCGCCGCTGGTGGGACACCCCCGACAGCGCGCCCGCCCGGCGCGGGCTCGGATGCGTACAGATGGCCGACAGCGGACCGTTGGAGTTTCACCACGAAACACTCGTGGTCGACACGCACCGGCACCTGCGGATGGCGGTGTATTTCGTGCAGCCGGCACCGGGCTGAACACCGGGGCCTGTGCGGCAGATAAGCGCCGTCAGCGCCCATTTCGAGGGTTTTCGAGGGTTTTGTGGCGTCATCCACGGTGCGGGCACGCACGTTGCATGGTCTCGTGCCAGGCGCCGGCGAGCGCTGCACAGGGGGAGCTGACACGCGATGCCGACGCGTTTCAGAAAGCAAGCAGATGAACTTTCGGCCGACTTTCGCTGTCCCTCCACCCCATGATCAAACGCTGGCCCCTCCTCGCGTCCATCTTTTCGCTCTGTGCCCTCCTGGCAGCCGGCTGTTCGACCCTCGACGAACGCCAGCGCGAATGGATCTTCCAGCCCAGCGACCGCAGCTGGGGCAATTCGGCCCAGATGACCGAAGGCATGCAGGATGTCTGGATCGACTTCCAGTCGTCCATCACCGGTGAACCGGCGCGCCTGCACGGCCTGTGGCTCGGCGGCGCCCCCGAAACCACCGAGACCCCCGTGCTGCTGTACCTGCATGGTGCGCGCTACAACGTGGCCGGCTCGGCACCGCGCATCCAGCGCATGCACGAGCTGGGCTTCTCGGTGCTGGCCATCGACTACCGCGGCTTCGGCAAGAGCTCCAAGGGCCTGCCCTCGGAAGCCTCGGCCCGCGAAGACGCCCGCGCCGCCTGGACCTGGCTCGCCGCGCGCCATCCGCGCCAGCACCGTTACATCTTCGGCCACTCGCTGGGCGGCGCCATCGGCATCGACCTGGCGGCCACGGTGAACGACGAGAGCGGCACCATCGTCGAAAGCACCTTCACCTCCATCGCCGACGTGGCCAGCAGCTTCAAGTGGGGCTGGCTGCCCTTCGGCCCGTTCATCACGCAGCGCTTCGAGGCGATTCGCACCGTCAAGGACATCGGCGCGCCGCTGCTCGTGGTGCACGGCACCGCCGACAGCCTGATCAACCCGACGCTCGGGCGCAAGCTGTACGACGCGGCCACGGTGCCCAAGATGTTCGTGCTGGTCGAGGGCGGCTCGCACCACAACACCAACTCGGTGGGCGCGACGCAGTACCGCGCGGCGCTGTCGCAGCTGTTTCGCATGAAGCCCGAGGACAGCAGCACCGTGGCGGACAGCCGGCCGCAGCCGCGGCTGGTGTCGCCGCGGCCTGCACCGCCTTCATTGCCTTCCGCGGCGCTGTCGCCGCAAGAGGTGCGGGGCGAGGCGCACACGCCCGCGCCCGCCGCCATCTAAACCGGCTTCTTCAACCGGTTCCGTTCCCGCGTCAGGCCGAGGCCAGGTCGAACGGCAGCTGGCGCAAGGGCTTGCCCGTCAGCCGCGCCACGGCATTCGCGAAAGCAGGCGCCAGCGGCGGCAGGCCGGGTTCCCCCATGCCCTTGGGCGCATCGGCACTCGGCACGATGTGCACGTCGAACTCGGGCACCTGCGTGATGCGCGCCACGGTGAAGTCGCCGTAGTTGCCCTGCTGCACGACGCCGTCCTTCAGCGTGATGGCGCTGCCCTGCAGGCAGGTCGACAGCCCCATCACCGCCGCGCCCTGCACCTGCGCTTCCACGCTGCGCGGGTTCACCGCCAGGTTGCAGTGCACGCCCGAGGTCACGCGGTGCAGCACCGGCTGGCCGTCCTTCACCGACGCTTCGACCACATAGGCCACCACCGACTCGAAGGACTCGTGCACGGCCACGCCCCAGGCGCGGCCTTCGGCCAGCTTCTTCTTGCCGTAGCCGCTCTTGTCCACGGCCAGTTGCAGCGCGGCGCGGTGGCGCGGGTGCTTGTCGCCGAAGAGGCTCATGCGGTAGGCCACCGGGTCCTGCTTGGTCGTGCGGGCGATCTCGTCGATGAGCGTTTCCATCACGAAGGCCGTGTGCGTGGAGCCCACGCTGCGCCACCACAGCACCGGCACGTTGACCTGCGGGTGATGCACCGTGAGGCGCATCGGCACGGGGTAAGGATCGCGCATGCCTTCAACGGCCGTGGCGTCGATGCCGTCCTTCACCATGGAGCCGGCGAACACCGTGCCCGCCGTGATCGACTGGCCGACGATCACGTGGTCCCACGCGAGGATCTTGCCGCGCGCGTCGAAGCCGATGCGGGCGCGGTGCAGGTGCATGGGGCGGTAGTAGCCACCCTTGATGTCGTCCTCGCGGCTCCACAGCAGGCGCACCGGTGCGTCTTTCAGGCCGGCGGTGCGCGCGGCCTTGGCGATCTCGCAGGCCTCGACCACGAAGTCGCTCGATCCCACGAAGCGCCGGCCGAAGCCGCCGCCCGCCATCTGCACGTTCACCTTCACCTGCGCGGGGTCGAGCTTCAACGTGCGTGCCGCGGCCTGGCCGTCGAGGTCGGCGGACTGGGTGCCGACCCACAGCTCGGCGCGGCCGTCCGACAGCTTCACGGTGCAGTTCTCCGGCTCCATGGGCGCGTGGGCCAGGTAGGGAAACACGAACTCGGCCTCGAGCTTGTGCGGCGCGCCGGCCAACGGCGCCATGTCGGCGTCGAACTTGCGGTTGCCGGGGCGGCCGGCGAGTTCGCGGTACTGGGCCAGCTGCTTGTCGCTGTCGACCTTCTCCACCGCATCGGTGTTCCACTGCAGCTTGAGCGCATCGCGGCCCAGCTTGGCGGGCCAGTAGCCGTCGGCCACCACGGCCACGCCTTCGGCGCCACGGTCCAGCGGAATGCGCAGCACGGCCTTCACGCCCTTGACGGCGCGCGCGGCGCTGTCGTCCACCGAGGCCAGGCGGGCACCGAACACGGGCGGATGCGCCACCACGGCCGTGAGCAGGCCGGGCTGCTTCACGTCGATGCCGAAGTCCTGTCGCCCGCTGCTCTTGGCGCGCGCGTCCAGGCGCGTGGTCGGGCGGCCGATGATTCGGAAGTCCTTCGGGCTCTTGAGCGTGACCGTCTCGGGCACCGGCAGCGCCATGGCCGCTTCGGCCAGCTCGCCGTAGCCCGCCTTGCGCCCGCCGGGGCCGATCACCGTGCCGGCCTGCGTGCGCAGCGTGGCCACGTCGACCTTCCAGCGCTGCGCCGCGGCCGACAGCAGCATGGCCCGCGCACGCGCGCCCAGTTCGCGGTACTGGGTGTAGCTGTTCTTGATCGAGTTGGAGCCGCCGGTCAGGTGCATGCCGAACAGCGGGTCGGCGTAGGCCGCATCGTTGGTGCCGCTGCGGCTGCGCACCAGGGCCCAGTCGGCGTCGAGCTCCTCGGCCAGGATCATCGGCAGGCCGGTCTGCACGCCCTGGCCGAACTCGAGGCGGTTGATGGTCACCGTGACCTCGCCGTTGGGCGCGATCTGCACGAAGGCCGAGGGCTGTTGCGTCGGCTTGAGCGCACCGCCGGCCTTGGCCGGGCCGTCGGCCTGCGCCATGGCCATGTGAGGGAAAGCGCCGAGCACGAGGCCGCCGGCGCCGGCCATCTTCAGGAAGCTGCGGCGGGGCAGCGTGGCGACCTCGTCGGATGCATCGGTCGCAGGCTGGACCATCAGGCGCTGCAGCGCGCGCGGCAGGTCGTTGTAGTCAATGTTGGGCAGCATGGTGGCGACTCCTTAGGCGAGGGTCTTGGCCGCATCGGCCACGGCGGCGCGGATGCGGGCGTAGGTGCCGCAGCGGCAGATGTTGCCGGCCATGGCCGAGTCGATCTCGTCGGTGCTGGGCTGCTTGCCCTTGGGCAGCGACTGCAGGAAGGCGGTCGCGCTCATGATCTGGCCGCTCTGGCAGTAGCCGCACTGCGCGACGTCGTGCTTGACCCACGCGGCATGCACGGCCGCGCCCACGCGGTCGTTGCCGCCGGTCACGGCTTCGATGGTGGTGATCTTCTTGCCCTCGGCCGCCGCGATGGGCGTGATGCACGAGCGGATGGCCTGGCCGTCCATGTGCACGGTGCAGGCGCCGCACAGCGCCGCGCCGCAACCGAACTTGGTGCCGGTCATGCCCAGCGTGTCGCGCAGGGCCCAGAGGATGGGGGTGCCGGGGTCGGCGTCGACCGTGTGGTCACGGCCGTTGACGTGGAGCGCGCTCATGTTGGTTTTCTCCGTGGGTAGGTGGGATGGGTCGGATTCACTTGGCGCCGTCGAGCACCCATTGCGCGAGCGCCTGCAGGTCCGCGTCGGGCACCTGGGCTTGCGCGGGCATGGGCATCGCGCCCCACTTGCCCGAGCTGCCGGCCTTCATGCTGGCGGCCAGCTGCGCGGCCGTGCCCTTGCCGTCGCCGTAGCGTGCGCCGATCTCTTTCCAGGAAGGGCCCACCACCTTCACGGCGGCTTGGTGGCAGGCCACGCACGCGTACTTCTGCGCCAGCGCGGTGCTGGCAAAGGCGGGCGCGGACCCGGCCATGCTCGCGCCGATGGCCAGTGCGGCCACGAGCGAGGCGGTGATGCGATGCGGATGTCGTTCGTCGTGGGTCATTTCTTTTTTCATCATCGTGGAGGGGAAGCACGGTCCTCGCGCCGCGCGCGGCAGGACTTCACGGCGGCCAGTGTCCGATGAAGCGCCCACGGCCACTTGCCCAATCCGCGCGCGTTCTTGCCTGAAACAACGAGACTGCGCCAAAAACGCCAAGCGCATGAGAAGCGCCCGCTAGACTTTGCGCAAGCACCCGAAAGGATTCAGATGGAAGTGCTACAGCCGACGCAGCCAGACGATTCGGCCGTCCTCGGTGCCCTGGCCGCGGCCGTCGGGCGCATTGCCCGAAACGACGGCGACCACGCCACCGCCATTCCCGAACTCTCGCTGCACCGCCGCAGCGCCGCGACCGAGCCCGTGCATTGCATCTACGGCTTCGGCCTGGGCATCACCGTCGGCGGACAGAAGCGCGCGGCGCTCGGCGACGAGATCTATGAATACGGCGCGGGCCAGTCGCTGCTGATCACGGCCGACCTGCCCGTGGTGGCGCACGTCACCCGCGCCAGCGCGGCGCAGCCCTTCCTGGGCCTCATGATCCGGCTCGATCCGCGCGCCATCGTGCAGGTGGCGACCGAGATGGCGTTGCCGCCGCCGTCCAGGGAGCCCCACAACCAGCGCGCCCTGTCGCTGGGCGCGCTCGACGCGACGCTGCTGGGCACCGTCACGCGGCTCGTCGAGCTGCTGGCCGAGCCCCGGCTCGTTCCGCAGCTCGCGCCGCTGCTGCAGAAGGAAATCGTCGTGCGCCTGCTCGCCGGGCGCCACGGCCCGCAGCTGCAGCGCCTCATGACCGTGGGCTCGCCCAGCCAGCAGGTGGCGCAGAGCCTGGCGTGGCTCAAGATGAATTTCAGGAAGCCCGTGCAGGCGGACGAACTGGCCGCGTCCGCGCACATGAGCCCGTCGACCTACCGCCAGCACTTCCGCGCCGTGACCGGCATGAGCCCGATGCAGTACCTGAAGCAGCTGCGCCTGCAGGAAGCGCGGCAGCTGATGCTGAACCAGAACATCGATGCCGGCACCGCCGGCGTGCGCGTGGGCTACGAAAGCGCCTCGCAGTTCAGCCGCGAGTACGCGCGCCTGTTCGGTGCGCCGCCGCTGCGCGACATCCGGCGGATGCGGGACGCGACCGCCGTCGCCTGACGCACGGCGTCGCGGGCAAGCCCCGCGCAGCCGCCCGGCGTCCCAGACAAGCCCCGTGCAGCGGCCCGGCGCGTGTCATTTGCTACCCTCGACGCATGCCCCCCGCTTCCCCTGTTCCCCCGCGCTACATCGCGCTCGCCGGCCCCACCGCGTCCGGCAAGACCGCCGTGGCCCTGGCCGTGGCCCGGCTGCAGCCGGTCGAGATCGTCAGCGTCGACTCGGCGCTGGTCTACCGCGGCATGGACATCGGCACCGCCAAGCCCACCGCCGCCGAGCAGGCCGCCGTGCCGCACCACCTGATCGACATCCTCGACGCGCGCGACAGCTACAGCGCCGCCGCCTTCGTGACCGACGCCACCCGGCTCATCGACGCCATCCGCGCACGCGGCGCGCTGCCCCTGCTCGTGGGCGGCACCATGCTGTACTTCAAGGCGCTGTTCGACGGCATCGACGCCATGCCCGCCGCCGACCCCGCCGTGCGCGCGCGCCTCGATGCCGAAGCTGCCGCGCTCGGCTGGCCCGCCATGCACGCGCGGCTGGCGCAGGTCGACCCCGTCACCGCCGCGCGGCTCGCGCCGCAGGACAGCCAGCGCATCCAGCGCGCGCTCGAGGTGTGGGAAAGCAGCGGCCAGCCGCTGTCGAGCTTCCATGCGAGCGACACCAAGGCCGCCAAGGCCGTCGACGGCGGCGTGCTCGTGTCGCTTGAACCCGAGGACCGCGCCTGGCTGCACGGCCGCATCGCCGAGCGCTTCGACGCCATGCTCGCGGCCGGCTTTCTCGACGAAGTGAAGGCACTGCGCGCGCGCGGCGACCTGTCGCCCGACCTGCCCTCGATGCGCTGCGTCGGCTACCGCCAGGCCTGGGAGATGTTCGACGCCTGCGGCGACGCACCGCCCGACGCCAAGGCCCTGGGCGAGCTGCGCGAGCGCGGCATTGCCGCCACGCGCCAGCTCGCCAAGCGGCAGATCACCTGGCTGCGCAGCATGCCGCAGCGCACCGTGATCGCCTGCGACGCGCCCGACGCGGTGCAGGCCGCCGTGCGGCACATCGCGCAGATCGCTGGTTCGGCGACACCGGCATGACCCTGCACCTCTCCAACCTCGGCAAGCACTACGGCGACGCGCCCGTCTTCGAACACGTGAGCCTGCAGGTCGCGCCCGGCGAGTTCGTCGCCATCGTCGGCGAATCGGGCGTGGGCAAATCGACCCTGCTCAACTGCATGGCCGGCCTCGACACTTGGGATGAAGGCAGCGTGTCGCACGACGGCACCGACATCGGCGCGCTCGACGGCGAAGCCCGCGCGCTGTGGCGCCGCCAGCATGTGGGCTTCGTGTTCCAGGCCTTCCACGTGCTGCCGCACCTCGACGTGGCGCAGAACGTGTCGCTGCCGCTGATGCTCTTGGGTCGCCCGCGCGAAGACGCGCGCGTGGCCCACATGCTGGAGGCCGTCGGCCTGCCCGGCATGGGCGCGCGGCTGCCGCAGACGCTCTCAGGCGGCCAGCTGCAGCGCGTGGCCATCGCCCGCGCGCTGGTGCACCGGCCCGCGCTGCTGCTCGCCGACGAGCCCACCGGCAACCTCGACCCATCGACCGCCGCGAAGGTGATGGACCTGCTGATCGGCCAGACGCGCGAGCACGGCGCCTCGCTGGTGCTGGTCACGCACTCGGAGAGCGCCGCGGCGCGTGCGGACCGGTTGCTGCACCTGACGGCGAGCGGTATCCGGGCCTGAAAAGAATCAGCCGATCAGCGAGGCGTAGCGCGACAGGTCGACGTTCCCGCCGCTGATCACGATGCCCACGCGCTGGCCTTCGATGGCCTTCGCGGCCGCGATGGCGCCCGCGAACGCGAGGCACCCCGTCGGCTCCACCACCATCTTCATGCGCTCCGCGAAGAAGCGCATCGCCTCGACAAGCTGCTCATCGGTCACCGTGAAGATGTCATCGACGTCGCGTTGGATGATCCCGAAGGTGTACTCGCCCAGGTGCTGCGTCTGCGCGCCGTCGGCGATGGTCTTGGGCGTGTCGATGTGCACGATCTTCCCGGCGCGCAGCGACTGCTGGCCGTCGTTGCCGGCCTCGGGCTCCACGCCGTAGACCTTGCAGGCGGGCGACAGCGCACGCGCCGACAGCGCCGAGCCCGACAGCAACCCGCCGCCGCCGAGGCACACGAAGAGGTGGTCGAGCGGGCCGGTCTCTTCGATGAGTTCCTTCACCGCCGTGCCCTGCCCCGTCAGCACATCGGGGTGGTCGTAGGGCGGAATCATCGTCATGCCGCGTTCCTGCGCGAGCCGCTTCGTCAGCGCCTCGCGGTCTTCGGTGAAGCGGTCGTACATCACCACTTCGGCGCCGTAGCCCTTCGTGGCCGCGACCTTCGCGGCGGGCGCGTCCTTGGGCATGACGATCACGGCCGGCATCGACAGCAGGCGTGCCGACAGTGCGATGGCCTGCGCGTGGTTGCCCGACGAGAACGCGATCACGCCGCCTTTGCGCTGTGCCGCGTCGAACTTCGACAGCGCATTGAACGCACCGCGGAACTTGAACGCGCCCATGCGCTGGAAGTTCTCGCACTTGAAGAAGAACTGCGCGCCCCAGCGCTCGTTGGCGGTGGTCGATTGCAGCACCGGCGTGCGGTGGGCATGGCCTTCGAGCCGCGCGGCCGCGGCGATGACATCGTCGTAGGTAGGGAGTTGCATGGGTCGAGCTTAGCGGCGGCACGCCGTTCCTTGCAGCCCCGATGGGTAAAAACCCGGGGATGCGCCCCGGCGCCGAAGTCCGTACTCTGTATACAGAGTTCAGAAAAGGCCCGTCATGCCCGCCCAGTTGCTCAGCATCGAAGTCGCCCCCGACCTCGTCGACCAGGTCTACCGCGCCCTGCTCGGCGCCATCAGCAGCGGCGCGCTCGCGCCGGGCGAGCGGCTCACGCAGGAGGACATCGCGGCGCGGCTCGCGGTGTCACGCCAGCCGGTGCTGCAGGCGCTGCGGCTGCTCAAGAAAGACGGCTTCGTGCAGGACGCGCCGGGCCGCGGCGTGCTGGTGGCGCCGCTGGAGGCCGAGGCGATGCGCAAGGTCTACCAGGTGCGCGGCGCGCTCGACGTGCTGGCCGCGCGGCTGGCGGCGCAGCAGCGCTTTCGCATCGACCCGAAGCTCATCGAACGCGGCCGGCGCGCGGCGCGCGGGCGCAATGTCGAAGCCATGATCGACGCCGATGTGGCCTTTCACCAGGCCATCTACGCCGCCTCGGGCAACCCGCTGATCGGCCAGAGCGCCGACCCGCACTGGCGCCACCTGCGCCGCGCGATGGGCGCGGTGCTGCAGGCCGAGCCGCAGCGCGAGTCGCTGTGGGACGAGCACGAAGCCATTGCCGACGCCATTGCCGCCGGCGACGTCGAACGCGCCGCGCGCCTGAGCGACGAGCACGTCTCGCGCGCCAGCGACGCGCTGGCCGAGCGGCTCGCGCAGCAGCTGGCACGCACGGCATCCGCATCTGGAACCCCCACCAAAAAAGGAGACAAGGCATGAAGCTGACCCCCGAGCAACGCGCGCAGTTCGAGCGCGAGGGCTACCTGTTCTTCCCCGGCCACTTCTCGCCCGAAGAGACGAAGGTGCTGACCGAGGCGGTGCCCGACCTGTACAGCAAGCGTGCGGCCTTCAACGTGCGCGAGAAGGGCTCCGACGCCGTGCGCACGAACTTCGCGGCGCACCTCATCAGTGAGCCCTTCGCGCGGCTGGCGCGGCACCCGCGCATGGTCGAGCCGGTGATGGACCTGTTCGACGAGGCGGTCTACATGCACCAGTTCAAGATCAACGGCAAGATGGCCTTCGAGGGCGACGTATGGCAGTGGCACCAGGACTACGGCACCTGGCTCAACGACGACCTGATGCCTACCGAGCGCGCGATGAACGTGGCCATCTTTCTGGACGAAGTGACCGAGCACAACGGCCCGCTGATGTTCATTCCGGGCAGCCACCGCAAGGGCGTGGTCGATGCCAGGCATGACCTCACGACCACCAGCTACCCGCTGTGGACGGTCGACAACGACCTGATCCGCCAGCTCGTCGACCGCGCCGGCGGCACGCAGGGCGGCATCGTCTCGCCCAAGGGGCCGGCCGGTTCGATGATCCTGTTCCACAGCTGCCTCGTGCATGCCTCGGGCAGCAACCTCTCGCCCTTCAACCGCGTGGCCGTGTACCTGAGCCTGTGCGCGGTCAGCAACCACATCCGCCGCCACCAGCGGCCCGAATACATCGCGCACAGAAACTTCGCGCCGATCGAGGTGCTGCCCGACGACTGCCTGCTGACGCCCTACCCCGTCGAGGTGCCGTGGAAAGACGGCCTGCCCGAGAGCGCGCTGCGCACCTCGCCCGACGTCATCGAAACCGTGGAAGCCTGACCGCCATGAGCCTGCACACCCGCCTGCAACAGCGCGCCGCCGAAGGCCGCCCCATCCGCATCGGCCTGATCGGCGCCGGCAAGTTCGGCGCCATGTACCTGGCGCAGATTCCGCGCACGCCCGGCGTGCAGCTGGTCGCCATTGCCGACCTCTCGCCCGCCGCCGCGCGCGTCAACCTGGAGCGCGTGGGCTGGCAGGCCGAGCGCAGCAACGCCAGCTCGGTGCAGGAGGCGCTGAAGACCGGCGCCACCTGGATCACCGACGACTGGCAGGCCGTGACGCGCGAGCCCAGCATCGACATCGTGGTCGAGTGCACCGGCAACCCGGTCGCCGCCGTCGACCACTGCCTGGACGCCTTTGCGCACGGCAAGCACGTGGTCAACGTGACGGTCGAGGCCGACGCCTTCTGCGGCCCGCTGCTCGCGCACAAGGCGCAGCAGGCCGGCGTGGTGTATTCGCTGGCCTTCGGCGACCAGCCCGCGCTGATCTGCGACCTGGTCGACTGGGCCCGCACCTGCGGCTTTCCGGTGGTGGCGGCCGGGCGCGGCCACAAGTGGCTGCCGCACTTCACCGAATCGACGCCCGAGACCGTGTGGGGCAACTACGGGCTCACGCCCGAGCAGGCGAAACGCGGCGGGCTCAACCCGAAGATGTTCAACAGCTTTCTCGACGGCTCCAAGCCGTCGATCGAAAGCTCGGCCGTGGCCAACGCCACCGGCCTGGGCGTGCCCTCGGACGGCCTGCTCTACCCGCCCGCGAGCGTGGAAGACATTCCCTTCGTCACGCGTCCGAAGAGCGAAGGCGGCGTGCTGGAACGCAAGGGCATGGTCGAGGTGATCTCGTCGCTCGAAGCCGACGGCCGCAAGATTCCCTACGACATCCGCATGGGCGTGTGGGTCACGGTCGAGGCCGAGACCGACTACATCAAGAACTGCTTCGAGGAATACAACGCCCACACCGACCCGAGCGGGCGCTACTTCACGCTGTACAAGCGCTGGCACCTGATCGGGCTCGAAGTGGGCATGTCGGTCGCCAGCGTGGCGCTGCGCGGCGAGCCCACCGGCGTGGCCACCGGCTGGAACGCCGACGTGGTCGCCACCGCCAAGCGCGACCTCGCCGCGGGCGAGATGCTCGACGGCGAAGGCGGCTACACCGTCTGGGGCAAGCTGCTGCCGGCCGAGCGCTCGCTGCGCCTGGGCGGCCTGCCTTTGGGGCTGGCGCACAACGTCAGGCTCGTGCGCCCCGTCAAGAAGGGCCAGAGCCTGAGCTGGGCCGACGTGGCGATGGACACCAGCACCGCCGCCTACCGGCTGCGCCAGGAAATGGAAGCGCTGTTCACGCCCGCGGTGCGCGCCCGCGCGGCCTGAGCGCGGGGCCTGGCGCCCACGTTGCGCCAAAGAGCGAACAGGACAAGAATCTTCTGCTCGGCACCGGTCCGGTGTCGAAATGACCGGCTGCGGGCCGTCATTGTGGTGAGCGCTCTTGCTCGTCAAGCTTTTCCTCACGGAGAAACACCATGCAGTACATGTTGATGTTCTACCAACCCGCGGCCGAATTCGAACAACGCAACGACGCCTCGTCGCAGGCCTACCGCGCCAGCTGGGTCGCGTACGCCGACGCGGTGCGCCAGTCGGGCATTTCGCTCGGCGGCCACGGCCTGCTGCCGCCCATGACCGGCACCACGCTGCGCGTGCGCGGCGACAAGCGCCAGGTGCAGGACGGCCCTTTCGCCGACACCAAGGAACAGCTCGGCGGCTACTTCGTCGTCGACGTGCCCGACCTCGACGCGGCGCTCGAATGGGCCGCGCGTGCGCCCTGCGCCGCCAGCGGCGGTGTCGAAGTGCGGCCGGTCTTCACCGCCACCGCAGCGGCGGGCGCGAGCCAGACGTGACCACTCCGGCGGCACACCACGCCGCCGAACGCGCGGCACGCGAGTCGTACGGGCGGCTGCTGGCCATCCTGTCCGCCCGCACGCACGACATCGCGGCCTCCGAAGACGCCCTGGCCGACGCCTTCGCCCGCGCGCTCGAGCGCTGGCCTACCGACGGCGTGCCGGTGCAGCCCGACGCCTGGCTGCTGAGCGTCGCGCGGCACCGCAAGCTCGACGCCTGGCGCCACAGCCGCGTGCAGGACGACGCCACGCAGACCCTGCTGCTGCTCGCCGGCGAGGTGGACGAGGCCGACCCCGAGGCCACCACCGTGCCCGACGAGCGCCTGCGCCTGCTCTTCGTCTGCGCGCACCCCGCCATCGACGCCGCCGCGCGCGCGCCGCTCATGCTGCAGACCGTGCTCGGGCTCGATGCCGCGCGCATGGCCGGCGCCTTCCTCACCTCGCCGTCCGCGCTGGGCCAGCGGCTGGTGCGCGCCAAGGCCCGCATCCGCGCGGCCGGCATTCCTTTCGAGTACCCGCAGGCACGCGACCTGCCGCGCCGGCTGCGCGACGTGCTCGACGGCATCTACGCCGCCTACGGCACCGGCTGGGACGACGTCGACGGCGCCGACGCCCTGCCGCGCGGCCTGACGACCGAGGCCATCGACCTGGGCCGCATCCTGTGCCGCCTGCTGCCCGCCGAGCCCGAGCCGCTGGGCCTGCTGGCGCTGATGCTGTTCTGCGAGGCGCGCACCGCCGCGCGCCGCACCGAGGCCGGCGCCTACGTGCCGCTCGACCAGCAGGACATCACGCGCTGGGACCACGCGCTGCTGGCCGAGGCCGAGCACCACCTGCGCATCGCGTCGGCCATGCAGTCGCTCGGACCCTACCAGCTCGAGGCCGCGATCCAGTCGGCCCACTGCGAGCGCCGCGCCGGCGCACCGGTGCCGCCCGAGGTGCTGGTGTCGCTGTACGAAGGCCTGCTCGCGCTGCGGCCGAGCATCGGGGCACAGGTGAGCCTGGCGTGCGCGCTGGCGAATGCGCGCGGGCCCGAAACCGGGCTGCGCGCGCTCGATGCGATTCCATCGGACGAGGTGGCGAGCTACCAGCCGTTCTGGGCGGCGCGCGCGCACCTGCTCGCGGCCGGCGGCGCGCGCGTGGCGGCGCGGCAGGCGTACGACCGGGCGATCGGGTTGAGCAGCAATGGGGCGGTGCGGGCGTACCTGCACGCGATGTCGGAACGGGCCTGAGGCGCTCAGTCCTGCGGCACAGCAACCCCGACCCGCCGCCCTTCAAGCCGGCTGCCACCCTGCGTCAGCGTGACGCCGATCACCTCGCCGCCATCCCCACGCCGGAACACGAACTGCGCACCGATGGCCGTCACCGCAAAACGATCCGGCCCGGTGGGCGTGAGAAGGTTGTAGCCCTTGCCCGACTCACGCGCCAGCAAACGCCCATCGCGCACGGTGAAGCCCAGCACCTGCGCCTTGCCGACGCGGAACTCGCCCGCGTAGTCGGCCAGGCGCTTCGGATCGATCGGCACTTCGGTCGTCGGCACCGGGTAGCGGCTCTTGCCGATGGCGAGCATCACGGGCTGCAGCGGCGCGCGCTGGTTGCTGGCCAGCACGATGAGCGCCTCGCCGGTGTCGGGCGCCAGCAGCCAGAGCGTGCGGTAGCCCTCGGTGACGCCCGCGTGGTAGTAGGTGCGCCGGCCGGTCTCGGGGCCGCGCACCATCACGGCATAGCCGATCTCGGCGCCCTCGTAGCGCGCGAGCGGCGTGAGCAGGCGCGCGGCGGCCGGGCCCAGCGGGCCGTGCGCGCCGGCGAGGATGGCGCGGCTGAAGGCCAGCATGTCGGCGGCGGTCGAGCGCAGCGCGCTGGCGGGCGCGTAGGCATGCATGTCGAAGCGGCGCTGGCGCTGGTCGCCCGCGAACGGCGGCGCCATGCGCGAGGCCTTGTCGCCGAGCGGGATCACGGTGTCGTTCATGCCCAGCGGCTCGGTGATGCGCGCGCGCACCAGCTCGCCCCACGAGGTGCCGTAGCGCAGCGCCAGCAGCTGCCCGAGCAGCGCCATGCCGAAGTTGCTGTAGCGCGCCTCGCACGGCGCCGCGACGCCCGTGAGGTGGATGCGCGCGAGCGCGGCCCAGAACATCGGCAGGTCGAAGCTGCGGAACTGTTCGGCCAGCGCGGCCCCACCGGTGACGCCGTCGGCCATCACGGGCAGGCAACCGGTGTGGGTGACGAGCTGCCGCAGCGTGATCGACGCCACGGCGGGCGGCACGCCCTCGGCATGACCGGCCAGCAGCTTGCCCACGCTGTCGTCGAGCGCCACGTCGCCGCGCTCCACGGCCTGCGCCAGCAACAGGCCGGTGAAGACCTTGGTGACGGAGCCGATCTCGAACATCGGCTGCTCCGCGCTGGCCGGCGCAATGGCGCGCGCCACCAGCGGCTCGGGGTTGTGGGCGATGCCGTAGGCGGCCTTGTCGCCGCGCAGCACGCCGACCACCAGCGTGCCGCGCTCGGCGCCGAGCGCGGTGCGGGCCAGCACGGCGGGGTCGCTGGCGAGCGAGAGCGGTGCGGACGGCGGTGCGAGTTGCGCACTCGCCGCGCCCGCCAGCCAGGGCACGAGAAGCCAGGGCGCCAGCCAGCGGCGGCACCAGGCGGAGGGCAGAAGCCGCATCGTCGGAATCCTCGGGCGTGAAGTCGTCATCGTCGAACAGGCGCCATCCTGCCACGGCGGCCACAATGACCCCATGCGTGCATTGCTTTCGACTTTCTCCTGGCAGGAACTGCGCCACCACCCCTGGCGCAACGCGGCGGCCGTGCTGGCCGTGATGCTGGGCGTGGCGCTGGCGTTTTCGGTGCAGCTCATCAACGCCTCGGCGCTCGACGAGTTCTCCAGCGCGGTGCGCTCGGTGAACGGCCAGCCCGACCTCGAGGTGCGTGCCGCGCAGGGCAGCTTCGACGAGGCCGTGTTCGGCCGGCTCGCGCGCCGGCCCGAAGTGGCGCTGGCGAGCCCGGTGCTCGAGTTCCAGGGCCTGGCCCTGGGCCACGACGGGCGCCAGGTGCCGCTGCGCGTGATCGGCGTCGATGCGCTCGCGCTGCCCACCATCGCGCCCGCGCTGATGCCTCAGTCGGCGGCGGGAGCCGACCGCTTCGCGCTGTTCGCGCCCGGCCATGTGTTCCTCAACGCGGCGGCGCGCCAGGCGTTGCAGCTGCCGCTGCAGCCCGCGACCGGTGAGAGCCTGCAGCTGCGCAGCGGCGCCGCGTGGCAGCGCCTCGCAGTTTCGGGCCATGTGACGGCCGGCGGCGCGGCGCTGGCGGTGATGGACATCGCGGTCGCGCAGGAGCTGTTCGGCCCGCTCGGCCAGTTGAGCCGCATCGACCTGCGGCTGGCGCCGGGCACCGACCGCGCGGCCTTCGTGGCCGCGCTCGAGAAGTCGCCCGATTGGCCGGCGGGCCTGAAGTTCGCCGAGCCGGGCGATGCGGCCGAGCGCGTGAGCAACCTGTCGCGCGCCTACCGCGTCAACCTCACGGTGCTGGCGCTGGTGGCGCTGTTCACGGGCGCGTTCCTGGTGTTCTCGGTGCTCGCGCTCAGCGTGGCCAAGCGCGCGCAGCAGTTCGCGCTGCTCGGCGTGCTGGGCCTCACGCCGCGCGGACGGCTGCAGCTGGTGCTGGCCGAATCGCTGGTGCTCGGGCTGATCGGCAGCGCCGCCGGCCTGGCGCTGGGCACCGCGCTCGCGGCCTTCGCGCTGCGCGTGCTGGGCGGCGACCTGGGCGGCGGCTACTTCGAGGGCGTGGCGCCCCGGCTGCACTGGAGCAGTGGCGCCGCGCTGCTGTACGGCGGGCTCGGCGTGGTGGCCGCGCTGGTGGGCGGCTGGTGGCCCGCGCGCGCTGCGCAGGCGCTTCCCGAGGCGCAGACGCTCAAGGGCCTGGGCGCGGCACCCGCGCAGGGCCGCCACCACTGGCTCGCGCTCGGGCTCATCGGCGCGGGCGCGGCGCTGGCCAACCTGCCGGCCATCGGCGGCATTCCGGTGGCCGCGTACCTGTCGGTGGCCTGCCTGCTGGTGGGCGGCATCACCGCCCTGCCCTGGCTCATCGCGCTGCTGTACGACCGCGTGGCGCCCGCGTTCGCGCGGCGCGTGCTGCCGATGCTCGCCGTCGAGCGCGCGCGGCGCATGCGCGGCACGGCGGCCGTGGCGGTGAGCGGCGTGGTCGCGAGCCTGAGCCTGGCGGTGGCGCTCACGGTGATGGTCGCGAGCTTTCGCGAGTCGGTCACGCACTGGCTCGACGTGGTGCTGCCGGCCGACCTGTACGTGCGCGCCACCTCGGGCGGGCGCGGCAGCGGCAACAGCGGCGGCACCAGCAGCACCGACACCGCGACCTTCGCGCCGGCCTTCGTGCAGGCGCTGGCGCAACTGCCCGGCGTGGCGCGCACCGGCACGCTGCGCACGCAGTCGCTGCAGCTCGACCCGGCGCAGCCCGCGGTGACGCTGATCGCGCGCAGCCTCGAAGGCGGCGTGGTGCGCGGGCTGCCGCTGGTGGGCGAGGCGCTGCCCGTCCCGCCCGGGCAGACCGGCATCTACGTGAGCGAGCCGATGGTCGAGCTGTACGGCGCGAAGCCGGGCACCGCGTTTTCGCCGCTGTCCGATGCGATGCGCACGGCCACGCCGCAGGTGTTCTTCGTGGCCGGCGTGTGGCGCGACTACGCGCGGCAGTTCGGCGCGATCGCGATGGACGCGCGCGACTTCGAGCGCATCACCGGCGAGCACGACGTGAGCGACGTCGCGCTGTGGCTTGCGCCCGGTGCGTCCGAAGCAGAAGTGCAAGCAGCCGTGCGCGAACTCGCCTCGCGCGCCTCACGCGACGGCGCGGTGGAGCTGGCCTCGGTCGGCCAGATCCGCGCCACCTCGCTGCGCATCTTCGACCGCAGCTTTGCCGTCACCTACTGGCTGCAGGCCGTGGCCATCGCCATCGGCCTGTTCGGCATCGCGGCCAGCTTCAGCGCGCAGGTGCTGGCGCGGCGCAAGGAGTTCGGGCTGCTCGCGCACCTGGGCTTCACGCGGCGGCAGGTGCTGGCCGTGGTGGCCGGCGAAGGCGCGGCCTGGACGGCCATCGGCGCGGTGGCCGGGCTGCTGCTCGGGCTGGCCGTGTCGGTGGTGCTGGTGAAGGTGGTGAACCCGCAGAGCTTCCACTGGAGCATGGACCTGCTGGTGCCGTGGGTGCGGCTGCTGGCGCTGTGCGCGGCCGTGGTGGCGGCCGGCACGTTCACGGCGTGGATGGCGGGGCGCGCCGCGGCGGGGCGCGATGTGGTGTTGGCGGTGAAAGAGGACTGGTAGCGCCTCACTTCTGCGCGCGCGGCGCGCCGGCGCGCATCGGGGCAACGACTTTCTCCTGCCATCGCCGCGAAAGACCGCGCCGGGGCGAAGCGCCTTCCGCCCGCACGGTGTGACCGGACGCATGCGCGCAGTAGTCCAGGGCCTGGCGAAGTGCCGTGTCCACTCTGCGCAAAGAGATGCAATGCCGGTCCGCCACGTCCTGGCGGGTCATCTCCTCGATCTGCAGTGCCACGAGCACCGAGCGATGCCGGTGCGAAAGCCGCTGCATCGCCTGCTCCACGGCCTCCACGGCCGAACGCGCTTCGGCGATGGCATCGGGGCCGGGCGCGTGGTCGGCCAGGAGATCGAGGGCCGTGTCCCATTCGCCCACGTACTGCCAGGACCGATCGCTGCGCAGGCGATCCATGGCCAGGTTGCGCGCCGTTCGATAGACATAGGCCCCGGGACTGCGCACGGGCTCCGATGCCGTCATCTCGCCCAGGCGCAGCCAGGCGTCGTGCAGGCACTCGCTGGCCTGGTCGGAACAGCCGAGATCGCGGGCCAACCGGCGATGCAGGTACGTGTAGTTCGCCGTCAGGAACGCCCGCAGCACGACGCCGGTGGGCTCGCCGTGACCCGCGAATGGCCCTTGAAAACAAGGACCGGGATCGAACTCAGCCGCGGACATCGTCTTACTTGCCGGCATGGCGCAACCTGCTCTTCTCGGCGTCGGTCAGCAGCGACATCACCGACGCGTCGAACTGGTTGCCGTGCCCAAAGACCTGCACGGGGTTGGCAGGGTCGTACCGAGGCGAAGCGCCCGCCTGCGCACCGGGGCGTGGCGGCGACGATGCACCCGCACCGCCCGACGGCAGGCTTTCGTTGCCGAAGCCCAGCACCCGCACCGTGAAGACCGAAGGCAGGTTCTGCCGTGCCGCGGCCCGCTCCTGGCGCATGGACTCCTGCGCCGCCATGGCCGCCGCCGACGCCGCCGCGCTGGCGGTGGTCAGTGCCCCGATGTTCACCGCGGCCACCACCGGCAGCCCGGTCGTTTCGCCCTTGACCTGGATGTTGTCGGCGTTGCGCACCTGCAGCGCGGCAATGTTGAGGTTGCTGGCGACCCGGATGCCGGCATCGCCCGCATCAATGGTGCCCCTCGGTGCGACCAGGTCCACGTCGCCTTCGCCCACGGTGCCGATGCCGGCGCCGCTCATGTCGCGCTTTTCCTGCACGGTGATGTTGCCGTCCACGTCCGACGTGACTTCCGGCGCCTGCGGGATGCGCACGGTCTTGGCGCCGCGGCCGGCGTCGATGTCGCCCTGGCTGGACCACAACACCTGGTCGCTGCCCAGCGGCTCGGCCTGCGAGACGAAGGACAGGATGCGCGAACGGTTCACGATGATGTCCCGGTCGGTGAACACATTGACCTGCCCCGGCGAGGCCAGCGTCACCAGGCCGTATCCGTCCGGCACCACGGCGCCCAGCCCCGCCACCTGCAGGCCGCCGCCGGGAGTGAAGACGTTGATGTCCCCCCCCTGGTGGGTGCGCGCCGCCATCCGGGTCGCGGCGATGCTGCCCACGCCGGACCAGCTGCTGCGCCAGTTGTCCGGCAGGTCCGCGGCGTAGCGAACGGGCTGGCCTTCGGCCGTCGCACCGCGGAACAGCGTGTCGATGGCCGCGGAGCCGCGGCGGTAGCCGCCGTTGATCGGACCGTTCTGCCCATCGCCCCCGTTCTGGTCGCGCCCTCCTTCGCGCAGTTCATAGACAAAGACCTGGCGCAGGAACTGCTCGCGCACCAGGGGCGGCAGTTGCCGGTATTGCTCCCACGCCTGCTGCGGGCTCAGCTTGCCGTCCGCAGTGCCGGTGAGGCTGGCGACCTTGTCGGCACCGAGCATGCCTTCCACGAAGGACACCAGGCCCCGGCGCGCCAACTTGGCCAGGTCGCCGCGGTTTTCCACCCCGTCGCTCAGGTACAGCGGCGCCACGGTGCCGTCGGCCAGGGTGGTCTTCAGATAGTCCGGCATGGCGGCCACGTTGGCCGGGTTCAGGTAGGCCCGCTCGAAGGCGTCGTAGCTGGCGGCCTTGTTCATGCCGGCCATCAGGGTGATGCCGGCGCCCTCGGCGGGCAGGGCCTTGATGACGTTCGATTCTTCGCCGAGCGGCGTTGCCGACACGTAGTCCCAATAGCGATTGGCATTGGTGTACAGCGACAGGTTGTTGCCCTGGATGTCGCGCCCGGCCAGCAGCAGCAGGGATCCCGGCCCTTGCAGCGCGGTGCGGCTGCCCCTGTCGTAGTAGTAGGCCGCCGCGTCGCCGCTGTATCGCGCATAGCGGTGCGACAGGAGCCTGTTGGCGACAGCCAGGATGTCGTTGCCCGCCGCCAGCATGGTGGTGTCGGTGGGGCGCAGGTTGCGCGCGCTGAGCTCGAAGTTGCGGATGTCGGTGCCGGCCTGCACGTGCACCGATTCCGACGCGATCAGATTCAGGTCGCTGATGGAACCGGTCGCCGCGTACAAGCGGCTGGGCGTGAAGTCATGCACCTGCATCGGCAGCACATCGGGGTTGTCGAACAGCTCCATGCCATTGAGGCTGTTGGTCAGGAACGTGTTCGTCACCGAGAAGCCGCCATAGACCGACTTCAGCGGCGCGCCGAACGCCGATGCCCCGCCCAGCGTGATCGTGAAACCCATCCACGGCCGGAATATCGACGGCCACTTGTCCAGCGTGGTCTGGGTCATGACGATGGCACCCGTGTTCTGCAGGCTGCTGCCGCGCAGGAAGCGCAGGTCTTTCGCGGCCAGCAAAGACAGGTCGCTGCTGTTCGCCGGCGCCATCGCCAGCAGGCCCGCGACGTCGATGTTGCCGCTCAGGGCCGACACGCTGACCTTGGCCGGGTACAGGCCCACCATGTCCGTCTGGAGCTTGGTGTCCGTCATGCCGCTCACCAGCCTGGTGGTGTTCTCCGTGTCGTTTCCTGCCACGAATTCCGACTGGTTGACCAGGCGCACGTTGCCGCCGGTGGACACCAGGCTGACGGCGCTGCGCTCTGTCTGACTGCTCATGAACATCGCATGGCTGGACGCGCCGCTGGTGTCCCGGTCGGCCTGGTCGACGTAGGCACGGCGTATCTGCATCGGGTCGATCACGGTCTGCAGGACCAGGTCGCCCAGCGTCTGCAGCTTGAGCGTGGCGTCCGACAGCGCCAGCACGGGCGCGATGTCGTAGGAATAGGCGGTGTTGGGCCAGCTGCTCGAGATGCCGGTCAGGGCATAGCCGGAGGCGCTTGCGCCGGCTTCGATCTCGCCGGCGCCGCGGCCCACGTAGTACTGGCCGGCCTTCAGGGTGCCGCCCGCCGCCACCTGCAGCTGCCCGCCGTTGCGGGTCACCGTGGAGGCCGCGGCATCGCCAGCGGAACGCCCGCCCGTCACGCGCATGGTGCTGGGCAAGGCCACCACCAGGTTCACCAGGTCGCCGCCCGCCGACAGCTTCACGTTGCCGCCGCCCAGCGCGCCCAGGCCCTGCTGGAAGCTGGCGTGGTTCACCCACCAGCTCGGTTGCTGGCCCCGGGCGGACATGACCGGCGCCCAGCTCTCGCCCATGTTGTACGCGTCGTAGTAGCCGGTGGGACTGCTGAGATCTCCGCCATAGCGGCCCTGGCGGAACAGCCATTCGGTCAGGATCTGGTCCGAACGCGCGCCCTGCGCGGTGGGCGCACGCACGCTGCCCTGGACCGCGACATCCACGTGGCCACCTGCGGTGCCGTACTGGGCATCGACGCTGGCGGTGTCGAAGCCGCCGCCCAAGGTGGGATCGGCCTCGGCCCGGCCTGCGGTGTACAGCGCGGACTCCTTGTGGGCGAGCACCAGGTCGCGCCCGGCGCGTACCGTCAGGTCGCCGCTGCCGGTGCGCACCAGCTTGCCGGCGCCCGACTCGGTGCCGGCCGTGCCCACGCGGATCGTGCCGGTGTCGGCTGCAAGCGCGCCCGATGGCCGCGTGGCCAGTGCATCGACCGACCCCAGGTCCGCGCCCGCCACCAGGCGCAGGTTCCACGACGCGGCCTGCTGCAGCCGCGCCGCCCGGCCCGCGCCGTTGTCGCGGCCCGCCACGTCGAAGCCGTCGCTCAGATGGCCGTCGATGTTCAGGTTGCCGCCGGCGCGCAGCGTGAGCGTGCCTTCGCGGTGCGCCGCACCGAAGCTGTCGAACAGGTTCCAGTCGCGGCCCAGCGTCAGGTCGCCCGGGCTGGTGATCTCGATGCCCGCCGCCAAGGTGTAGGCGGCGGCGTTGCCACCCAGCCTCGCCAGGATGCCGGTGTGGCCTGCAAAGGCATTGGCCTCGGCGATCGCCTGCGGGGCCACGGATTCCACCGTGCCATCCGTGCTGGCATGGCGGCGCACGCCTTCGAGCACCGCGGAGCGCGCGCCCTGCACGGCGGCGTTCAGCGCCGCGACGTTCAGGCCGTCGTTGCCTGCGGTGCGCTGCGCCCGCAGTCGCAGCTTGCCGCCTTCGCCGCCGCTCAGGTCCAGCGTGCCGCCGGCCAGGTTCAGTTGGCCGTCGACCGCTTCCAGGTCGATGCGGCTGCTGCCCAGGCCATCGATGGCGTCGGTGGCATGGGCCGCCAGCACCGCGCCAGGCTGCATCGTCAGCCCCGCCCCGCCGACCAGGCGGATGCTGCCGCCGTAGGCCGCGTTGGCCTCGACGCGCGCGGTGCCGTCGACAGAGATCACGCCGCGGTCGGTGATGACTTCGAAGTCGGTCACCCGCGTGGTGCCTGCGATCGTCAGGTCGCCCTGGCGGACGCGGAACTGGCGCGAGCGGCTGAAGCCCGCATCGTTGAGCGTTCGCGCCAGCGCGCCGAAATCGTCCAGCCGATCGATGGCCAGCGCAAAGTTGCCACCGTTGCCGCCGGCACCGGCCTGCGCTTGCACAGTGCCACCGAAGTGGACCCGCCCGCCGGCCGATGCATCCACCGTCAGGCGGCCGGCGTCGCCGCCGCGCGGATGGGCGGACAGGTCCAGCAGGCTGCCCGGAGCCAGGTCGATCAGGCCGCCTCGCGTCGCCAGGCTGATCTGGCCCGCGTCCACGTACTGGGCCGCGTCGAAGAAGACTTTTTCCAGGCCGCCCGCGTGCAGGCGGCCGGACTCTGCAACCGTCAGGTTGCCCGTGCCGGCATCGACCGCAATGCTGCCGCCCAGCGCGAGCACCGGCAGCGCCACGGTCACGCCCTGGCCCGACAGGTTGAGGCGCGCGCCCAGGCTGGCGCGGCCCAGTGACGCCATCTCTTGCGCATCCAGCTGCGCGTGTTGCTGCAACACCAGTTGCCCCTGCGTTCGCAGTGCCTGGTCGGCGCCGGACACCCCTTGCAGCACCGGCGTGCGCAGCGTCAGCACCGCCGTGCCGGCGTCCAGGCTCCCGGTGCCTTCGCCGGCGATGCGCCGGCTGGCCGACAGCAGCACCTGGTCGAAGCCGGACATCGTCTTGTCGCCCGCGCCCAGCACCAGTTCGCCGGCCGACAGTTCGAGGCGACCACCGCCTGTGCCCGCGCTGCCGAGCGACGCGCCCGTGTTCTGCAGCGTCAGGTGGGAGGCCTGCACCTGCACGGCATCGGCGCCATGACCCCGCAAGGCTGCGGCGTCGAACACCACCTGCGCCAGGCCGCGCATGTCCAGCGAGCGATAGAAGTCCAGGCTGCCGTAGCTGTGCAGCGTCAATGACTGCGCACGCGACAGCTGCGCCAGGGCGTCGGTGTCCAGCACCAGGCCGCCGCTGCCGCCGCCGATGCCGATGCGGCTCGCGGCCACCGACAGGGCCTTGCCTGACAACTGCGCGCCGGCGGCCATCTCGGTGTTGTTGGTGGCGTCGAGCAGCAGCGCCTCGCCGCCTTGCAGCAGCGCACCGGCGCCGATGCGCACCTGGCCGCCGACGGTGGTGTCCACGTTCTCGCGCAGCGCCCGCACGGCCTGGCCGCTGCTCACGCGCACCAGCGCACCCCAGTCCCTGGAAGGCGTGACGATGTGGTCGTCGCTGGTGTCGTTCGGCGTGTTGTTGTCGCTCCACACGGCCGCCACCTGCGGCTTGAGCACCAGGTTCGCCTCGTCGCCCGACGCCCGGCCATCCGCGCGCAGCACGCTGCCCGACTCGATCGACACGGCATTCGCCGCGGCCAGGATCACCTCCGGGCCGCTCAACGCGGTGCCTGCCGTGTTGCGCAGCACCACATCGCTGGCGGCCACGTCCACCTGCAGGCCCCGCACATTGCCCGTGCGCGTGCCGCCCACCAGCAGGCTGCCCGCGCCGAAGCGCGTCAGGCTGCCGGCGTCCACGACCAGGTAGCCGTCGGCGCGCAGGTCGCTGCTGTCCTGCCCCGCGCCGACGATCGCGATCTTGGCGGCGGCAATGTCCACCAGGCTGCCGCGCCCGCCCGCATCGGGTTGCGCGCGCAGCTCGCCGTCCAGCGTCAGGGCGCGGTCGGCCTTGAACACCACCGCGCCGCCATCGCGCGCCAGGCGCGGGGTCACGACGTCCTGCCCTGTGAGGCGGTATTGCGTCAGCTTGAACGCATCCGACGAGAAGAAGGCGTTGCCCCGCGCTTCGTTGTATTCGCTGACCTTGCGCACCAGGCTGGCGGGCAGCACGCGCCAGCCCGAGGCCGTGGCATCGCGCGCGCCACTGATCGTGTTCTGTTCCCGACCGGCCACGATCGTCGAGCCGTCACGCAGGCTGACCACCTCGCCACGGGACGCGGCCCACGCCGGCAAGGCCTGGCCCGTGCTCTGCACCGCGAAGGCGCCGGGCAGCAGCGCATAGCGCGCCGGCAGGAGCGTGTACCAGCCGGCGCCCAGGCCGCCGCCGGCCAGCCAGACCTTCTGGCCCGCCGCACCGCCCGCCACGGGCGACAGGCCCTGGTAGCCCGGCAGCACGGCGTACATGCCGGGCAGCGTCAGCACGTCGTGCGAGCCGCCCGAGCCGGGCACGTGCTCCCACGCATGCAGGTCGCCGCCGCCCGCGATGTCCACCACCGCGCCCGCGGCCATGGCCACATCCGGTGCTTGCAGGAGCACGCGCTTTTCCGGCAGGGACGACAGGTAGCGGTTTTCGTCCAGGGAATTGGCATCGCCGGCATTGGCACGATTGCGGCCCTGCGGGTTGGCTGGGTCCAGCCAGTATTCGGCGTTGCGCAGGCTGCCGTAGAGCACGTCCAGGCCCGCGCCGGACACCGAGGTCAGGCTGTTCGTGCCCAGCGTCAGGCGCTCGCCGGCATTCAGCGCGATCTGCCCGAAGGGCGCGCGCAGCACGCCGTCCTGCTCGATGACGGGCGCGTTCAGCGTCAGGCTGCCGCCGGCCGACAAAGGCGCCGCGGCGCTCCCGTTGCCGCGCACGGTGATGGAGTGGTCCGAGTTGATTCGCGCCGTGACGGCCGTGGCCGGGTAGACCTGCGCGGCCTTGATCTCCAGCGCGCCCCCCACGTCCAGCGTGGCCCGCAGCTGGGGGTCGTCGTAGTCGGTGCCGCCTTCGCTGTAGGCCCCTGCCACGAAGCGCAGGTCGCCGGTTTCCAGCACCGTGCGTTCGAAGCCGCGCAGCTTGACGTCGACGGGCGACGCAGACTCGCCCTTCGCACCCCTGCCTGCGATGTCGATGGCCTGGGTGGCCGACAGGATCAGTTCGCCCGCATTGCGGGGCGTGGCGCCGACCGCACCGACCGCGCCCACCGCACCTGTCAGTGGGTTCAGTTGCAGATGGTGGGCATGCAAGCGCACCACGCCGCCCAGCCCGTCGCTCTGGATGACCGGGGCGGTGATGCCCAGGCGACCGGCGACGCTCAGGTCGACGCCGCCGGCCAACTGCACGCCCACTTGCGTGGAACGCAGATCGACCGCCGACAAGCCCGTGTCCTGCAGCGCCTTCGCCGAGACGTGCAGGGTGCCATCCGAAGTGGCGATGTTGCCGATGTTGATCTTGTGGCTCAGTGCCGTTCCGGTGCCGCTCCAGAAATACTTGTTGAGCAGTTCGACCACCCGCTTGTCGATGCTCGCGTCGTGCTCCCACGGCGCCCTGTCGGCGCCCGGCCCTGCGGCCAGCGCCGCACCCGCGTCGAGGACGAGCCCCTTGCTGCTGGACACCGACGTCGGCAGCGTGGTGTTGATCGCGGTGCGCATGGCGCTGCTCATCTTGACGTCGCCAGCGTACTCGTCGCGCACGTCGAGGTTGCCGCTGGTGCCGATGATCCGCGCGTACTTTTCTCCGTTGAAGGTGTACGTGCCGGTGGGGCTCTTGTAGTAGAGGAAGGAGCCGATGTCCGGCGCCACCAGGTCCCCGGACGCACGCCCGGCCTCGCTGGTGTCCGTGATGGACAAGGACCCGCCCGCCGCCTGGGCATTGCCGCCGTGGGCGCGCAGCCTGGCATTCATGGCACCGCCGGCCGCGGCCTCCATCACGACCGCGCCGCCGTCGCTGCCCAGTTCCTGGTCCACGCGCCGCAAGGCGCCGAGCGCCCCCGTGCCGCGGTCCCAATACGCCACCGTACCCCGCGCGCCCGACACGTCGATCAGCGCACCGGCCTGCGCGTCCAGCGTGCCGGCGCTCAGTGTGACCGTGCCGCCTGGCAGCACCTTGCCCTGGGGCAGGCGCATGGCCGGGTCGTGGAAGATCTGCGCCACGCCGGGCAGCAGCAACTCGGCCCCGTCGGCCAGCGTCAAGGTGTTCTTGGCGCGGATGTTCAGCGTCCCGGCCGGCGCCTGAAGGCGGCCCGCCACCCGCACGGAAGCCTGCCCGGACCCGTCCGCGTTCAGCGAGATCGTGCCGCCGGGTTCTGTCCGGATGCTGGCGTTCGCGTCGATGCGGATGCCGCCGCCGGTCGCGCCGGTCGCCAGCGACAGGCCACCGGGCGCGCGCGCGGCGCGGCGCTGTTCGCTCAGTTCGTCCAGTGTCTTGGGGGCCAGCACCTCGCCCAAGGCGCTGCCGCTGGGCAGCGTGCGCAGCGTCGATACCGCGGCGGGCATGTCCCAGCTCGTGGGCTGGATGTGCACCTGTGCGCCTTCCGCGACCACGACGTCCCCGCCGAGCGAACGGATGCCGATCGTGCCGAAGCCGCGCTCGGCGTACAGGGTCTGCGGCAGGTGCAGCGGCTTGGCTGCGCCCGATGCCTTGCCGCCCGTGGCGTCGGCCGCGGGCGCGGCGCCGCCCACCTGCACGTCGCCGATCGCCGTGAGGGTGAGCCGGGACGCATCGCCTCCTGCCCAGCCGCGCAGGTCCAGCGTCTCGAGCGCCGTGTTGTCGAACGCCGTCAGGCTGATGGCCCCGCCGTTGCCTGCCTTCACCTTGCCGGCCTTGCCGCCCGCCGAGACACCGGACAGCCAGCCGCCGCCGGACACGTCCAGCGCCGCGCCGGCGGCCACCTCCACGTTGCCGTACACCGTGCCCAGGCCCTCTTTCATCGGGGTCCCCAGTGCAATGGAGCCGCCGTGGATGGCGCGGCCCAGCGTGACGCCTTGGCCGGTGTCGTTGACCCACTGGCCCGCGACGCTCAGCAGGCTGTTCGCCCCCAGGCGCAGCACGCTGTCCGCCTTGCCGCCGGCGCTCAGCGCAATGGAGCCGCCCGGAGCGATGAGCTTGCCCTGGATGTCGAAGTTGCCGGGGATGCCCTGGCCGTCGTAGACCGCGGCCGTGAAGCGCGCCCCCGGCTGCAGAGTCACCACCGCGCTGTCTTCCAGCACGAAGCCGGTGTTGAGGTTCAACTCGATGGCGCCCAGGCCCGAATGGCTCAGCCCCGCGGCGGACAGCCAGGTGGTGCGGCCCACGCCCGCGCCCGCGCCGGGGGATTGCCCTTCCGGCTCGGTCAGGAAGGCGTCCTTGCCCAGCGGGCTGTCGATGCTGAAGCCCGCCGGCAGCAACGCGGGCTTGTCGCTGATGACGACCTGGCCCAGGGTCCACATGCCTTCTTGCGCCCGGTTGGAACCCACCGTGAGGCGGCCGGCCCGAGGCAGCTCGGACACCTCCTGCACCCGGTCACCGGGCTGCACCGAGCCCCTGAACTCGCCCTCCAGGATGAAGGCGCTGCCGGCACGGATGTCGATCGAACCGGCATTGCGGCCTTCTTCGTAGCCCGGCTCCCAGCGCCGCCCCGACAGCATCGGATTGACGTAGGTCTGCGTGACGCCCCAGCGCGCATGCGCCTGCAGGTACTGGCCCGCGATGCCCGTGTAGGTCATGTCCGCCGGCGCGGACGACATGGTGTAGGTGCGCCCGTCCGCGCCGCGCAGCAGGGTTTCCGTGTTCCAGCCGTCGCTGTAGCGCACCGAGCCGCCGGACACATCCAGGATGGAGCCCGGCCGCGTGATCACCGAGCCATTGGACTGGATGGTGATGTCGCCGCCTCGCGCCGCCAGCTCCGACAAGCCCACCAGGCCGTTGCCCACCCAGCCCGTCACGTCCGCCAGCGGGGTGCCGACCCAGACGCCCTTGAGCGCCTTGCCGGACTCGTCGGTGACCCATTCGACGCCCGCCATCAGCCCCTTGAAGGCACCCGACCTGCGTCGATCCACGATGACCTTCCGGCCGTACAGCCAGGTGTTCGCCTGCAGGTGGGAGTCGCGCAGTTCGTTGATGCGCAGTTCGGCCTCGACGAAGTTGCTGGCCATGTCCACCGGCATCTGCATCAGACCCGCGGTGCTGACGGTGGCGTGTTCACCGATGAGGATGCGGCTGCCGTCGCCCACCTGGGTGTTGCGCTGCAGGGCCGCGGGGTTGGCCTGGGCCTGGATGTCGATGTGGCCCGCAGCGGCGGTGACCTGGGCACGGGTCTGCACGTCGATCGTCTTGCCGTAGAGCTCGATGCGCCCGGGCTGGTAGCGGTTGGCCAGCGAGCCGCTTTCGATCCGCGTGGTGTCCTGCCAGTCGTTGACGACCTGGGTGATGCTGTCCGGCCCCAGGGTCAGCGTGCCGCCCGACCAGGCCGTCAGGCGCGGGACGTCGGCCGCCAGGTTGATGTCGATGTTGTGCACGCCCTGGCCCCAGGCGCGCAGGCGGATGGAGCCCGTGCGGTTGTTCAGCGCGGTGCTGGCCTGCAGGATGCCGCCCTGGCGGATGTCGCGCGACACCATGGTGATGTCGCCGTGATCGGCCTGGATGATGCCGGTGTTGTGCACGCTGTAGCCGACCTGGGCCGCGCGCTGCTCCATCAGCGGCAGGATGTCGGACACGATGCGCCCGATGAGATAGGGCTGGAAGGCGGGCGCCGTCTGCGGGTTGATCAGGAACTTGGCCGGAAAGAGCCAGGGCCGCACCGACGAGGTGACGGCATCGAAGCCGCGCACGGTGGGGCTGATTTCCTTGGCTTCCAGCCACACGTTTTCGCCGGCGCCCAGCAGCGTCTGGCCGCTCGGCGTGCGGATGCTGCCCGCGTTGCTGACCTTGGGCGCGAACATCAGCACGTGGCCGCCCTGGCCCGTGATCTGCGCACCGGCCGCCACCTTCACGTCGCCCGGCGGCTTGCCCGGATCGAAGGCCGGGCCCATGTCGGCGAACTGCACGTTCGAATCGGCCGGCATCTGCCTGGAGTTCTCGCCGAAGGTGGGAATGCCGACGCCCACTTCGAGGCCGCTCCAGTAACCGGGGTCACCCGATTTCGCGCCCAGGCGCGTGTTGAGGCCGGCCTTGAACTGTTCGTCGCTGAGCTTCAGGCTGGAGGCGACCAGGTTGCGCACGTTGACCTGGCTGCTGCCGGTGAACAGGATGCCGTTGCGATTGATGAGGTAGACGCTGCCCTCGGCCTCGATGCGGCCGGCGATCTGGCTGGGTCGGCCGCTGGGGTCGTTGATGCGGTTGAGCGCGATCCACTCGTTGGCGCCGGTCTTGGCGTGGGTGCCTGCACGCTGGTCGAACTTCACCGTCGTGTTCTTGCCGACGTTGAAGGTCTCCCAGTTCAGGATGGCCTTGTCGGCGGTCTGCTCGATGGTGACCGTGGTCCTGCCGTTGGCTGCGGCCTGCACGGGGTCCCTGGCGTTGAGCCAGCCCGCTGTCAGCGAATTCGTGTCGACCTTCAGGCCGCCTTCGGCCAGGCCGTCCGGCGCGGATTCGCCGCTGGCCAGCGCCTCGGCCCGCTTCTGTGTCTGCTGCGCCTGCTGCGCGGCGATCGCGCGCGCAGCCAGGTTCAGGTTGGTGATGGACGTCTGCAGCTGCTGGCTCGCCGCCGACGACGGCTGCGTCGGGTGGATCAGGCTGGACGCCGGCGCGCCGTTCGGCAGCTTGCCCGTGGCGATCGCGCCCGCCTGCGCCGCGCCCTTGTCGGCGAACCACGCCGGACTGAACGCCCGCTGGGCATGCGCGCTGCCGAGGACCCCACCGGCGGCCAGCGCCACCGCGATGGCCCGCGCGAGGGGCGCCATCCTGAAAACCTGCTGCGCCGCGCGCGCCGGTCGATTCTTTTCCTTGCACCCACTGATGGTCATTTCTCGTTCCCGCCGAAGTAAAGCCTGTGCCGAAGGGGCTGCGCGCGTCGCGCAGGCCAACCCCATTCAAGAAGCCCCTGCGATGGCGATCGAAAGCCAACGCGACAGGAGCCGTCAGTTTCTTGACGGGACGGAAACGTCGAATTCCAGAAGAATATTTTTGGGTTCGTTGTGGGCGCGCGCGCGCTGCTGCGGCCTCGGTCCGGAAAGTCCTTGCAGATCAACGGCGGGGACGCACTGCACCTCGGCAAAGTCACGAAAGCTTCACAGTGGCTGCGCACGCCAACCATGGGAAGCCGCGACATCGAGACAGGGTCGCCACCCAACCCCGAGGTCCACTTCTAGCTCAGGACCAGCACGCCGGCGGGGAGCGACCGGGCGTTCAAACCGAAGGAACGCTGCATCTGGAGCAAGGCCAGATCGAGGCGGTCGAGCCTGAAGGTCGCGGTGACCGTTTTCCCCCGCAGCGCATCCACCATCAGGACCACACGCCCGGGACGGTAGCGGTTGATCTCGTCCAGCACCACCGACAAGGGCGCCTGCTTGAACACGAGTTCACCGCGCCGCCAGGCAGAAGCCACCTCGGGGTCTGCGGCGGCGATGCCGCTGATCGAGTGATCGCGGTAGACCGCTTGCTGGCGTGCCAGCAGCACACGGTCGCCGGCCGGGTGCTCGATGCGCACGCGCCCCGCCAGGCAGGTCACGCACACACGCCCTTCCAGGCGGCTGATCTCGAAGCGCGCCGACTCGCCAATGCTGCGGCCGGCGCCGGCCACGACGCTGAAGGTGCGCGCACTGGGCAGCATCTCGATCGCCGCTTCGCCGTTCAGCAACTCCAGCCCCTCGGCCTGGTCGTCCTCCGGGGCCACCCGGCGGATGCTGGTGCGGGTGTTCAAGGTCACGTCGATCTGGTCGGACCACGCGATGGCACGCTGCTCGCCGGCGGCCGTGCGCCAGTCCGCATTCCACTCGTTGGCCGCGGGCCACAACCCCAGGGGCGAATAGACCGCCACCCCCGCAACACCCGCCGCGGCGGCTGCGCCGGCCACGCCCAGGAAGGCCCGACGGCTCGCCGCGGGCTTGCGAAGGGTCTCGCGGTGAAGGCTCGCCGCTTCGGCGTCGGTGCGCACCAGCCTGTTCAGCGCGGGTTGAAGCACGCGCCACTGCTGCCGGGCCTCGATGAACGCCGCCTGATGCAAGGGACTCGCGTCGCGCCAGCGCCGGAACGCCTGGGCCTCCCACTGTGTGGCCGCGCCCGAATGCAGCTTGCGCACCCAGGCGCGCGCGTCTTCCCGCAGCGTCTCGGGAAGCGTCGGTGGTGAAGGGTGCGTCGTCATGTCGGTTTCAGGGGCCCCGTACTTGATAGACGGTTGCCGACACCGCAATCCGCAAACTATTTCTTCGTGCCGTCATGAAGACCTGCCAGGGCGCGGCTCCAGCCGCGAGAACAGAAGATCCTGCGCGGCCTTCAGTTCGTACTCGACGGTCCGCACAGGAATGCCAAGCCGCGTGGCCACGTCCCGCTGGGACCAGCCCTCCAGGCGAACCAGCAGCAGGATTTCGCGGCGGCGCGGCGGCAGGCGCGACAGCAGGCCGTCCAGCGCCTCCAGCTGCGAACGGGCTTCGGCGACCTCGGCGGGGCCGGGCGCCGGGTCCGGCAGCTCGTTCATCAGCAGCTCGATGTCGTCGGACAGCAAGACCTGGCTCTGCGCACGCCGGACGTCGATGGCCAGGTTGACCGCCATGCGCAGCAGGTACGCCTGGGGTGTGGCAATGGGGCCCGCCATGGGCTGGCTGCGCTCCAGCTTCAGCCAGGTTTCGTGCAAGGCGTCTTCCGCCAGTTCGCGATTCCCCAGCCGCACCGCCAGGCGTTGCTTGAGCTGCTCGTAGCGTTGCACCAGGAAGCTGCGCAGCAGCGGGATGACGTTCTCCGTCATGCGTCAGTGCACCGTGGCACAGCGGGGCCCGGGCAACACGTCGTGCGGCAGGATGGCCAGCGTGAGCGGCAGCGCCAGGTCCACCGGCGGAGGATGGTCCATCTTCAGAGGGGCCAATGCCGCGAGCATGGCGGCGTCCCGCGCAGGGTCTCCCGAAGACGACACCAGGCGGGCCTGGCTAATGCGGCCCGACGCGCTCACCTGCAGTTGCAGGATCGCGCGGTAGTGGCCGGGGGCCGTACGAAGATCGGCGCACAGCGCGTCCCAGACACGGGCCTGGACCAGGGCGTCGTACCCGCGTTGCGAGCCACCAGTCGACGCCACCCCGGGCGCCGCTGCAACGCGCTTCAATATGAAGGCACCGGAAAGCTGCGTGTCCACGTCATCCGCAGTGAAACCCGTGCCGGCCAGCAAGGCCCGCAAGGCGGCATGCGGCGCATGGCGCCCGCGCACCGGGGCGGACGTTCGCCCCGCCACCCACTCGTCGATGAACATCACCGATCGCCCCGACACCGCGGCGTACTGCGCCAGGGCAGCCGCCAAGGGCTGCGCCGGCAGATCGAAGTCCAGCATCTGCGATTCGGACGACGCGCGGGTGGCGGCATCTGCCGACTGCACGTCGGTGCCTGCGGCCACGGCCTTCGCTGTCGATCCCCAGGCGATGCAGACGCACACCACGGTGCACGTCAGGCCGGAGACGAAGGCTCGCACGAACCTGTCGTCCCTGCCCCGGCCCAAGCCCCGTCCAACCACTCGCCCACGACCACCATGCGCTGAAGTCAACAAGGAAGAAGTGGATCGTGTCAGCAAGCTTGTGGGCAGTATTTCGACTCCTGCAAGCATCACATCGGCGAATGACGACCTCGTGACGAGCGGCATGGCCGGGCGCGCCGCCGCGGGGCGCGGGCGGCGCCCTCTTGCGTTGCCGGTCCTGTTAGCGCCCCGGCGTCAGCTGGATCCGTTCCACCGTTTCCTTCTCGACCGCCCCTCGGCTGTAGACCAGCGGCACGTACTTGCCTTCGAGCCACAGCGGCGCCAGGTCGCGGTAGTTCGGGCTGTCGGGGTTGCCCGACTGGCCCGGCGTGTTGATGACGCGCGAGGCGTCCCAGTTGCCCACGTCGAGCACCATGCGAAACGACGCGCCCGAGGTCAGCTTGTAGTCGTTCGCGCGGTAGGTGGCCGCCATCGGCGTGAACGACGAGCCGGACATCGGCCAGTCGCCCACCTCGAGCTTCTTGCGCGTGGCCGCATCGACCACGCCGCCCAGCGGATGCCGGAACTCCGCGCGGTGCAAGGCGCCCCACTTCCACGCCGCCGGGTCGGGCCCGAGCTTGGCGGACAGCTCCTGCATGGCGGCGGGCAAGGTCGTCAGCAGCAAGGCATCGCGCTGCGCGTTGCTCACCCAACCGGACGGGTTCTCCAGCAGCAGCACCATGCGCGTGTTGTCACCGGGCGCGGCCAGCGCGGCGCCGGCATCGCCCGCCCCGGCCTTGAGCACGGCCTGGCGCAGGAACTTGCTGCTCCACACCTCGTACAGCGCGGCGGCCGCGCTGTCGCGGTCCATGGCGCCGTTCCAGCCCTGCAGCAGGCGCAGCGCCGCCGCGGTCTGGGCGTCGTCGCTGCGCTGGCCGGGCAGGAGCTTCAGCACGCGCTGCGCCGGTGTCGCGACGATGTCGTTCTGCATGCGCTCCGAATCTTCGATGGTGAAGCGCGAACCCGCCGCCACCTTGGCCGCGAACAGTTCCTTGAGCCGGCGCGCGCGGGCCGCATCGCTCCACTCGTAGCCCACGCCCTTCTTCGCGGCGGGATGGTCGGGCGGGATGTTGTTCTCGTTGGCCGTGACCACGTAGCCGCGCGCGGGGTTGAACTCCGAGGGCAGCTCGTCGCCGTTGCGAAAGCCCGACCATTCATAGCGGCCGTCGCCCGGCACGGGCAGGAGGCCGTCCCAGTTCGGGCGGATCGGCGTGAGGCCGCCCGGAATCCAGCCGACGTTGCCGCTGCTGTCGGCATACACCTGGTTTTCGCCCGGCGCGCCCCAGCGGTTCATGGCCGCGCGGAACTGGTCCCAGTTGCGCGCGCGCATGTAGTCCATCGAACCGAAGTACGGCGCCATGCCGGGCTCCAGCCAGGCGGCGCGCAAGGCGAAGGCGCGACGCTTGCCGGGCTCCGCGACCAGCACGGGGCCGTGGCGCGTGAAGGTGTTGACCACCTCGCGCGGCGCGGCCTCGCCCTTCACCGCGATGCGCTCGGTGACGCGCGTCATCGGCTCCCAGCGGCCCTGGTAGCGGTACTCCTCGGGGTTGGCCGGGTTCAGTTCGTACACGTACAGGTCTTCCTGGTCCATGTAGAAGCGCGTGAGGCCGAAGGCGATGGTGCCGTTGTGGCCGATCGACAGGCCCGGCAGGAAGGGCTCGCCCGCGCCGATCGCGTCCATGCCGGGCGCGCTCAGGTGCGTCATGTAGCGCAGGCTCGGCGCGCCGTGCGCGCGGTGCGGGTCGTTGGCCAGGATAGGCCGGCCCGTGGACGTGAGCTTCGGCGCGATGACCCAGTTGTTGCTGCCGTAGGCGGCCGTGGGATCACCCTGCGCCGCCTCGTCCTGCTCGGCCTTCGCGGCGATCGCCTCGGCGCTGCCGGGCAGCAGCGCGACCGGCGCGGAAGACGCGCCCGCGTTCATGCCCACGCGCGTGTTCTCCTTGGTGAAGCGCGGCGCATCGGTCGCCCGCAGGTAGGCCGCGCGCAGCTCCGCCACCGGAAGGCTGCAGGGATCGAAGCCCTCGGGCACCTTCGGCGTGACCGGCGGATCGAGCTCGCGGCGCAGCCAGTCGGCCTTGGCGCCCGGCGCGCCGGCGCAGAAGGCGCGTGCGCGGTCGACCTCCGACGTGAAGTTGAGCGTGAGCCCGTGGTGCCGGATGCGCACCACGTCTTCAGGCGACCAGGTGGACGGCTGGTAGCCCAGCAGCGCGAACTCGGTCGGCAGCAGCGCGGGCTGCGCGCGCACCTGCGCCACGTAGGCGTTGACGCCGGCCGTGAAGGCCTCGGCCACGCGCTTGGCGTCGGAGCCGTAAGCCAGCCATTCGCGGTACATGTCGCCGCGGTAGAGCACGGCGCGCGCGGCGCGGTCGCTCTCGACCCAGGCGGGGCCGAAGTCCTTCGCCATCTCGCCCAGGCCGCGCTTGCGCCACAGGTCCATCTGCCAGAGCCGGTCGCGCGCGGCGATGAAGCCCTGCGCCACGAAGGCGTCGTAGAGCGTGCCGGCGTACAGGTGCGGCACGCCCCAGCGGTCGACCAGCACTTCGGCAGGCTTCTCCAGACCAGGCACCGCGAAGGATGAGGAGGGGCGCGTGGGCGTGTTCACGCCCGGGGCGTTGGACGCACACCCTGCGAGGGCGAGGACCGCCAGCGACACGGCGCCCAGGGAAAGCCGATGGTTCATTCTCTTCATGCAGTTCGTCTCCGGTCTTGTTGTGGATTGGCAGCGGGCAGTATCCCGATTTCTGTCACCCGACGGGTTACAAGGCATGACTTGTAGACTGGCGCGCTATGCAGCCCACCACCCCTTCAACCTCCTCCTGCGACAGCTGGCTCGCCGGCGCGATCCGCCGCATCGAAGCCGACTACCAGCGCAGCGCCGACACGCACCTCATTCCGCTGCCGCTGCCCGCGCTGGCCGCGCACGGCATCGACCTGTACCTGAAGGACGAATCGACGCACCCCACCGGCAGCCTCAAGCACCGGCTCGCGCGCTCGCTGTTCCTGTATGCGCTGTGCAACGGCTGGGTGCGCGAAGGCACGACCATCGTCGAGGCCTCCAGCGGCTCCACCGCCGTGAGCGAGGCCTACTTCGCGCGGCTGCTGGGCCTGCCCTTCATCGCCGTGATGCCGCGCAGCACCTCGCCCGAGAAGGTCGCGCAGATCGCCTTCTACGGCGCGAGCTGCCACTTCGTCGACCATGCCGCGCAGGTGTACGACGAGGCCCGCGCGCTGGCCGAGCGCACCGGCGGCCACTACATGGACCAGTTCACCTACGCCGAGCGCGCGACCGACTGGCGCGGCAACAACAACATCGCCGAGAGCATGTTCCAGCAGATGGCGCGCGAGCGGCATCCGGTGCCCGCGTGGATCGTGGTGGGCGCCGGCACCGGCGGCACCAGCGCCACCATCGGGCGCTACCTGCGCTTTCGCTGCCACGACACGCAAGTGTGCGTGGCCGACCCCGAAGGCTCGGTGTTCTCGGCCTACCACCGCAGCGGCGACGCCACGCTCACGGCGCCCGGCTCGCGCATCGAAGGCATCGGCCGCCCGCGCGTGGAGCCCAGCTTCGTGCGCACCCTGGTCGACCGCATGCTCGAAGTGCCCAACCTCGATTCGGTGGCCGCCATGCATGCGCTGTCGGCGCTGCTGGGGCGCAAGGTCGGCCCGTCGACCGGCACCAACTTCGTCGGCATGCTGGCCGTGGCGCACGAGATGCGCGCGGCCGGCCAGCAGGGCTCGATCCTTTCGCTGCTGTGCGACGCGGGCGAACGCTACCTGCCGAGCTACCACGACGCCGACTGGGTGCGCAACGCCTTCGGCGACATCGCGCCCGCGCAGCAACGCATCGACGCGCTGGTGGCGGGTTGATGGCCATGCGCCCGCCCCGTGGCCTCATCGCGCGGCGGCAGCTGTTGCTGCTGGCCGCGCTGGCCGCCTCGGGCGCGCCGCATGCCGCCTGGGCCCTGCCCGCGAAGGCGCTGCAGTTTCCACGCGACTTCGGCAGCCACCCCGAGTTGCGCACCGAGTGGTGGTACATCACCGGCCACGGCCAGACCGCCACGGGGCGCGCGTTCGGTTTCCAGGTGACCTTCTTCCGCTCGCGCGTCGATGCCACGCAGGCCATGCGCTCGGCCTTCGCCGCCAAGCAGCTGGTGTTCGCGCACGCCGCCGTCACCGACCTCGAAGGCCGCGTGCTGCGGCACGACCAGCGCATCGCACGCGCGGGCTTCGACGTGGCCTCGGCCAGCGAGACCGACACCGACGTGCGGCTGCGCGACTGGTCGCTGGTGCGCGACGCCGGCAGCGGCGCCTACACCGCGCGCATCCCCGCCGGCGAGTTCACGCTCGACCTGCGCTTCGCGCCGTCGCAGCCCGTGCTGCTGCAGGGCCGCGAAGGCCTGTCGCGCAAAGGCCCCGAGCCCGAGCAGGCGAGCTACTACTACAGCGAGCCGCAGCTGCAGGCACAGGGCCGCCTCACCTTGCAAGGCCAGGCCCCGTTCGAGATCGCCGGCACCGCCTGGCTCGACCACGAATGGAGCGAGGCGCTGATGCACCCCGAGGCCGTGGGCTGGGACTGGATCGGCATGAACCTCGACGACGGCAGCGCGCTCACCGCCTTCCACCTGCGCCGCCGCGACGGCAGCGCGCTGTGGTCGGGCGGCTCGTTCCGCCCGCGCGGCGGCGCGGCGCGCATCTTCCAACCCGGCGAGGTGCGCTTCGAGGCGCTGCGCAGCTGGACCAGCCCGCGCACGCGCGCGAGCTACCCGACACACTGGCGCATCGACACGCCCGCGGGCCGCTTCGAGGTGCAGGCCCTGCTCGACGACCAGGAACTGGACAGCCGCGGCTCCACGGGCGGCGTGTACTGGGAAGGGTTGAGCGAGCTGCGCGATGCGCAACAAGGCCGGCGCGTGGGGCGCGGTTACCTCGAGATGACGGGGTACGCGGCGCCGCTGCGGCTGTGAGCCGAAGCACAGCGCGATGGGCTACTTCACGCCCTGGCTCAGCGCCTGCACCGTGTTGCGCGACAGCGCGCGGACGTGGTCGTCGATCGCCGAAGCGACGGGCGCGAACTCGGCGGTGCTCAACCGCTTGAGGTCGCGCGGCTCCTGGAAATCCTTGAGCTGCCGCACCCGTTGCCGCTGCTGGGCGAGCATCGGCTCGTAGGCCGCGAGGTTCAGCGGCGGGTCCATGACGAAGACCTTGGCTTCGATCGCGGGCACCGCGTAGTACCGCGTCGACCCCAGCATGCTGCGCGTGAAGAGGCCCGAGTTCTGCATGACGCTCTCGCCACAGGGCCCGCCGGTGCACTCCAGGCGCGCCTGCGTTCGCGTCGCCTCGACGAGGACCACCGCGGCAATCTGGTCGTCCTTCAGCTTGCGTGTCGCCCACGCCTGCGCAGGATTCGCGATCCATCGATCGTGCTTGAAGACGGCCAGCGCGTTGACGGAGGTCGTGGCAAAGCTCGTCAGGCGCACCACCTGGAAGCCGGCCTTTTCGAGCTCCGACGTGAAGGCCTCGTAGACCTTGGCCGTGGGGTTCCAGGGGAACGGGTACGTGGTCGAGAAGTTGTTGAAGACGGTCGTGCCCACGTGCATGTGTTCCGCAGAGGCGGTGGGGATGCGCACCAGCAGGCCGACCTTCGCGCCCTTCGCGAGCTGGCCGCCGTTCGGCGGCAGCGGCGGCGGGGTCATGCACCCTGTCAGCGCGAGCGCCACGAAAAGTGCGAGCAGCCGTCTGCGCATGGGGGTCTCCTCCATCTTCTTGTCGGTGTAGGCCTGTGCGGCCGGGTGCGGATGATTGTGCCGAGCGCTGCATGCGGCGTCGCCACGGGAACCGGTGGTTTTGGACAGCGTCGGCATTGTCAATGCCGATGAGGGCCGCGACTCACGCCGAGACCGTCACCCCATTGCGCGCCAGCACCGCCAGCAGCTTCGGAATGTCGGGCGCCGGCCCGACCGGAATCTCGCGGTCGATGGCGGTGAACATCTGCGCGGCCATCGCATCCTGCCCCGTGATCTCGAGCATCTGCCCGCCGCCCTTGCCGTAGTGAAAGCCATGCACCGTGCCGCGCGGCACGTGCACCAGCGTGCCGGGCTGGCACCGATGCGCCTGGCCGTCGCAGAGGAATTCGACCTCGCCGCCGAGCACGTAGAACGACTCGTCCCAGTCGTGACTGTGCGGTGGCGGGCCCGTGCCTTCGTCGCCGCGCTGGAAGGTGACGCCGTAGCTTTGCGTCGAGGCATTCGACGCCAGCACCGTCACCTGCGTGCCGAGCACGTTCAAGGGCGTTTCGCGCCGCTCGGGTGTGAGGACAAAGTACGGAAGAAGGGCCATGGCCGGCTCCTCGAAGTGGGAGCCGGATTCTGCGCCCCGGCCACAGGGGGCACAAGCGGTGGCGCCGCAGGGAGGGTAACCACCCCGCCGCCGCGCCGCCTGCATCGCTACTTCGCGCGGCGGCGCTCGATGAAGGCGATGATCTCGCCCATGATGCCCTTGCGGAAGGCCAGCACGCAGATCACGAAGATCAGGCCCGTGACCATGGTGACCGACTCGCCCAGCGTGTTGAACCAGTCGACGGTCGTGATGCGCGCCAGGAAGTTGCCGAGTTCGCCGATCTTGTTCTCGAGCAGCACGACCACCGCCGAACCCACGATGGGACCCGACAGCGTGCCCAGGCCGCCCACCAGCGTCATCAGGATGACCTGGCCCGAAGCGGTCCAGTGCACGTCGGACAGCGTGGCAAAGCCCAGCACCAGCGTCTTGAGCGAGCCGGCCAGGCCCGACAGCGCGGCCGAGATCACGAAGGCCAGCAGCTTGAAGCGGCTCACGTCGTAGCCCAGCGAGAGCGCGCGCGGCTCGTTTTCCTTGATGCCCTTGAGCACCTGCCCGAACGGCGAGTGGATGGTGCGCACGATCAGCAGGAAGGCCGCGACCACGATCACCAGCGCCACGTAGTACATGGTGAGGTCGTTCGACAGGTCGACGATGCCGAAGAGCTTGCCGCGCGGCACGCCCTGCAGGCCGTCTTCGCCGCCCGTGAACTTGGCCTGCAGTGCGACGAAGAACATCATCTGCGCGAGCGCCAGCGTGATCATCGCGAAGTAGATGCCCTGGCGGCGGATGGCCAGCACGCCGAACAGCCAGCCCAGCAGCGCGCCGGTGAGCGTGCCCGCGATCAGGCCCAGCTCGGGCGTGAGGCCCCAGACCTTGATCGCATGGCCCGCCACGTACGCGGAGCCGCCCAGGAAGGCCGCGTGGCCGAAGGACAGCAGGCCGGTGTAGCCCAGCAGCAGGTTGAAGGCCGCGGCGAACAGCGCGAAGCACATGAGCTTCATCACGAACACCGGGTAGGCGCCGAAGAACGGCGCGAGCACCAGGGCGACCAGCAGCAACGCGTAGACGACGGTGGAGATTTTTTTCATGTTCATGCCGCTCGCCTTATTTCTCTTTGCCGAACAGGCCGGCGGGGCGGATGAGCAGCACGATGACCATGATCACGAACACAACCGTCGAAGAAGCCTCGGGATAGAAAACCTTCGTGAGCCCCTCGATCACGCCCAGGCCCAGGCCCGTGAGGATGGCGCCCATGATGGAGCCCATGCCGCCGATCACGACCACAGCGAACACCACGATGATGAGGTTCTGCCCCATCAGCGGCGACACCTGCATCACCGGCGCGGCCAGCACGCCGGCGAAGGCGGCGAGCGCACAGCCGAAGGCGTAGGTCAGCGTGATCATCAACGGCACGTTGACGCCGAAGGCTTCGACCAGGCGCGGGTTCTCGGTGCCGGCGCGCAGGTAGGCGCCCAGGCGCGTCTTCTCGATCACGTACCAGGTCGCAAAGCAGATCACCAGCGAGGCCACGACCACCCAGGCACGGTAGTTGGGCAGCACCATGAAGCCCAGGTCGGTGGCGCTGGACAGCAGCTCGGGCGCATCGTAGGGCAGCCCCGACACGCCGTAGACCGAGCGGAACACGCCTTCGATCAGCAACGTGAGGCCCAGCGTGAGCAGCAGGCCGTAGAGGTGGTCGAGCTTGTAGATCCAGCGCAGCAACAGCCGTTCGATGACCACGCCGAACAGGCCGATGAGGACCGGCGCGGCGATCAGCATCACCCAGTAGTTGACGCCCAGGTACTCCATCGCCATCCAGGTGAGGACGGCCCCGAGCATGAACAGCGCGCCGTGCGCGAAGTTGATGACGTTGAGCAAACCGAAGATCACCGCCAGCCCGAGACTCAGGATGGCGTAGAACGAGCCGTTGACCAGCCCCAGAAGGAGCTGGCTCAACAAGGCGGGAAGGGAAATGTTCATAAGCGTTTCAACGAACCCGGGCGCCGCAGGGGCGCCCGCGGGAGGTCACTTCCAGAGGGCGCAGCGGCTTTCGGCCTTGGTCGTGAAGACTTCTTCGCCCTTGAGCTTCTGGACCACCTTGTAGTAGTCCCACGGCTGCTTGGATTCGGCCGGCGACTTGACCTGCACCAGGTACATGTCGTGCACGAAGCGGCCGTCGGCGCGGATGCTGCCCTTGGCGTAGAAGTCGTCGATGGGCGTGGACTTGAGCGTGGCCATGACCTTGTCGGCATCGACCGTCTTGGCGGCCTGCACGGCCTTCAGGTAGGTCATGGTGGCCGAGTAGTCGGCGGCCTGGATGTCGGTGGGCATGCGCTTGGTCTTCTCGAAGAAGCGCTTGCCGAAGGCGCGCGTCTTGTCGTCGAGGTTCCAGTCCCAGCTGGTGGTGAGCAGCAGGCCTTCGGTGTTCTTCAGGCCCAGGCTGTGCACGTCGGTCACGAACACCAGCAGGCCCACCATCTTCATGCTCTTGGTGATGCCGAACTCTTTCGCGGCCTTGATGCTGTTGATGGTGTCGCCGCCCGCGTTGGCCAGCGCCAGCACCTGCGCCTTGGAGTTCTGCGCCTGCAGCAGGAAGGACGAGAAGTCGGAGGTGTTGAGCGGCGCCTTCACCGAGCCCAGCACGGTGCCGCCCTTTTCCTTCACGACCTTGGTCGCGTCGGCTTCGAGGGCCTGGCCGAAGGCGTAGTCGGCGGTCAGGAAGTACCAGCTCTTGTCGCCACGGCCGATGACGGCCGCGCCGGTGCCCTTGGCGAGCGCGACGGTGTCGTAGGCGTAGTGCACGGTGTAGGGCGAGCACTGTTCGTTGGTGAGCGCCGAGCTGCCGGCGCCGTTCACGACGAAGACGCGCTTCTTCTCCTGCGCCACCTTGGCCATGGCCAGGGCCGTGCCGGAGCTGGTGCCGCCGAACAGCATGGTCAGGCCCTGCGTGTCGATCCACTCGCGCGCCTTGGAGGCGGCGATGTCGGCCTTGTTCTGGTGGTCGGCCGTGAGCAGCTCGATGGGCATGCCGTTGACCTTGCCGCCGAAGTCGTCGATGGCCATCTGGATCGCCAGCGCGCCGTTCTTGCCTTCGACGTCGGCGTACAGGCTCGACATGTCGGTGACGAAGCCGATCTTGACCTTGTCCTGTGCCTGGGCGGCACCGGCGGCCAGCGCGGCGGCGGCGAAAACGGCGGAGAGAGCGAATGTGGTGGTCTTCATGGATGTTGTTCCTGTGGGGTGTTCGGTGGTGTCACTTCCAGAGCGTGCACTTGGACTCGGCCTTGGTGGTGAACACCGTGTCGCCGGGCAGCTTCTTCACGAGCTTGTAGTAGTCCCACGGCGTCTTCGATTCGGCGGGCGACTTGACCTGCATCAGGTACATGTCGTGCACGTAGCGGCCGTCGGGGCGGATCTGGCCGGTGCCGAAGAAGTCGTTGAGCTTCATCTTCTTGAGCTCGGCCATGACCTTGTCGGCATCGTCGGTCTTGGCGGCGTCCACGGCCTTGAGGTAGGTCATGGTGGCCGAGTAGTCGGCGGCCTGGATTTCGGTGGGCATGCGCTTGGTCTTGTCGAAGAAGCGCTTGGCGAACTTGCGGGTCTCGTCGTTCAGGTCCCAGTACCAGCTGGTGGTGAACTGCAGGCCTTCGGTGTTCTTCAGGCCCAGGCTGTGCACGTCGCTCAGGAAGATCAGCAGGCCGGCCAGCTTCATCGACTTGCCGATGCCGAATTCCTTGGCGGCCTTGATGCTGTTGACGGTGTCGCCGCCTGCGTTGGCCAGGCCCAGGATCTGCGCCTTGGAGTTCTGCGCCTGCAGCAGGAACGACGAGAAGTCGGACGCGTTGAGCGGATGGCGCACCGCGCCGACGATCGTGCCGCCCTTGGCCTTCACGACGGTGGAGGTGTCGGCTTCGAGCGCGTGGCCGAAGGCGTAGTCGGCCGTCAGGAAGAACCAGGTCTTGCCGCCGCCGTCGACCACCGCGGCGCCGGTGCCCTTGGCGAGCGCGACGGTGTCGTAGGCGTAGTGCACGGTGTAGGGCGAGCACTGTTCGTTGGTGAGCGCCGAGGAGGCCGCGCCGTTGTTGAAATACACGCGCTTCTTCTCGGCCGCGACCTTGGCCAGCGCCAGGCCCACGCCCGAGTTGGTGCCGCCGAAGACCATGCTCAGGCCTTGCGTGTCGATCCACTCGCGCGCCTTCGAGGCGGCGATGTCGGGCTTGTTCTGGTGGTCGACGGTGAGCAGCTCGACCGGCTTGCCGGCCGCCTTGCCGCCGAAGTCGTCGATGGCCATCTGGATCGCCAGCGCGCCGTTCTTGCCTTCGAGGTCGGCGTACAGGCTGGACATGTCGGTGATGAAGCCGATCTTGACCTTGTCCTGGCCTTGCGCCTGGGCGGACGCTGCGAGCGCCAGTGCGCTGAAAGCCAGGGCGAAAGCGGTGAGCCGATTTTTCATGGGTGTCTCCAGCAGTAGCAAGAAGGGGTGAAAGAACTCAGACGCCGAGCAACTCGGTCAGCACGGGCATCTTGGCTTCGAGCTCGGCGGCGCCGAACTTCTCGACGATGCGGCCGTGCTCCATCACGTAGAAACGGTCGGCCAGCGGCGCGGCGAAGCGGAAGTTCTGCTCGACCATGACGATGGTGTAGCCCTTGGCGCGCAGCGTGGTGATCATGCGGGCCAGCGCCTGCACGATGACGGGCGCCAGGCCTTCGGAGATTTCGTCGAGCAGCAGCAGCTTGGCGCCGGTGCGCAGGATGCGCGCCACGGCCAGCATCTGCTGCTCGCCGCCCGACAGGCGCGTGCCCTGGCTGTGGCGGCGCTCGGCGAGGTTGGGGAACATGGCGTAGATCTCGTCGACCGACATGCCCTGCCCCGCGCCCTTCAGTTCGGGCGGCAGCATCAGGTTTTCTTCGCACGAGAGGCTGGCGAAGATGCCGCGCTCTTCGGGACAGTAGCCGATGCCCAGGTGCGCGATGCGGTGCGTCGCCATCGAGACGGTCTCGACGCCGTTGACCTTGATGCTGCCCTTGCGGGCGCCGGTGAGCCCCATCACGGCGCGCATGGTCGTCGTGCGGCCCGCGCCATTGCGGCCCAGCAGCGTGACGACTTCGCCCGGCTGCACGACCATGTCGACGCCGTGCAGCACGTGCGATTCGCCGTACCAGGCCTGCAGGCCCTTGATTTCGAGTGCAGCGGTCATCAGTGAGCCCCCTGCATTTCGCCGTCGGTGGTGCCCATGTAGGCTTCCATCACCTGCGGGTTCTTCGAAACTTCGGCGTACGGGCCTTCGGCCAGCACGGCGCCGCGCTGCAGCACCGTGATGGTGTCGGCGATGGTCGAGACCACGCTCATGTTGTGTTCGACCATCAGGATGGTGCGTCCGGCCGACACGCGCTTGATGAGCTCGGCCACGCGGTGCACGTCTTCGTGGCCCATGCCCTGCGTGGGTTCGTCCAGCAGCATCAGCTCGGGCTCCATGGCCAGCGTGGTGGCGATCTCGAGCGCACGCTTGCGGCCGTAGGGCAGGTTGACGGTCTGTTCGTCGGCCAGTTCTTCGAGGCCCACCTCGGCGAGCAGCTCGCGGGCGCGCGCATCGAGCGGCTTGAGCGACTTCTCGCTCTTCCAGAAGTGGTACGAGGTGCCGAGCTTGCGCTGCAGGCCCAGGCGCACGTTCTCGAGCAGCGTGAGGTGCGGGAACACGGCGGAGATCTGGAACGAGCGGATCACGCCGCGCCGCGCGATCTGCGCCGGGCGTTCGCCCGTGATGTCGTGGCCGTTGAACAGGATCGTGCCGGCCGTGGGTTCGAGGAATTTGGTGAGCAGGTTGAAGCAGGTCGTCTTGCCGGCACCGTTGGGGCCGATGAGCGCGTGGATCGAACCGCGCTTCACCGAGAGGTCGACCTTGCTGACCGCGGTGAATCCCTTGAATTCCTTGGTGAGCTGGCGTGTTTCAAGAATGACGTCGCTCATCTCGCGGCGTCGTCCGTGTGCGGAAAAAAGAAATCGGTCATGCGGTCCATCTCAATGCGCCACCATCGAGCGCGGACCGATTGTTGGTGGCTGCTATGCAATTGCATACTGGGGCAAATGCCTATGCTGCACTGCAACCATTCACAGAGTGCGCCCCCTCTGTGCGAGCGACTGTCGTCCCGACGACATTGCGCACCGCAGCACGCACACCTGCGAACGCGCGATGCATGCACGCGCACCGTCATGAGGCCGTCAAACATGCCTGCACGCTTCGTGAAAAACTTACGTGCCCGCTGCGCTGCCACGATGCGCTTTCACCCGGATTGAATCCATCACCGCCATGCCGAACTTCCGCTCCCCCGAATTCCTTGCCGACCACATCGCCCACACGCTGGCGTTCTACGCGCCACGCAGCCGCGATGCCTCGGGCGGCTTCTTCCATTTCTTCAAGGACGATGGCACGGTGTACGACCGCTGCACGCGCCACCTCGTGAGCAGCACGCGCTTCGTGTTCAACCACGCGATGGCTTGGCGCCGCTTCGGCCGGCCTGACGATCTTGCGGCGGTGCGCCACGGCCTGGCGTTCCTGCAGACCGCGCATGCGCAGCCGAATGGTGGCTATGCATGGCAGATCGACTGGGATGGCCATCAAGCCACCGTGCAGGACGGCACGCAGCACTGCTACGGCCTGGCCTTCGTGCTGCTGGCGCACGCGCATGCGCTGATGGCCGGCGTCGAGGAGGCGCGCGCCGGCCTCGCGCACACCCGCGACCTGATGGAACGGCATTTCTGGGAACCGCAGCACCAGCTGTACGCCGACGAGGCCACGCCCGGCTGGCAGGTCGGCCCGTACCGCGGCCAGAACGCCAACATGCACGCCTGCGAGGCGATGCTCGCGGCCTACGACGCCACGCGCGAGCCCTTCTACCTTCAGCGCGCACGCACGCTGGCCGAAAGCATCACGGGTCGGCAGGCCGCGCTCGCCGACGGGCTGGTGTGGGAGCACTACCGCGAGGACTGGTCGGTCGACTGGGACTACAACCGCGGCGACAAGACCAACATCTTCCGGCCCTGGGGCTTCCAGACCGGCCACCTCACGGAATGGGCCAAGCTGCTGTTGCAGCTCGAGAGCCACCTCGGACCCGGCGCGCCCGGCACCGAGTGGATCGTGCCGCGTGCGCGCCACTTCTTCGACACCGCGATGCAGCGCGGCTGGGACGCCGCGCACGGCGGGCTGGTCTACGGCTTCGGGCCCGACGGCGCGGTGTGCGACGGCGACAAGTACTTCTGGGTGCAGGCCGAAAGCTTCGCCGCCGCCGCCCTGCTCGCGGTGCGCACGGGCGATGCCGGCTACTGGGACTGGTACGACCGGATCTGGGCCTACAGCTGGGACCACTTCGTCGACCACGCGCACGGGGCGTGGTATCGCATCCTCACGCCGCAGAACGGGAAGATCAGCGACGAGAAGAGCCCGGCCGGCAAGACCGATTACCACACGATGGGTGCGTGCCATGACGTGCTGAAGGCGCTGGGGCACGGCGTGGCGTAAACCGCTCTCCAGTCACTGTAGCTTCTGCTGACCGACCTCGCGTTGGGCCTTTCGTGGCCCCCACGAGCGCCGAGTCGCGTGAATTTTTCGCAATCCGTCGAGCCAAGTTCCTGACAGGCCGGGTGTTTCACCATTGTTTGCAGAACCGAAACGGCGCGAGAAGCAGACTCCCCGGACCCCTCACCCTCCGGCCTGCCGCTCGTGCCTCACACCCTCTCCATTTCCAGCACCGCCATTCCATTGTTTGAAGGCGCTCCGGCGCTGACACCCATGCGGCTCGCGGGCCAGGAAGGCATGAACAGCCTGTTCGCCTATGACTTGCTTCTCAAGACACCCGATGCCTTGAATCTTGGCACCAGCGAGGCGGCCGACTTCGATCTCGATGCGTTGATCGGCCACGAGATCAACTGCATGATCGAACTCGACGGTTCCGGGACTCGCTCTTTCGGCGCCACAGGCTCGGACACCGATCCCATCGGATCCGGCGTGCGGCAGATCAATGCCCTGATCACCGATGCCTCCGTTTGGGGCGAGGAAGGCCGACACGTCCAGTACAAGCTCACGCTTCGGCCCTGGCTGCATTTGGCAACCCTGACGACGAACTGCAAGATCTTCCAGGACAAGACAGTTGTCCAGATCCTCGATGAACTGTTGGCCGACTACCCGTTCCCCGTTGAAAAGCGCCTGTTCGAGACCTATCCAGCCCGTGATTTTCAGACGCAATTCAACGAAACAGACTTCGATTTCTTCAGCCGTCTGTGCGAGGAATGGGGTCTGAGCTATCACTTCGAGCATTCCGACGGCAAGCATCGGCTGGTCCTGAGCGACGCCATGGGCGCCTACCGGCAGGCCGACAGCGAGGCCTACCATGAGATCGAGTACCACGCGCCCGGCTGGAAGACCGATGCCGAGTACATCAGCAGCTTTGTCCCCCACAGCCATCTCACAAGCGGCCAATACGCCACCCGCGACTATGACTACGCCCGGCCACGGGCCGACTTGAGCGCGGGACGGAAAGCCCCCCGGCCAACCGGGCAGGCCGACGGCGAGGTCTACGAGTGGCACGCCGACCACGCCGGGAGTCACTATGCCCAACCTCGCGCCGGCGTTGCCGAATCCAACGATCCTCAAGACGAAGGCCGGCTGATCGCCCTGCTTCGGATGCAGACCCTGCGCACGCATGGCGAGCGCGCACAGGCCAGCGGCAATCTGCGCAGCATCGTGCCAGGCCGCACGTTCCTGTTGCGCAGGCACCCACGCGAGAGGGTCAACACCGAGCATCTCGTCCTCGATACCCATTTCGTCATCGAAGACGTTGGACAAGACAGCCAGAACCGGGACGCCGTGCCAGAGCGACGGCAGCAATGGCGGGTGCACGTCGACTTCACGGCCCATCCGACAAGTCAGCCTTTGCGACCGATCCCAGTACGCGCCAAGCCAAAGACTGGTGGCCCGCAACCCGCACTGGTGGTTGGCCCCGAAGGCGAGAACCTGTGGACCGATGATCTCGGCCGCATCAAGGTTCAGTTCCCCTGGGATCGAATCGGCCAAAAGAACCAGCACAGCAGTTGTTGGTTGCGTGTCAGCTCGCCTTGGGCCGGCAATCAGTTGGGTGGTATCCACTTACCACGCATCGGGCAGGAAGTGATTGTGGAGTTCTACGGTGGCGACCCCGATCTCCCAATCTGCACCGGACGTGTGTCCAACCAGATGAACACACCGCCCTGGCGGTTGCCGGAGCAAAGTGCACTGTCGGGCTTCAGGAGCCGCGAACTCACCGAGGGCGGTGGCAACAGCGCGGCCGGGCGCAGCAACCACATGGTGCTGGACGACACCCATGGAAAGATCCAGGCGCAACTCAAGAGTGATCACCAGCACAGTTCGTTGAGCCTGGGTCACATCACTCGGGTCGAAGACAACGCCGGCCGCAAAGATGCCAGAGGCGAGGGCTTTGAGCTCCGCACCGATGGACATGGGGCGATTCGCGCCAAGGATGGACTGCTCATTACGACCGAGGCACGAAACAACGCCATGAGGCATGCCAAGGATCTCGGCGAGACGATCACTCGTCTCACGCGGGCCCGCGAGCAGCACGAGAGCCTTGCAGATGCCGCGCAACAAGCCAGAGCACAAGACACGGGCAGTGACCAGAGCGATGTCGCCGCTGTTCTGAAGTCGCAGAACGAAGACATTGCCGGACTCAGGTCAGGCGCAGGCAACGAGACTGGCTTCCCCGAACTGGGAGCACCGCATCTGGTACTGGCCAGCCCCGCCGGCATCGAAACCAGTACGCCGGGCAGCACGCATGTGGCCAGCGGAGAACATATCGCACTGACCAGCGCCGGGCATACCAGTCTGAGTGCAGGTGCCAGCTTGTTCGCAAGCGTGAAGGGGGCGATGCGGTTGTTTGCCTACAAGGCCGGCATGCGCCTGGTCGCGGCCCAGGCTGACATCGACATTCAGGCACTGGAGAAGAATCTCAAACTGCTCGCAAAACTGGATATCACGCTCACCGCCAACCGCATCGAAATCACCGCAAAGGAAGAAGTCATCGTCAATGGCGGCGGCAGTTTCAGTCATTGGAAGGCGCAAGGCATCACTCACGGAACCAACGGTTCATGGATCGAGCATGCCACCACGCATTCGCTGATCGGGCCTCGAAGCCTCCCCTTGCCGGAGTTCAAATTCGCCGAAGCGGTCTGCAAGGAGTGCTTGCTCAAAGCCTTGGCCGCGGCTTCGCCGATGGGGCGCCGCTGATGGAACGCACGTACCTGCAAGACCCCCTGCCGGTCGAACAAATTCAATCCCTCGCCGAATGGCATCGGCGATGCGCCTCCGAGGCGCCGAGGGACGCCATTTGGGTCATCGTAGACGGCGCCATTCTTGGCGCGGAGGGCTCGACGCGTTTGCAGGCCATCTACGGCAATCCCATTCGCGCCTTCGATAACACGGCATTGGCGGACTATGAAGAACTGGGCCTCTTGCTGTGGCCGCTGCCTCGCCTGATCGAGAAGGATTCCGCGGAGTCCTTGCGCCTTGCCCTGTCGGGCAAGCCTGGGCTGAGCTTCGTCCGGGCAAGAGACTCACTCGCGCTCTTGACACACACACTGACCTGGTTGACTGCCGTGGTTACGGAGGACGAATTGCCGCTCTATCTGCGCATCGGCGATACCCGCGTGCTGCCCAGTGTGATCCATCATCTGCGTCCCGAGCAACATGCCATCCTGCAGGGGACGGTCAAGGAGTGGGTATGGTTCGACCGGGCGTGCGAGCTTCGCGTGGTGCGCTCGGACGGCGGGCCCGCCTCTCCCGTTCCTGCTGAGAATTGCCGCATCGATGATGCGCAATATGCTGCGTTGCTGGAAGCCGCCGAAGCCGATCTTCTGCATGCAGAACTGCGCCGCGCACTTCCAGAATCTCACAACCATCGGCGTTCGAGTGAACTCCACTCTTGGCTGGAAAAGATCATTGAGCGTGCCGAAGCGTTGGGGCTCCAGCGTTTACCGGATCAAGTGGTTTTTGCTGCGCTCGCCCTGGATTTGCCCGATGGTTTTGAGATGCTGAACGAACTCGGGCAAACATGGCTCGACATGCGCTCCGGCGCCCCCAGCCTGGGCCAGCGCATCGAACGCTGGGACGACAGCGAGTGGCGTGCGATCGAAAATTTCCGGCGAAGTGTTACAGCACGTCAGGCCAAGCCTCTCGTCGCGGGCGTTCGAAGAGGGTGATGCACAACCTCTCACCGAGATCCGCATGACGAATTTCCTTTCCAAGCTATCGCGAGTCGCCGGGTGGCTGCGTCTGGCCGCGGCTTGCCTGCTGCTACTTGGCGCAAGCGGGTGCGAGCCCCAACAGCCAAGGCCGCCAAAGCCCATGATCGTAGGCATCACCGGCTACAACTTCACCAGTGAAGGGGTACAGGGGTACAGCGTGAACGACCACCCCGGCTCCAACCTCCCGCCATACGGTGGCGGTGGTTCCGTTTCGTGCTGCGTATCGCTGCCTGCTGAGTGGAGCCCGAATCTCGTGGTTACCGTTCACTGGACGATGGGGCGATGGACGACACCCTACGAGACCCGCAAACATTTGACTATCCGACAGCAGATCGAGTGTTGCTCCACGGAACGCACGCTATACAAGCCCGTTCCTCTTGAGCGCTACGGCAAGAAAGGGGGGCGAGTTCAAGTGTTCTTCTTGCCGAACGACGCCATCAAGGTGTACGTCACCGACTACGACCTGGGGCACGAGAAACACCCCTCGGGCATGGCCTACCCGGAAAAACCGGAGATCGAAAAATGACGAAGCCAGAGGGTAGTAGAACCATGCCTGTTCGACTGTTTGCGAGATGGCTGCTACGCACAGCCGCGATCTGCTTGCTACTTGCAGGAGCGGGCGGCTGCGGGCCCCAACAGCCAAAGCCGCCAGAGCCCATGATCGTGGGCATCACAGGCTACAACTTCACCAGTGAAGGGGTGCAGGGGTATAGCGTGAACGGCCACCCCGGCTCCAATCTTCCGCCCTACGGTGGAGGCGGCTCCCTTTCGTGCTGCGTATCACTGCCCTCCCAATGGCGCCCAGATTTCACCGTCGAAGTAAGTTGGACTACAGGGCATTGGACCGTTCCCGTTGAAAAGATTCAGGAAATGAACATCAAAGAAGCGATCAACTGTTGCCTGGAACGTCGTTCATCGAGAAGAGTCGTACCGCTTCAGCGCTACGGAGAGAAAGGTGGTGGAGTTCAGGTTTTTTTCTTGCCGAACGACGCAATCAAGGTGTACGTCACCGACTATGACCTGGGGCACGAGCAACACCCCTCGGGTATGGCCTACCCGGAAAAGCCGTACAGCACCGAATAAGCAGAACGAAAACAGGGAGATACATCATGTCAGTCCACCCCATTCCCGCCCCATTGCCCGGTGAACGCCATCTGAACCTCAAGGAACAGGTGCAGCGCGCCGCAGCCGCTGGCTGCCTCGAACGCAATGACAAGGCGTCACTCTGCGGGTCCATGATCCACGTCGGCATTTTCTTTGACGGCACCAACAACAACAAGAGGCGCGACCAATTGGACGTGCTGGCCAAGGACCCCGAGGCCCACAACAAGTGCAGCCACAGCAACGTGGTCGTTTTGCACGACGCCTTCAGGGAAGACCCGACGAATGGCTACTACCGGTTCTACATCCCAGGCGTGGGCACGCCCTTCGATGAGATTGGAGAAAAAACAGAAACGCCGGACGGAAAAGCCAAGGCTACAGGCGGCGACGCGCGAATCAATTGGGCGTTGATTCAACTGCTCAATGCAATGCATCGATCCGTCGTGGGCGACCCGCTTGTGAGCAATACAGACACAGGGCATTCGGCCGCCCACCAACCACTGCACGTCGATGGAAGCACCAGCCCCAACATGCCCGGCAAACGGCTCTACTTCGTCGGCCGTGCAACCGGTTTGAATGCGGTTCCAGGTGGCAAGCTCGGGGAACTGCAAAAAGCCCTGCAAAGCAAGCCTCCGAAGAAGCTGCTGCAGGTCAATCTCTCGGTATTCGGGTTCTCGCGCGGCGCCGCTCAGGCGCGAGCGTTCTGCCACTTCTTGCACCACCTGCTCCTGAAAGAGAAGAACGGCAGCTACACGCTGGCGGAGGTTCCGTTTCGCCTTCAGTTCCTGGGACTTTTCGATTCGGTCGCATCCGTCGGTTTGGCCGACAGTTCGCCTTTCTGGCGAGGTCTTGGCGGGTGGGCCAACGGCACACTGGACATCGTACCCAGCGTGGAGCGTACGGTGCATTTGTGTGCGGCCCACGAGATACGCATCAACTTCCCACTCTCGACCGGGCGAATGAGCAACAACAGATATCCGCCCAACTGCATCGAGAAGGTATACCCGGGCGCCCACTCGAATGTGGGCGGCGGGTATGACCCCGGCTGCCAAGGGAAGGCCGCAGGCTCACGAACCAAACTGCTTTCTCAGATGCCGTTGCTGGACATGTATCACGAGGCGCGCATGAGTGCAGTCCCATTGTTGAGCACCGAAAAACTGAAGTCCCTTGGTGCTGCTGGCGCTGCGGTTGCCGGCGATCTGGAGATGGACGCCGAAAGCATCGACCTGTTCAACGCCTATCGGGTGTGGTCGGCCCGCAGCGGGGTGGGTGGAGGCATTGAAGCCGCACAGCACGGGCATATGCAGCTGTACTGGCGCTGGCGACTCATGCACATGGGCCAGATGGCCAAACTTCCAAGCTACCAGCGTGCCAATGCGCAGGATCGCATCGACATCCGCGAAAGCGACTCCGACTTTGCATCAGACACCGCTGCGGCCCTCTTGCGAGAAAAAAGGGAGTCCGATCTCGCTCCGTTGTCTGCGGGGAAGTCGGGCCTCTCTGCCGCACAGAAAGACTTCCTCCGCATCTACGCCGAGTTCTCAACAAACGCGTCCACCACCAAGCTGCCCGCAGCCGTCGATCGATTTTTCGACGAGATGGTGCACGACTCTCATGCGTCGTTCTACATGGTGGGGCCGGTGACGGCCTTTGATCGCGAAGAGAAGATCAAGCAGATCAATCAGAAGATGGAGGTCACCCGGCGACATATCGCCTGGGTCAAGCACACGAGCGCGACGCTCATCTTGCCCCCTGGACAGGAGCGGCAGCCTCCGCCGCCCATGGACGAAACACGATCACTCTCCGAGCTGGAACGGCGTGTGTGGGAGTACCAGAAAACGCACCCTGGCGAGTTCCCGGAACTCACCGACGCCGACCGCGAACAGTTGCTAGCAATGGAGGACATCGTGACCAGCGGCGCAGTGCGCCTCGTGACCAACAAGACGCGGCGAGAACTGGGCGGCCACGTGCGCTATCGACGCGTATTCGACAGGAGCTAGCGGGCCCGAGCCCGTGAACGCCAGGGACACACATGGATTCGGTTGCCGAGTGATCGGCCGTCGCGGGTCAAGTCAACCAGTGCGCGCCAGCAACCGCGCCACGATCCGCACAAATCTTGTGCGGCCACGCATCTACCCCGCAGCGCGCGGGCTGCCTACGCTTCAGGCCTTCTTTCACTCACGCAGAGAAACGCATGAAGCACCCCAGCATCCGCAGCCTCACCGGCGCCGTGCCGACGAGCCGCATCGATCCCGCCAGCACGGCGCTGATCGCGATCGATTTCCAGAACGAGTACTTCGACGGGCGCATGCCCATTCCCGATGGCCTCGCCGCCCTGCGCCAGGCGCGGCGCCTGATCGATGCCGCCGACCGGCAGGCGGTGCCGGTGTTCCATGTGCAGCACGTGGCGCCCGCCGACAGCCCGATCTTCGCGGACGGCAGCCACGCCTTCGGCATCCACGACGAACTGCGCCCTGCCCCGCAGCACACGGTGCTGCGCAAGGCGACGCCGAGCGCCTTCGCGGGCACCGCGCTCGAGGCCGAGCTGCAGGCGCGCGGCATCACGACGCTGATCCTCACGGGCCTCATGACGCACATGTGCGTGTCGGCCACGGCCTTCGACGCCGCACCGCGCGGCTACCAGAGCCTCATCGTGGGCGACGCCTGCGCGACGCGCGACCTCGACCTGGAGGAAGGCGGCGTGCTGGGCCACCGTGAACTGCATCGCGCGGCGCTGCGCGGCGTGTCGGACGTGGTGGCCGAAGTGCGCTCGACCGAGGAGGTGTTGCGGCTGCTGGAAGCGGGCCGCTGACGCCCTGCCCTTCGCATGCACCCACGAATCCAACCTCTTCGATCCATGACCATGAAGCGCTCTTCTGCCTTGTTCCTCGCCCTGTCCTGCGCCCTGAGCGCGTCGGGCCTCGCCACTGCCGCCACGCCGGCACCCCGCACGCCGATCTCGGCACCGGCCGACACGTTGCAATGGAACGCCCTCGCGGGCGGCATCCGCTACGCCAACGTGCGCGGCAACTTGACGGGCAACGGCCCCTACGAAGCCTTCGTCGAATTCCCGGCCGGCTTCGACAACCCGCACCATCGCCACACGCAGGCGCTCCCGTCCGTCGTGCTCTCGGGTGTGTTCTATGCGATCTTCGATGACGACAAGAAGGTGCTGTACCCGGCCGGCTCGTACTACCTGCTGCCGGCGCGGCTGCCGCACCGCAGCGGCTGCGAACCGGGCGCGAACTGCCTGCTGTTCCAGTACCAGAGCGACCGCTTCGACCTGGTGCCCACCGCGTCGAAGTAAGACGCGTCTGCTGCGCTCAGTCGCCCTGCCCGTCCGCGGGCAGGTAGCGCGCAGCGGCAAAGTCGACAAACGCCCGCACCTTCGGCGACAGGTGCCGGTTCTGCGGATACAGCGCGTACAGGTTCAGCGGCTGCTGGCGGAATTCGGGCAGCACGCGCACCAGGTCGCCGCGCGTCACCTGTGCGCGCACGAGGAACGCGGGTGACGCCGCCAGCCCCGTGCCCGCCAGCGCGGCGCTGCGCAGCACGAGCCCGCTGTTGGCCTGCAGCCGCCCGCCGACATCGACTGTGTGGACGCTGCCGTCCGGCGCGGTGAAGCTGGGCTGTGCGGCCTTCGCGGCCAATGAATAGTTGAGGCAGTCGTGCGCCGCCAGGTCGGCGGGCGTGCGCGGCGTGCCGCGCCGCTGCAGGTAGGCGGGCGATGCCACCCACCATTCCTCGAAGCTCGCGAGGCGCTTGACGATCAGCGTCGAGTCCGAGAGTGCATATGCCAGTCGCAATCCCACGTCGAAGCCCTCTTCGATCAGGTCGACGAAGCGGTCGTTGCACACGAGGTCGGCCTTGACCTGCGGGTGCGCGTCGAGAAAAGCCGGCAGCCACTGCGCCAGTTCCTCCAGCCCGAAGGACATCGGCGCGTTGATGCGCAGCAGGCCCGTGGGCTCGACCTGGTGCTGCGCCACGACCAGCGCCGCGGTCTCGACCTGGTCGAGGATCTGCCGCGCGTGCTCGTAGTAGGTCTGGCCCGCCTGCGTGAGCGCGAAGCGGCGCGTGGTGCGATTGAGCAGCTGCACGCCCAGCGCCGTTTCCAGCTGCTTGACGTGGCGCGAGACCACCGTGTGCGACACGTCCATCGCGTCGGCCGCGGCGGTGAAGCCGCCGGCCTCCACGACGGCGCGGAACGCCTTCATGGCCGCGAACTGGTCCATGCGCGAGCGCTGCCGGTTGTCAGTGCGCGCCGGCGGCCGCGTCGCCGCCCGCGCCGCCCTTTTGCGGCCGCGCCAGCCACACCAGCGGAATCAGCAGCAGGAACAGCACCGCCGAGGCATAGAAGATGTCGTTCGTCGCGAGCATGAACGACTGCTGGTCGACCAGCCGGTTGATCTGCCCGAGCACCTGCTCGGAACTGAAGCCGCTGCCGGTCAGCCCCGAGATGGCGCTGGTGGCCGCGCTGTTGCCCGGGTTCACCGACTCCACCAGCTGCGCGTGGTGCAGCGCCGCGCGGCTGTCCCACAGCGTGGTGGCGATCGAGGTGCCCATGGCGCCCGCCGTGATCCGCAGGAAGTTCGACAGCCCCGACGCGGCCGGAATGCGGTCGGGCGTGAGGCCCGACAGCGTGATGGTCACGAGCGGAATGAAGAAGAACGCCATCGCGATGCCCTGGATGATCGTCGGGATGATGATCGTCACGAAGTCGGCCTGCGTGTTGAAGTTCGAGCGCATCCACAGCACCAGCGCGAACACGAGGAACGAGAAGGTCGCGTAGCGGCGCGGGTCGATCTTGGACACGGTGAGGCCCACCACCGGCGAGAAGAAGATCGCCAGCAGCCCCACGGGCGCCATGATCATCCCCGCCTGCGTGGCGGTGTAGCCCATCCACTGCTGCAGCCACAGCGGCAGCAGCACCACGTTGCCGAAGAACAGGCCGTAGGCGATGGCCGTGGCCACCGCGCCCGACCAGAAGTTGCGGCGCTTGAACAGCGACAGGTCGACCACCGGGTGCTTGTCGGTCAGCTCCCAGACCAGGAAGAAGGCGAAGCCGACCACGGCCACCACGGCCATCGTGACGATCTCGGCCGAGTGGAACCAGTCGAGCTCCTTGCCCTTGTCGAGCATGAGCTGCAGCGAGCCCACCCACAGCACCAGCAGCGCCAGGCCGATGGCGTCGATCGGCACCTTGTGCGTCTTGCTCTCGCGCTTGTGGTACAGCGTCCAGGTGATGGCCGCGGCCACGATGCCGACCGGGATGTTGATGTAGAAGATCCACGGCCACGAGATGTTGTCGGTGATCCAGCCGCCGAGCAGCGGTCCCATCACGGGCGCGACCAGCGTCGTCATCGACCACATCGCCATGGCCAGGCCGGCCTTGGCCTTCGGGTAGCTCGACAGCAGCAGCGTCTGCGACAGCGGGATCATCGGCCCCGCCACGAAGCCCTGCAGCGCACGGAACAGGATGAGCGTGGTCATGTTGGGCGCCAGGCCGCACAGCAGCGAAGCGACCATGAACAGGATCACGCTGGCCATGAACAGGCGCACCTGGCCGAAACGCTGGGTCATGAAACCCGTGAGCGGCACCGCGATGGCGTTGGCCACCGCGAAGCTGGTGATGACCCAGGTGCCTTGCGTGGTGCTCACGCCAAGGTCGCCCGAGATGGCCGGCAGCGACACGTTGGCGATCGACGAGTCGAGCACGTTCATGAAGGTGGCGGCGGACAGCGCGACCGTGCCCCAGACGCGGGCGGAGCCCTCGAGCGGGGGGTGCGCGATGTAAGCGGGAGCAGCAGTGGCCATGGCGCGAGCTGTGAGGGTTCAGCAGCCGGCGGCGATCAGCCCGGCTGGCCCTGCGTGGCGACGTGCGCGGCCGGCGCAGCGTTGGAGGCCGCCGGACGGCTCACCGCCGCCGTGGGCGTACCGCGGCCGAGATTGGCGGCCACGATGCGGTCCACCTCGGCGTCGGCGCCGCGGTCGAGCTGGCTGTAGACCTGCGTCTGCGCGAAGGCGGTGCTGCGCGGCGCGTCGGCCAGCATCTTGCCGGTCTTCTGCGTGATGTCGATCTCGGCGTCCATCGACAGGCCGATGCGCAGCGGGTTGGCCTTGAGCTGCTCGGGGTCGAGCGCGATGCGCACGGGCACGCGCTGCACCACCTTGATCCAGTTGCCGGTGGCGTTCTGCGCCGGCAGCAGCGCAAAGGCGGCGCCGGTGCCCACGCCCAGGCCGGCGACCTTGCCGGTGTACTCGACCTTCTTGCCGTACACGTCGGCCGTGAGCTTCACGGGCTGGTCGATGCGGATGTTGCGCAGCTGCACTTCCTTGAAGTTGGCGTCGACCCACAGCTGGTGCAGCGGCACGATGGACATCATCGGCGTGCCGGCGGCCACGCGCTGGCCCAGCTGCACGGTGCGCTTGGCCACGTAGCCGTCGACCGGCGCGGGCATGGCCACGCGCTGCGTGGCGAGGTAGGCCTCGCGCACCTTGGCGGCGGCGGCCAGCACGCTCGGGTGCTGGGCCACGCTGGTGCCTTCGGTCAGCGACTGGTTGCTGGCCAGCGCCTCGCGCGCGGCGACCACGCCGGCCTGTGCGGCGGCCAGTGCGCTCCTGGCGTTGGCCAGTTGCGTCTCGGCGTGGTTGAGTTCTTCCTTCGACACGGCGCCGTTGCCCGACAGCGCGCGGCGGCGCTGCAGGTCGTCCTGCGCCTTGGCGATGTCGCTCTGGGCCTTGGCGATGTCCGACTGGCGCAGCGTGACCTGCGCGGCCAGCGAGCCGTTGTTGGCATACAGCGTGCGCACCTGGCGCACGGCCTGTGCGAGCGCGGCCTCGGCCTGCTCGAGCGCGACCTTGGCATCGGCCGGGTCGAGCTGCACCAGCGGCTGGCCGGCCTTCACGAAGTCGGTGTCGTCGGCGCCGATGGCCATGACGGTGCCGCCGATCTGCGGCGTGATCTGGATGACGTTGCCCTGCACGTAGGCGTTGTCGGTGTTCTCGTAGTGGCTGGCGACCAGCCATTCGTACAGGCCCCAGCCGCCGCCGGCGACCAGCACCACGGCGGTGAGAACGGTGAGTGCGCGGCGGCGCTTGCCATTGCCCGCGGGCGCTTGAGGCGCGTCTGGCGCTGCGGTCGCGGGCACGGGGGAAGCGGATGTCGGAGTGTTGTTATCGCTCATGATGGAGTTCTTTCCGAAGAAGGCGGATCAGCAAATCAGTTCAGTGCGGCGGCCGCCGGGGCCGCGGCCGTGGCGGTGGCCGGCGGCTGCCAGCCGCCGCCCAGGGCGCGCGCCAGGCCCACCTGCGTGTCGAGCGCGCGGGCCGCCAGGTCGACCGCGAGGCGGCGCTGGGCCAGCACGGCGGTTTCGGCGGTCAGCACATTGAGGTAGTTGCCCAGGCCGGCGCGGTAGCGCTGCACGGCAATGTCGTAGGCGCCTTCGGCGGCCGTCTGCGCGGCGCGCTGCTCGGTCTGCTGGCGCACGATCGACTGTGCGCTCGAGACCTGATCGGCCGCGTCGCGCACGGCATCGAGCACGGTGGCGTTGTAGCTTTCGATGGCCACGTCGAGATCGGCCGACTTGCCGCGCAGGTTGGCGCGCAGGCGCCCGCCTTCGAAGATCGGCAGGTGGATGGCCGGGCCCACGCCCCACTGCTCGCTGCCCGACTTGAGCAGCTTGCCGAAACCCAGGCTCTGGAAGCCGGCAAAGGCCGTGAGGTTCACGTTGGGATAGAACTGGGTCTTGGCGTTGGCCACGTCGCTGGTGGCCGCTTCGACGCGCCAGCGCGCGGCGGCGATGTCGGCGCGGCGGCCCAACAGGTCGGCGGGGATGTTCGCCTGCAGCGCCATCGGCTTCACGCCCGCGAGCACCGGCGGCTTGAGCGAGGCCGACACGTTGGGCTGGCCCACGAGCGCATCGAGCGCATGCTGCTGCAGCGCGATCTGCTCGTTGAGCGCTTCGATCTGCTGACGGGCTTCGGGCAGGCCGCCTTCGCTCTGGCGCAGTTCGAGGCGGGTGTCGAGGCCGGCCGAGACGCGGTCGCGCACCAGCTTGAAGGTCTCGTCGCGCTGGGCCAGCGTGCGCTTGGCCACTTCGACCTGCTCGTTCAGGCGCGCCCACTGGAAGTAGCTGCGCGCCACGTTGCTCGCGAGCAGCACGCGGGCGGCATCGGCGTCGGCCGCTGCGGCGTTGGCTGCGCCGAGGGCGGTGTCGAGCGCGCTGCGGTTCTTGCCGAAGAAGTCGAGCTCCCAGCTCGCGCCGAGCTGCAGCAGGCCGATGTTCTGCGTCGAGCCGCCCAGCGGCGCCGGGTAGATGTAGTTGCTGTTGAACTTCTGGCGGTTCAGGTTCAGGTCGGCACCGACCTTGGGCAGCAGCGCCGCGCCGGCGATGTCCGCCGAGGCCTGGGCGCGCACGAGGCGCGCACGCGCGACCTGCAGGTTCGGGTTGCCGGCCACGGCCTGGTCGACCAGCGCATTGAGCTGGCTGTCGCCGAAGGCCTGCCACCACTGGCTGTCCATGCTGGGCACATTGGCGCGCGCGGGGTCGGCCGCGATGCCGAGCGTGGTCGCATCGCGCAGCGTGGCGTGCGAGCCGATGCCGGCCATGTCGGCGCAACCGGCGAGCGCGACCACCGCCAGCGCGGCAGCCACGACGGGCGTGCGGCGCAGCGCGCGCACGGCGAAAGACTCAGTCATTCTTCTCTCCACGGGCCGCGAGGCCCTGTGCGTTGTCGAGGATGCGGCGCAAGTAGTCCTTGAGCTGCTCCCATTCTTCGAGGCTGAAGCCGGCCAGGTACTCGTTCTGCACCCGGCTCAGCACATAGGGCACTTCCTTCGCGGCCGCACGGCCTTCGTCGGTGAGTTCGATGTTGACCACGCGGCGGTCTTCGAGCGAGCGCACGCGCCGGCACAGGCCCTTGGCCTCGAGGCGGTCGAGCAGGCGCGTCATGGCGCCGGTGTCGAGCTCGCAGGCGCGGGCCAGTTCGGCCACGGTGGTCGCGGCGCCGACGTGCAGCTTGTACAGCGGCACCCACTGCGGGTAGGTGGGGCTGCCGGGCTCGCACATGCGCGTGCCGACGGTCTGGCCGACGGACGTAACGATGCGGCGCATCAGGTAGCCGATGCTCTCTTCGGCGCGGTAGTCCTCGGCGCGATAGAAGTCGGCCGGCGGGCGCACGGCCTCGTCGGGCGTCGGAGGGACCGGGGAAATGGGGGCATCGCTCATGGCCGAAATATTAGTTGTCATGGCAATTACTGTCAAGGCGACCTTTGTGGGGGCAAGGGCTCGGTAGAATCCGCGCCCATGGCTTCTTCCCCTCCGTCGTCCTCCGCAGCCAAGGGTTCGCCCCGCTCGCTGTCGGGGTTGCGCCCCTTCCTTCGCCCCTACCGCGTGCAGATCGTGCTGGCGGGGGTCTTCCTGGTGATGGCGGCCGTCACGACGCTGGCTTTTCCTATCGCCCTGCGCAGCCTGATTGACGGCGGCCTGGTCAGCGCCGACAAGGGCGCCCAGACCATGGCGCTGCGCGAGCACTTCGGCGCCCTCTTCGCGGTGGCCGTGGCGCTGGGCCTGTTTTCAGCGGCGCGCTTCTATACGGTGAGCTGGCTCGGCGAGCGCGTCACGGCCGACCTGCGCAATGCGGTCTACGGCCATGTGCTGCAGCAGAGCCCGGCCTTCTTCGAGACCACGCAGACCGGCGAGGTGCTGTCGCGCCTCACGGCCGACACCACGCTCGTGCAGACGGTGGTCGGCTCGTCGCTGAGCATGGGCCTGCGCAATGCCGTCATGGGCGTGGGCGCGCTGGCGGTGCTGGTCTGGACCAACCCTTATGTGATGGTGCAGGTGCTGGGCATCCTGGTGCTGGTGGTGCTGCCGAGCATGTGGTTCGGCCGCCGCGTGCGCAAGCTGTCGCGCGCCAGCCAGGACCGCGTGGCCGACTCGAGCGCCATCGCGGCCGAGGTGCTGAACGCGATTCCCGTGGTGCAGAGCTACACGGCCGAAGGCCGCGAGGCCGACCGCTTCAAGGGCTCGACCGAGAACGCCTTTCATACCGCCGTGCGCCGCACGCGCGCGCGCTCGGTGCTCGTGGCCTTCATCATCATTGCCACCTCGGCCGCCCTGCTCTGGGGCCTGTACGAAGGCACGCAGGCCGTGCTCCGCGGCGACATCACGGCCGGCCACCTGGGCCAGACCGTGGTCTACGTAGCGATCCTGGCGAGCGCCACGGCCGTGCTCGGCGAGGTGTACGGCGACCTGCTGCGCGCCGCCGGTGCCACCGAGCGCCTGATGGAACTGCTGCACGCGCCGACGGCCATCGCCTCCCCCGCACGGCCGGCAGTCGCCCCCGTTCCCGCCGCGGGCAGCGCGATCCGCTTCGACGCGATCACCTTCCACTACCCTTCGCGGCCGGGCACGCCGGCGCTGCGCGACTTCAGCCTGGACATCGCGCCGGGCGAGACCGTGGCGCTGGTGGGATCGAGCGGCGCGGGCAAGAGCACGGTGTTCCAGCTGCTGCTGCGCTACTACGACCCACAGTCGGGGCGCATCGTGCTCGACGGTGCGTCGCTCGACGCGCTCGCGCTGCACGACCTGCGCACCCGCATCGGCCTCGTGCCGCAGGACGCGGTGATCTTCTCGGCCAGCGCCTTCGAGAACATCCGCTACGGCCGGCCCGACGCCAGCGCCGAGGAGGTGCACGCCGCGGCGCGCGCCGCCTTCGCGCACGACTTCCTGCAGGCCCTGCCCGAGGGCTACGACACCTTCCTGGGCGAACGCGGCGTGCGGCTGTCGGGCGGCCAGCGCCAGCGCATCGCCATTGCGCGGGCCATCCTGAAGAACCCGCCGCTGCTGCTGCTGGACGAAGCCACCAGCGCGCTCGACGCCGAGAGCGAACGCATGGTGCAGGCCGCGCTGGAATCGGCGATGGAAAACCGCACCACGCTCGTGATCGCCCACCGCCTGGCGACCGTGCAGAAGGCCGACCGCATCATCGTGCTGGACCACGGCGGCATCGTCGAACAGGGAACGCACGCGGCGCTGGTGGCGCAAGGCGGTGTGTACGCGCGGCTGGCCGCGCTGCAGTTCACGGCCTGACCCGATCGATCGGGTCAGTCGTCGGTTACTGCAGGGTTTCCTTGAGCGCCGCCGGAATCGGCAGCGCCATCACCGGAATGCCTTCGTCGAGCAACGCCTCGGTCTGCTCCGGCGTGGCCTGGCCGCGGATGCCGCGCTCGGCGGTTTCGCCGTAGTGCATCTTGCGGGCCTCGTCAGCGAAGCGGTCGCCGACGTCTTCGGTCTTGGCCAGCACTTCGCGCACGGCGCGCATCCAGCGGGCTTCGGGTGAAGTCGCGCTTGCGGATACTTGCGTGGGAGGCGATGCCGGCGCCGACGGCGCGTGGGCCGCGTCGCCGCGCCCTTCTTCCTTCGGCGCCTTGGCGTTGCTCAGGTTCAGGCGGGGCGCGCTCAGCAGCTTGACGATCGCTGTGTCGCCGCAGACCGGGCACTCGACGAGGCCGCTGGCGAGCTGGCTGTCAAACGCTTCATTGGACGCAAACCAGCCCTCGAAGCCGTGGCCGTGCGTGCAGCGGAGATCGAGGACCTTCATGCGCGGATTATCCCGCGCCGCCTTGCGAGGCTGCGGCCTGCCAATCCAGTGCCCATGCGCCCGACAGGACGTTCTGCAGCCACAGGGCACAGGTGAGCGTCTTCGCGTCGGTCACGGTGCCGTCGCGGCACCAGCCGATGAGTTCCTGCGGCGTGGCGGTGAACACGTCGAGAAACTCGCCGTGGTCGAGCTGGCGCTCGCCCAGCGAAAGGCCGCGTGCGAAGTAGATGTGGATGATCTCGGTCGAGTACGCCACCGCCAGGTGCGTGGCGCCCGCATGCGCCCATTCGCGCGCGGAGTAGCCGGTTTCCTCGAGCAGTTCGCGCTGGCCGCACAGCAGCGGATCTTCGCCGGCGTCGAGCTTGCCCGCGGGAAACTCGACGATCACCCGGTCCACCGGGTAGCGAAACTGGCGCTCCAGCACCACGCGGCCGTCGTCGAGCAGCGGAATCACCACCACCGCGCCGGGATGCACCACGTACTCGCGCGTGGCGCTGTGGCCGTCGGGCAGGCGGATGGTGTCGCGCTTGGCGTGCAGGAACTTGCCCTTGAAGAGCTCTTCGCTGCTGACGAGCTCTTCCTTCAGGTGCGAATCGGCAATGGGAGAAGTCATGTCAGTGCCTGTGCTTCATCAGGTAGCGCCAGGTGAACCCCGGAAAGGCCAGCACGACGAACAGCGAGGCCGTCACCGCGTAGAACTCCCAGCCCTGCGCCGCGATCTGCCCTGCCCTGCGTTCGAACAGCAGGCCGATGCCGCCGGCAATGAAGTACAGCACCACCAGTTCGCCGAAGCGGATGGCGAGCGACTTGTGCGCGGTCGACAGCGGCACCGCCCCGAACAGGCGCTCATTCAGGAACGGCAGGTTGGCGGCCACCAGGGCCACCAGCAGCACCACCCAGACCGACGCGGTTTGCGACACCGTGTTGCGGACCGCGTCAGTGGGCCAGCGTGGCCGCGATGGCGTCGTAGCACAGCGTCATCAGACCGCCGGGCAGCACGCCAAGAATCAGGATCAGCGCGCCGTTGATCGTGAGCACGGTGCGCACGTCGAACGAGGCCGACACGGTGGTCGCCGTGACGGGCGCGTCGAAGTACATGACCTTGACCACGCGCAGGTAGTAGAACGCACCGATCAGCGAAGTGATCACGGCGAACACGGCCAGGCCGATGTAGATGGCGGCGCCCGAGGCGATCAGCGCCTGCAGCACGGCCAGCTTGGCGTAGAAGCCAACGAGTGGCGGCAGGCCGGCCAGCGAGAACATCGCGATGGCCATCACGCCGGCGTACAGCGGGCTGCGCTGGTTCAGGCCGGCCAGGTCGGTGATCTCTTCGCTTTCGAAGCCTTCGCGCGCCAGCAGCAGGATGATGCCGAAGCTCGCCAGCGTGGTCAGCACGTAGGTCACGACATAGAACATCGCGGCGCTGTAGGCGGCCTGCGCGTTCTGCGTGCCCTGCAGGTCGGAACCCGCCACCAGGCCCAGCAGCATGAAGCCCATCTGCGCGATGGTCGAGTAGGCCAGCATGCGCTTGAGGTTGCTCTGCGCGATGGCGGCCAGGTTGCCGATCACCAGCGACGCCACCGCCAGCACGGCGAGCATCTGCTGCCAGTCGATGGCCAGCGGCTGCAGGCCGTCGACCAGGAGGCGGATGATGATGCCGAAGGCAGCCAGCTCGGGCGCGGCGCCGATCAGCAACGTGATCGCCGTCGGCGCGCCCTGGTAGACGTCGGGCACCCACATGTGGAACGGTGCGGCACCGACCTTGAACGCCAGGCCGGCCACGATGAAGACCAGGCCGAACACCAGCACCTGATGGTTCACCTTGCCAGTCGAGATCGCCTTGAACACTTCGTTCAGGTCGAGCGAGCCGGTGGCGCCGTACATCATCGACAGGCCGTACAGCAGGAACCCGCTGGCCATGGCGCCGAGCACGAAGTACTTCATGGCGGCTTCGCTGGCCACCGCGTTGTCGCGGCGCAGCGCCACGAGCGCGTAGCTCGACAGCGTGAGCAGTTCCAGGCCGAGGTAGATCAGCAGGAAGTTGCTGCCGCCGATCATCACGAACATGCCCAGCAGGGCCAGCATGCTGATCGTGAACATCTCGCCGCCGCGCAGCATCTCGCGGTCGGCCGCGTAGGGACGGCCGTAGACCAGCGTCACCATCAGGGCCAGCGAGGCAAAGCACTTGAGCCAGTTGCCCATCGTGTCGCTCACCACCATGCCGCCGAAGCCGTAGGAGGTCTTGCCGCCGACAGCGGCCAGGCCGGTCAGCACGGCCACCGCCGCCAGCGTGAGCAGCGTCAGGATGTAGGTGCGGGTGCGGCGCGGGCTCGTGTCCGACAGGTCGACCAGCGCAATGATGCAGGCCATGACCAGCAACACGATTTCGGGGTAGATCGTCACCCAGCTGAGTTTGTCAATCATCTCGTTCTCTTCTTCAGCGTGGCATCAGACGGGCAGCTTCGAAATCGCCACATGGCGCAGAAGCTCGACGACGGAGGCATCCATCGCGTCGGTGAAAGGCTTCGGATACAGGCCCATCCACAGCACGGCGATCGCCAGCAGCGAGAGCATCAGGAATTCGCGGGCGTTGATGTCCTTCAGTTCCTTGACGTGGTCGTTGCCGACCGGGCCCAGGTACACGCGCTTGTACATCCACAGGGTGTAGGCGGCGCCGAAGATCAGTGCGGTGGCGGCGCCCAGGCCGACCCAGAAGTTGGCCTTGACGGCGCCCAGAATCACCATCCACTCGCCCACGAAACCGGCCGTGCCCGGCAGGCCACAGTTGGCCATGGCGAACAGCAGCGCGAACGCGGCGAACTTGGGCATGGTGTTGACCACGCCGCCGTAGTCGGCGATCTGGCGCGAGTGCACGCGGTCGTACAGCACGCCGATGCCCAGGAACATGGCGCCCGACACGAAGCCGTGGGCAATCATCTGCACGATGCCGCCGGACACGCCGAGCTCGTTGAAGATGAAGAAGCCCAGCGTCACGAAGCCCATGTGGGCGACCGACGAGTACGCCACCAGCTTCTTCATGTCCTGCTGCACCAGCGCAACCAGGCCCACGTAGATCACGGCGATGAGCGACAGCGCGATCATGAGCCACGCCCACTCGTGCGAAGCGTCAGGCGCGATGGGCATCGAGAAGCGCAGGAAACCGTAGGCACCCAGCTTCAGCATGATTGCGGCCAGCACGGCCGAACCGCCCGTGGGGGCCTCGACGTGCACGTCGGGCAGCCAGGTGTGGACCGGCCACATCGGCACCTTGACGGCGAAGGCCGCGAAGAAGGCGAAGAACAGGAAGGTCTGTGCGGTCGAACCCAGCGGCAGCTTGTGCCAGCTCAGGATGTTGAAGCTGCCGCCCGACTTGTTGTACAGGAAGATCAGCGCGACCAGCATCAGCAGCGAGCCGAGCAGCGTATACAGGAAGAACTTGAACGCCGCGTAGATCTTGTTCGGGCCGCCCCAGATGCCGATGATCAGGTACATCGGGATCAGCGTGGCTTCGAAGAACACGTAGAACAGGATGCCGTCGAGCGCCGAGAACACGCCGATCATGAAGCCCGACAGGATCAGGAACGCGCCCATGTACTGGTTCACGCGCTCGGTGATCACTTCCCAGGCCGAGATCACGACCACGACCGTGATGAACGAGGTCAGCAGCACCAGCCACAGCGACATGCCGTCGATGCCCAGGTGGTAGTTGACGTTGAAGCGCGAGATCCAGCTCGTCTTCTCGACGAACTGCATCGCGGCGGTTCCGTTCTGGAAGCGCGTGAACAGCGGCACCGTGACCAGGAAGCTCACGATGGCACCGACGAGCGCGACCCAGCGCACGCCCTTGGCGTGCTCGTCGCGGCCAAACGCCAGCAGCACGGCGCCGAATGCGATCGGCACCCAGATGGCAAGGCTCAACAAACCCATTTTTCTTTTTCTCCAGCGTTCGGGCTCAACGTTTGAACCAGACGAAGTACGTCATCAGGATGAAGATGCCCAGCAGCATCGCGAAGGCGTAGTGGTAGATGAAGCCCGACTGCAGCCAGCGCACGACGCCGGCCACGCGACCCACCACCTTCCAGGAACCGTTGACGAGCGCGCCGTCGATCAGCGCCTGGTCGCCGCCCTTCCACAGGCCCGTGCCGAGCAGGCGCGCACCGCGGGCAAGGATGTTCTCGTTGATCCAGTCGAGGTAGTACTTGTTCTCGAGCAGGTTGTAGATCGGGCTGAAGGCGCGCTTGATGGCGGCCGGCAGTGCCGGGTTCATCATGTACATGTAGTACGACAGCGCCACGCCGGCCAGCGCCAGCCAGAACGGTGCGGTCTGCAGGCCGTGGATCGCCATGGCGACCGGGCCGTGGAAGGCTTCCTTCAGTTCGCCCATCGCGTGGTGCTTGGCACCGTCGACGAAGATCGCGTCCTTGAAGAAGCCGCCGAACAGCATCGGGTCGATGGTCATGAAGCCGATCACCACCGAGGGGATCGCCAGCAGCACCAGCGGCAGCCAGACCACCATCGGCGATTCGTGCGGCTTGTGGGCGTCGTGGCCATGGCCGTGGTCGTCGTGTCCGTGCGCGTCGTGCGCATGGTCGTCGTGGTGTGCGTCGGGGTTCTGGTCGTAGCGTTCCTTGCCGTGGAAGACCAGGAAGTACATGCGGAACGAGTAGAACGCCGTCACGAACACGCCGGCCAGCACCGCGTAGTAGGCGAACTGCGCGCCCCACAGGTGGCTTTCGTGCACGGCCTCGATGATGCTGTCCTTCGAGTAGAAGCCCGAGAACAGCGGCGTGCCGATCAGCGCGAGCGAACCCAGCAGCGAGGTGATCCAGGTGATGGGCATGTACTTGCGCACGCCACCCATCCAGCGGATGTCCTGGTTGTGGTGCATGCCGATGATCACCGAGCCCGCGCCAAGGAACAGCAGCGCCTTGAAGAACGCGTGCGTCATCAGGTGGAACACCGCGACCGAGTAGGCCGAGGCACCGAGCGCCACCGTCATGTAGCCCAGCTGCGACAGCGTCGAGTACGCGACCACGCGCTTGATGTCGTTCTGGATGATGCCCAGGAAGCCCATGAACAGCGCGGTGATGGCACCGATCACGAGGATGAAGCTCAGGGCCGTGTCGCTCAGCTCGAACAGCGGCGACATGCGCGCCACCATGAAGATGCCGGCCGTCACCATGGTCGCCGCGTGGATCAGCGCCGAGATGGGGGTCGGGCCTTCCATCGAGTCGGGCAGCCACACGTGCAGCGGGAACTGAGCGCTCTTGCCCATCGCGCCGATGAACAGGCAGATGCAGATCACCGTGATGAGCATCCACTCGGTGCCCGGGAAGGTGATGCCGGCCAGCGTGTGCGCCTTGGCGAAGGCTTCGCCGTAGTTCAGCGTGCCGGCGTAGGCGGCGATCAGGCCGATGCCCAGGATGAAGCCGAAGTCACCCACGCGGTTGACCAGGAAGGCCTTCATGTTCGCGAAGATGGCCGTGGGCTTGTTGAACCAGAAGCCGATCAGCAGGTACGACACCAGGCCCACCGCCTCCCAGCCGAAGAACAGCTGGAGCATGTTGTTGCTCATGACGAGCATCAGCATCGAGAAGGTAAAGAGCGAGATGTACGAGAAGAAACGGTTGTAGCCGTCGTCTTCTTCCATGTAGCCGATGGTGTAGATGTGAACCATCAGCGACACGAAGGTCACGACGCACATCATCATGGCCGTGAGGCCGTCGACCAGGAAGCCGACTTCCATCTTCAGGCCGCCGACCATCATCCATTCGTAGATGGTCTGGTTGAAGCGGGCACCGTCGACGATGACCGACTTCAGCGTCATCGCCGAGATCACGAAGGCGACGAACACGCCCAGGATGGTCAGCGAATGCGTGACCTTGCGGCCGATGTGGTTGCCGCCGAACTTCGTGCCGAACAGGCCGGCAAGTGCGGCGCCGACCAGGGGTGCCAGCGGCACGGCCAGCAAGGTGGATGCGGAAAGGGTTGCGCTCATACTGCTGTCAACCCTTGAGCGAGTTGAGTTCGTCGACGTTGATGTTGGACTTGTTGCGGAACAACAGGACCAGCAGCGCCAGGCCGATGGCCGATTCGGCCGCCGCCACCGTCAGGATGAAGAACACGAAGATCTGGCCGTGCATGTCGCCCAGGTAGTGCGAGAAGGCCACGAAGTTCATGTTGACCGCCAGCAGCATCAGTTCGATGGCCATCAGCAGCACGATCAGGTTCTTGCGGTTCAGGAAGATGCCGATCACCGACAGCGCGAAGAGCATCGCGCCGAGCGAGAGAAAGTGTCCGAGCGTGAGCGTCATGCCTTGTTTTCCTTTGCAGCGGCATCCGCTGCCGGGGCCTCAACCACCGGCTCGGCCGCACGCGTGACAGGCATCTGCACGATGCGCACACGGTCGCGCGCCTTCACGCGCACCTGGTCCGACGGGTTGACGTACTTGCTGTCCTTGCGGGTGCGCAGCGTCAGTGCAATGGCGGCAATGATGGCCACCAGCAGGATGACCGCGGCGATTTCCAGCGGGTAGAGGTATTCGGAATACAGCAGCTTGCCCAGCTCGAGCGTGTTCGAGCTGTTGGGCGAGGTCGTCGCCATGGCGCGCGGGCCTTCGCCCAGGCGGAAGCCGCCCATGAGCACAGCGGCCATTTCGAGCGCGATGAGCGCGCCGATGCCTGCGGCCAGCGGGAAGTGCTTCCAGAAGCCCTCTCGCAGGCCGTCGACGTCGATGTCCAGCATCATCACGACGAACAGGAACAGCACCATCACGGCGCCGACGTACACCAGCACGAGCGAGATCGCCAGGAACTCGGCGCGCAGCAGCAGCCAGATGGCCGAGGCCTGGAAGAATGCCAGCACCAGGTACAGCGCGGCGTACACGGGATTGCGGGAGGTGATGACGCGGAAGGCTGCAAACAGCAGCACCGCGGCAAACAGATAGAACAGACCGGTCTTGACGTCCATTGGGATTCGATTGGTACGGGTTTCGAGCGGAGCCGGCTCAGCGGTACTTGGCGTCGGCCGCCTTGTTCGCCGCGATTTCTTTTTCGTAGCGGTCGCCCACAGCCAGCAGCATGTCCTTGGTGAAGTACAGGTCGCCGCGCTTTTCGCCGTGGTATTCGAAGATGTGCGTCTCGACGATCGAGTCGACCGGGCAGCTCTCTTCGCAGAAGCCGCAGAAGATGCACTTGGTCAGGTCGATGTCGTAGCGCGTGGTGCGGCGCGAGCCGTCGTCACGCACGTCGGATTCGATGGTGATGGCCAGTGCGGGGCACACGGCCTCGCACAGCTTGCAGGCGATGCAGCGCTCTTCGCCGTTCTCGTAGCGGCGCAGCGCGTGCAGGCCGCGAAAGCGCGGCGACAGCGGCGTCTTCTCTTCGGGGAACTGGACGGTGATCTTGCGCGCGAAGGCGTACTTGCCCGTGATGGCCAGGCCCTTGAACAGTTCGAACAGCATGAAGCTGCCCAGGAAGTCCTTGAGCGAGAACGGTGCGGAGGCCAGCTTGGAGGTGCGTCCGAGCCCTCCGGCGGTGTGTGAAGCAGTCATGATGTCGTCGCTTCCTGCTTATTTCCAGATGTTGAACGGCGTCTGCATCCAGCCACCGACCACGACCAGCCACACCAGGGTGACGGGAATGAAGATCTTCCAGCCCAGACGCATGATCTGGTCGTAGCGGAAGCGCGGGAACGTCGAGCGCACCCACAGGAACATGGTGACCACGCAGAAGGTCTTCAGGCCCAGCCAGATCCAGCCCGGAATGAAGCTCAGGAACTCGAACGGCGGCAGCCATCCGCCGAGGAACAGCACCACGGTCAGGATCGAGACGAGCCACATGTTGGCGTACTCGGCCAGGAAGAACATCGCGAAGCTCATGCCCGAGTACTCGATCATGTGGCCGGCCACGATTTCCGATTCGCCTTCCACCACGTCGAACGGGTGGCGGTTGGTTTCGGCCAGGCCCGAGATGAAGTACACGACGAAGATCGGCAGCAGCGGCAGCCAGTTCCACGACAGGAAGCCCAGCCCCATGTCATGGAACATGCCCTTGCCCTGCACCGTCACGATGTCGGACATGTTCAGGCTGCCCGTGACCATCAGCACCACGACGAAGCAGAAGCCCATCGCGATTTCGTAGCTCACCATCTGTGCCGAGGCGCGCAGCGCGCCCAGGAAGGCGTACTTCGAGTTCGAGGCCCAGCCGGCGATGATCACGCCGTACACCTCGAGCGAGGTGATGGCCATCACGAACAGCAGGCCGGCATTGATGTTGGCCAGCGCCACGTCGGGGCCGAAGGGAATCACGGCCCATGCGGCCAGCGCCGGCATGATGGTCATGATGGGACCGAGCAGGAACAGGCCCTTGTTGGCGACCGTCGGAAGGATGATTTCCTTGGTCATCAGCTTGAGCGCGTCGGCGATCGGCTGCAGCAGGCCCAGCGGCCCGATGCGGTTCGGGCCCACGCGGATCTGCGTGAAGCCGATGGCCTTGCGTTCCCACAGCGTGAGGTACGCCACGGCCAGCATCAGCGGGATCACGACGACGATGATCTTGATCAGCGTCCAGACCACGGGCCAGACGACGGACGTCCACCAGCCTGCGGCGACCAGCCCCTGGCCGAAGCCATGAATTGCGTCGATCATGCCAGGGCCTCCTCGGCACGAGCGGGTGCGGCCTGTGCGCTATTGCGCGCGTCGGCGGTCAGCTGCAGCGACGGTGCGCGGCGCACGATCGAGTCGAGCTGGTAGATGCTCGCGACCACGGGCGCTGCCACGGCGCCGCTGGCCGCGACGGCCTTGGCGGAGGTGGCGTTGCTCAACGCGTTCGCCGGCACGGTGCCCTTGTCACCGACAGTGGCCAGCACCTCGGCGGTCGATTCGAAGGCGAAGCCCGGCAGGCCGAGCAGGTTCGCCAGCACGCGCAGCACCTTCCAGGCCGGACGCGTTTCGCCTTGCGGCTTCACGACGGCATGGAAACCTTGCACGCGGCCTTCGGCATTGACGAAGGTGCCGGGCGTTTCGGTGAACGGGGCGATGGGCAGCAGCACGTCGCTGAATTCGAGGTTGGCCTTGAAGGGGCTCAGCGTGACCACCATCTGCGCATTGCCGATGACATCGGCGGCGGCAGCGCCGGCGGCCGAATCGAACACCGGCTCGGTGTTCAGCAGCAGCACGGCCTTGAGGCCGGAGCCGGCGGCGAGCATGCGGCCGGCATCGAGGCCGCCGTTCTGCGGGAAGGCGCCCACGAGCTGTGCGCCCACGGTGTTGCCCGCTTCGGTCAGGTAGCCGACGGTGGCGCCGGTCTGTGCGCCGATCCAGTTCGCGAGGGCCAGCAGGCTGCTGGCTTGCGCGTGGTGCGCGGCGGCATTGCCGAGCAGGATCGCCTTGCGCTCGCCACTCAGCAGCGAGGCTGCGATGGCTTGCGCGGCAGCGTCGGGCGCGTTCTTCGGTGCCAGCGGTGCGGCGGCGCCGTTGGTCTGGGCGATGGCAGCGGCCACTGCGGCCAGCGCCTCGACCCACTGGTCGGCTTCGACGATGGCCGCTTGCGCCACGTCGATAGCCCAGGCAGCGCGGTCGGCCATGAGGCTGGACGAGGTGATCACCGACAGCGCGGCGCCCTTGCGCACGGCCTGGCGGATGCGTTGTGCGAACAGAGGATGTTCCTTGCGCAGGTTCGAACCGACGACCAGCGCGCGCTGCACTTGCGTGAGCGAAGCGATCGAAGTGCCGAGCCAACGCACGCCTTCGAAGGTCGTGAATTCGGCGTTGCGCAGGCGGTAGTCGATGTTGTCGCTGCCGAGTTCACGCGTGAGCATGGCGGCGAGCTGCAGCTCTTCGAGCGTGCTGTGCGGGCTGACCAGCGTGCCGATGCTTTGCGCACCGTGGTCGGTCTTGATCTGCTTGAGGCCGTTGGCGACGTACTCGAGCGCCGTCTGCCAGTCGACCTGCTGCCATTGGCCGCCCTGCTTCAGCATGGGCTGCGTCAGACGTTCCGTGCCGTTGAGCGCTTCGTACGAGAAGCGGTCGCGGTCGGCGATCCAGCATTCGTTGACGTCTTCGTTCTCGAGCGGCACCACGCGCATGACGCGGTTGTTCTTGACCTGGACGATCAGGTTGGCACCGGTGGAATCGTGCGGGCTCACCGACTTGCGGCGCGACAGTTCCCAGGTGCGGGCGCTGTAGCGGAACGGCTTGCTCGTGAGCGCGCCGACCGGGCAGATGTCGATCATGTTGCCCGACAGCTCGGAGTCGACCGAGTCGCCGAGGAAGGTTTCGATTTCGGAGTGCTCGCCGCGGTGCGACATGCCCAGCTCCATCACGCCGGCCACTTCCTGGCCGAAACGGACGCAGCGCGTGCAGTGAATGCAACGGCTCATTTCTTCCATGCTGATCAGCGGGCCGACGTCCTTGTGGAACACGACGCGCTTTTCTTCTTCGTAGCGCGAAGAAGAACCGCCGTAGCCGACGGCCAGGTCCTGCAGCTGGCATTCGCCGCCCTGGTCGCAGATGGGGCAATCCAGCGGGTGGTTGATCAGCAGGAACTCCATGACGGACTGCTGCGCCTTGATGGCCTTGTCGCTCTTGGTGCGAACGATCATGCCCTGCGTGACGGGCGTGGCGCAGGCCGGCATCGGCTTGGGCGCCTTTTCCACGTCGACCAGGCACATGCGGCAGTTGGCCGCGATGCTGAGTTTCTTGTGATAGCAGAAGTGCGGAATGTAGGTGCCCGCCTTTTCGGCCGCATGCATCACCATGCTGCCTTCGGTCACTTCGACCTTCTTGCCGTCGAGTTCGATTTCGATCATGTCTGTGTTTCTTCTCGCACTCAGGCCTTGACGGGCGCCGTCGGGACGTGACCCGGGATCAGGGCCTCGAACTCATGGCGGAAGTGCTTGATCATGGCGCGCACGGGCATCGCTGCCGCATCGCCGAGCGCACAGATGGTGCGGCCCATGATGTCGCCGGCCACGGAGTCCAGCAGCTGCATGTCGCTGGGCTTGCCCTGGCCGTTGTGGATGCGGTCCACCACGCGGTAGAGCCAGCCCGTGCCTTCGCGGCAGGGGGTGCACTGGCCGCAGGACTCGTGCATGTAGAAGTACGAGAGGCGCTTGAGCGACTCGACCATCGAACGCGTGTCGTCCATCACGATCACGGCGCCCGAACCGAGCATGGAGCCGGCCTTGGCGATGGAGTCGTAGTCCATGGTGCAGGCCATCATGATGTCGGCCGGCAGCACCGGCGACGACGAGCCGCCGGGGATCACGGCCTTGAGCGTGCGGCCCTTGCGCACGCCGCCGGCCAGTTCGAGCAGCTTGGAGAACGGCGTGCCCATCGGCACTTCGTAGTTGCCGGGCAGCTCGACGTCGCCGCTCACCGAGTAGATCTTGGTGCCGCCGTTGTTCGGCTTGCCGCACTCGAGGTAGGCCTGGCCGCCGTTGCGGATGATCCAGGGCACCGCCGCGAAGGTCTCGGTGTTGTTGATGGTGGTCGGCTTGCCGTACAGGCCGAAGCTGGCCGGGAACGGCGGCTTGAAGCGCGGCTGGCCCTTCTTGCCTTCGAGCGATTCGAGCAGCGCGGTTTCTTCGCCGCAGATGTAGGCACCGAAGCCGTGGGCCGCGTGCAACTGGAAGTTGTACGTGCTGCCCATGATCTTGTCGCCGAGATAGCCGGCGGCACGTGCCTCTTCGAGGGCGGCCTCGAAGCGGTCGTAGCTCTGGAAGATCTCGCCGTGGATGTAGTTGTAGCCCACACTGATGCCCATCGCATACGCGGCGATGGCCATGCCTTCGATCACGATGTGCGGGTTGAACTGCAGGATGTCGCGGTCCTTGCACGTACCGGGCTCGCCTTCGTCCGAATTGCAGACGAGGTACTTCTGGCCCGGGAACTGGCGGGGCATGAAGCTCCACTTCAGGCCGGTCGGGAAACCCGCGCCGCCACGGCCGCGCAGGCCCGAGGCCTTCACTTCGGCGATCACCTGGTCGGGCGTCAGGCCCTCGGTGAGGATCTTGCGCAGCGCCTGGTAGCCGCCGCGCGCTTCGTAGTCGGCCAGGTGCCAGTTGGTGCCGTCCAGGCCTGCATAGATCTGAGCGCCGATGTGGCGGTCATGGAAGCAGGTCTGGACACCGGTGGCCTGGAATTGCGAGAGAACCTGTTCGGGCGTCATCACGAAGCCTCCCCTGGCTTGGCACTGCGCAAACCGTCGATGAGCTGGTCGAGCTTGTCGTTGCTCATGAAGCTGCACATGGTGCGGTCGTTGACCAGCATCACGGGCGAATCGGCGCAGGCGCCCAGGCATTCGCTCTGCTGCAGCGTGAACAGGCCGTCGGCCGTGGTCTCGCCCATCTTGATGCCGAGCTTCTTCTCGAGGTGCACGAGCGCGGTGACGCCGTCGCGCAGCTGGCACGGCAGGTTGGTGCACACGTTGAGCTTGAACTTGCCCACCGGATGCTGGTTGTACATGTTGTAGAAGGTCGTCACTTCGTGCACGGCGATGGGCGCCATGCCGAGGTAGGCGGCGATCTCGCGCTCGCGCTGCACGCTCACGAAGCCTTCGTCCTGCTGGACGATGGCCAGGCAGGCCATCACGGCCGACTGCTTGCCGGCTTCGGGGTACTTCGCGACCTCGCGCGCAAAACGCTCGAGGATGGCAGCCTTCAACGGCGCCGAGGGCGCCGCGTCATGGTGATGGGTTGAGGAAGTCGTCATTCGCTCTTTCTCACCTGTCGATTTCGCCGAACACGATGTCCATCGTGCCGATCACCGCGACAGCGTCGGCGATCATGTGGCCGCGCGACATTTCGTCGAGGGCAGCGAGGTGCGGGAAGCCCGGGGCGCGGATCTTCAGGCGGTACGGCTTGTTGGCACCGTCGCTCACGAGGTAGATGCCGAACTCGCCCTTGGGGTGCTCGACGGCGGCATACGCTTCGCCTTCGGGCACGTGGAAGCCTTCGGTGAAGAGCTTGAAATGGTGGATCAGCTCCTCCATGTTCGCCTTCATCGATTCGCGCGCGGGCGCGGCAACCTTGTGGTTGCTGGTGATCACCGGGCCAGGGTTGGCGCGCAGCCAGGCCGAGCACTGCTGGATGATCTTGTTGGCCTGGCGCATTTCTTCCACGCGAACCAGGTAGCGGTCGTAGCAGTCGCCGGTCTTGCCCACGGGCACGTCGAACTGCATCTGGTCGTAGACGTCGTAGGGCTGCTTCTTGCGCAGGTCCCATTCGACGCCCGAGCCGCGCAGCATCGGGCCGGTGAAGCCCAGGTTCAGCGCGCGCTCCGGCGTGACCACGCCGATGCCCACGGTGCGCTGCTTCCAGATGCGGTTGTCGGTGAGCAGCGTCTCGTACTCGTCGACCATCTTCGGGAAGCGCTTGCAGAAGTCGTCGATGAAGTCCAGCAGCGAGCCCTGACGGTTCTCGTTGAGCTTCTCGATGGCCTTCGCATTCTTGATCTTGCTGACCTTGTACTGCGGCATCGAATCCGGCAGGTCACGATAGACACCGCCCGGACGGAAGTACGCCGCGTGCATGCGCGCGCCGGACACGGCTTCGTACATGTCGAACAGATCTTCACGCTCGCGGAAGCAGTAGATGAGCATGTTCATCGCGCCGCAATCGAGACCGTGCGCGCCGAGCCACAGCAGGTGGTTCAGCAGGCGGGTGATCTCGGCGAACATCACGCGGATGTACTGCGCGCGGATCGGCACATCCAGGCCCATCATCCGCTCGATGGCGAGGCAGTAGGCGTGCTCGTTGGACATCATCGACACGTAGTCGAGGCGGTCCATGTAGGGCAGCGACTGGATGAAGGTGCGCGATTCGGCGAGCTTCTCGGTCGCACGGTGCAGCAGGCCGATGTGGGGGTCGGCACGCTGGATCACTTCGCCGTCCAGCTCGAGCACCAGGCGCAGCACGCCGTGTGCTGCGGGGTGCTGGGGACCGAAGTTGAGTGTGTAGTTCTTGATTTCGGCCATATCTGTCAGTGCAAACCGCCGCCGTAGTTGTCTTCGCGGATCACGCGCGGCGTGATTTCGCGCGGCTCGATCGAGACCGGCTGGTAGACCACGCGCTTCTGCTCTTCGTCGTAGCGCATTTCGACGTGACCCGACACCGGGAAGTCCTTGCGGAACGGGTGGCCGATGAAGCCGTAGTCGGTCAGGATGCGACGCAGGTCGTCGTGGCCGTCGAACACGATGCCGTACAGGTCGAAGGCTTCGCGCTCGAACCACGTGGCGGCGCTCCAGACGGGCTGGAGCGAGTCGATCACGGGCAGATCTTCGCTGGTCGCGAACACCTTCAGGCGCACACGCTGATTGAGGCTCACGGAGAGCAGGTGCGAGACGACGCCGTAGCGTTCGCCCTGCCACTCGCCTTCGCGGTAGTCGGAATAGTCCATGCCGCACAGGTCGATCAGCTGTTCGAAACGGCAGCCGGGCGCATCGCGCAGCAGCAACGCCGCGTCGATGTAGTCGGCGGCGCTGACCACGACGGTCACTTCTTCAAGCGCGATCGTCACGCTCTTGGCCTTGGCGCCGAGCGCCTCGGCGATGGTGGCGCGCAGCACCTCCGGCGAAATTGCAAAGTCAGTCATCGTCGGCAATCTCTCAGGCGCGGGCAATGGTGTTGGTGCGGCGAATCTTCTGCTGCAGCTGGATCACGCCGTACAGCAGTGCTTCAGCGGTGGGCGGGCAACCTGGCACATAGACGTCGACCGGCACAATGCGGTCGCAGCCACGCACCACGGAATAGCTGTAGTGGTAGTAACCGCCGCCGTTCGCGCAGGAGCCCATCGAGAGCACCCAGCGCGGCTCGGGCATCTGGTCGTAGACCTTGCGCAGCGCCGGCGCCATCTTGTTGCACAGCGTGCCGGCCACGATCATCAGATCGGACTGGCGCGGGCTGGGACGGAACAGCATGCCGAAACGGTCGATGTCGTAGCGGGCCGCGCCCGCGTGCATCATTTCAACCGCACAGCATGCGAGGCCGAACGTCATCGGCCAGAGAGATCCGGTCTTCGCCCAGTTCACGACCGAGTCGTAGGTCGTGGTGACGAAGCCTTCTTTGAGAACGCCTTCAATGGCCATCGTGTAGCTTCCTTGTCATTCCCAGTCGAGCGCGCCTTTTTTCCACTCGTAGACGAAGCCCACGACGAGGATGGCGAGAAAGATCATCATGGCCCAGAAGCCAACAGCGCCGATTTCCTTGAGCGCAATGGCCCACGGAAAGAGAAAGGCAATCTCGAGATCGAAGAGGATGAAGAGAATCGCAACGAGGTAATAGCGCACATCGAATTTCATGCGCGCATCCTCGAAGGCTTCGAAGCCGCACTCGTAGGGCGCGTTCTTCGCAGCGTCGGGCCGATTGGGCCCGAGGATGTATCCGATGACTTGCGGGGCGACGCCTACGCCGACCCCGACCAAAATGAACAAAAGGACGGGAAGGTAGGAATCGAGGTTCATCGAGAAATTTTCACCGCTTGCCACCGACAGAAGAGCCTCTGGAGAGAGTTCTTCTGCCGGTGAGATTTGGTGCGGTCGGCGAGACTCGAACTCGCACAGCTTTCGCCACTACCCCCTCAAGATAGCGTGTCTACCAATTTCACCACGACCGCGGTTTTTAACTGTCCAGATGGCATGAGGTGCCGTTGAGGCATTTGGCTTTCTGAACAGATTTAGAGTTTACCCTGAAATGAAGCCGTTTCTCACGAACGGCTGCATGAAAACAACCTGATTACTTGGCCGGAATCTGGCCGGTGCCCGAAACGGGTGCAGCAGGCGCCGAAGCGGCCTTGGCAGGTGCTGCTGCAGCGGGGATTTCGCCCGCAGCGCCAGTCGCAGGCGCGGCCGGTGCAGCAGGCGCACCCACGGCTGCGCGCTCCAGAAGGCTGCCACCGCCCGCAGGACGTGCGTGGCTGAAGTAGGCCAGCAGCAGCGTGCAGGCGAAGAACACCGCCGCCAGCACGGCCGTGGTGCGCGAGAGGAAGTTGGCACTGCCGCTGGCACCGAACAGGCTGCCCGCACTGCCGCTGCCGAAGGCCGCGCCCATGTCGGCACCCTTGCCGTGCTGGATCAGGATCAGGCCGATCATTGCCAGCGCCGCCAGCATTTGCACGCCGACCAGAAGATTGAGGACCACGTTCATTCGTTCTTACTCCTAAGTGATGGCTGCCGTTGCCGCGATCAGCGCGCAGCGGCAGAAATGATCTGCAGAAAGTCGGGCGCCTTGAGCGAGGCGCCGCCGATGAGGCCGCCGTCGATGTCGGCCTGCGCCAGCAGTTCGGCAGCATTCGCCGCGTTCATGCTGCCGCCGTACAGAATCTTGATGCCCGCGGCATGTTCGCTCGCGGCATGGTGCAGTTGCGCACGCAGCACGGCATGCACCGCCTGCGCCTGTTCGGGCGAAGCCGTCTTGCCCGTGCCGATGGCCCAGACCGGCTCGTAGGCCACGACGATCTCGCTGATGCAGTGGCCATTCACATGGATCACCGCAGCCAGCTGGCGCTTGACGACCTCTTCGGTCTGCCCTGCTTCGCGCTGTGCCAGCGTCTCGCCGACGCAGACGATCGGTGTGATGCCGTTCGCCAGTGCCGCCGCCGTCTTCGCGGCCACGGCATCGTCGGTCTCGCCGTGGTACTGGCGACGCTCCGAATGGCCCACGATGGCATAGCGCACGCCGAAGTCCTTCAGCATCGCCGCCGACTGCTCGCCGGTGAACGCACCTTGCGGGTGCGCCGAAATGTCCTGCGCACCGAGGGCCAGCGACGGCGTGTCCGCCAGCAGCGATTGCAGCTGGGCGAAGTACGGCGCAGGCGCGCACAGTGCAATGCCGCAAGCCGCGGGGCTGGCAGCCAGCCCTTGCTGCAGGGCCTTCACCAGCGCCTCGTTGGCGGCCAGGCCGCCATTCATCTTCCAGTTGCCGGCAATCAGTTTCTTGAAGCTTGTCATCGCGTTGTTCGTCTCACCAAGTCAGCACGATCTTGCCGATGTGCTGGTTCGATTCCATCAGCGTGTGCGCCTGGGCCGCGCCGCTGGGCTCACCTGCTGCCGCATAGGTGCTGTGGATCACGGGCTTGACCGCGCCGCTTTCGAGCAGCGGCCAGACCTTTTCGCGCAGCGCCTTGGCGATGGCGCCCTTGAACGCCACCGGCCGCGGACGCAGCGTCGAGCCGGTGATCGTGAGCCGACGACGCAGCACGAGGCCCGCGTTGATCTCGCTCTTCACACCGCCCTGCACCGCAATGATCACCAGCCGGCCGTCTTCGGCCAGGCACTCGACCTCGCGCGCCACGTAGTCGCCCGCCACCATGTCGAGCACCACGTCCACGCCCTTGCCGCCCGTGAGCAGCTTCGCCACTTCGACGAAATCGCTCGTGCGGTAGTTGATCGCGTGGTCGGCGCCGAGTTTCAGGCAGGCCTCGCACTTGTCGTCGCTGCCGGCCGTGACGATCACGGTCGCGCCGAGCGCCTTGGCGATCTGGATCGCCGTGACGCCGATGCCGCTCGAGCCACCCTGGATCAGCAGGGTCTCGCCCTTCTGCAGGCGGCCGCGCTCGAACACATTGCTCCAGACGGTGAAGAAGGTCTCGGGCAGCGAGGCCGCCTCGATGTCGCTCCAGCCCTTGGGCACCGGCAGGCATTGCGCCACGGGCGCCACGCACAGCTCGGCATAGCCGCCACCGGCCACCAGCGCGCACACGCGGTCGCCGACCTTGAAGCCCGCGTCGGCCAACGCCTTGGCGTCGCCCGACACGATCTCGCCGGCCACTTCGAGGCCCGGCAGGTCGGAGGCGCCGGGCGGCACGGGGTAGTGCCCCATCCGCTGCAGCACGTCCGGGCGATTCACGCCGCTGGCCGCCACGCGGATCAGCAGCTCACCCTCGCCCGCCACCGGGTCGGGACGCGCAGCGACGCGCAGCACCTCGGGGGCGCCGTACGAAGTGATCTCAATGGCTTTCATGGGGGTCTCCGAGGCTCGGATGCCCGCACGGGGCGGGCATCACCACTGTCCACGCGAGAGGCGACGGCACAAGCCGTCGCACCTCACTGCTTACTCCTGCGGTTCGCGCGGCGCTTGCTGCTGCGACTCGCCGGCGGGCTGCTGTTGCTGCTCGCCGCGGGGCTGTTGCTGCTGGTCGTTGAAACGCGGTGCGCGCTCGCCACGATCGCCGCCGCGGTCACCGCGGTCGCCACGGTCCGAACGCTCGCGGCGGTCGCCGCCACGGTCGCCGCGATCGCCACGGTCTTCGCGCGGCGGGCGCTCGCTGTATTCCATGCCGGCCGGACGCTCGGTCAGGGCCTTCATGGACAGCTTGACGCGGCCCTTTTCGTCGGTCTCGAGAACCTTGACCTTCACGATCTGGCCTTCGCTCAGGTAGTCGGTCACCTTCTCGACGCGCTCGTGCGCGATCTGGCTGATGTGCAGCAGGCCGTCCTTGCCGGGCAGCAGGTTGACCAGTGCGCCGAAGTCCAGGATCTTGGTGATCGGGCCTTCGTAGACCTTGCCGATTTCGACTTCGGCGGTGATCTGCTCGATGCGCTTCTTGGCGAATTCGGCCTTTTCCGGATCGGTCGAGGCGATGGTGATGGTGCCGTCTTCGTCGATGTTGATCGTCGTGCCGGTTTCTTCCTGCAGGCCACGGATGACCGCGCCGCCCTTGCCGATCACGTCGCGGATCTTCTCGGGGTTGATCTTCAGTGTGGTCAGGCGCGGGGCGAACTGCGACACGTCGGCCTTGGCCTCGCCCATCGCTTCCTGCATCTTGCCCAGGATGTGCATGCGCGCTTCCTTGGCCTGTGCCAGTGCGACCTGCATGATTTCCTTGGTGATGCCCTGGATCTTGATGTCCATCTGCAGCGCGGTGATGCCGTTGGTCGTACCGGCCACCTTGAAGTCCATGTCGCCCAGGTGATCTTCGTCACCCAGGATGTCGGTCAGCACCGCGAAGCGGTTGTCTTCCTTGATCAGGCCCATGGCGATACCGGCCACGTGCGCCTTCATGGGCACGCCGGCGTCCATCATCGAGAGGCAGCCGCCGCAGACCGAAGCCATCGACGAGGAGCCGTTCGACTCGGTGATTTCCGACACCACGCGGATGGTGTACGGGAATTCTTCCTTGGTCGGCAGCACGGCGACGAGCGCGCGCTTGGCCAGGCGGCCGTGGCCCACTTCGCGGCGCTTGGTGGAGCCCATGCGGCCCACTTCACCGGTGGCGAAGGGAGGCATGTTGTAGTGGAACAGGAAGCGGTCTTCGTACTCACCGGCCAGCGCATCGATGCGCTGTGCGTCGCGCTCGGTACCGAGCGTGGTGACGACCAGGCCCTGCGTCTCGCCGCGCGTGAACAGCGCCGAGCCGTGGGTGCGGGGCAGCACCGAGTTGCGGATTTCGATGGGGCGCACGGTGCGCGTGTCGCGGCCGTCGATGCGCGGCTCGCCCTGCAGGATCTGGCCGCGCACGATGCGCGACTCGATCGCGAACAGCAGGTCGCTGACCTTGCCGGCGTCGAACTCGGCGCCTTCGGCCTTCAGGGCCGTGAAGACGCTGGCATTGGCTTCGCGCAGGGCTTGCGTGCGAGCTTGCTTGCTGCGGATCTGGTAGACGGCGCGCAGCTTTTCTTCGGCCAGGCCGTTGATCTTGGCGATGAAGTCTTCGTCCTTGGCTTCAGGCACCCAGGTGCCTTCCTTGAGCCATTCCGGCTTGCCGGCGTCACGCACGAGGTCGTGGATCGCGTTGATCGCGATGTTGGCCTGCTCGTGACCGAACACCACGCCACCCAGCATGATTTCTTCGCTGAGTTGCTGGGCTTCGGATTCGACCATCAGCACGGCGGCTTGCGTGCCGGCGACGACGAGGTCCATCTGCGAATCCTTGCGGGCCGTGGGACCCGGATTCAGCACGTACTGGCCGTTGATGTAGCCCACGCGGGCGGCACCGATCGGGCCGCTGAACGGGATGCCGGAGATCGACAGGGCGGCGCTCACGCCGATCATGGCGGCGATGTCGGCGTCGACTTCAGGGTTCAGCGACACGGTGTGGATCACCACGTGCACTTCGTTCAGGAAACCTTCGGGGAACAGCGGGCGGATCGGGCGGTCGATCAGGCGGCTGGTCAGGGTTTCGTGCTCGCTGGGCTTGGCTTCGCGCTTGAAGAAGCTGCCAGGGATCTTGCCGGCGGCGTAGGTCTTCTCGATGTAGTCGACGGTCAGCGGGAAGAAATCCTGGCCGGGCTTGGCGGTCTTGGAGGCGACCACGGTCGCCAGGATCACGGTGCCGTCGATGTCGACCAGCACGGCGCCGGTCGCCTGGCGGGCGATTTCACCCGTTTCCATGACGACGGTCTTGTCGCCCCATTGGAAGGACTTGGTGATTTTGTTGAAGAGGCTCATTATTGCTCCTATTTTGATAGCGAATCACACAGGATTCGCAAGGGGCGGAGGCTGCTCAGAACACGATGCCATTCCAGCGAAGCTCGGGGCGAACTTCATTGGAATGACACAGCTTCGCTCTGTTGGGCACTCCGAAAGTGGATCGCGAAGTAAAAAACGCCTGAGCTAGCGGACTAACCCAGGCGTTTTTTCATGCGATTCGAATTACTTGCGCAGACCCAGCTTGGCGATCAGCGCGGTGTAACGCTCGGCGTCCTTGGACTTGAGGTAGTCGAGCAGCTTGCGACGGCGGCTGACCATGCGCAGCAGGCCGCGACGACCGTGGTGGTCCTTGGCGTGCGTCTTGAAGTGGGGGGTCAGCTCGTTGATACGGGCGGTCAGCAGTGCGACTTGCACTTCGGGGCTGCCGGTGTCGTTGGCTGCACGGGCGTTGTCCTTGACAACTTCGGCCTTGATGGAGGCTGCGATCATGTTGAATTTCCTTGTTCCGGGATGTTTGACTTGCGGTGAGCACTGGAACTGCCCTCACCGTGCGCCTTGCGGCATGCAAAGCTTTGGGAGTATACATCGGCCGGCTTGACCGCTCCCTCCCGCCGCCTTCCGTCAAGCGAAACCAGCCCCACGGCCCCCAGCACGCAGGCGGCGCCGGCGACCTGGGCCCACCCCACGGCCTCCCCCAGCCACCACGCGGCCAGGACCAGCGCCGACACCGGCATCAGCGCCGTGAACAGCGCCGCCTCGGCACCCCGCAGCCGGGCGGCGCCCGCGTACCAGAGCAGGAAACCCGCCACCGTCGGCACCAGCGCGTAGTAGGCCACCCCGGCCAGCGCCTCGGCCGGCACCGGCCGGAGCCACGCGCGCTCCAGCAGCGCCGGAACCACGGACAGCAGCAGCCCCAGCGCGACCATCGCCGTCGACTGCACGAGCGGCGCCAACGGCACGCGCAGCCGCTTGTTGAGCAGGATGAACAGCGACTCGAGCGCCACCGCCCCCAGCACCAGCAGGTTGCCGAGCAGCGCGGTCGACGTGCGCTCGCCACCTCCGTCGCCCGGACGCAGCGTGATCGCCAGCACACCCAGGCTCGCGAGCACGATCCCGCCCACCAGGTAACGCCCCGGCCGCTCGCGCAGCGCCAGCACAGCCACCAGCGCGGCCATGGCCGGCAGCGTGCCGGTCACCACGCCCGCGTCGGCGGCCGACGCCCAGCGCACGCCCAGGATCAGCAGCACCGTGTAGCCGACGCTGCCCGCCGCCGCTTGGCACAGCAGCAGCACGGCGTCGTGGCGGTCCGGGCGCGGCCAGCGCACGCGCATGAACCCCATCAGCGCCACGAACACGGGCAGCGCAAGCGCAAAGCGCAGCGCGGTCGCCGTGAACGGCGGCAGGCCGCTGGCGATGAGCTTGCTCGCGACCACCGTGCTGCCGACCGTGACCATCGCGAGCGCGCACAGCCACATTCCCTTGCTTCGTTCCGACATGCTGATCGCCTTCCGTTTTGCAGAAAGCGCGAGCGTCTCCCGCCACGGGCGCGGCGGTCTTGAACGAAATTGCAGGAATCGAGCTAGCGCGCCGCCGCGTACGCCCCGGGCGTGAACCCCAGGAAGCGCACGAAGGCCCGCGTCATGTGGCTCTGGTCAGAGAAGCCCGCGCCGGCCGCGGCATCGGCCAGCGCCCTGCCCTGCGCGATCAGCCGGCGGGCGCGCGACAGCCGGCATTGCTGCAGCCAGGCATGCGGCGGCAGCCCGAAGGCGGCCGCGAAGCCGCGCAGCAGCTGGTAGCGGCTCAGGCCCGCTTCGCGCGCCAGTTCGGCGAGCGTGGGCGCGTGGAGGCAGTCGTCGGCGATGCGCGCACGTGCGCGCTCCATCGCTGCCGGCGCCACGCGCTTCGGCGCCTCCGGAGCCCGCGCGCCGGGTGCATCGCGCAGCAGCTGCAGCACACCCTGCTCCAGCGCCAACGCGTCGTCACCTTCGACGACGGCCGCGAACAGCCGGTCGAAGCCCAGCCGCAGCGCCGGATCACTCAGTACCGGCCGCGTCAGTTCGAACCCCGGCGGCACACCGTCCGACAGCAGCGCAGGCGCCAGATGCAGCATCCGCCAGGCCCGCGCTTCACCGCGCATCGCGACACCGTCGTGCACCTCGCCCGGATTCACCGTGATGACATCGCCGCGCACCGCCTCGACCGCACCGCGTCCGCTGGCCGAGCGCTGCCCGCCGCGGTCCATCACGCCGATGCCGAACACGTCGTGCATGTGGCGCGGAAAACTGCGGCTCGATTCGGCCGCAATCGCCTGCAGGCCCGGCAGCGCCGATCCGCGGATGCGCACGGCATCGACGGGCGCAGACCTCGAGGCCATGCCGGAAAGCCTCAGCCTTGCTGCTTGGCCAGCCAGCCGCGCAGCCGCTCCACGCCCTGCACCAGCCGCTGCGGGTCTTTCGACGCGAAGCACCAGCGCAGCCAGCCCTGCGCCTCGGGCGCGAAGGCGTTGCCCGGCGCGAGCCCCAGGCCGGCTTCGGCGACCAGGCGCTTGGCGAGCTCGAGCGAATCGCCAAAGCCTTCGAGCCTGAAGAAGGCGTACATGCCGCCCTTGGCCGGTGCCACCTGCACGCCCGGCACCGCCGCCAGCAGTGGCACCAGCGTGTCGCGGCACTGCTTCAGGTGTGCGACGACGCGCGGCGTGATGTCGGCTGTGTGCTCCAGCGCCGCGATGGCGGCACGCTGCGTGAACACGCTGGCGCACGAGGTGTTGAACTCGATCAGCTTGCCGATGCCGTCGACCATCGCCGGCGGCAGCACCAGCCAGCCGAGGCGCCAGCCGGTCATGAGGAAGCTCTTCGAGAAGCTGTGCGTGACGACGAGGCGGTCGTCCGGCGTCGAGATGTCGAGAAAGCTCGGCGCACAGCCGTTCGGCGTGGGCTCGAAGTACAGACGCTCGTACACCTCGTCGGCCAGGATCCAGGTGCCGGTCTGACGGCAATGGTCGAGCACGGCCTGCTGCTCATCGCGCGTCATCGTCCAGCCCGTGGGGTTGTTCGGCGCGTTGACGATCAGCAGCTTCGTCTTCGGCGTGACCGCCGTGCGCAACGCGGGCAGGTCGAGCGTCCACTGGCCGTTCACTGGCACCAGCGGCACGGTGCGCACCTGCGCGCCCATGATCGCCGGCTGCGCCGTGAGGTTGGGCCACACGGGCGTGACGGCGACCACGTCGTCGCCCGTATCGACCAGCGCCTGCACCGCGAGCATCAGCGCGCTCACGCCACCCGAGGTGACGGCGATGCGCGAGGCGTCGACCGTCGGGTGCAGGCGGCTGGTGTAGCGCGCGATGGCTTCGCGCAGTTCGGGCAGGCCGAGGTTGTGGGCGTAGAAGGTTTCGCCGCGCTGCAGCGACTCGATGGCCGCCTGGCGGATCACCTCGGGAGTGACCTCGTCGCTCTCGCCGAACCAGAAGGCGAGCACGTCGTCGCGGCCCATGCCGGCATTGGCGACTTCGCGGATCTTCGAGGCTTCGAGGTGGTGGATGGCTTCACGCATGTCTGGGAGTTCCTGTGCTGTCGGGGTCATGCGCCTCAGGGGCGCTTCATCTTGCAAGAGGTGGGCTGCTCGGCGCGTTCGGGCGCGATCGTCTTGATCACGCGAAAGCCGTAGCCCGAGCCCTCGACGTCGAACTGCACGCCGGGCTTGCCCTGCTTGTCCATCACGCCCACCACGAGCTGCTGCTGGAACTGGTGGTCGGCCGCGCGCATGCGCCCGCGCTGGCCGTACAGGCTCACGTCGGCCTGCTCCAGCGCGCGCGCCAGCGGCACGGCCTCGGTGCTGCCCGCGCGCTCCAGCGCTTGCGCGAGCGACTCGACCAAGAGCTGCATGCGCATGTGCACGTAGTCGTCGGCCGGCCGCGGAAAGCGCGTGCGGAAGGCGCGGTAGAAGGCCTCGGACTGCGGCGTCTGCACATTCGGCAGCCAGTCGGCCACGGCGACCACGCGGCCGATGCCCGCGTCGCCGATGGCGGCGGGCGCACCCAGCGCATTGCCGTAGAAGGTGTAGAAGCTGCCGTTGAAACCGGCCTCACGCGCGGCCTTCACGAGCAGCGTGAGGTCGTTGCCCCAGTTGCCGGTGACCACGGCCTGCGCGCCGCTGGCGAGGATCTTGGTGGCGTAAGGCGCGAAGTCCTTCACCTTGCCCATGGGGTGCAGTTCGTCGCCGACGATTTCCACGTCGGGGCGCTGCACGCCCAGCTGGCGGCGCGATTCGCGCAGCACGGCCTGGCCGAAGCTGTAGTCCTGGCCGATCAGGTAGACGCGCTTGAGCGCCGCGTCGTCCTTGACCACGTCCATCAGCGCGGCCACGCGCATGTCGGCATGGGCGTCGAAACGGAAGTGCCAGAAGCTGCAGCGCTCATTGGTCAGCACCGGATCGACGGCCGAATAGTTCAGGAAGATCGCGCGCCGCGAGGGGTCGCGCTCGTTGTTCTTGTCGATGGCATCGATCAGCGCCGCGGCCGTCACCGACGAGTTGCCCTGCAGCACGATGCGGGTGCCGTCGTCCATGGCCGCGCGCAGCGCCGACAGCGCCTCTTCGTTCTGGCCCTTGCTGTCGTAGCGATCGAGCTGCAGCGGCCGCGCGCCGCCCGGCAGCTTCACGCCGCCGCGTGCATTCACACGCTCCACGGCCCACAGCAGGTTGCGGAACACGGCCTCGCCGGTGTTGGCAAACGGGCCGCTCATGCTCTCGATGAGCGCCAGCCGGATGGGGGCGGGTTGCGGGGCCTGGGCCAGGCCGGCGAACGGGGTCGCGCATAGCGCCGCCGCTGCGAATTTCAAGGCCTGGCGGCGCCAAATAAAGGGGGTTTTCATTGTCTTGAAACGCGTGCCGATGCGCCTAGATGAGGTGTCAAGCGGCACTCACGATGGAAAGGCCGCGCAGTGTAAGGGACACACATTCCATGTCCCCATTGTGTTCATTCACCCAGGAGTTTTCGCCATGTTCTTCACCCCCACCCACCGCGCGCATTTCGCTCCCCGTGCCCACGACCGCGCTTTCGAGCGCTTCGTGAACGAGGCTTTTGCCGGCGCCCGCCGCTCGCCCCTGGTCGAGCAGGACGACAAGAGCTGGACCCTGTCGCTGGACGTGCCCGGCCTGTCGCGTGAAGACCTGTCGGTGGCCATCGAAGGCGCCGTGGTCCGCATCGAAAGCAAGGCCGAAGCCAAGCGCCAGATCAAGCTCGCCTACGAACTGCCGCAAGCCATCGACCTGGCCACCAGCGAAGCCAAGCTGGAGAACGGCGTGCTGACCCTGAAGCTCGGCAAGCTGGTGCCCGCAAGCCAGGTTTCGCACTTGCAGATCAACTAGTCCCGGCGATGCCCCCACGAAGAAAATGTTAGTGACAGCTTGTTTTGACTTTAAACAAGCGCCGTATTCACAATAGTGCCGGATAACGTCACATGATGTGACGATTTATTAGTACTTTCTTCTTCGTGGGCATCTCGTAAACGCATCGAGTTCCCGGGCGGTGCGGACAGCGGGTGTGCCTCAAGGCACCATGAAAACGCACCTGCAGTCAGCCAATGACAACGAACGGTCCGACACGCTCCTGATCTTCCTGCCAGGGGCCTACCTCAAGCCCGAAGAGTTCGAGCGCGAGGGCTTCATCAGCGCCGTGCGCGAGCGGCACCTCGCAGCCGACGCACTGCTGGTCGATGCGGACGTCTCCTACTACTACGACCAGACCCTCAGCGAGCGGCTGCATGCCGACGTCATCGAGCCCCAGCGGGCCAAGGGCTACACCTCGATCTGGCTGGTCGGCATTTCCATCGGCGGTTTCGGCGCGCTGATCCACGAACTGGCGCGGCCGGGCTCGGTGGACGGCATCGTGGCGCTGGCGCCCTATCTGGGGCGCCGCGTGCTCGGCGCGGAGATCAAGAAGGCCGGCGGCCTGCGCGCCTGGCAGGCGCCCACCGGGCCGCAGCCCGACGAGGAACCCGACCGCAAGCTCTGGCCCTTCTTCCAGCAGTACCTGGCGCCGAAGCCTTCCCAGGACCTGCCGCCGCTGTACCTGGGGTTCGGCCTGGCCGACCGCTTTGCCAGCAACCACAAGCTGCTGGCCGACGCCCTGCCCCCGGGGCGCGTGTTCACGACCGAAGGCGGCCACGACTGGCCCGAGTGGCGCCAGCTCTGGCGCAACGTGCTCGACGTGCTGCCGCTGCCCTCGCTGGGGCGCGCACGGCAGCAGCCGGCTACGCGGTTTCCGGCAGCGGCGTCTCGGGCGTCATCAGCGATGCCATCGGCCATCGCGGCTTGACGTCGAAGGCATAGCGCTCCGAGGCCTGCGACAGGCCTGATTGCAGACGCATCGCGGCGGCCATGGCGATCATGGCGCCGTTGTCGGTGCACAGATGCAACTCGGGGTAGTGCACGCGCACCTTGCGCTTGGCGCAGGCCGCGTTCAGCTGCTCGCGCAGGTTCTTGTTGGCCCCCACGCCGCCCGCCACCACCAGCCGCTTCAGGCCGGTCTGGTCCAGCGCCGCGAGCGACTTCTTCAGCAGCACCTCGACGATCGCAGCCTGCGTGGAAGCGGCCAGGTCGGCCTTGCGCGCCTCGAGCTGGTCGCCGAGCTTCTTGGCCTGCGTGAGCACGGCCGTCTTCAGGCCGGCGAACGAAAAGTCGAGGTCGCCGCTGTGCAGCAGCGGGCGTGGCAGCTTGAAGGCCGCGGCGTCGCCGCCTTCGGCCAGCTTCGCGAGCCAGGGGCCGCCGGGGTACGGCAGGCCCATGAGCTTGGCGCTCTTGTCGAAGGCCTCGCCGGCCGCGTCGTCGATGGTCTCGCCGAGCAGTTCATAGCGGCCCACGCCGTCGACCCGCATCAGCTGCGTGTGACCACCCGACACCAGCAGCGCCACGAACGGGAATTCGGGCGGATCGGCGCTCAGGAACGGCGACAGCAGATGCCCTTCGAGGTGATGCACCCCCAGCACCGGCTTGCCCAGCGCCACACCCAGTGCGCAGGCCACGCCCGCGCCCACGAGCAGCGCGCCGGCCAGGCCGGGCCCGCGTGTATAGGCCACCACGTCGATCTCGGCCAGCGAGCGTCCGGCTTCGGCCATGACGGCTTCGGTGAGCGGCAGCACGCGGCGGATGTGGTCGCGGCTGGCCAGCTCGGGCACCACGCCGCCGTAGGCCTGGTGCATGGCGATCTGGCTGTGCAGCGCGTGCGAACGCAGCAGCGGCAGCGCGTCGCCGTGCGATTCGACCAGCGCCACGCCGGTCTCGTCGCAGGATGATTCGATTCCCAACAAGAGCATGGCGCCGAGTGTAGGGGCCGCCCGCCGGCGGCGCCCGCGAAGGGACAAGCGAGGCACGGAAGTTGCACGAGCGGAATGCGCTCCTTCTGCGCCCCCACGAATGACTTCCGGCCTGAGCTTCCTGATTGCCGCGCGCCGATGCGAGATCGACGCGCTGGACCAGCTCGCGCGCACCAGCGAGCTGGTCGGCGCCATCGGTCGGCTCGTGCATGCGCTGCAGCGCGAGCGCGGCATGTCGAACGTGTTCCTGGCCTCGCACGGCGGGCGCTTTGCCGAACAGCGCGGCCCGCAGATCGCCGAATGCCTGGCGCTCGAGCAGCAGGTGCGCGCCGGCTTCGACCGGCTCGAGGCCGAGCACCACCGCGCGGTGGGCGCCGGCCACGGCGCGCGCCTGTTCAGCCGCATCGCCTGGGTGCTGCCCGGCCTGGACGCCCTGCCCGCGCTGCGCCGGCGCATCGACGCGCTCGAACTCCAGCCCGCCCAGGCCGTGGCCGCCTTCGCCAAGCTGGTGGCCGGCCTGCTGGCGGTGGTGTTCGAGGCGGCCGATGGCGCCACCGACCCCGAGATCTCGCGCCTGCTGGTGGCGATGTTCAACTTCATGCAGGGCAAGGAGTTCGCCGGCCAGGAACGTGCCTTCGGCGCCGCCGCGCTCGCGCTGGGCCGGGGCGACGACGCGCAGCGCCAGCAGTGGCGCCACCTCATCGAGTCGCAGGAGCGCTGCTTCCAGGTGTTCATCGATTTCTCGGGCGACGCGGTGCGCACGCTGTGGCACGACAGCCAGTCGGACGCCGTGCTGGCCGAACTCGAGCGCCTGCGCCGCAAGGGCGCCACCTCGGTGCCGGCCGACGCGCTGCTGAGCCAAGCCTGGTTCGACTGCTGCACCCGGCGCATCGACGCCATGCAGACGGTCGAGAACCGCCTCTCGGCCGACCTGCGCGCGCTGTGCGACCACAAGACCGCCCAGGCCCGCAGCGAGCTGGCCGCGTACCGGCAACTGCTCGGCACGCTGGCCCCGCAGGCCGGCGGCGCGCTGTTCTTCGACGATGCCCAGCAGGCGCAGGACGCCACGCCGGCGCAGCTCGGGCGCCACCTCGAACGCTCGGTGCTCGACATGGTCCAGGAGCAGTCGCAGCGCCTGCAGGCCATGAGCGACGAACTCGACACCGTGCGCGCCTCGCTCAACGAACGCAAGATCGTCGAGCGCGCCAAGGGCCTGCTGATGGCGCACCGGCGCCTGAGCGAGGCCGAGGCGCACAAGATGCTGCGCCAGACCGCCATGAACCAGAAGCGCCGCCTCGTCGACGTGGCCGAGTCGATGCTGGCCATGGCCGACTACCTGCCGCTCGAGCCTGCACCGCGGCGCTGACCCGGGCCGCTTGGATTGGTGCAGCGCACAACAACTGTGCGTCGCCCGGGTTAGCGAACCAGCAGGAACTTTCCCCTGCGCCGGCGCGCCCTGTCAGCTATCTTTTCCATAGCTCCCACTGGCGGCTTCGGGCTGGCACACCGCTTGCATGGAGCTTGTCACAGACCGCAAGGTCTTCAGGCAGGTTGCACCCAACGGCGGGTGCGGCCCACCGAACCGGACAAAGGCGTCCCCATCCCGCAAGGGCTCGTTCACGAGCAGCCCCTGCGCGGTGCGGACGCCTTTTCGTTTTTGTCTTTCACTTCTGGAGCCTCGCCCATGTCCGATCTGCTGCTGAAAACCAAACTGAGCCGGCGCCGCGTGCTGCAGGCCGCCGCCCTCGGCGCCGTGGGCATCGACCCCGCGCTGCGCGCCGCCGTCTGGGCCCAGGGCTCGGACAAGCCCGAGAAGGAAGAAGTGAAGATCGGCTTCATCCCGCTGACCGACTGCGCCAGCGTGGTGATGGCCTCGGTGCTGGGCATCGACAAGAAGTACGGCGTGAAGATCGTGCCCAGCAAGGAAGCCAGCTGGGCCGGCGTGCGCGACAAGCTCGTGAACGGCGACCTCGACATGGCGCACGTGCTCTACGGCCTGGTGTACGGCATGCACCTGGGCGTGAGCGGCCCGAAGAAGGACATGGCCGTGCTCATGACCCTGAACAACAACGGCCAGGCCATCACGCTGTCGAAGAAGCTGGCCGACAAGGGCGCGGTCGATGCCGCCTCGCTCGCCAAGCTCATCGCCAAGGAAAAGGGCGAATACACCTTCGCCCACACCTTCCCCACCGGCACGCACGCCATGTGGCTCTACTACTGGCTCGCCTCGGCCGGCATCGACCCGTTCAAGGACGTGAAGAACATCACCGTGCCGCCCCCGCAGATGGTGGCCAACATGCGCGTGGGCAACATGGACGGCTACTGCGTGGGCGAGCCCTGGGGCCAGCGCGCGATCATGGACGGCATCGGCTTCACCGGCATCACCACCCAGGACATCTGGAAGGACCACCCCGAGAAGGTGCTGGGCTGCACCGCGGAGTTCACGAAGAAGTACCCGAACACCGCGCGCGCCGTCACGGCCGCGATCCTCGAGGCCGGCAAGTGGATCGACACCGGCCTGCAGAACAAGAACAAGATGGCCGAAACCATTGCTGACAAGAGCTACGTCAACACCAGCGTGGACGCGATCAACCAGCGCATCCTGGGCCGCTACACCAACGGCCTGGGCAAGAGCTGGGACGACCCCAACCACATGAAGTTCTACAACGGCGGCGCCGTGAACTTCCCGTACCTCTCGGACGGCATGTGGTTCCTCACGCAGCACAAGCGCTGGGGCCTGCTGAAGGAGCACCCCGACTACCTGAAGGTGGCCACCGAGATCAACCGCATCGACATCTACAAGCAGGCCGCCGCCGCCACGCAGACGCCCGTGCCCAAGGACGTGCTGCGCACCAGCAAGCTCTTCGACGGCACCGTCTGGGACGGCAAGGACCCGAAGAAGTACGCCGAGTCTTTCAAGCTCCATGTCTGAGGAGAAACGCACCATGGTCAGCGCTGTCTTCCATTCCCCGCTCGACGCCGTGACCTCGCAGGTCGCCGCGCCCGTGGTGTCCAGGCCCCTGGCACCCGCCCCCGCTGCGGCCGTTGCGGCGGCGGCACCCGTGCCCCGCACCCGCACGCCCCTGGACCTGCGCGCCTTCTGGATGCGCGTGCTCCCGCCGTTCCTGGGCTTCGGCCTGCTGGTGCTGGTGTGGGAGATCGTGGCCATGAAGAGCACCACCGGCTTTCCCTCGCCGCTGGCCACCTGGCAGCAGGCGCTCACAGTGTTCAGCGATCCGTTCTACAGCAAGGGCCCGAACGACCAGGGCGTGGGCTGGAACGTGCTGTCGTCGCTGCAGCGCGTGGCGCTGGGCTTCGGCCTGGCGGCGGCGGTCGGCATTCCGGCCGGCTTCGCCATCGGGCGCTTCGAGTTCCTCTCGCGCATGTTCAACCCGCTGATCAGCTTGTTGCGTCCGGTGTCGCCGCTCGCGTGGCTGCCCATCGGCCTCTTGGTGTTCAAGGGCGCCAACCCGGCCGCGATCTGGACCATCTTCATCTGCTCGATCTGGCCGATGGTCATCAACACCGCCGTGGGCGTGCAGCGCGTGCCCAGCGACTACATGAACGTGGCCAAGGTGCTCAACCTCAGCGAATGGAAGATCCTCACCAAGATCCTCTTTCCCGCCGTGCTGCCCTACATGCTCACCGGCGTGCGCCTGGCGGTGGGCACCGCGTGGCTGGTGATCGTCGCGGCCGAGATGCTCACGGGCGGCGTCGGCATCGGCTTCTGGGTGTGGGACGAGTGGAACAACCTCAACGTCGCCAACATCATCATCGCGATCTTCGTGATCGGCATCGTCGGCCTGGTGCTGGAGTTCGCGCTCATCAAGCTCGCTACCGCATTCACGTTCGAAGAGGTGAAGTCATGAACGACGATTCGAAGTACATCGAGATCCACGGCGTCGAGCAAGCCTTCAAGACGCCCAAGGGCCGCTTCGTCGCGCTGCGCGACGTGAACCTGAACGTGGCCAAGGGCGAGTTCGTCACGCTCATCGGCCACTCGGGCTGCGGCAAGTCGACGCTGCTGAACCTCATCGCCGGCCTGACCACGCCCACGCAGGGCGTGCTGCTGTGCGCCAACAAGGAGATCAAGGGCCCGGGCCCCGAGCGCGCCGTGGTGTTCCAGAACCACTCGCTGCTGCCCTGGCTCACCTGCTTCGAGAACGTGTACCTCGCGGTCGAGCGCGTGTTCGCGGCCACCGAGAACAAGGCGCAGCTGCGCGAGCGCACCGACGCGGCGCTCGCGCTGGTGGGCCTCACGCCCGCGGCGCAGAAGCGCCCCGGCGAAATCTCGGGCGGCATGAAGCAGCGCGTGGGCATCGCGCGGGCGCTGTCGATGGAACCCAAGGTGCTGCTGATGGACGAGCCCTTCGGCGCGCTCGACGCCCTCACCCGCGCCAAGCTGCAGGACGAGCTGCTCGCCATCGTGCAGAAGACGCACAGCACCGTCGTCATGGTCACGCACGACGTCGACGAAGCCGTGCTGCTCAGCGACCGCATCGTGATGCTCACCAACGGCCCGGCCGCCACCATCGGCGACGTGCTGGCGGTGGACATCGCCCGCCCGCGCAACCGCGTGGCGCTGGCTGAAGACCCGGCCTATGTGCATGCGCGCAAGGCGGTGATCGATTTCCTCTACACGCGCCAGGCGCATGTGGAGAAGGCTGCGGCCTGACCCAGGAGGTGCCGCACAACCGGCGTCAGGACATGATGACCTGCAGGCTGTGCTCGTACCAACCGGTCAGGCGCTCGAAGGTGTCCACGAGCGCCTCGCTGGAACGCACCAGCGTGGCGCGCCCCTCGGCGCTGTCGAGCGCCTGCACACCGCCGACGAGGCGCAGCCACTCGTCGCGCGCGCTCGCCAGCCCGGCGCGGATCTCGGGCGAGCTGAGCGGCGCACGCTCCAGCTCCAGCAGCGCAGCTTCGAATTCGTTCATGGTCGGCAACAGCCGCTCGCGCGAGGCGCCGGCCGCGAGCGTCGAGGCCAGCAAGGCGTCCTTGGCCAGCCGCTGCGCGCGCATGCGCTGCCGCCCGCAGATGTTGACGATGCGCAGCGCGCGCCGCGCACCCGAGGCCTCCAGCGCGTCCGTCAGCGACTCGGCCGCCGACAGCAAGGCCTCGCCGCGCGCATCGATCGCGGCCAGCCCTTGCGACGCGGGCTTGGCAACCAGCAGCGCGGCCAGCGCGAGCCACGCGGCCTGCACCTCGCCGAGCGCCTGCACGCCTGCCGGGCCCAGTTCGAGGGCCGTCAGATGATCCAGCGTCTGCTGCACCCGCTCGGTCGACTGCGTGCGCAGCACGCGCGCACGCTGCGCGTCGATGCCGGCCGCGAGCTGCGCCGCCACGCGCACCAGCCGCTGCGAGAGCATGCGCAGCTGCCCCGCGCGGTTGATCGCCTCGGCCCACTGTGCGGCCTCGATGACCGAGCGCGACACCTCGCCCAGCCGCAGGTTGGCGTGCATCGCGGCGCCGCGCAGCAGGCCAAAGGCCTCGTCTTCGCCGATGCCGCGCGCGGACATCAGCAGGCCCTTGGCGCGATCGACCCACTTGCGCTCGTCCATGCGCGTGCGCAGGGCGTCGAGTTCGGTGCGCAGCGCGGCCTCGCGGGTCCAGCGGGCCCGTGCCTGCGCGATCAATGCGGCGAGCGCATCGGCGCTCTCGATGGGTACCCACCCGTGCACGCCCGCGGCCACGAGCGCCGCGTGCTGCGCGCCGTCCAGCGGCGCACTCATCACGCCCAGTGCGCATGGCGGTGCGCCTCCCCAGGGCGCCAGTGCTTCGAGCAGCGCGTCGAGCTGCGGCTCTGTTGCATCCAGATGCACCAGGACCATCGACGGTGCAAGCGCCTGCGTGCGCTGCACCAGCGTGTGGCAGCCCGCACGCCCGAGCACCGCGACGCCCGCGGCATCGATCGACTGCTGCAGCGGCGCCGGCAAGGGCTCGCCTTCAGCGGGTTCAGGGGAAAGGACGACAAGAAGGGACATGGCGGCAAGGTGTGGCAAGGCCCGGGAAGCATAGGCCACGCCAGCCTGCATTCGCAGGCACGCCTCTTGCATCGAAGGGGGCACGGTGTAACGAAGCACCGCTTTGGTGAGGCTGCAGGTTCCCCCTGCATCCGCCCCGGCCGCCTCCAGGCTGGGCCCACCCCCATGCCGACGGCGTTCGCCGGCGGTACCCCGACTCCACCCCTGTCCGTCGACACGACCGCTGCCCGGTCGCGCCGCGGCTTTTTGCACCTTTGAACACCATGTCCGGTTTCAGGAATTTCTTGCAGTCAGGCCACAGTCCGACCCTGTTCGCGGCCTTCCTGTACTTCTCGTTCTCCTGCTGCATCTGGGTGCTCAACGGCGCCATGGCGCCCTTCATCGGCGAGACCTTCAACCTCTCGCCCGCGCAGAAGGGCCTGATGCTGTCGGTGCCGATCATCGCGGGCGCGCTCATGCGCTTTCCGCTGGGCCTGCTGTCGCAGTACATCGGCCGCAAGAAGGCCACGCTGGTCGAGATGGGCCTCATCGCCGTGGCGATGCTGTTCGGCTTCTTCTTCGTGAAGAGCTTCAACGACCTGCTCGCCATGGGCGTGCTGCTGGGCATCGCCGGCGCGAGCTTCGGCGTGGCGCTGTCGCTGGGCTCGGGCTGGTTCCCGCCGCAGCACAAGGGCCTGGCCATGGGCCTGGTGGGCGCGGGCAACGTGGGCACGGCCGTGTCGGTGCTGGTGGCGCCGCCGCTGGCCAACTGGCTGGGCTGGCAGGCGGTGTACGGCGTGGCCGCGGTCGCCATCCTCATCCCGATGGTCGTGATGGTGTTCTTCGCCAAGGAGCCGCCGGACGTGGACCCGCACGGCAGCTTCCGCGCCCACATCGCCTGCCTGTTCGAGAAAGACGGCTGGGTCTTCAGCCTGATCTACGGCGTGACCTTCGGCGGCTTCATCGGCCTCACGACCTTCCTGCCCTCGTACTACTACGACCAGTTCGGCGTGAGCAAGGTGCAGGCCGGCCAGCTGACGATGCTCGCGGCCTTCATGGGCGCGGCGGTGCGCATCGTGGGCGGCTGGCTGTCCGACCGCTGGGGCGGCGTGAACACGCTCACGGTGGTGCTGCTGGTGGTGGCCGTGGGCCTCGTGCTGGTGGGCTTCTCGTCGAGCTCGCTGGCGCTCACCACGCTGCTGCTGATCGTGTGCTTCGCCGCGCTGGGCGCGGGCAACGGCGCGCTGTTCCAGCTGGTGCCGCTGCGCTGGCCCACGAGCACGGCGGTGGCCGGCTCGATGATCGGCGAGATCGGCGCCCTCGGCGGCGGCCTGGTGCCCAACGCCATGGGCCTGTCGAAGCAATACCTGGGCAGCTATGCCTGGGGCTTCGTGTTCTTCGGTGCGCTCTCGCTGGCGATGCTGGGCGTGATGCGCGTAATGCAGATCCGCTGGACGCGCACCTGGGCCGAAAAAGGCGGACGCGCGCGCGTCACGCCGGCGCCAGCGGTTGCCAAGCCCTCGCCCGTTCGCAAGGCCGCCCGTTCATGAGCCTCTTCGCCCGCCCCCGCTCAACGTGGCAGGAAGAGAAGCCACACGATGAGCAGCACGTTGAACAGCACCGACACGCCGAGCGCGAGCTGGTACAGCGCGAGCGGATCACGGCGGATCAACGGCGTGGCGGCGGGCGCGTTCACGGGGCGCGAAGCACCGCGCTCCAGCGCGAGCAGCATCTCCTCGGCGGTCTCGAAGCGTTCGCGCGGATCGCGGGCCACGGCCTTGCGCACGAGGTGGTCGAGCCACACGGGCACGTCGGGCCGCAGGCGCGAGAGCGCGACCGGATCGCGCCGGTAGCGCGCCACCTGGTAGGGCTCGATCTCGCCGTAAGGCAGGTGCCCGCCCAGCCACTGGTAGAGCGTGGCGCCGAGCGCGAACAGGTCGCTGCCCGCATCGGCCACGCCGCCTTCCTCCCACTGCTCGGGGTTGATGTAGCTCGGCGTGCCCGCATGCAGCTCGCGCTGCGCCGCGCCCTCGCGGCCCGAGATCGCCACGCCCAGGTCGAGGATGCGCCAGCGCCCGTCGTCGCCCCGGTGCAGATTGCCGGGCTTGATGTCGCGGTGGACCACGCCGTGGCGGTGCAGTCGCCCGAGCGCACGGCTCACCTCGATGGCCGCGGCGACCACCTCGGCCACGGTGCCGCGCGTGCCGTCCTTGCGCATCTGCTCGAGCGTGCGCCCGCCGTGCCAGTCGAACACGATGTACAGCGCGCTGGCGTCCGGTGCGCGCTCGTGCACGCGCACGAAGCCGCCGCCCTGCCCCACGCGCTGCCCCAGCCAGGCCTCGTGCGCCAGCATCGCGCGCTCCTGCGGGTCGCCGGCACGCGAGGGGTGCAGGGTCTTGAGCGCGACCAGTTCGCGCGTGACCGGATGGCGCGCCTGGTACAGCAGGTGTACGCCGGTGTCGGCCACCAGGCCGGTGACGACATAGCCGTCGAGCGCGTCGCCCACCTTGAGCCACGGCGGCGGCGCCAGGCGGCGGCCGTCGCCGAGTTCGTCGTCGAGCTGGCGCGCGTCCAGCCCCACCACGCGGATCACCAGCGCGGTCGCGTTGTCGCGCGTGCCGGCGTCCAGCGCGGCCTGCACCAGCGCTTCGCTCGCGGCCTCGGCGTCGCCCTGCAGCGCGAGCGCGGCCACCTGCTGCGGCTTGAGCACGCCGTGCACGCCGTCGGTGCTGAGCACGAAGCAGTCGCCCACGCGCACGTCGCCCTGCAGGTAGTCGACACGCACCTGGTCGTCCAGGCCGATGGCGCGCGTGAGCCGGCTGCGCATGTCGGGGTGGTCGAAGGCGTGGTCCTGCGTGAGCAGCTGCGCGGGCTCGCCGTCGGCGCGCACGCGCCAGGCGCGCGTGTCGCCCACGTGGGCCAGCGTGTAGCTCTGGCCGTGCAGCACCAGCGCGGTGAGCGTGGTGAGCGCCGTGCCGGCGCCCTCCTGCTTGCCCTGGCGCCGGCGGTTGTGGTCGGCCAGCCAGCCGTTCTGCGCGCCGATCAGGCGGTCGAGCGCGGCGGTCGGCTCCCAGGTCGCGGGCGTGGCGAAGTAGTCGGCCAGCAAACCCATCACCGTGGTCTGCGCCGCCTCGCGGCCGCGTCCGCCGCTGGAGACCCCGTCGGCAATGGCCGCGATGAGCCCGCGGGCCTCGTCGCCGGCCGGCGCATGCACCGTGCCGGCGAAGTCTTCGTTCGCGTCGCGCGGCCCGCGCTGGCTGCTGTAGCCGATGTCCACTTCAAAGCTCATGGCGCGATTCTGACCGCGCGCCGCGGGCCGTCGTTCGGTTGATTTCCCTGAAAGGTCCCGCCCCATGAAGAAAATGAAACTCGTGATGGTCGGCAACGGCATGGCCGGCGTGCGCACGCTCGAAGAGCTGCTGAAGATCGCACCCGACCTGTACGACATCACCGTCTTCGGCGCCGAGCCGCACCCCAACTACAACCGCATCCTGCTGTCGCCCGTGCTCGCGGGCGAACAGACGGTGGACGAGATCGTGCTCAACAGCTGGGAGTGGTACAGCGACAACCACATCACGCTGCACGCCGGCAAGAAGGTGGTGGAGGTCGACCGCGTGAACCGCATCGTGCGCGCGGAAGACGGCACCGAGGCGCCCTACGACCGCCTGCTGATGTGCACCGGCTCCAACCCCTTCATGCTGCCCGTGCCCGGCAAGGACTTGAAGGGCGTGATCGCCTACCGCGACATCGCCGACACCGACTACATGATCGAGACCGCGCGCACGCACAAGAACGCGGTGGTCATCGGCGGCGGCCTGCTGGGCCTCGAAGCGGCCAATGGCCTGATGCTGCGCGGTATGACCGTGACGGTGGTGCACGTGATGCCCTGGCTCATGGAGCGCCAGCTGGACGACGTGGCGGGCAAGCTGCTGCAGAAGTCGCTCGAAGACCGCGGCCTGAAGTTCCTCATGGGCGCGCAGACGCAGGACCTGGTCGGTGGCGACGACGGCCGCGTGAAGGCCATCCGCTTCAAGGACGGCACCGAGGTCGCGGCCGACCTCGTGGTCATGGCCGTGGGCATCCGCCCCAATGTGGAGCTGGCCGAGAAGATGCGCCTGCACTGCAACCGCGGCATCGTGGTGACCGACACGATGCAGACCGTGACCGACGCTCGCATCTACTCGGTGGGCGAATGCGCGGCGCACCGCGGCATCGCCTACGGCCTGGTCGCGCCGCTGTTCGAGCAGGCCAAGGTGGCGGCCAACCACCTGGCGCTGTTCGGCATCGGCCGCTACCTCGGCTCGCTCACGTCCACCAAGCTCAAGGTCACGGGCATCGACCTGTTCAGCGCCGGCGAGTTCATGGGCGGCGAAGGCACCGAAGAGATCGTGATGAGCGACCCCTTCGGCGGCGTCTACAAGAAGCTGGTGCTGAAAGACGACAAGCTGATCGGCGCCTGCCTGTACGGCGACACGGTGGACGGCAGCTGGTACTTCAAGCTGCTGCGCGACGGCCGCAGCGTGCACGACATCCGCGACAAGCTGATGTTCGGCGAATCGAACATCGGCGACACCGGCCACGAGGGCCACAGCAAGGCCGCGAGCATGCCCGACGATGCCGAGGTGTGCGGCTGCAACGGCGTGAACAAGGGCACCATCTGCAAGGCCATCAAGGAGAAGGGCCTGTTCACGCTCGACGAGGTGAAGAAGCACACCAAGGCCAGCGCCAGCTGCGGCTCGTGCACCGGGCTGGTCGAACAGATCCTGATGTTCACCGCGGGCGGCGACTACTCGGCCACGCCGAAGAAGAAGGCGATCTGCGGCTGCACCGACATGAGCCACCAGGACGTGCGCGACGCGATCCGCAAGGAGCACTGGCTCACGCACGACGCGGTCTACCGCGGCATGGGCTGGCGCACGCCCAACGGCTGCGCCACCTGCCGCCCGGCCGTCAACTACTACCTGATCAGCACCTGGCCGAAGGAGGCGAAGGACGATCCGCAGAGCCGCTTCATCAACGAGCGCAGCCACGCCAACATCCAGAAGGACGGCACCTACTCCGTCATTCCGCGCATGTGGGGCGGCCACACCACGCCCGACGAGCTGCGGCGCATCGCCGATGCGGCGGACAAGTACAAGATCCCGACCGTCAAGGTCACGGGCGGCCAGCGCATCGACCTGCTGGGCGTGAAGAAGGAAGACCTCGAGGGCGTGTGGAAGGACATCGGCATGCCCAGCGGCTTTGCGTACGCCAAGTCGCTGCGCACGGTGAAGACCTGCGTGGGCAGCGAGTGGTGCCGCTTCGGCACGCAGGACTCCACGCAGATGGGCAAGGACCTGGAGCGCGCGCTGTGGGCCATGTACTCGCCGCACAAGGTCAAGCTGGCCGTGTCGGGCTGCCCGCGCAACTGCGCCGAGGCCGGCATCAAGGACGTGGGCGTGATCGGCGTCGACTCGGGCTGGGAGCTGTACGTGGGCGGCAACGGCGGCATCAAGACCGAGGTGGCGCAGTTCCTCGTGAAGGTGAAGACCAGCGAGGAAGTGATGGAACACGCCGGTGCCTTCCTGCAGCTGTATCGCGAGGAAGGCTGGTACCTGGAGCGCACCGTGCACTACATCGGCCGCGTCGGGCTGGACTACGTGAAGAAGAAGGTCCTCGAAGACGCCGAGGGCCGCAAAGCGCTGTGGGAACGGCTGCAGTTCGCGCTCGACGGCGAGCCCGACCCGTGGTTCGAATCGGCGCAGGCCTCGGTGGATGTGCGGCAGTTTGCGCCGCTGAGCGTGTGATCGGAGCGACCGCTTGAAACGACGACTTTTCATCGCTTCTTCCGCCCTCGCCGCGCTCGCCCCGGCGGGCGCCCGCGCGCAGGTGGCCGACCTCAACGACGCCATCAACAAGGCCGGCCGCCAGCGCATGCTGTCGCAGCGCGCGAGCAAGGCCTACCTGGCGCTGGTGCAGAAGGTGGAGCCGCGCAGCGCGCAGCAGGTGCTCGACCGCTCGGTGGCGCTGTTCGAGCGCCAGCTCGGCGAGCTCAAGGCCTTCGCCCCGACGCCAACGCTGCGCGCCACCTACGACGGCCTGGACGGCGCCTGGCGCGCGTTCCGCACCGAGCTGGCCGACGCAGCGCCCGGCCGGGACGCCGCCGCGCGGGTGGTGGCCCTCGACGCCGCTGTGCTCGCGCTGGCCCACCAGGGCACGGCGCAGTACGAGGCCGCCTCGGGCAAGCCGGTCGGGCGGCTGGTCAACATCGCGGGGCGCCAGCGCATGCTGTCGCAGCGCATGGCCAAGTGCTACCTGGCCGCGGCGATGCAGATCGACCCGGCCGGCAGCACCGCCGAGATCGCCAAGGCGCGCACCGAATTCCTGGCCGCGCTCGAGCTGTTGCGCAACGCGCCCGAGGCCACCGCGCAGATCCGCCAGGAGCTGGTGCTGGCCGACGCGCAATGGATGTTCTTCAACCGCGGCCTGCAGCGCCTGGACGGAGCGGGCGCCTCGCCCGCGCTGATGTCCGACGTGTTCGTGAGCAGCGAGAACCTGCTCGCGATCATGGACCGCGTGACCGGCCTGTACGCCGAGATCAAGACCTGACCCGCGCCCGACCCCAAAGACAAGAGAGCCCCACCATGAGCGATTGGAAAGCCATCTGCCGCCTCGACGACATCCCCGTGCTCGGCGCCCGCCGCGTGATGCGGCCCGCCGGCCTGGACGTGGCCGTGTTCCGCAATGCCGAGGACCAGGTCTTCGCCCTGCTCGACCGCTGCCCGCACAAGGGCGGCCCGCTGAGCCAGGGCATCGTGTTCGGCACCAGCGTGGCCTGCCCGCTGCACAACTGGGCCATCGGCCTGGACGACGGCTGCGCCCGCTCACCCGACGAAGGCTGCACGCCCAAGTTCGCGGTGAAGCTCGAAGACGGCGTGGTGCACCTGGACGCCGGCGAGCTGGCCACGCACGCGCTCGACCTGGAGCGCCCGGTCGCCGGGCCGCAGCGCCTGGCCGCCGTGACGGTCCTGTCCCCGGAAGAAGGTTGAGGCCCGCATGACCCAGGAGACGCGCTCCACCTGCCCGTACTGCGGCGTCGGCTGCGGCGTCATCATCGAATCGCAGGGCGACCAGATCACCGGCGTGCGCGGCGACCCCGACCACCCGGCGAACTTCGGCCGCCTGTGCACCAAGGGCTCGACCTTGCACCTCACGGCCAGCGCGACCGTCACGCGCCAGACGCGGCTGCTGCAGCCCCTGCAGCGCCTCGCGCGCAAGGAGGCGCCCGCGCCCGTGACGTGGGACCACGCGCTCGACCTCGCCGCCGGCAAGTTCGCGCAGGTGGTGCGCGACCACGGCCCCGACGCGGTCGGCTTCTACGTGTCGGGCCAGCTGCTCACCGAGGACTACTACGTCTTCAACAAGCTCGCCAAGGGCCTGGTCGGCACCAACAACATCGACACCAACTCGCGCCTGTGCATGAGCAGCGCGGTGGCCGGCTACAAGCAGACGCTGGGCGCCGATGCGCCGCCGGCCTGCTACGACGACCTGAAGCATGCCGAGTGCCTGTTCATCGTGGGCAGCAACACGGCGTGGGCGCACCCCATCCTGTTTCGCCGCATCGAGGACGCGAAGGCCGCGAACCCGGCGCTGAAGATCGTCGTGGCCGACCCGCGCCGCACCGACACGGTCGAGATCGCCGACCTTTTCCTGCCGATCCAGCCCGGCACCGACGTCATGCTGTTCCACGGCATGCTGCACCTGATGCTGTGGGAAGGCTGGACCGACACCGCCTACATCGCGGCCCGCACCAACGGCTTCGACGCGCTGAAGGCCACGGTGCGCGACTGCACGCCCGACACCGTGGCGCAGGTGTGCGGCATTCCCAAGGACGACCTGCTCGCGGCGGCGCGGATGTTCGCCACCTCGCCCGCCACGCTGAGCCTGTATTGCCAGGGCCTGAACCAGTCGTCCAGCGGCACGGCGAAGAATGCCGCGCTCATCAACCTGCACCTGGCCACGGGCCAGATCGGCAAGCCTGGCGCGGGCCCGTTCTCGCTCACCGGCCAGCCCAATGCGATGGGCGGGCGCGAGGTGGGCGGCCTGGCCAACCTGCTGAGCGCGCACCGCGACCTGGCCAACCCCGAGCACCGCGCCGAAGTGGCCGCGCTGTGGGGCGTGCCCTCGGTGCCCGACAAGCCCGGCAAGACGGCCGTCGAGATGTTCCAGGCCGCGGCCGACGGCGAGATCCGCGCGCTGTGGATCGCCTGCACCAACCCCGCGCAATCGATGCCCGACCAGGCCACGGTGCGCCGCGCGCTCGAACGCGCCGAGTTCGTCGTGGTGCAGGAAGCCTTCGCCACCACCGCCACCTGCGCCTTCGCCGACCTGCTGCTGCCCGCCACCACCTGGGGCGAGAAGGAAGGCACCGTGACCAACAGCGAGCGCCGCATCTCGCGCGTGCGCCCGGCCGTGCCCGCACCGGGCCAGGCGCGCAACGACTGGTCGATCGGCGTGGCCTTCGCGCGCCGGCTCGAACAGCAGCTGGGCCGCACCTTCACGCTGTTCCCGTACGAGAGCGCCGAATCGGTCTGGAACGAGCACCGCGAATCCACGCGCGGGCGCGACCTGGACATCACCGGCCTGAGCTACGCGATGCTCGAGAACGCCGGCCCGCAGCAATGGCCGCTGAAGGAAGGCGAGCGCACCGGCCGCGTGCGCCTGTACGAAGACGGCGTGTTCCCCACGCCCGACGGCCGCGCCCGCTTCGTCGACACGCCCTACAAGCCCGTGGCCGAGGCGCGCGAGGCGCGCTTTCCCTTCTCGCTGAACACCGGCCGGCTGCGCGACCAGTGGCACGGCATGAGCCGCACCGGCACGGTCGGCAAGCTGTTCGGCCACGTGGCCGAGCCCGTGGTGCAGATGAACGCGCAGGACATGGCGCGCCGCCAGATCGCCGAGGGCGACCTGGTGCACCTCACGTCCAAACGCGGCTCGATCCTGCTGCCGGCGCGCGCCAGCGCCGAGATCGGCCTGAGCCAGGCCTTCGTCGCCATGCACTGGGGCGAGGAGTACCTGAGCGGCTGCTCGTCGACCGGCGTGCGGCTCGCGGGCATCAACGCGCTCACCACGCCGGCCTACTGCCCGACCTCGAAGCAGCCCGAGCTCAAGCACACGCCCGTGAAGATCCTCAAGGCCGAACTGCCGTGGTCGCTGCTGGCGATGGCCTGGCTGCCCGCCGGCGACGCGCTCACGGCGCAGCGCGCACTGCAGCCGCTGATGGCGCTGTTCCCCTTCGCCACCTGCGTGCCGTTCGCGGGCAATGCGCCCGGCGAAGAAGAACGCAGCGGCGTGCTCTTTCGCGCCGCCGCGCACGACGCGCCCGACGCCGCGCTGGTCGACAAAATCGAAGCCCTGCTGGGCCTGCAGACCGCCGACACCCTGCGCTACGCCGACCACCGCCGCGGCCAGCGCCGCGCCGCGCGGCTGGTGCGCCGCGCCGACGGCAGCGCCGGGCTTGAGGCCTTTTTGCTGGGCGGCGACACCAGCGCCGAAGCCTGGATCGCCACCCTGCTGCGCGAGGAACTGCCGGCCCAGAGCTACGGCCGCCTGCTGCTGTCGCCGGGCGCCCGCGCGCCGGTGGCCGTGCAGTCGCGCGGCAAGCCGGTGTGCGCCTGCTTCAACGTGACCGACCGCGCCATCGAGGCCGAGCTGGTGCGCTGCACCGGCAGCGCCGACGAACGGCTGGCCGCGCTGCAGGGGGCACTGAAGTGCGGCACCAACTGCGGGTCGTGCGTGCCGGAACTCAAGCGCATGGTGCGGGCCACCCCGGCCGAAGCACTGGCCGTGGGGGCATAAGCCGACTCACATTCCGGCATAAGCGTTGCGGGACAATCCGCCTACCCATGGGAATCAGCCACTACATCAAGGAAATCGGCCGCGGCGCGCGGGGCGCCCGTCCGCTCACGCGCGAGCAGGCCTGCGACCTGTTCGGCCAGGTGCTGGACGGCACGGTCACCGACCTGGAAATCGGCGGCTTCTGCCTCGCGATGCGCATCAAGGGCGAGACGCCCGAGGAGATGGCCGGCTTTCTCGACGCCACGCATGCGCGCCTGAACCCCGTGACGACCCGCAGCGGCCCGCTGATCGTGCTGCCCAGCTACAACGGCGCGCGCAAGCTGCCGGTGCTCACGCCGCTCCTGGCGCTGCTGCTGGCGCGCGAAGGCCTGGCGGTGCTGGTGCACGGCAGCGCGAGCGAAACCTCGCGCGTACTGGCATCGAACGTGCTTTCAGCCCTGGACATGCCCCCGATGACCACGCTCACCCCCTTGGCCGCCGGCCAGGTGGGCTTTGCCCCGACCGAGCTGCTGAACCCCGCGCTCAAGCGCCTGCTCGACGTGCGCCGCGTGGTGGGCCTGCGCAACCCCGGCCACAGCGTGGTCAAGCTGATGCGCCCGACCACCGGCCCCTGCGTGGTGGTGGCCAGCTACACGCACCCCGAATACGCCCGCACCATGGGCGAGACCTTCGAGCTCACGGGCATGACCGCCCTGCTCTCGCGCGGCCTCGAAGGCGAGGTGGTCTCCGACCCGCGCCGCACCGCGCAGATCGACGGCTTCGTGCGCGGCGTGCGCAGCGAACTCCAGGCCCAGGCCGCCGGCACCGCCGCCGACGTGCCCGGGTTGCCGAAAGAAATCGACGTCGCCACCACGGCCGACTACACGCGGCGCGTGCTGGCCGGCGAGCTTCCCGTGCCCGAAGCCATCGCGACGCAAGTCAGGCACATCACCGAACTGGCCTCCCACGCATGAACACCCCCTCCACCCTCATCACCGGCCGCTGCACGCTGGTGGGCGCCGGCCCCGGCGACCCCGAGCTGCTGACCGTCAAGGCCGTCAAGGCGATCCAGGCCGCCACGGTGCTGCTGGTCGACGACCTCGTGAACGACGCCGTGCTCCAGGCCTACGCCCGGCCCGGCGCGCGCATCGTGCACGTGGGCAAGCGCGGCGGCTGCAAGAGCACGCCGCAGGCCTTCATCGAGCGGCTCATGATCACGGCCGTGCGCGAAGGCGAGACCGTGGTGCGCCTGAAGGGCGGTGACCCTTTCATCTTCGGGCGCGGCGGCGAAGAGGTGGAACACCTGCGCGAGGCCGGCATCGAATGCACGGTGGTCAACGGCATCACCGCCGGCCTGGCCGCCGTGACCTCGCTGGGCGTACCACTCACCCACCGCGACCACGCACAGGGCGTGGTCTTCGTCACCGGCCACGCCAAGACCGGCGCGGGCGCGGCCGAAGACCCGACCGACTGGCGCGCACTGGCCGCCACGGCGCACAACGCGCGCCTGACGCTGGTGATCTACATGGGCGTCTCGGGCGCCGGCCACATCGAGCGCGAGCTGCTGCACGGCCTGCCGGGCGACACGCCCGTGGCCGTGGTGCAGCACGCAAGCCTGCCGCACCAGCGCCACCTCGTGACCACGCTGCAGGGCCTGCAGGCCCGCATCGCCGACGCCGGGCTGGCCAGCCCGGCGGTGATCGTGGTGGGCGACGTGCTGCAGGGGCTGGCCGCAGCGGCGCTGCAGCCGGGCGACGCCGGCCGGTTCGGCACCTAGCGCGCAGCCTCGAGGTGCGTGACGGTCGGCTTGCCCTTCACCACCTCGACATGAAACCGGACCTTGTCGCCGGGCTTGACCTGTTCGAGCATCTGCTTCTCGGCCACATCGAAACCCATCGTCATCGGCGGCATCGCCAGGTTGGGAATGTCGCCGTGCTTCAACACGATCAGGCCGCGGGCCGGGTCGATCTTCTGGACCACGGCATCGGTCAGCATGCCCGGCGCGGACGCCTTCACGGGCGGTAGCTCGCTCTTCGGCGCCTGGGCCTGGGCGACACCAGCCAGGCCGGCGAGCAGCGCGAAGGCAAGGGGATGGAGAAAGTTCATGAAGTGGCTCCTTGATGAGATGAGGGGTTGGAAACAGCAGACGACAAAGGGGCGCGGCGGCGCAGCAGATACCAGGCCGCGGGCACGACCAGCATGCTCAGCAGCGGCGCGGTGACCATGCCGCCCACCATGGGCGCGGCAATGCGGGTCATCACCTCCGAGCCGGTGCCGCTGCCCCACAAAATGGGCAGCAGGCCGGCCATCACGACGGCCACGGTCATGGCCTTGGGCCGCACGCGCAGCACGGCGCCTTCGCGGATCGCGGCCAGGAGCGTCTCGTCGTTCATCGGCTCGCCGGCATCGAGGCGCCGCGCCAGCGCGTTCTTCAGATAGACCAGCATCACCACGCCGAACTCGGCCGCCACGCCGGCCAGCGCGATGAAGCCGACCGCCGTGGCCACCGAGATCGAATGGCCCAGCGCCCAGATGAGCCAGAAGCCGCCGACGAGCGAGAACGGCACGGCCGCCATCACGAGCGCCGCATCGGTGAACGAGCGGAACAGCAGGTACAGCAGCACGAAGATCACCGCCAGCGTGGCCGGCACGACCAGCTTCAGCCGTTCGGTCGCGCGCGCCAGGTACTCGAACTGGCCGGACCATGACACCGCGTAGCCCGCGGGCATCTTCACGGCCCGGTCGACCGCCGCCTGCATGTCGTGGACGGCGGAGCGCAGGTCGCGCCCGCGCACGTCGACGTAGACCCAACCCGACAGCCGCGCGTTCTCGCTGCGCAGCATCGGCGGGCCGTCTTCGATGGTGATGCGCGCGACATCGCCGAGCAGCAGTTGCGCGCCCTTTTCCGTCACGAAGGGCAGCTGCCGCAGCCGTTCCAGCGAATCGCGTATCTCGCGGGGGTAGCGCACATTGATCGGATAACGCTCGCGCCCCTGGATCACTTCGCCCACGTTCTCGCCGCCGATGGCCGTGGACACCACGGCCTGCACATCGGCCACCGAGAGGCCGTAGCGCGCGGCGGCGAGCCGGTCGACATCGACGTCGATGTAGCGCCCGCCCGTCAATCGCTCCGCCAATGCCGACGACACGCCGGGAACCTTCTTGACCGCCGCCTCGATCTGCGTGGTCAGCGCATCGATGGTGGCCAGGTCCGCCCCCGCCACCTTGATGCCGACCGGGCTCTTGATGCCGGTCGCCAGCATGTCGATGCGGTTGCGGATGGGCGGCACCCACACGTTGGTCAGGCCCGGCACCTTGACGGCGCGGTCCAGCTCCTCGACCAGCCGGTCGGGCGTCATGCCGGCGCGCCACTCGCGCTTCGGCTTGAACTGGACGGTGGTCTCGAACATCTCGAGCGGCGCGGGGTCGGTCGCGGTGTCCGCGCGGCCGGCCTTGCCGAACACGCGCGCGACCTCGGGCACGGTCTTGATGAGGCGGTCGGTCTGCTGCAGCAGCTCGGCGGCCTTCGACACCGACAGCCCGGGCAGCGCCGACGGCATGTAGAGCAGGTCGCCCTCGTCCAGCGGCGGCATGAACTCGCCGCCCAGCCGCATCAGCGGCACCACGGTCAGCGCCAGCAGCACCGCGGCGACGGCCAGCGTCCCCTTGGGAAAGCGCAGCACCAGCTCCAGCGCGGGCCGGTACACGGCCATCAGGAAGCGGTTCACGGGATTGGTGCCTTCGTGCGGAATGCGCCCGCGCACCAGGTAGCCCATGAGCACCGGGATCAACGTGACCGACAGGCCCGCCGCTGCGGCCATCGCATAGGTCTTGGTGAAGGCCAGCGGCGAGAACAGCCGCCCTTCCTGCGCCTCGAGCGAGAACACGGGCACGAAGGACAGCGTGATCACCAGCAGCGAGAAGAACAGCGCCGGCCCGACCTCCACCGACGCGTCGGCAACGAGCCCCCATCGCTCCATCACCGTCGGTTGCCGGCCCTGCGCCGTCTCGAAGGCCTCGATGTGCTTGTGCACGTTCTCGACCATCACGATGGCGCCGTCCACCATCGCGCCGATGGCGATCGCGATGCCGCCCAGCGACATGATGTTGGCGTTGACGCCCTGCCAGTGCATCACGACGAAGGCCGCCAACACGCCGATCGGCAAGGCCACCACCGCCACCAGCGCCGAGCGCAGGTGGAACAGGAAGACCGCGCAGACCAGCGCCACCACGATGAACTCCTCGACCAGCTTGCCGCGCAGGTTGTCGACGGCGCGGTCGATCAGCAGCGATCGGTCGTAGGTCGGCACGATCTCGACGCCCGACGGCAGGCCGGGTTGGAGCGCATCGAGCCTGGCCTTGACGGCCTCGATGGTCGAGCGCGCATTCTTGCCCGAGCGCATGACGATCACGCCGCCGGCCACTTCGCCTTCGCCGTCGAGTTCGGCGATGCCGCGGCGCATCTCGGGGCCGATCTGCACGGTGGCCACATCGCGCAGCAGCACCGGCGTGGCGCCCGTCGCAGTCAGCGGGATGGTGCGGAAGTCGTCCAGCGAACGCAGGTAGCCGCGCGAACGCACCATGTACTCGGCCTCGGCGAGTTCGACGACCGAGCCGCCCGAGGCCTGGTTGGCCTTCTGCAGCGCCGCCACGACCGCCTGCTGCGTGATGCCCAGCGCGCGCATGCGGTCGGGGTCGAGCACCACCTGGTACTGGCGCACCATGCCGCCGATGCTGGCGACCTCGGCCACGTCGGGCACGGTCTTCAGTTCGAACTTGAGGAACCAGTCGTTCAGTGCGCGCAGCTGCCCGATGTCGCGCGTGCCCGTGCGGTCGACCAGCGCGTACTCGTAGACCCAGCCCACGCCCGTGGCATCGGGGCCCAGCGAGGCGTTCGCGCCCGCGGGGAGCCTGCCCTGCACCTGGTTCAGGTACTCGACGACGCGCGAGCGCGCCCAGTAGGGGTCGGTCTTGTCGTCGAACAGCACGTAGACGAAGGAGTCGCCGAAGAACGAGTAGCCGCGCACGGTCTTCGCGCCGGGCACGCTGAGCATGGTGGTCGTCAGCGGGTAGGTGACGAGGTCTTCGACCACCTGGGGCGCCTTGCCGGGAAAAGGCGTGCGGATGATGACCTGCGTGTCGGACAGGTCGGGCAGCGCATCGAGCGGCGTGCGCACCACCGACCACCACCCCGCGGCCACCAGGAACAAGGTCGCGATCAGCACCAGGAAGCGGTTGCCGATCGACCAGCGGATGACGGCGGCGATCATCGCTTGGCGCCCTGTGGCATGCGCTGCACGGAGACCAGCTCGTAGCCCGTGGGACCGCCTTCCTTGAACTCGAAGCGGACCAGGTCGCCGGGCCGGATGTCCGGGAACGCCTCGGACGATGCCTTCGCAAAGCCCATCGTCATCGACGGCCACTTGAGCGTGGCGACAGGGCCGTGCGAGATCGTGAGGCCGTCGGGCGCCACGCTCTCGACCTTGCCTTCGGCCTGGTGCAGCACGGCAGCCGGCGGTGCGGTCGTGACCGCGGGCGATGCCATGCTGCCCAGCACCGAACGCAGCCGGGCCTCCGAGTCGATGAGGAACTGGCCGCTGGCCACCACCTGGTCGCCTTCATTCAGGCCCGAGACGATCTCGGTGTCGTCGCCCAGGTCCGCGCCAGTCGACACGTCGCGCGGCTCGAACGCGCCATCGGCCTTGCGCACGATGACGACCGCGCGCTTGCCGGTGCGGATGACGGCTTCGGACGGCACGACCAACCGGGTGCTGGCGGGCCCCGTCACCTGCAGGCGCAGCAGCATGCCGGGCGTGAGCTTCCCGTTCTTGTTGTCGACTTCGAAGCGGGCTTTCAGTGTGCGGGTGGTTGCGCTGACCTCGGGAAGGATCTCGTCGAGCGTGCCGTCGAACGACTGGGCGGCGTCGGCCTGGAGGACCGCCCTGACCTTCTGGCCGCGCGCGAGCCGCACGGCTTGCGCTTCCGGAATCTCGGCCACCGCCCAGACCTTCTCCAGGCCCGCGATGCGGAACAGCGTCATGCCGGGCGTGACGGCGACGCCTTCGCGCACGCCCAGCTCGGCCACCACGCCGTCGGACGGTGCGGTGAGCACGTAGCGCGCCTGCGCCGTGCCGGTTTCCTCGCTGCGGCGGATGAGCTCGGCGGGGATGGACAGGGCCCGCATGCGATCACGCGCCGCAGCGACGAGGTCGGCGGAAACACCCGATCGTTTGAGGGCCAGCCACTCGTTCTGCGGGCCCAGCCATTCAGGCGCGAAAACCGTCGCCAACGCCTGCCCCTTGCGCACGCGCTCCATCGGCGCGCGGACCGACAGGCGCTCGACGTAGCCCGCCACGCGCGTCTGCACGACGACGTTGAGCCGCTCGTCGAACTGCACGGCACCGACCGCATCGAAGGCCGCGGCGGTTTCCACCCGCCGCACGCCGGCATACCGGATGCCGAGGTTCTGCTGGACCGTGGGGCTCACCTGCACGCCGCCTTCGTTGCCCTTGCCGGTGGCGCTGTCGGCGTACATGGGCACCAGCTGCATGTCCATGAAGGGCGACTTGCCGGGTTTGTCGAAGCGCGGGCCGGGCACCATGGGGTCGTGCCAGTAGAGGACCTTGCGGCTGTCGGCGGTGGGCGGCGTGGTCGCCGACGCCTCCGTGGACGGGGCGGTCGTGCGCCCCAGGTAAAAGGCGCCTGCGGCGAGCAACAGGGCGGCCAGCAGCGCTGCGCCGATCGTGCGTGTGCGGTTCATGGGGCCCCCTCGGTGGTGAGCGGCCGGAAGGCCAGTTGGATGTGGGTTCTGGCCAGGTCGCGCTGCAGCGTCAGCAGCTTGCGCTGCGCTTCGACTTCGGCATGCCGCGCCTCGAACAGCGTGACGAGGCTGCCCTGGTTGGAGCGGTAGGCCGCGGTCGCGGCCGCCGTTCTCTGGCCGGCCGGAACGACCACGCCCGAGCGGTAGCGGTCGATGCGTTGCTGCAGGCGTTGCGCATCGCTGCGCAGCGCCTGGTACTCGGCGGTCGCGGCCCGGGTGGCTTCGGCCAGGTCGGCCTCGGCTTTCTCGACCAAGGCGAGCTTGGCGGCGGTGTCCCGGTCCTGCCGCTCGCCGGGCGCCACGGGCAGGGGAATGCTCAGGCCCACCGACACCATGTCGGCGTAGCCGGTGCGCTGGCCATAGGCGACCTCCCAGGTCCAGTTCGGCTTGCGATTGGACGCAGTGACGGCCGCCGTCTGCCTGGCCACGTCGACATCGCGCTGCATGGCTGCGACCGTGGGGTGCGCGGCCACATAGGCCGCTTCGGACGGCACGGCGATGGCGCCCGGAGACCGCAGTTCGTCGGGCGGTACGCCAACCCAGCGCTGGAAGGCGACGCTGGCGGCTTCCAGCTGCTGCAGGAGGTCGGCCGTCTCGTCTTCCGCGATGCCCCTGGCGCCGGCCAGCGCCAGCACATCCTGGCTGCTTCCCCCGGCCGATGACAGGCGTGCGCGCGAGGCCTCCAGTTCTTCGTGCGCGTGGTGCTCCATGCGCCGTGCGAGCTTGATGCTCTCGCCAGCGTAAAAGGCGTCCACGTAGGCGAGCGCGGCCTGCCTGCGGGTGTCGGCCACGGCGGCCTGCACCCGCACCGCCTCCAGCCCGACCGACGCCTCGGCGGCGGCCTGCCGCGCGGCGCGCTTATCGGCGGACAGCCATTCCTGGCTGATGCCGATGCGCTTCATCGTCATCGCATCGCGCGTGGTGTGGAAACGATCCGCGCCGGTCGCGGGCAGGTTGTCGACACCGATGCGCAGCGTGGGGTCGGGAAGCTGCGGGGCTGCGGATGCGGCCGCCGTGGCGCTGGCGACGCCGGCACGGGCGGCGCGGGTGGCTTCGGAGCGCTGCGTCGCCCGCTGAAGCGCGTCCTCCAGGGACAGGGGCGCCGCCGTCGCCAGGTACGGCAGCAGCGCGGCAGCCCATGCGGCCGCGCGCGAAAAGGAAATGAACATGAAAACTCCGCAAACGAACGAGCGAATCGCTGGCAGGCGCATGCGCCGCACCAGCACCGGTCAGTCGACGGAGATGTCAGACGCGCAGTCGGCGCGTGGCAAGAAAAACGGGATCGGGCGGTGGATGCTGCCGCTCCGGCACGGCCTGCGGCGGAAGGACATGGCCTTCCGACACCAGCACCAGGGGCATCACCACGAGCTGCACGATGGCCGGCAGCGAAGGCGTGGTCAGCTTCACCGGCTCGAAGGACAGCGACAGGTCGGCGGCATGCTGGAAGCACAGCACCGGCTGGGCCATGTCCATGCCTTCGCAGGGCTCGCCCGACGCCATCCTCTCGGCCATCGAACCCGGGCTGTCCGACGCGCCGGGGCAGACATAGCCTGCCAGCGCCAGCTGCGAGAACAGCAGCGACAGGACCACGAAAATCGCGGTCGTGCAGCGACGGAGAGAGCGGCGGGCCATGAGGAGGCGCAGTGTAGCGCCGCCGTCCGGGCGCCGCCTAAAATCCCGCTCGGCCCAACGAACAAGAAGGAAGAGGCAGGGATGCTCGACAAACTCAACGAATTCACCGAAAGCCACGGCGAGCTGCGCCGCGGGCGCGGGCTGGTCACAGGCACCATCGCCTTCAGCCTCGCCGCCCTGTGCTTTCTGGGCGTGCTGGCCTTCCACTTTCCGCAGTACCTGACGACGCCCGAGCTGCGCAAGAGCTACAACGTCGATGTGATGCGCGTCATCCTGCTCACCGCGCTGGTCATCGCGGGCGGGCTCTCGCTGGTCAACATCATCTTCAACCGCTCGCGCTGGCTCTCGTCGGCCGCGTTCCTGCTGGTGGCGGTGTCGGCCCTGCTGGGCGGGCACAAGGTGCCGGTGCACGACTTCGCGGACCACACGCCGTACATCGGGCTCGATTGGTTCATCCTCGACCTGCTGGGCTCGTCGCTGATCTTCATCTTCATCGAGAAGCTCTTTGCGCTGCGCAAGGACCAGCCGGTGTTCCGCGAAGAGTGGCAGACCGACTTCCACCACTTCGTGGTGAACCACATGATCGTGGGCTTCGTGCTGCTGGCCACCAACCTCATGGTGCACAAGCTCTTCGGCTGGGCCGCCAACGACGGCATCCGCGGCTGGGTGAGCAACCTGCCGTTCTGGGCAGGCATCCTGCTGATCATCCTCGTGGCCGACCTCGTGCAGTACTGGACGCACCGCGCGTACCACGAGGTGCCGGTGCTGTGGCGCCTGCACGCGGTGCACCACAGCGTGAAGAGCATGGACTGGATGGCGGGCTCGCGCCAGCACATCCTCGAGCTGCTGATCACGCGCACGCTGGTGCTCGCGCCCATCTACGTGCTGGGTTTCAGCAAGGACGTGATCGACGCCTACATCGTGGTGGTCGGCTTCCAGGCGGTGTTCAACCACTGCAACGTGAGCGTGCGCCTGGGGCCGCTGCGCTACCTGATCGTGACGCCCAACTTCCACCACTGGCACCACAGCCAGGACATCGAGGCGCTCGACAAGAACTACGCGGCGCACTACGCCTTCCTCGACTACCTCTTCGGCACGGCCGTGAAGAGCACCAAGCTCTGGCCCGAAAAATACGGCGTGCTGGGCGACTACGTGCCCAACGGCTTCTTCAAGCAGCTGAAGTTCCCGTTCGTCTGGAAGGGATGAGCATGGCCTCCCTTCTTCGCGCGGTTGCGCTCGCCGCGGCGCTGCCGCTCTTGCTCTCGGCCTGCGCCACGCGCATCGACCTACCCTCCGAAACCTCCGGCCTGCGCCTGCGCGTGCAGAGCTCGGTGATCGCCCCCGGCAACGGCGGCGAGCTGATCGGCGCCGAGGTGCTGGCGCCCGGCGACATCCTGCTGACCTCGATCGCCACGGTGAACTCCTTCGGCATCCGCCTGGGCACCTTCTCGCCCGTGAGCCATGCCGTGCTCTACCTGGGCGACGGCCAGATCGCCGAGGCCGTGGGCACCGGCGTGCGCGCGCGGCCGCTGGCCGAGGTGGTCGACGAAGAGCAGATGGTCGTCGCCTTTCGCGTGCCGGGCCTCGTCGAGGCCGACGTCGAGAAGATGCGCGAGTGGGCGCATTCGCAGGTCGGCACGCGCTACAACACCGCCGGCGTGCTACTGAACGCGCCCTTCGTGCTCAACCGCCGGCTGTGCGAGCTGCCGCTGATTCCCTCGGCCGTCAGCGCGTACTGCATCAGCGGCCTGGCCACGGTGCAGCTGGGCGCCAGCCGCAACGACCAGTTCTTCTGCTCCCAGTTCGTGCTGGAGGCCTACCGCCAGGCCGGCGTGCCGATCACCGACGCCGACCCGCGCTGGGTGAGCCCCGCCGACCTGCTCCACATGCGCGAGGGCGACGTGCCCTCGATCGCCGCCACGCAGCCGCTGCGCTACGTGGGCCACCTCAAATACAACCCGCCGCCGGTGCTGGCGGCGGACGGACCCGCTTGAGCTCTCCTTCTTCTTCCTCTCCCTCTTCTTCCTTTGACGTCGTTGTCGTCGGCGCCGGCGCAGCAGGTCTCTTTTGCGCCGCACTGGCGGGCCAGCGCGGCCTGCGCGTGCTGCTGGTCGACCACAGCGAGAAGGTCGGCGAAAAGATCCGCATCTCGGGTGGCGGCCGCGCCAATTTCACCAACCGCGACCTCGACGTGCGCGCCCCGCAGCGCCATTTCGTCGGCGACAACCCGAATTTCTGCCGCTCGGCGCTCTCGCGCTACGCGCCGCAGCAGTTCATCGACATGGTGCAGCGCCACGGCATCGCGTACCACGAGAAGCACAAGGGCCAGCTGTTCTGCGACGGCTCCTCGCAGCAGATCGTCGACATGCTGCTGGCCGAGTGCGCCGCCGGCAACGTCGAGCGCTGGCAGCCGTGCAAGCTCGGCGACATCGCCTTTGTCGACGGTCGCTACCAAATCAGTAGCACGCGCGGCCCGATCGACGCGCCCAAGCTCGTGGTGGCCACCGGCGGCCTGTCGATTCCCCAGATTGGTGCAAGCGACTTCGGCTACCGGCTCGCCGAGCAGTTCGGCCTGCGGCTGGTCGCGCCCCGCCCGGCGCTGGTGCCGCTGACCTTCGGCGGCGACGCCTGGGCGCCCTACGCCGGCCTGGCCGGGCTGGCGCTGCCGGTGCGCATCGAGACCGGCGGCAAGAAGGACAAGATGGCCTTCCTGGAAGACCTGCTGTTCACCCACCGCGGCTTGTCGGGCCCGGCGGTGCTGCAGATCTCGAGCTACTGGAAGCCCGGCGCCCCGCTGACGCTCGACTTCGCACCCGGCATGGACGTGGCCGAGTCGCTGTCCGACGCCAAGCGGCGCTCGAAGAAGCGCATCGCCAACGAACTGGCCGCGCTGGTGCCCTCGCGGCTGGCCGACGCCTGGGTCGGCGAAGACCCGGCCCTGCAGCGCCCGGTCAACGAAGCGACCGACAAGGCGCTGGCGGCGCTGTCCGAGCGCATCACCCGCTGGCAGATCACCCCCAGCGGCACCGAGGGCTACAAGAAGGCCGAGGTGACGGCAGGCGGCGTCGACACCCGCGATTTGTCGTCCCAGACCATGGAATCGAAGCAGCCGGGCCTGTATTTCATCGGCGAAGTGGTCGACGTGACCGGCTGGTTGGGCGGATACAACTTCCAATGGGCGTGGGCGAGCGCACACGCATGTGCAACCGCGCTATAATCGCGGGCTAACTTTTGGCCTTCCCTCAACGGCCACAAAATTGTTCAGTTGAGGAACCCCGGCTTGGGGCCTCGATCTCCCCCGGCCAAATCCATTTCAACGATTCATCAATGACCACCATCCGCGTTAAAGAAAACGAGCCCTTCGACGTCGCCCTGCGCCGCTTCAAGCGCACCATCGAAAAGCTCGGCCTGCTGACCGACCTGCGCGCCCGCGAGTTCTACGAGAAGCCGACGGCCGAGCGCAAGCGCAAGAAGGCAGCTGCGGTCAAGCGCCACTACAAGCGCGTGCGCAGCATGCAGCTCCCCAAGAAGCTGTACTAAGCAACGCCCAGGGCAGCTGGCCCCGACGAAAGTCCCCGCCAGCGCCCCGTTGCACCAGCCGCGCCAGGGAAACCTGCCGCGGCTTTTGTTTTTTCCGAAAGGTTGCGAAGAATGACTCTCAAAGAACAAATCACCGAAGACATGAAGACGGCGATGCGCGCCAAGGACTCGGAGCGCCTGGCCACCATCCGCCTGCTGCTCGCCGCCATGAAGCAAAAGGAAGTCGACGAGCGCGTGGAGCTCGACGACGCCATGGTCGTGGCCATCGTCGACAAGATGGTCAAGCAGCGCAAGGACTCGATCGCCGCGTTCACCACGGGTGGCCGCGCCGACCTGGCCGACAAGGAAGCCGCCGAGATCAAGGTGCTCGAGGTCTACCTGCCCCAGCGCATGAGCGCCGACGAAACGGCCGCCGCGGTGAAGGCCATCGTGGCCGAACTGGGCGCCTCGGGCCCCGGCGACATGGGCAAGGTGATGGGCGTGGTCAAGACGCGCCTGGCCGGCAAGGCCGACATGGGCCAGGTCAGCGCCGCGGTCAAGGCCGCCCTCACGGGCGCCTGAGGCGGCCACCGCCATGAAGAACGGCAGCAGCAGCCCGCTCGGCGCCGCGCCCGTCGCAACGATCCCGAAGGCCTGCGCCTGCCTGGTCGATGCGCAGGGCCGGCTGCTGGTGTTCCGTCATCCCGAAGACGGCAACATGCAGCTGCCCAAGGGCACCATCGAGCCCGGCGAGTCGCCCGAGGCGGCCGTGCGGCGCGAGCTGCTCGAAGAGTCGGGCCTGGTGTTCGCCGGCCGGCTCGAATCGCTGGGCACGCTGGAGCGCGAATGCGAAGCCGGCGTCGAAGGCAACACGCACCGCCATCCGCAGCGCTGGCACATCTTCCTGATGCGCGACCACCGCGCCCTGCCCGAGACCTTCGAGCACATGGCCACGGGCAGCCCGGAAGAAGAAGGCCTGGTGTTCTCGTTCTACTGGCTCGAGGCCGACGCCCCCATCGAGGACTTCGCCCTGCCCTACCGCCAGACCATCGAGCGCGTGCGCGCGGCCCTGCTGGCCGCCAGCTGACCGATCACGGGATCAGGCGGACATGACGGCGCGCAGCGCCATGTACGCCCCCAGCAGCGCCAGCCCGATCAAGAAGCAGCGCCGGAACACGGCCACCGGCAACCGCTGCCGCAGCCAGGTGCCCAGCACCATGCCGCCGACCGCCGGCACCAGCATCGCCAACGACCCGCCCAGCACCGCCGCCGGGTAGCTTCCGTTGGCCGCCAGCCCCAGGGCCAGCACCACGGTCGAGGTAGTGAACGAGATGCCCATGGCCTGGATCAGCGCATCGCGCTGGAAGCCCAGCGCCTGCAGGTACGGCACGGCCGGCACCGCGAACACGCCGGTCACGGACGTCACCAGCCCCGTCGCGGCGCCCACCACGGGCCCCAGCCAGCGCGCCTGTGCGTCGCTCACGTGCAGCTGCCGCCCCGTCAGTCCCCACAGCGCATAGATCACCAACGCCACGCCGAGCGCCAGCGAAGCCCAGGCCCCGGCCGGTACGCCCAGCCACCACGCCCCGGCGAGCGTGCCCACCACGACGCCGGCCTGCATGCGACCGATGCGGCGGAACACGGCGCCGAAGCTCGCGCGCGGCCCGGTCTGCCAGAGGTTGGTGACCAGCGAGGGCACGATCAGCAGCGCCGCCGCCTGTGCGGGCGACATCCACAGCGCGAGCAGCGCCATCGCCACGGTCGGCAGCCCCAGGCCGATCACGCCCTTGATCAGGCCGGCCAGCAGGAACACAGCGGCCGCTGCGGCCCACAGGCCCATCGCTTCGTTGGAGATCGTCATCGCCGCGGAGTCTGCCGACCGGCGCACCGGCTGGAAATGCGGCTTTCGCGCAGCCAGCCTCAGGCACAGGCTGAGGCTGGCGTGCTACCTTGCGGCCCATCATGCGATTCGATCTGACCGACCTGCGGCTCTTTCTCCACGTCGTCGAAGCCGGCAGCCTCACGGCCGGCGCCGGCCGCTCGCACATGACGCTGGCCTCGGCCAGCCAGCGTGTACGCGGCATGGAAGACGCGCTCGGCACCCCGCTGCTCACGCGCCACGCGCAAGGCGTGCGCCCCACCGAGGCCGGCCGCACGCTGCTGCACCATGCGCGCGTCGTGCTGCAGCAGATGGAGCGGCTGCGCGGCGAACTCGGCGAGTACGGCCAGGGCCTCAAGGGCCACGTGCGCTTCATGTGCGGCACCTCGGCGCTCACCGAGCACCTGCCCGAGGTGCTGAGCCGCTTCCTGGCCGAGCATCCGCGCATCTCGGTCGACCTCGAGGAGCGCGCCAGCCCCGACACCGTGGAGGCCCTGCGCAGCGGCCTGTGCGACATCGGCATCGTCTCCGACGCCATCGACAGCGACGGCCTCGAATGCCACCCCTTCCGCCGCGACGACCTCGTGCTGGTGATGCCGCGCGGCCACGCGCTGGCCAGCCGGCGCCGCGTGCACTTGGCCGAGGTGGTCGACAGCGAGTTCGTCGGCCTGCCCGCCGACAGCGCGCTGCAGCAGCTGATCACCGGGCATGTGCGCGCGCTCGCCAGGCACCTGGCCTACCGCGTGCGCGTGCGCAACTTCGAGGCCGTGTGCCGCATGGTCGAGTACGGCATCGGCGTGGGCATCGTGCCGCAGACCGCGGCCGAGCGCTGCGCCCGCTCGATGAAGATCGCGCGCGCCTCGCTGGCCGATCCGTGGGCCGAGCGCACGCTGATGGCCTGCGTGCGCTCGTCGCAGGACCTGCCGCTCAATGCGCGGCGCATGCTCGACTACCTGACCGCGCCGCCGCCGGCGGCGGAGGCTACGCGCAAGTGACCGGCCGCGCCTGCTGCGCACGCGCCGCGATGAAGGCCTCGAAGGCTTCGCGGCTGGTCTTGCGCGGCACATAGCCGAACTGGGTCTTCAGCGCGGTGTTCAACAGCACCGGCCGGTAGCGCAGGAAGTCGAGCTGCTCGGGCCCGTAGCGGCTCACGCCCAATGCCGAGCCCGCGGCCAACGCCGCCTGCAGCACGCCGGCCGGCCAGGCGATGGCGCGCTTGCCCAGGCGCGCGGCGATCTCGTGGATGGTGAGCGCGCCGTCGCCCGCGAGGTTGTAGCAGCCGGGCGGCGCACCGCCGAGCGCGTGGGCGATGGCGCCGGTCACGTCCTCGTCCCACACGAACACGAAGGGGCTGTCGCTGCCGCGGATGGCGATCAGCCTCTTTTTCTCGAACAGCGCGGTGATCTGGTTGTCGACGCGCTCGCCGAGGATGGTGCCGATGCGCAGCACCGTCTGCGCCAGCGCGGGATGCTGCACGCGGCAGTCGGCCAGCATCTCTTCCACCTGCCGCTTGTGGTCGGCGTAGGCGAACACCGGGTTGCCGCGCAGCGGCTGCGACTCGGTGATCCAGGCCGGGTTGTCCGCGTGGTAGCCGTAGGCCGCGCCACTCGACGACACCACGATGTGCCCCACGCCACGTGCCACGCAGGCGTCGAGCACGTTGCGCGTGCCGCCCACGTCGACCGAATGCTCGAAGGCGCGGTTCGAGTCCCTGCCGGGTGTGACGATCGACGCGAGGTGCACCACCGTGTCGATCGCGTGTTCGGCGAGCACGTCGGCGATGCCGTCGTCGCGCACGTCCTGCTGCAGGTAGATCACGCCGGGCAGCCGCCGCTCGGCGGGCACCTCGCGCACGTCGAGCGCCACCAGCGTTTCAAAGGTGCCCTGTGCGGTCAATGCCGCGAGCACGCTGCGCCCCAGGAATCCGTCACCGCCCGTCACCAGCACGCGCCGCGCGGACGCCTTCCAGGCTTCGCTCATGGCGTCGCAGGCTTGCGCCCCCACCAGCTCGCCAGTGCCAGGCCCGCGATGATGTCCCAGAAGCCCCACACGCCGGCCACCACGGCCATGCCGCCGAGCCCGCCGAAGAAGCTGAAGATCAGCACCAGCCCGAGCCCCGCGTTGCGGATGCCCACCTCGATGGACACCGCGCGCCGGTCGTAGTCGCCCAGCCCCGAGAGCCGCGCGCACAGGTAGCCGGTGCCGAAGGCCAGCGCGTCGTGGATCACCACGGCCATCAGCACCAGCCCCACGTAGTCGAGGAAGTAGCGCCAGTTGCCCGCGATGGCGCCGACGATGAAGGCGATCAGCGCCAGGAAGCTCAGGATGCGCGCCGGCTTCTTGATGCGCGCCGTGAGCCCCGGCAGCTTGTGCGCACAGGCCACGCCCAGCACGAAGGGAATGCCGATGATCATCACGATGTGGCCCAGCATGTCGAAGGGGTCGAGCGCGATGGTCTTGAGCAGCACCGAGGCCGTGGGATGCAGGCCGCCCCAGAACGCGAAGTTCAGCGGCATCACCACGATCGACAGCGCGTTCGAGATGGCCGTCATCGACACCGACAGCGCCACGTTGCCGCCCGCGCGGTGCGTGAGGATCTGCGAGATGTTGCCCGGCGGGCAGCAGGCCACGAGGATCATGCCCAGCGCGATGCTCGGGCCCGGCTGCAGGATCAGCGTGAGCACGAAGGTCACGGCCGGCAGCACCACGAACTGCGCGCCGATGCCCACCGCCATCGCGCCGGGCATGCGCGCCACGCGCCTGAAGTCGTCGATACGCGTGTCCAGCGCAATGCCGAACATCAGGAAGCCCAGCACCACGTTGAGCAGCACCAGCGAGGCCGGATTGAAGTGCAGGCGGATCTCGTCGACAGGCAGCATGCGCGGAACCTTGTGAAGAAGGGATCGGTCGGTCAGTCAGCCAGTGCGGCAGCGGCCTGGCGCACGGCCGCGCGGTAGGTGTCCTTGTGCACGTAGTAGGCCATGCGCTCCAGCTGCAGGTATTTGAAGCCGCCCGACAGGTCGGGCGGCGGCCCCTGCACTGCCGTGCGCAGCGCCGTTGCCTTGGGCGAGCCCGCGGCTTGCGCGCGGAAGTAGCGCGCCAGCAGCTCGGCCTGCTCGTAGCGTCCCTGCCAGCCGATGCCGCTGGCCTCGATCATGCCGAGCACGCCCAGCGTCTCGAAGCGCGGCGAGAAGATGTTCAGGTACAGGCGCGGCGCCATGCCCTGCCAGTTGAGCAGCTCGCGGTCGATGAACGGGTAGTGCAGCGCATAGCCCGTGGCCGTGAGGATCAGGTCGTAGTCGCGCGCGCTGCCGTCCTTGAAATGCACGGTGCGCCCGGCGAGCCGCGCGATGTCGGCGCGCACGCCGATGTCGCCGTGGCCCACGTGGTGCAGCACCAGCGAGTTCACCACCGGGTGCGACTCGTACATCTTGTAGTCGGGCTTGGGAAAGCCGAAGCGCACCGGGTCGCCCGTGAACCACTGCAGCACGGTGGCGTCGACCTTCTGCTTGAGCCACGGCGGCAGCGGGCGCTTGCCGCCCAGCGTGTCGGCCGGCTTGCCGAACACGTACTTGGGCACGAAGTAGTAGCCGCGCCGCACCGAGATGTCGACGCTCTGCGCGTAGTGCACCGCATCGACAGCGATGTCGCAGCCCGAGTTGCCGGCGCCGACGATCAGCACGCGCTTGTCCTTGAAAAGTTCCGCGTGCTTGTAGCGGCTGGTGTGCAGCAGCTCGCCGTCGAAGTGGCCTTCGAACTGCGGGTGCTTGGGCTCCGACAACGTGCCGTTGGCGATCACCACGCCCTTGTATTCGTCGGTTTCCACGGTGCCATCGGGCGCCTCGACGCTCACGCGCCAGCGCGTGTCGGGCGCGTCGCTCACCGGCTCCACGCGCAGCACGCGCGTGCCGAAGCGGAAGTGCGCGCGCAGGCCGAAGCGGTCGGCAAAGTCGCTGAAGTAGCGGCGCAGCTCGCGGTGACTCGGGTAGTCGGCCACGGTGTCGGCCATCGGGAACTCGGCGAACTCGGTGGTGCGCTTGCTCGAGATCAGGTGCGCCGAGTGGTAGACCGTGGAGCGCGGGTTGTCGATGTCCCAGAGGCCGCCCACGTCGCTGTGTGCTTCGAAGCCCTGGAACGGAACGCCGAGCTTCTGCAGATTGCGGGCGCCCGCCAGGCCCGAGGGGCCGGCGCCGATGAGGGCGATCTGTTCGTGCGTGGGAACGGTGGCGGCGGCAGCGGAAGACGTCATCGGCGAGGAGGTTCCTTCGGAGAGTTCAGGCCGGGGATGGCGGTGGCGCCCGCCTCGCCCACGCGCGGCTTGCGCGGCTGGCCGCGCAGCAGGCGGTCGTGCAGCGGCGCGGGCAACAGGCCCAGTGCTTTCGACAGCCAGCCGATGCGCCGCGGCAGCACGATCTTTTCGCGCCGGGCCGCCAGGCCCGCCAGCAGCTGGCGCGCCGCCGCGTCGGCTTCGAGCAGCCCCGGCATCGCGAAGCGGTTGCCGGCCGTGAGCGCGGTGCGGATGTAGCCCGGGCTCACCGTGTGCACCGTGAGCCCCGTGCCGCGCAGCTCGGCGCGCAGGCTTTCGAGATAGCGGATCAGGCCGCCTTTGCTTGCACAGTAGGCGCCGTTGCCCGGCATGCCGTGCCAGCCCGCGATGCTGGCCACGCCGACGAGCGCGCCGCGGCCCTCTGCGCGCATCGGCTGCACGAAGGGCTGGAAGGTGGTGGCCGCGCCGAGCAGGTTGATCTCGAGCATGCGGCGGAACACGGCCAGGTCGTCGGCCTCGGCGGTGTCGAAGCCGCCGGCCACGCCCGCGTTGGCGATCACGAGGTCAGGCGGGCCGAAGCGCTGCATCCAGTCGGCCGCCATCGCCTGCATGGCGGAGCTGTCGGACACGTCGGGCGTGTAGGCCTTGCAGCGCCCGTCACCTTGGGCAGCGAGCGCGGCGAGGCGTTCGGTGTCGAGCCCCACCAGCGCCACGCGCGCACCGCCATCGATCAGCGCACGCGCCAGCGCCTGCCCGAGGCCGCCGCAGGCACCGGTAAGAACGACATTGCGAAACGGCAAGAGCATGGGCAGGGAAGCGCGCAGGGCGGCGAGTGGCAAAACGCAGCCACTGTAGCCGCGCCCTGCCAGCGCACTCCCCAGCGTTTCCCCTTGTCCCGCGCCCTTGCGGGGCGTTCAGGCGGCTTCGGCGGCAGGGAATTCGATCTGGATCTTCACATCCGTGACGCGCCCGGCCGCGGCCTCCTCGAAGGCGGCGATGCCGTCTTCGAACGCGAAGGTGCGCGAGATGAAGGGCTTCACGTCGACCTGCCCCGAGGCGATGAGCGCCAGCGCACGCGGGAAGATGTTGGCGTAGCGGAACACCGACTCGATGCGCGCTTCTTTCGCCTGGATTGCGACGATGTCGAAAGGCACCTTCGCGGCGGGTATGCCCACCAGCACGAGGCAGCCGCCGGGGCACAGCAGGTCGAACACGTTGTCGAAAGCGCGCGCGCTGCCGCTGGCTTCGAAGACCACGTTCGCGCCCCAGCCGTCGGTGAGGGCCTGCACGGTGTCGGCGAGGCTCGTGCTGCGCACGTCGACCGTCGTCACCGCCGGGTTGTGGGCGAACAGCGCCAGCTTCTCGGGCACGAGGTCGGCCAGGATCACGCGCGCCGCGCCGCCCGCGAGCGCGGCCAGCGCCGTCATCGCACCGATGGTGCCGGCGCCGATGACCACCGCCACGTCGCCCGGCTTCAGCGCCGCCTTCTTCGCGGCCTGCAGGCCGATGGCCAGCGGCTCGACGATGGCGCCTTCGCCGAAGCTCACGTTGTCGGGCAGGCGGAAAGTGAAGGCCGCCGGGTGCACCACGTAGGGCGTGAGGCAGCCGTGGATCGGCGGCGTGGCCCAGAAGCGCACGGCAGGGTCGAGGTTGTAGAAGCCTTCGCGCACGGCGCGCGAGTCCATGTCGGGAATGCCGGGCTCCATGCAGACGCGGTCGCCGGGCTTCAGGTGGGTGACTTCGGCGCCCACCTCGGCCACCACGCCCGAAGCCTCGTGGCCGAGGATCATGGGCGCATCGACGACGTAGGGGCCGATGCCGCCGTGCTGGTAGTAATGAACATCGCTGCCGCACACGCCCACGGTGTGCATGCGGATCTTCACGTCGCGCGGGCCGACGTGCAGCGGCAGCTCGACATCGCGCAACGTGATCTCGTGCGCCTTTTCCAGAACCAGTGCTTTCATTGAATCTTTCTGAGAGGTTGGTGAAACGGGGCTGCCACTCAGTGCAGCACGGCGTCCGGACGCAGCAGCGAAGCGCCCGTCGCGACGTCGAACAGGTGCACCTGCTGCGCATCGGCCACGAAGCGCAACGGCTCGCCGAGCCGGGGGCCCGCCGCGGACGGCAGGAGCACGGCGATCTCTTCGCCGCCCTGCCCCACGCTCACCAGCACTTCATTGCCGAGGTATTCGATAAGCTGGACCTCGCCGGAAAAGCCTTCGCTGCTCGCCTTGGCGGTGTCGAGGTGCAGGTGCGCGGGGCGCACGCCCAGCGTCACGCGCGCGCGGCCTTCGAGCGCGAAGCGGCGCGCATCGACGCGCACCGAGCCGCCGCCCCCGCGCAGCTCGCACTGCCCGCCGTCCAGGCCGTGCACCGTCATCTCCATCAGGTTCATCGGCGGCGTGCCGATGAAGCCGGCCACGAAGGCCGAGCGCGGGCGCTCGAAGATTTCCTGTGGCGTGCCGACCTGCTCGATGCGCCCGTCGCGCAGCAGCACGATGCGGTCGGCCAGCGTCATGGCCTCGTGCTGGTCGTGCGTGACGTACACCGTGGTGGTCTTCAGCGTCTGGTGCAGCTTCGCGATCTCGATGCGCATGTGGTTGCGCAGCTTGGCGTCCAGGTTCGACAGCGGCTCGTCGAACAGGAACACCTTCGGCGTCTTGATCATGGCGCGCGCAATCGCCACGCGCTGCTGCTGGCCGCCCGACAGCTCGGTGGGCTTGCGCTGCAGGTAGCGCTCCAGGCCCAGCGTGTCCGACACCTCCTTGATGCGGCTGTCGATCTCGGCCTTGGGCACCTTCAGGCGCTTGAGCCCGAACGCGATGTTGTCGCGCACCGTCATGTGCGGGTACAGCGCGTAGTTCTGGAACACCATCGCGATGCCGCGCTCCTGCGGCGGCAGGTCGTTCACGCGTTGGCCGCCGATGTGCAGGTCGCCGCCGCTGATGTCTTCCAGGCCCGCGAGCATGCGCAGGATGGTCGACTTGCCGCAGCCCGAGGGGCCGAGGAACACGACGAACTCGTTGTCGGCCACGTCGAGATCGAAGGCGTGGACGACCTGCGTTTCCCCGTAGCGCTTGATGAGGTGATGACAGCGGATGGCAGACATTTTTTGTTCTGGAGAAAGGGAAGCGGCGGGGCTCATGCGGCCTCCCGCTTGCGCTTGAACGCGGCATTGAGAAAACCGCTGAGCACGCCCACCATGAGCAGCGGCGGCAGCGACAGCAGGATGACCGAGGCATTCAAAATGCCCCACGGCACGTCGCGCCCGAGCTGGCTGAGCTCCGACGCCACGATGGGCAGCGTCTTGGCCTCGGAGGTCGTGAGCATCAGCGCGATGAGGAACTCGTTCCACACCAGCACGAAGCCGAAGGCGATGGCGCCCACCAGCGAGCGCGCGGCGATCGGCAGCGCGATGCGAAAGAAGATCGCGTAGGGCCCGTAGCCGTCGACGCGGCCGGCCTCTTCCACCTCCTTCGGCACCGCCTTGAAGGCCGGAATGGCGAGCCAGATCACGGTCGATAGCGTGAGCAGCGTGTAGGTGGCGATGAGCGCGATGCGCGAGTCGTACAGCTCCAGCTGCAGCCAGATCACCATGAGCGGAATGGCCACCGCCACCGGCGGCAGGAAGCGCATCGACAGCACGAAGAACTGGATGTCGTTGCCCCAACGCAGCGGGTAGCGCGCCAGCGCATAGGCGGCCGGCAGGCCCAGCACCGCGCCGATGATCACCGCCGCGCCCGCCACCACGATCGAGTTGACCAGCCCCGCAGCCACCGCTTCGCGGTTCAGCACGTACAGGTAGTTGTCCAGCGTGGGCGTGAAGAAGAACTTCGGCACGGCCGAGACGATGTCGACCCGGTTCTTGAACGAGTTGAGAAAGGTCCACAGCACGGGCACGAGGGCCGAGAGCCCGGCCGCGATGAGCGCCAGCCGCGCCAGCAGCGTTCCGATGGCAAGCTTCTTCATGATGGCCTGGTCCATTTCCAGATGTAGGTGAACGCGACCGTCGAGGCGACCATCATCAGCACCGCCATGCTCGACGCGTACGAGATGCGGCCCGACTCGATGAAGCCTTGCGAGAAGGCGTACATGTCGAGCGTCTCGGTCGAGATGCCGGGGCCGCCGCGCGTCATCACGTAGATGAGGTCGAAGGCGCGCAGCGACTCCACCATCTTCACGAAGGCCAGACTGATGAGCGGCGCCTTCAGCATCGGCAATGCCACGTAGGCATACACCTCCCAGGTCTTCGCGTGATCGAGACGCGCGGCCTCGAAGGGCTGCGGCGGCAGGGTTTCGAGCAGCTTCAGCACGATGACGCCGAAGAACAGCCCCCACTGCCACACGTCGACGAAGGCCACCGTGAGCAACGCGAGCACCGGGTCGGCGAACAGGTCCAGCGGCTCGCCGGTGATCGCCTTGTACGGCCACGTGATGAGGCCGAACAGCGGATGGAAGGCGAACTTCCAGACGAAGGCCGCCGACACGCGCGGCAGCAGCACCGGCACGATGAACAGCATCGACAGCACTTGGCGCCAGCGCGGCGTGGCGCAGCGGTGCATCAGCGTGCCCATGAGCACGGCCAGGGCCATGGTGGCGCTGACGGTCAGCACCTCCCACACCAGCGACACGCGCACCGAGTTCAGGAAGCGCCGGTCGGAGAACAGCTGCACGTAGTTGCTGAACCAGACCCAGCCGGTGTCGGCCTGGCCCAGCTCGCGGTCCTGCAGCGAGATGGCGATGGCGAACACCGTCGGCACCAGCGCCAGTACCGCCAATACGAGCAGCCCCGGCCCGATGAACACGGCCGGCAGCCGTGTGGTGTGGGAACGCATGCTCACTTCTTGCGACGCGCGATCAGCTGCTTGGCGTAGGCGTCGAGTTCGTCGAGCCCGCCCTGGATGTCGGTGCGCGAACCGGTGATCAGCTCTTCGAGAATGATCCCCCAACGGTCGCCCAGGTCGGGCCAGGCCGGGTCTTGCCAGAAGTTCACGGTCGTGACCTTGCCGGTGTCGGCCAGCGCCTTGCCCAGGTCGGCGCCGTAGCGCTTGGCGAACTCGGGGCTGCCGAGCACGCTGGTGCGGTTGAGCTCGCCGAACTGGCCTTGCGCGAGGCGGCGCTGCTCGTTCTCCTTGGAGGTGGCCCAGGCGATGAACAGGCCCGCGCACTTCTTCGCCTCTTCGGTCTTGTTGGCGCGCGCGCCGATGGCCAGGCCGTGGCCGTAGCCGCCGCCGGTGAGCGGCGTGGGCGGCACGGCGTAGGCGATCTTTCCGACCACGGTCGACATCTTCGGGTCGAGCGCGTTGCCGGCCAGCGGCGTCGACTCGACCAGGATCGCGACCTTGCCGGCCAGGAAGGCGCCGGTGGATTCGTCCCACCCCCCCGTCTTGGTGCCGGGCGCGGAGTACTTGAAGAGATCGAGGTAGGTCTGGGTCGCCTTCACGGCGGCGGGCGAGTTGAAGACCGGCTTGTCGCCGTCGAACCACTGGCCGCCGTAGCCGCGGAAGAACGGCATCCAGCGCCACACGTTGGCGCCCGAGCCGCGCTGGCCGCGCAGCGCCACGCCGTAGACGCCGTTGGCCGGGTCGTTGAGCTTCTTCACGGCCGCCACGAACTCGTCGAGCGTGGCCGGCGGCTTGATGCCCGCCTTCTCGAGCAGGTCCTTGCGGTAGACCATGAGGTCGCCGCCGCCGGTCAGCGGCGCAAACCAGGTCTGGCCGGCGAAGGTCGCGACCTTCTGGCGACCGGCGTCGAAGTCGGCGTAGTCGTAGCTGGCCGGGTAGTACGGCGTGAGCGGCACGATCCACTTGGACTGCACGAACTGGGCGACGTTGGCCTCGTCGACGTAGTACACGTGGTACTTGCCGACCGTGGACGCATCGGCGCGCGACTTGGCGCGGCGGTCGTTCTCGTTGAGGTTGTCGATGCTGAACGAGGCGCCGCTGAGGCGCTTGAACTCGTCCTTGGATTTTTCGAGCAACGTCAGGCCTTCGCGCGGCTGCGACAGGACGCGCACGTCCTCCTTGCAGACCTGCGCCAGCGCGGTGGGCGCCAGCGTGGCCAGCGCGAGCGCGAGGCCGGCCAGACGGTGGGAATGCGGAATCGGCATGCTTGTCTCCTTCGTTGTTCGTGCAAATTGCCGGCGAAATGTCGGCAAATGCAACGAGACGAAGGTTAGGAGGCCGATCCGCGGGGCCTCCTACACGCCCACCGGGCACCTGATACTTTGCTGCCAAGCCGTCTCGGGGTTTAGCCCAAGAGGCAAGTACGTATCAGTCGGCAATCAGGCAGCCAGGGGCGTGTGCTGCGCGCTGCGCAGGCCGAAACGCTCCTGCGCCTGCTGCCGGTAGGCCGAGGGCGTCATGCCCTTGAGCTGCAGGAAGCGGCGGTTGAAGTTCGCGAGGTTCGAGAAGCCGACCTCGTAGCAGATGTCGCTCACCAGCCGGTCGGACACCTGCAGCATCTCGCAGGCCTTGGTGATGCGCAGCCGCGTGACGAAGTCGGTGAAGGTGCTGCCCATGTGCTTGTGGAAGTAGCGCGAGAAGCTGCTCTCGGCCATGTTGGCGACGCCGCACACGGTGGGCAGCGAGAGCTCTTCGGCCAGGTGCGCGTGCAGGTAGTCGAGCACGCGGCGCATGCGGGTGTTGGCCGTGGGGTCTTCGTCGCTCGGGTCGGCGTTGCTCGAGATCTGGCGCCAGTCGCTCCAGCTCGCGAGCTCGTGCAGCAGGCCGATGAACTCCGACAGCCGGGCCATGCCCTTTTGCTTCTGCACGCGCACGAAGCGCTCGCGCACGAGGTCGCCGATGCCGAAGAACTCGATGCCCAGCTTGGCGCGGTCGAGCATCGGCAGCACGGTTTCCAGCTCGGGGAACAGGTCGACGCCCTGGCGCAGGGGGGCGTCGCGGAAGTGGATCACCATGCTGCGGTCGGCCACGCCCTCGGGCGGCACGTCGTGCGAGATCCAGGTGTGGGGCAGCCGCGCGCCCACCAGGGCGACATAGCCGGGCTCGAAGCGGCCGATGTGGTTGCCGACGAAGGCGTCGCCGCTGGTGCGGTTGATGCACTGCAGCTCGTACTCGTCGTGGTAGTGCCAGCAGTCGAAGGGCCAGGGCACGCCGTGCTGCAGGCAGCGCACCGAGCTGCTGCCCGCCGGCTCGAAGCCCAGGCGCGGGTCACGCAGCAGCTCGTGTTCGAGGGCCGGCTTGCGTACGGCGCTGTGTTTGCTCATGTCCTGTCCCCCTGTCCTTGAATGGAGGGGTCGTCGAGCCAGCGCCGTTGCGAGCGGCAGCGCCTGTCAGGCGCCCGCCACCTTCATGCGGTTGACCAGGATCGACCCCGTGGTTTTTGCGCCGAAAGTGTAAGCATCTGCGCCAATCGCTTCAATTCCCATCAACATCTGACGCAAATTGCCGGCAATCGTGATTTCCTGCACCGGATAGGCGATGCGGCCGTTTTCCACCCAGAAACCGCTGGCGCCGCGCGAATAGTCGCCCGTCACGTAGTTGACGCCCTGGCCCATCAGCTCGATCACGAACAGGCCGGTGCCGAGCTTGGCGAGCATGGCGTCGAGGTCGTCGCCGTGCTTCGTGAGGCGCGAGCTCAGCGTCAGGTTGTGCGAGCCGCCGGCGTTGCCGGTGGTCTTCATGCCCAGCTTGCGCGCCGAGTAGGTCGAGAGAAAGTAGCCTTCGAGGCGGCCGGCATCGACCACCTTGCGGGCGCGGGTGATCACGCCTTCGTCGTCGAAGGGCGAGCTGCCCTTGCCGCGCAGCACGTGCGGGTCTTCGGCCACGTCGACGTGCTTGGGCAGCACCGGCTTGCCCAGCGAGTCGAGCAGGAAGGTGCTCTTGCGGTACAGCGCCCCGCCGCTCACGGCCTGCACCAGCCCGCCCAGCAGGCCCACGGCCAGCGGCGACTCGAACAGCACCGGGCATTCGGTGGTCTTGATCTTGCGCGACTTCAGGCGGCTGAGCGCACGCTCGGCGGCGTAGCGGCCCACGGCCTGCGGGCTGGCCAGTTCGTCGGCCGAGCGCATCGAGCTGTACCAGGCGTCGCGCTGCATGTCGTCGCCCTTGCCGGCGATGGGCGCCACCGAAATCGAGTGCCGCGAGCTGGCATAGCCGCCGCGAAAGCCGTGCGTGTGGGCGCTGAAGAAGTGGCTCTGCTGCGCCGAGACGCCCGCGCCTTCGCTGTTGGTGATGCGCTTGTCGGTCGACAGCGCCGCCGCCTCGCACTCCAGCGCCAGCTTGGCGGCCTGCTCGCTCGTCACGTCCCAGGGGTGGAACAGGTCGAGCTCGGGCTGCACCTTGGCGATGTCTTCCTCGTCGGGCAGGCCGCTCACCGGGTCTTCGGCCGTGAAGCGGGCGATGTCGTAGGCCGCCTGCACCGTGCGGGCGATGGCCGCCTCGGAAAAGTCGGAGGTGCTGGCGTTGCCGCGGCGGTGGCCCACGTAGACCGTGATGCCCAGCGACTTGTCGCGGTTGCGCTCGACGTTCTCGAGTTCGCCCTTGCGCACCGAGACGCTCAGGCCGCAGCCCTCGGAGGCCTCGGCGCCGGCGTCGGTGGCCCCGAGCTTTTTGGCGTGGGCCAGGGCCGAATCGACCAGGTTTTCGAAGAAGGAACGGCTGTAGGCGAAGCCAGAATCGGCGCGCGAGGAGGATGTCGTCATGTGGTGGCTATGATACTTGCGCCCCCTGTTTCACGTTTTCCCTTCCGCGCCCCCTGTGCGCGTTGCAGCGCCGCACGGCGCGGCCCAGAATCCACCCCATGTCCCGCAAACCCAAAAAAGGCTATTTCGTCCGTGGCCACTTCGTTGCCGAAGGCAGCGAACTCGACCTGGAGCTCAAGCGCGAGCTCAAGGGCGGCACCGACGAAGCCAGCCGCACCGAACTCAAGCGCGAGAGCGCCGAACTGCAGAAACTGGGCGAAGAATTGCTCACCCTGCGTGCCGGCCTGTTCGACGCCCTCCCGCTGAGCGAGAAACTGGTCGATGCCATCGCCGAGGCGAAGCGCATCACCAATTTCGAGGGCAAGCGCCGCCAGATGCAGTTCATCGGCAAGCTCATGCGCGCCCTCGACCCCGAGGTGCTCGAGGCCGTGAAGCAGGCGCTGACCGAGCAGAACACCGTGCCGGCCGCCGAAGCCGCTGCGCTGCACGAGGCCGAACGCTGGCGCGAACGCCTGATCGCCGACGACGACGCCCTCGGCGGCTGGATCGAAACCCACCCCGCCACCGACTCCCAGCAGCTGCGCGCCCTCGTGCGCCAGGCCCGCAAGGACCTGAAGTCCGGCCCCGCCGGCGAAGCACCGCGCCAGGGCAAGGCCTACCGCGAGATTTTCCAGCTCGTGCGCGCGCAACTCGCGGTGCACGGCGGCGACGACCACGCCGAAGCGGCTGCGGCGCAAGACCGGGAAGAAGACGCATGAGCGAAGGCTTCGATTCGGTCCGCATCGGCATCGTCTCCATCAGCGACCGCGCCTCCAGCGGCACCTACGAAGACAAGGGCCTGCCCGCGCTCAAGGAATGGCTGGGCCGCGCGCTGAAGAACCCCCTCGAATTCGAAGCCCGCCTGATCCCCGACGAGACTGCGCGCATCAGCGCCACGCTCATCGAGCTGGTCGATGCCGGCTGCTCGCTCGTGCTCACCACCGGCGGCACCGGCCCCGCGCTGCGCGACGTGACGCCCGAGGCCACGCTGGCCGTGGCCCACAAGGAAATGCCCGGCTTCGGCGAACAGATGCGCCAGATCAGCCTGCGCTTCGTGCCGACCGCCATCCTCTCGCGGCAGGTGGCTGTCATCCGCGACCAGAGTCTCGTCATCAACCTGCCGGGCCAGCCCAAGTCGATCGCCGAGACGCTCGAAGGGCTGAAGGACGCCGACGGCACGCAGCTCGTGCCCGGCATCTTCGCCGCCGTGCCCTACTGCATCGACCTGATCGGCGGGCCCTACCTCGAGACCGACGACACGGTCTGCAAGGCCTTCCGGCCCAAGTCGGCGATCCGCGCCGCGCGCTGAGCCCCTCCGCCGCCGGTTCTCGCGCGGCGGCATTCACCACCAAAGACCTACCGCTTCGCCGATGCGCGAGGGGCGCGCTCGCGTCCGCATCGCGCGCCCTGGTTTTTATCGGACCCGTCCGATGGTTCCGCTCCCCTGTTCTTCCTAGAGTTCCTGACGCCCGGGCCGCCGGATCGAACAGCGTGAATTCGCTGCCCGATCCGATCTTTCTTCCCCTTTCAGAGCACAGGAACTGCATGGCATCCAAAAAGGCAAACGTCTTCATCGACAACCAGAGCGTCGATCAGACAGCAAGCGCACGGGTCTTCGCACCACAGCCGCCCTCCATGGACAGCGTCATCGACGACGCAGGCGACATCATGGGCACCCTCGCCTCCGGCGGCGTCACCGACGACCGCCAACCCGAGTTCCAGGGCCAGGGCACGCCGGGCGACACCATCCTCATCAGGAACCACGGCGTCGAGATCGGCCAGACCGTCGTGGACGAAGACGGCCAATGGGCCTTCACGCCATCGACCGACATGGCTGAAGGCCATCACGCCATCACCATCGTGGCGCGCGACCCCGCCGGCAACGAGAGCGAGCCTTCGGGCCCGTTCAATTTCGAGATCGACGTCACGCCACCCAACGCCAGCAAGCTGTCCATCACCGGCGTCCTCGACACCGCAGGCGGCATCACCGGCAACGTGGCCGCCGGCAAGACCACCGACGACACCCGCCCGCTGCTCACCGGCACGAGCACCGGACAGCCCGGCCACACCGTCACGGTGATGGTCAGGGACAGCACCGGCACCCACGCGCTGGGCGACGCCGTCGTCGGCGACGACGGCCAGTGGTCGCTGCAGGTCATGGCGCCACTGGCCGCGGGCCTGAACACCTTCACGCTCGTGGAGAAGGACGCGGCGGGCAACGAGACAGCGCCGACGGGGCGCTACCAGGTGACCATCGACACCAGCAAGCCGACGCCCCCGGTGATCGAGCACGTCTACGACGACGTGGGCGTGCCCCACATGCTGGCCCCCGGCGAGGTCACCAACGACGCCCGGCCGACCCTGCACGGCACGGCCCAGCCCGGCCATACCGTGTCGTTCCACGACGGCACCACCTTCCTGGGCAGCACCCAGACCGGCGCCGACGGCACCTGGGCGTTCACGCCCAAAGACAACCTGAGCGAGGGTGCGCACCACATCACCGCCACGGCCACCGGCCCGGTGGGCCAGACCGGCGACGCGAGCAACGGCTGGCACTTCGAGGTCGACACCCTGGCGCCCACGCAGACCCCCACCGTCTCGGGCATCGGCAAGGACAGCGGCATGAACGCCGACGACCACGCCACCAACGACGGCAGCGCGGGGCGCCTGATGACGGGCCGCCTGAGCGCATCGCTCGCCGCCGGCGAGACCTTGCAGGTGTCCACCGACGGCGGCCAGACCTGGAAGACCGCCTTCGTGAGCGGCACCGAATGGAGCGCCCAGGACGACCACAGCCATGCGGGCGACTGGACGGTGCAGACGCGCGTGGTGGACCCGGCCGGCAATGTGGGACCGGTGAACTCGCAGACGGTGACCCTGGACACCACCACGCCCCACGCGCCCACTGCGGTCGTGCTGGGCAACGGGCAAGTGACCGTGAGCTTCGACAAGGCCGCGGTGTCGCCGGGCGACCGGATTCACCTGCTCAACGGCAAGCAGAACGTGGACTACGTGCTGACGGCGGCAGACATGGCGGCAGGCCAGGCCACCGTTGCGGTGACCGACGTCTCGCTGAACCTGGCCGCGTCGGTGGTCAGCGCAACGGGCAATCATTCCCTCTACCTGGTGATCCGGTCGAACACCGAACAGGAAGATTTCGATGCCGGTGAGACCGTCGAACTTGCGCCGGGGCAAACAGCCGATGCCGGCATGCTGCTCCTGACAAGAAAAGACGCGGCGGCCGACGCTTCTTCGAACAACGGCGTTTTCGACAGCGCCTCGCCCGACCACGGGCAGGCATGGCACATCAGCGGCACGACCAACGCTTCACTGAAGGGCAACCACTACAACGCCATCGAGTTCGACTGGCGGCACTCCCAAGCCACGCAGTCGGTCACCTTCTACGATGCATCGGGCAAGGTCATCTTCGAAGGCAGCTTCGGAGAAAGTCACAGCCTTCCGGCCGACGGACACGCGAAATTCATCATGCCCGACGGGCTTTCCTTTGCCTCCTTCGACATCCGGACCGGGCTCGTCGATGGCATCGAAACCGACTGGATCGAGGTCGACAACCTGTCCCTCGCCGTGCTGTACCCGCACCCTGAACTGGTGGACGTCCCCACCCTGCAGGAAATCCAGGCGGGCTCCGACGTCCACTACGGCGGAGCGGGAGACGACGTGTTCCTGGTCCCCGACGTGTCGTACTTCAAAGGCAGCCATGCGAAGGTCATCGGCAACCAGGGCCTGGACACCCTCACCCTGACCGGCGCGGACCAGACACTCGACCTGACCACGGTCACGGGCAAGCTCAGCGGCGTCGAAGTCATCGACCTCACCGGCACGGGCGACAACACCTTGAAGCTCTCGCTGGCCGACGTGTTGGAGAACGGCGCGGTCGATCAGTTCGTTGCCAACGGCCGCGTGCAGATGCTGGTCAAGGGCGACGCCGGCGACGCGGTGACGCTGTCGGACGCGCTGCCCAACGGCACCGACCCCGGCGACTGGGTGAAGGGCGCCAACGTGACCATCGACGGCGTGGTCTACGAGGAGTACGCACACTCGGGCTTCGATGCCGCACTGCTGGTGCAGCAGGGCGTGACGGTCAGCCTGCAAAACACCTCCGACACGTTCAGCGATGCCGGACCCGGGGCAACACCAACGCTCACCGACAGCGACGAAACACACATCGCCCGGTTCGGTTATGCAGACCGGTTGGAGGACGGCGCGGGTGACGGCACCGTCCGCCTCCATGGCGAAGGCGACTTCGGGCGTGTCGCTGGCGGCCTGGGCGTCGGCACCCTCGTGATGGACGGCAAGGCCATGCACATCGACCTGTCGGCCCTCGACCTGAAGACGGCGCAGGGCACGGAGAACCCGGTGTCCTCCGACGGCACGGTGCAGATGCAGGCCACCGGCACCCACGGCGAGGTCGACCTGCCCGGCGACGGCGGCGGGGTCCAGGGCAGCGATGCCACGGTGAGCGGCACCGCCGACCACATCTACTCCAACCTCGCCGGCGCCGCGCTGCTGGTCGAGGACAAGGTCCACGTGACGATCCTGTAGGCCCCCCACTCGCTGGCGCACCCCGCGCCGCGTGCAGCCGACAACGCGACAGCCGCCCCGTGCAGCTGTCGCGTTTTTTCATTTCTGCCTGGCAACACATCGCCTTGTGCCGTCCTGCACGACTTTGTGCGCGCTTTCGGGACCGGCTTATTCCTTTGCGCTCGGCTTTCAGATTCGTCCGATGGCCTTGCACAGGGCTTCTTTCTAGAGTGCCCTACCCCACCAGACCCCACGATCGGATTGCGTTCGCTCGCATGCCGATGCGGTCTGGTTTCTTCATTTCAGAGCACAGGAATTCCATGGCCTCCGAGCAGACGAACAGCGTCGCCCTTTCCCAGAACACCGACCTCGCATCGACCTTTGCGCCCCCGCCTCTTCATGTGGGCAGCGCCGCCGACGACGCCGGCGACATCCTGGGCAGCATCGCCCACGGCGGCGTCACCGACGACCGCCAGCCCGAATTTGGCGGCCGGGGCACACCGGGCGACACCATCGTCATCCGCGACAACGGCACCGAGATCGGAACCACCGAAGTCAGCGAAGACGGCACGTGGACCTTCACGCCGTCGACCGACCTGCTCGAAGGCCAGCACGCCATCACTGTCGTTGCGCGCGACAGCAGCGGTAACGAAGGTACGCCCTCCCCCGCCTTCAACTTCGAGATCGACGTCACCCCGCCCGACGCCAGCCGGCTGAACGTCAGCGGCTTCACGGACAACGTGGGCGGGGTCACGGGCAACGTGATCTCGGGCGGCACCACCGATGAAACGCGCCCGCTGCTCAGCGGCATCAGCAACGGCACGCCCGGCCACACCGTCACCGTGATGGTGAAAGACACCACCGGCACCCATGAGCTGGGCCTGGCCACGATTGGAGAAAACGGCCGGTGGACCTTCCAGGTCGACACCCCGCTGGCCGCAGGCCTGAACACCTTCATGCTCGTGGAGCGCGACGCCGCCGGCAATGAAACGATGCCGACCGGGCGCTACAAGGTCACCGTCAACACCGACAAGCCGAACGCGCCTGTGATCGACAGCGTGTTCGACGACGTGGGCGAGCCTCACATGCTGCAGCAAGGTGAAGCCACCAACGACGCCAGGCCGACGCTGGCGGGCACGGCCCAGGCCGACCACACCGTCAAGTTCTACGACGGTTCTACGTATCTGGGCCAGGCCGTCGCCGACGCTTCGGGCAACTGGAGCTTCACGCCCACGGTCGGTCTGACCGATGGCATGCACGGCATCACCGCCACGTCCACCAGCCCCAAGGGCCAGACCAGCGGCGCGAGCAACACCTGGAATTTCGTGGTGGACACCGTTGCCCCCAAGACGCCGATCAAGCTTCTCGCCGACGGTGCCAATGTGGATGTGTACTTCGACGCCACCGACGCGAAGGCCGGCGACACGGTGCGCGTGTTCTTCGGCGACAGGCAAGTCGATCACGTGCTGACCGGGGCCGACATCACCGCCGGCAAGGTTTCCCTGGCCGACGCAGGGCAGCCATCGAAAGCGGTGATCATCGATCCCGCAGGCAACGTCTCGCCGGCACGCACGCCGACCGCCGGCACGACCATCGACAAGGTGTACGACGACCAAGGCAGCATCACGGGCGACCTGCTTCCGGGCGCCGTGACGGACGACAACCAGCCCGACATCAGCGGCACGTCCGAGGCCAACAGCACCGTCCTCATCAAGGACCACGGCGTGGTGATCGGCCAGACAGAGGCTGACGCATCGGGCCACTGGACGTTCAAGTCACCGATGCTTCTGGCGGACGGTGCTCACAGCCTGACCGCCACCGCCGTGGGCAAGGATGGCATTGCCGGCGCGCCTTCCGAAGCGTTCGATTTCACGGTGGACGCCAAGGCACCGCTCGCGCCCTCCATCGAAAGCGTCTTCGACAACGAGGGCCCGGACCACGGCACCGTGGTTTCTGGCAGCGTCACCGACGACGCCACGCCTGCGATCAGCGGCAGGGCCGAACCGAACAGCACGGTCATCGTCTATGGCAACGGCGTGGAACTGGGCCGTGCCCCGGTCGACGGCGCAGGCCGGTGGACCTTCGAGCCCAACCCGCCCTTGGAAAACGGTGCCTACAAGCTGACCGCGAAGGCCGTCGATGCAGCGGGCAACATCAGCGTGCCGTCCAATGACTTCAACCTCGTGCTGGACAAGGACCTGAGCACGGGCGACGACCATCCGCGCCAGTTGCTTGAAGGCAAAGGAAGCTTCAACGCCACCCTGCTGGTTGATACGTCGGGCAGCATGAGTGGCGCACCGCTCGCATCGGTCCAGCAGACCCTGAAGGATCTGGCAACGGCCTACCTCGAAGTCGGGGAGTCCGTGACCTTGACGCTTCTGAGCATGACTTCGAACACACCAGTGAAGTACACCTTCACCAGCGCAGCCGATGCAGATTATTTGAAGTACATCACTGCAGTGAACGCGCTGGGACCCAGCGGCATGATTTCTTACGAGGCAACCGTACTGGCGGCCATGAACAGCATCAAGGCCGACCATCTTGCGGGGAAGGGGCCGAGCCAGGTTTTCATCCTTGGCGATACAGCGAACTCTCTTTCGCGTGAGACAGCTGACAAGTGGCAAGCCATGCTGAAAGACCCCGATGGTGACGGCAACCCGTTGACGACGCCCATCGTGTCGACACCGATATCCTTCGTCCCACTGGGCGGCTACTACGTCTATTCGTTCGAGTGGCTGGCCAGCGACAAGGCGATCGGCATGCCGACGCCCGAGATGCTGCCCGAAATCTTGCTGGGCTCCGCAGTTGCAGACAGCATCTCAGGAAACCTGCTGGGCAACGACGTGAAGATCACGGTGGACGGCAAGGAACGCCTGAGCCAGATCACGTTCGAGGGCGGTGTGTTCCGCGTCACCAGCGACAACAAGCTGGTCGTGGAAAACGCCAGTGGCAAGGTCATTTCCGCGGCCTACGACGCCAGCAGCGGCCTGCTGACCATCGCCACCGCCAACGGCTGGCTGAAGGTCTACATGCAGAACTCCACCGGTCAAAAGGCCGGGGACTACTCGTACGCAGCCAAGTTCGCCACCCTCTACAACCTGGAAAGCTCGGTGAAGGAGGTCTACGGCTACACCGTGGTCGACGGCAAAGAGACCTCGCAAACGTCCAAGCTGCATATCGGCATCCAGCAGCCTTCCCCCAGCGAGCTGTTGAAGATCTCGAGCCTGGGCAAGGACACGGGCGTCGCGGGCGACTCGGTCACGGCTGACGGTTCTGCCGGGCGCGCGATCACCGGCACGCTGTCGGTGCCTCTGGCTGCGGGCCTCAAGGTTCAGGTGTCCGTCGATGGCGGCACGACCTGGCAAGACGCCGTGGTCAACGGAAAGGCCTGGGCCTTCGTAGACCTTTCGGCGCACACCAGCGACTGGGCGTACCAGGTGCGCATCAGCGATGGGGTCAAGCATGGGGCCGATGTGTTGTCCCAGGAAGTCACTCTGGTTGATGTGCCAGAGGCACCGGCCATCATGCGCATTCCGGACGCCGAAGGCTTCTACACATACACCAAGGCATCCGACGGCTCGCAGGTGCTGCTGTCGCTCGCCGGCACGGGTGCCAAGGCCGGCGACACGGTGCACATCCAGTGGGGCTCGACCACCTACGACCAGGTGCTGACACAGCTGGACATCAACAGCGGCATCGCCACCGTCAACGTGCCTTCGACTGCGACCTACTCGTACCAGGGCTATGCCAAGGACTTCGCGGTCACCGCGCAGATCATCAGCAAGAACGGCGCGCTGGGCGCGGTGTCCAAGCCCTACGAGGTGGTGGTCACGGCCGCACTGACGGGGTTGAGCGACACCCTGCAGAAGACACCGGTGGGCGACGTGTACACCGGCACCGGCTTCAAGGTCACAACCACCGGCAGCCTCAGCTACAAGGCCGCTACGGCAACGACGCTGGCCGGCCTCACGCTGAACGACGCCACGCAGGCCAACGCGCTGTTCACCCTGGACAAGCCAGCCAACTACTTCACGCTGCGCCTGACCGGCATCGACAACGCCATGGGCGCACAGATCCAGGTGTTCGACGTGAAGGGCAACCTCATCCACACCGAGAACTTCATCGGTGGCACGGATGCGCGCCACACCAAGGTGTTCACCTACACCTCGGCGGAACTGGTGGACATCGGCTCGTTCAAGGTCATCTCGCTGAGCCCGAGCGTGACGCTGGACGCGTTCAGCCAGCAGGTGGTGAACCACGTGGCGGAAACGCGCGACCCGAACCTGATCGAGTACGCCCCCGAGACCTTCTACGGCGGCACTGGAGATGACGTGGTGTCGCTGTCGGTCAGCGCGACGACCTACTTCAACCAGGCCACGGCGGGTATCCACGGCGGCAGCGGCATCGACACGCTGAAGCTCGAGAACTACGGACACGTGCTCGACCTGACCAAGGTGGGAGGCAAACTCAGCTCCATCGAGGTCATCGACATCACGGGCAGCTACTACAACACGCTGACGCTGTCGCTGGCCGAGGTGCTGAACAACGGCGGCGTCGACCTGTTCTACAAGGGCGACAAGAGCCGCGTGCAGATGATGATCAAGGGCAGTTCCGACGACATCGTGAACCTGAGCGACCTGCTCTCCGGCGGCATCGACCAGGGCGACTGGGTAAAGAAGGTCGGCGTGATCACGCTGGGCGGTGTGGTGTACGACGGCTATCAGCACTCGTCGCTCGCCGCCGAGCTGCTGGTGCAGCAAGGCGTGACCGTCAAGGTCACCAACTCGACGCTGGTCGGCGTGGTCGGCACGTTCGAAGCACCGTCGGATGCCATGCCGGACGCCCTCCCCGATGACGAGGTGCTGAGTCACTCAACCCAGGGCTACACCCATGGCGACGACACGCTCATCGCCAAGCTCGGCTTCGCGGACCGCCTGAGCGGCGGCGCCGGCAACGACACCTTCACCAACGTCGGTACGGGCGACGTGGTGCACGGCGGCGCAGGCGACGACACCATCCGCATCAACAGCGGCGACTTCGCGCGCGTTGAAGGCGGCCTGGGCATCGATACCCTGGTGATGGACGGCAAGGCCATGCACATCGACCTGACGGCCTTCGGCCTGAAGATCCAGGGCTTCGAGAAGTTCGACCTGGGCGCCGGCGGCAACACGCTGGCACTGCACGCCAGCGACGTGCTCGCCGGTGGCATGCGCGACATGGTCATGGCCGATGGCAAGGTGCAGATGTTGGTCAACGGCGCCAACGGTGATGTGAACCTGCTCGGCGGCAACGACAGCTGGACCCAAGGCGGCAACACCACAGTGGGCGACGTGACCTACAGCGTCTACACCAACCTCGCTGGCACCGCCGAACTGCTGGTCGAGGACAAGGTCCACGTGACCATCCTCTAAGCCTGCAGAAAGGCCACGCGGCGCCCCATCGGCGCCGCCCCCGACGCGACAGTTGCCCCGTGCGACTGTCGCGTTTTTTCTTTCCGGACAGCAGCCCCGTTCGCCCTTGTGCCTTCGCCCGCGACTTTGTTCGCGCTTCGGCGCCGGCCTATGCCTTCGTGCCTGTCTTTCAGACTCGTCCCATGGCCTTGCCCGCTGCGCCTCCCTAGAGTGCCCGCTCCCCCAGACCGTGATCAAAGCGCGCGCATGAGCACGCCGATCTGGTCGCCCCCCTTTGAGAACACAGGAACTGCATGGCCTCCCCGAGAACAAACGTCGCCCTCGACGACACCAACAAGAACATCGACCGCACGGTGAGTGCAGACGGATGGACCACGGCCTCGTCGCCGATGCCCGCTGACGAACGCGCACCATTCGAAGCCGACACCAGCCGCAGCGCGCCGACCCGTCCCGTGATCGACGGCGCCCTCGACAACGCAGGCGACATCCAGGACCCGATTGCCCACGGCGGCGTCACCGACGACCGCCAGCCCGACTTTCACGGCCAGGGCACGCCGGGCGACACCATCCTCATCCGCGACAACGGCGTGCTGATCGGCATCACCGAAGTCGCCGAGAACGGCCAGTGGGAATTCACGCCGTCGACCGACCTGCTCGAAGGCCTGCACGCCATCACGGTCGTCGCACGCAACGCGGCCGGCGAAGAGAGCGAGCCCTCCGCTGCTTTCAACTTCGAGATCGACGTGACCCCGCCCGACGCCAGCCAGCTGGCCATCACCGGTGTCATGGACGCCGTGGGCAGCGTCACCGGCAACGTGGCCTCGGGCGGCACCACCGACGACGCCCGCCCGGTGATCAGCGGCGCCAGCTCCGGCGTACCCGGCCACACCGTCATCGTGATGGTGAAGGACGCGAATGGCGAGCGCGAGCTGGGCCACGCCACCATCGGCGAAGGTGGCCGCTGGACGCTGCAGGTCGACCCGCCGCTGGCTCCGGGCCTGAACGTGATCCGTGTCTACGAGAAGGACGCGGCGGGCAACGAGACCGCACTCACGGCGCCGTACCGCGTGACGGTCAACACCGACGCGCCCTCGCCGCCCGTGATCGAGAGCGTGTACGACGACGTGGGCACGCCGCACATGCTCCAGCAGGGCGAAGTGACCGACGACGCGCGGCCGGCCCTGGCCGGCACGGCGCAGGCCCACCACACGGTCAGGCTCTACGACGGTGCGACCTTCCTGGGCGAAGTGGTGGCCGACGCCAACGGCCGCTGGACGTTCACGCCCACGGCCGCGCTGCCCGACGGGCCGCGCCACATCACCGCCACCTCGACCAGCCCGCTGGGCCAGACCAGCGACGCCAGCAACGCCTGGGACTTCGTGGTCGACACCACCGCGCCGCAGGCGCCGGTCATCGTGTCGGTGGCCGACGACGTGGGCAGCATCGTCACCCCGAACATGGCCGACGGCGCGACCACCGACGACACACGCCCCGCCTTCACCGGCACGGCCGAGGCGAACAGCACCGTCGTCGTGTACGACGACGGCGTGGAGATCGGCCGCGTGCCGGCCGACGCCTCGGGCCACTGGACGTTCACGCCGACCACGGCGCTGAACGAAGGCCCGCACCGCATCACGGTGGCCGCCATCGACCGGGCGGGCAACACCAGCGCACCGTCCGACCCGTTCGGCATCACCGTGGACACGACGGCGCCGACGCAGACCGCCACGCTCACCGCCCTCGGCAAGGACAGCGGCACGAGCGACAGCGACTTCCTCACCAACGACGGCAGCGCGGGCCGCCTGATGCGCGGCAGCCTGTCGGCGCCCCTGGGCGCGGGCGAGACCCTGCAGGTGTCGACCGACGGCGGCACCACCTGGAAGCCGGCCATCGTCACCGGCGACAAGTGGAGCGCGCAGGACGACCACGCCCACACCAGCGGGTGGACGGTGCACACACGCGTGGTCGACGCGGCGGGCAACACCGGCGCCACGAACTCGCACACCGTGGCCCTGGACACCACCGCACCCGCAGCCCCGACCGCGATGACGATCAACGGCTCGCAGGCCACGGTGGCGTTCGACAAGGCCAACGCGGAAGTCGGTGGCCGCATCACCCTGACCCAAGGCGACAAGCGCTACGACCACGTGCTGACGGCCGCGGACGTGGCGGCCGGGCGCGTCGTCATCAACGCGCCCTTCGCACTGGGCAGCCAGACCACCGCCGGCCTGGTGGACAAGGCCGGCAACGTGTCGGCCGAGTCGCTGCGCGAATCGGTGTACCTGGAGAACTTCAACGCCGTCACCGGCGCGATCAGCCTGCCGACGGGTGCCTCCTACAAGCTCGGAAGCCTGACTTTCTACAGCCTGTCCTCCAGCGGCGGCTCGGTCAACGGCATGACCTATCCGCAAGGCCTGTATTCCAGCTACTACACCCCCTACATGCACCAGAAGCCGTACTCGAACGCGCTCTGGGTCGCCGGCAGCATCCGCGTGTCGCTCGACGGCGGCCTGGTGGGCGACAAGCTCAGCTTCTACATCGGCGACAACAACAACTACGCCACCATCCGGCTGTACGCCAAGGACGGCAGCCTGCTGCACAGCGCCAGCATGGCGCCCCTGAACGGCACCATCAACATCGATGTCGCGTCGACCGGCAAGTCGTTCTCCAGGTTCGAGATCGTCACTTACTACAACGCGGGGCAGCGGGGCAACGACCAGCTGTGGATCGACAACATCCAGATCTCCAGCAGCGGCAAGGTCGCCACGACGGGCGTGTTCACGCTCACGGCCGACAGCGCAGCCGTGCTGAACGGCGATGCGGGCAACAACGTCTTCAAGGTAGGGGCCGTGGCCGACTTCAGCGACTCGGGCATTGCCGGCAACGGCGGGCTCGACACCCTGAACCTGACCGGCGCCAACCAGACGCTGGACCTGGTCGCGCTCGGCGCGAAGCTCAGCTCGGTCGAGGTCGTCGACCTCACCGGCACGGGCAACAACACGCTCAACCTGTCGCTGGCGAACGTGATGGAGAACGGCGCGGTCGACCAATTCGTGGCCAACGGCCGCGTGCAGATGCTGGTCAAGGGCAATGCCGGCGACGCGGTCGCGCTGAGCGGCCTGCTGCCCGACGGCACCTTCCCGGGCGACTGGGTCGAGAACGGCACCGTCACCCTCGACGGCGTGGTCTACACCGTGTACGCGCACTCGGTCTTCGGCGCCGACCTGCTGGTGCAGCAGGGCGTGACGGTCACGCTGGGCGTGGGCACGACGCTCACCATCGACAGCCTGGGCAAGGACAGCGGCACCACCACCACCGACTTCGTGACGGCCGACGGCAGCGCGGGTCGCGTGGTCACGGGCAGTCTCAGCGGCGCCCTGCCCTACGGCCTGAAGGTCCAGGTGTCGGTCGACGGCGGCCAGACCTGGCACGACGCCGCAGTCAACGGCAAGGCCTGGGCCTTCGTGGACACCCAGGCGCACGGCGGCGACTGGCGCGTGCAGGCCCGCGTGAGCGACGGCCAGGGCCACAGCAGCCCGGTGGTCGAGCGCGAGGTCACGCTGCTCGATGCGCCCGGGGCTCCCGTCATCACGCGCATTGCGGAAGCCGAAGGCATCTACACCACGACGAAGGCGCAAGACGGCTCGCTGGTGAACGTGTCGCTCGCCGGCACCGGCGCCAAGGCCGGCGACAAGGTGCATGTGCAGTGGGGCATGAGCACCTACGACCAGGTGCTGACCCAGGCCGACATCACCAACGGCACCGCCACCCTCAAGGTGCCGGCGACCGTGACCTACTCGTACCAGGGCGCGGCGAAGGACTTCGCGGTCACCGTGCAGATCGTCGGCAAGGACGGCGCGCTGGGCGCGGTGTCCCAGCCCTACGAGGTGGTGGGCACGGCCGCGCTGACGGTGGTGGGCGACACCTTGCAGAAGGCGCCGGTGGGCGACGTGTACACCGGCACCGGCTTCAAGGTCACGACCACCGGCACCCTGGCCAAGACGGTCGTGAACACGAAGGCACTGGCCGGCCTCACGCTGAACGACACCACGCAGGCCAATGCCCTGTTCACCCTGGACAAGCCGGCGAACTACTTCACGCTGCGCCTGACCGGCATCGACAACGCCACGGGTGCGCAGATCCAGGTGTTCGACGTGAAGGGCAATCTCATCCATACCGAGAACTTCATCGGCGGCACGGATGCCCGTCACACCAAGGTGTTCGCCTACACCTCGGCCGCGCTGGTGGACATCGGCTCGTTCCAGGTCACGGCGCTCAGCCCGAGCGTGACGCTCGACGCGTTCAGCCAGCGCGTGGTGAACCACGTGGCAGAAACGCGCGACCCGAACCTGATCGAGTACGCACCCGAGACCTTCTACGGCAGCGCGGGAGACGACGTGGTGTCGCTGCAGGTGAGCGCCGCGAGCTACTTCAACCAGGCCACCGCGGCCATCCACGGCGGCAGCGGCATCGACACGCTCAAGCTCATGGGCTACGCACACGTGCTCGACCTGACCAAGGTCGGCACCAAGTTGAGCTCGATGGAAATCATCGACATCACGGGCACCAACTACAACACGCTGACCCTGTCGCTGGCCGAGGTGCTGAACAACGGCGGCGTCGACCTGTTCCACCAGGGCGACAAGAGCCGCGTGCAGATGATGGTCAAGGGCAATGCCGGCGACACCGTGAACCTGAGCGACCTGCTGCCCAACAAGAACGACCAGGGCGACTGGATCAAGAAGGGCAGCGTCACCGTGCAGGGCGTGGCGTACGACGTGTACCAGTTCTCCACGCTCGCCGCCGAGTTGCTGGTGCAGCAAGGCGTGACCGTCAAGCTCAGCAACGTCGCGCTCAAGGCCTTCAGCCTCGACCTCGCATCGGACGATGCGCTCGATCACGCGACGCAGGCCTGGACCCAAGGCGACGACACGCTCATCGCCAGGCTCGGCTTTGCCGACCGCCTCGAAGGCGGCGCCGGCAACGACACCTTCACCAACGTCGGCACGGGCGATGTGGTGCATGGCGGCGCGGGCAACGACGTCATCCACGTGCTCAGCGGCGACTTCGAACGCGCCGACGGCGGCCTGGGCATCGACACCCTCGTCATGGACGGCACCGCCATGCGCATCGACCTGGCGGCCTTCGGCCTGAAGCTGCAAGGCTTCGAGCAGTTCGACCTGGGCGCTGGCGGCAACACGCTGGCCCTGCACACCAGCGACCTGCTGGCCGGTGGCATGCGTGACATGGTCACGGCCGACGGCAAGGTGCAGATGCTGGTCAACGGCGCCAATGGCGATGTGAACCTGCTGGGCGGCAGCGCGGGGGATGATGGCTGGAGCCAGGGCGGCAATACCACCGTCGGCGGCGTGACCTACAGCGTCTATACCAACCTCGCAGGTACCGCCGAGCTGCTGGTCGAGGACAAGGTCCATGTGACCCTCCTCTAAGCCCGCAGACAGGCCATGCGGTGCCACATCGGCGCCGCCTTCAACGCGACAGCTGCCCCGTGCGGCTGTCGCGTTTTTCATTTCTGTCTCTCAGCGTTGAGCCATTGGCTGACAGCGTTGCCCGCATTTTCAGCATCGACTGATTCCTTGGCGCCTGGCTTTCAGATTCGTCCGATGGCCGCGCACGGGGGCTGTTCCTAGAGTGCTCGCTCCCCCAATCCGCGTTGATCGCGCCGCATGTGTTCGCGCGCCGATCCGTTTTTTTCCATCTCAGAACACAGGAATTTCATGCCTCACCAGAACATCGGTCCCGCAACTGGCACCGACGCATCGACCTTCGCACTGGCACCTCCCACCCTCGGCAACACCGCCGACAACGCAGGCGATATCCAGGGCACCATCGCCCACGGCGGCATCACCGACGACCGCCAGCCCGACTTCCGCGGCCAGGGCACGCCGGGCGACACCATCGTCATCCGCGACAACGGCTTCGAAATCGGCAGGACCACGGTCGCCGAGAACGGCCTGTGGGAGTTCACGCCGTCGACCGACCTGCTCGAAGGCCACCACGCCATCACCGTTGTCGCACGCAACGCGGCCGGCGAAGAGAGCGAGCCCTCCGCCGCGTTCAACTTCGAGATCGACGTGACCCCGCCCGACGCCAGCCGGCTGGCCGTCACCGGCGTCGCCGACGCCGTGGGTGGCGTCACCGGCAACGTGGCCTCGGGCGGCACCACCGACGATGCACGCCCGCTGCTCAGCGGCATCAGCACCGGCGTGCCCGGCCACACCGTCACCGTGATGGTCCGGGACGCCACCGGCACCCGTGAACTGGGCCAGGCCACCATCGGCGAGAACGGCCAGTGGACCTTCCAGGTCGAGGCCCCTCTGGCTGCCGGCCGGAACACCTTCATGCTCGTGGAACGCGACGCCGCCGGCAACGAGACCGCGCCCACCGGGCGCTACCAGGTGAATGTGGAGACAGGGCGTCCGGAGGTTCCGTCGATCCAGAACGTCAAGGACGACGTGGGCGAGGTGCACATGCTGCAAAAGGGCGAAGTGACCGACGACGCCAGGCCCACCATCATCGGCACGGCGCAGGCCGGCACCACGGTCAAGGTCTACGACCACGGCACCTACCTGGGCGAGACCGTGACCGACCCCACCGGCACCTGGCACTTCACGCCCGACGTCCCGCTGGCCGATGGCCCGCACGACATCACCGCCACCGCGACCAACGCGCTGGGCCAGACCAGCGATGCGACCGGCATCTGGAACTTCTCGGTGGACACGCAGCCCCCCGGCCAGGTCACGGGCCTGGAGGTGATCGACGACGTGGGCAGCAAGACCGGCCCCCTTTCGAACGGCGACACCACCGACGACAACAAGCCCACCCTCAACGGCAAGGCGGAGCCTGGTGCGACGGTCAACGTGTACGACAACGGCGTGAAGATCGGCGAGGCACCGGTCGACGCCCACGGCGACTGGACGTTCACGCCCATCACGCCGCTGGCGGACGGCCCGCACGCGCTGACCACCGAGGTGGTGGACCCTGCAGGCAACAGCAGCGGCCAGGGCGAGTCCCTGAACATCGTCATCGACACCAAGGGTGTGCCGGTGTCGATCGACCGGGTCATGGACGATCAGGGCAGCGTCAAGGGCCCGATCGCGGCCGACGGCCTGACCGACGACCCGCGCCCCGAGATCCAGGGATCAGGCAAGGCCGGCACCACCATCAAGGTGTATGCCAGCGGGTACTTCCTGGGCAGCACCATCGTGCAGCCCGATGGCACCTGGAGCTTCACGCCTTCTGCCGACATGGCCCAGGGCCGGCACAACATCACCGCCACGGCCACCGACCTGGCGGGCAACGTGAGCAACCCGACCCCGGTCTTCGGCTTCACGATCGACACCGTGGCACCGAACACGCCGACCATCGACACGGCGGTCGACGACGTGGGCAGCAAGCAGGGCCTGCTGCCCAACGGCGGCGTGACCGACGACCCCTCGCCCACGCTGGCGGGCAAGGCCGAGCCCGGCAGCACCGTGACGGTGTACGACGGTGCTGCCAAGCTCGGCACGGTGGTGGCCGACGGCAGCGGCAACTGGAACTACACGCCGACGTCGCCGCAGGCCGAGGGTGAACACAAGTTCACGGTCACGGCCACCGACAAGGCAGGCAACGTGAGCGCGCCTTCCAGCGAGTTCGTGCTGAGCACCGACTACACGGCGCCTTCAGCGTCGGACGCTGTACTGACTGACGACGCCGGGGCGATTCAAGGCCCCATTTCCCATGGCTCCGTCACCGATGACATCACGCCGACGTATTCGGGCAAGGCCGAGCCGAACACCACCGTCTTCATCTACGACCACGGCAAGGAAATCGGCCACACGCAGACCAACGACACAGGCGACTGGACATTCACGCCTTCCGTGCCGCTGGACATCGGCCCACACAGCTTCAGCCACACGGTCGTCGACGCGGCGGGCAACAGCAGCGCGCCCTCCAAGGCGATCGATTTCAGCGTGGACAACAGCGGCGACGACTACGCCAGCCTGCTCGAAAGCAAGAAGTCGATCAGCGTGACCTTCGTTGCGGACGTTTCCGGCAGCATGGCGGGGGCCAAGAGCGCGAACCAGGTCCAGTCCATGCGCGCGCTGGCCGAGGCGTATGCCAAGATGAACGTGCCGGCCACGTTCAGCCTGATCGCGTTCGGGACCAGCGCGACCCACAAGGGAACCTTCACCTTCACCGGCGAGAAAGACCCGAACTACATCAAGCTGCTCGCAGCCATCGACTCGACGGTATCGCGCAACGAATCCACCAACTTCGATGCTGCGCTGACCCTGGCAAGCCAAGTCATCAAGGCGGAGTACGCGGCTGCGGGCAACAACCCGTTCAAGACGAAACAGGTGTTCTTCCTGTCGGACGGCCACCCCTACCCCTACGCCACCAGCGCCGCAACGCTGAAGCAATGGCAGGCCTTGATGAGCGACCCGGACGGAAAGACGGCCACTGCGAACCAGATCGCCGTCACCACCGTGGCCATCGGCTCGGACGCCGGCCTGGCCGCCCTGAACCAGGTGTCGACCAGCGGAACGACGGTGGCCGTCGCCGATCCGGCCAAGCTGAAGGACACGGTGATCGACCAGATGTTCGTGGCCTGGGCCTACGGCAGCCTGCTGGAGAACGACACGCAGGTGGTCATGGATGCCCAGTCGAAAATCAGCCAGTTCACCATCGGCAACGAGGTGTTCCGCATCACCGCCGCGGACAAGCTGGTGGTGGACAACCCCAGCGGCAAGGTCACCGCGCTCTACGACGCGGCGTCCGGTGTGCTGACGCTGCGCACCGAGGCAGGGCAACTCACCGTGTACATGAAGACAGCAAGTGGCCATGCCGCGGGCGAATACATCTTCCGCAAGTACGCCACCACCGACACGCTGCAGCTCGTGGACGACATCGAGTACGTCTATGGCTACACCGCCGTCAACAGCAAGGGCGAGAGCCAGACGTCGAAGCTGTACATCACCGACAAGGCGCCGGCGCTCGGCGCCGACGCGGTCACCGTGACCCTGGTCGGCAAGGACGAAGGGGTGGCCGGCAACCACGTCACCGCGGACGACAGCGCCGGCCGCCTCATTGCCGGCACCCTCAAGGCCCCGCTGGGCAGCGGCCTGTCGCTGCAGGTGTCGACCGACGGTGGCGCCAGCTGGCACAACGCGACGCTGAACGGCGGCCACTGGGCTTTCGTCGACATGCAGGCGCACGCGGGCGACTGGAAGATCCAGACCCGCATCGTCGACGACAAGGGCCGCACCAGCGGCGTGCTGACCAGCCAGGACATGACGTGGACGGCCCCGGCGGCGGCGCCCGCCATCCTGCGCATTGCGGACGCCGAAGGCACCTACACCACGGCGAAGGCCCAGGACGGCTCGCAGGTGGTGCTGTCGCTCACCGGCACGGGCGCCAAGGCCGGCGACACCGTGCACATCCAGTGGGGCATGAGTACCTACGACCAGATGCTGACGCAGCTGGACATCAACACCGGCCTGGCCACGATCAACCTGCCCTCGACAGTCACGTACTCCTACCAGGGTGCGGCCAAGGACTTCGCGGTCACCGCGCAGATCGTCGGCAAGGACGGCGCGCTCGGCGCAGTGTCCAAGCCCTACGAGGTGGTGGGCACGGCCACCCTGACGGCCGTGGGCGACACCTTGCAGAAGGCGCCGGTGGGCGACGTGTACACCGGCACCGGCTTCAAGGTCACGACCACCGGCACCCTGGCCAAGACGGTCGTGAACACGAAGGCACTGGCCGGCCTCACGCTGAACGACACCACGCAGGCCAATGCCCTGTTCACCCTGGACAAGCCGGCGAACTACTTCACGCTGCGCCTGACCGGCATCGACAATGCCATGGGCGCGCAGATCCAGGTGTTCGACGTCAAGGGCAACCTGATTCATACCGAGAACTTCATCGGCGGCACCGATGCGCGCCACACCAAGGTGTTCGCCTACACCTCGGCGGAGCTGGTGGACATCGGCTCGTTCAAGGTGATCTCGCTGAGCACGAGCGTCACGCTGGATGCATTCAGCCAGAAGGTGGTGAACCACGTGGCGGAAACGCGCGACCCGACCCTGATCGACTACGCACCCGAGACCTTCTACGGCAGCGCCGCAGACGACGTGGTGTCGCTGCAGGTGAGCGCCGCGAGCTACTTCAACCAGGCCACCGCGGCCATCCACGGCGGCCGCGGCATCGACACGCTCAAGCTCATGGGCTACGCGCACGTGCTCGACCTGACCAAGGTCGGCACCAAGCTGAGCTCGATGGAAATCATCGACATCACGGGCACCAACTACAACACGCTGACCCTGTCGCTGGCCGAGGTGCTGAACAACGGCGGCGTCGACCTGTTCTACACGGGCGACAAGAGCCGCGTGCAGATGATGGTCAAGGGCAATGCCGGCGACACCGTGAACCTGAGCGACCTGCTGGCGCCCGGCGTCGATCAGGGCGACTGGGTGAAGAAGGTCGGCGTCGTCACGCTGGGCGGTGTGGTGTACGACGGCTACCAGCATTCGTCGCTCGCCGCCGAGCTGCTGGTGCAGCAAGGCGTGACCGTCAAGCTCAGCAACGTCGCGCTCAAGGCCTTCAGCCTCGATCTCGTAACGGACGATGCACTCGACCACGCGACGCAGGCCTGGACCCAAGGCGACGACACGCTCATCGCCAGGCTCGGCTTTGCCGACCGCCTCGAAGGCGGCACCGGCAACGACACCTTCACGAAGGTCGGCACGGGCGACGTGGTGCATGGCGGTGCGGGCGACGACGTCATCCACGTGCTCAGCGGCGACTTCGAGCGCGCCGACGGCGGCCTGGGCATCGACACCCTCGTCATGGACGGCACCGCCATGCGCATCGACCTGGCCGCCTTCGGCCTGAAGCTGCAAGGCTTCGAGAAGTTCGACCTGGGTGCGGGTGGCAACACGCTGGCCCTGCACACCAGCGACCTGCTGGCCGGTGGCATGCGTGACATGGTCACGGCCGACGACAAGGTGCAGATGCTGGTCAACGGTGCCAACGGCGAGGTCGACCTGCTGGGCGGCAGCGCGGGTGACGATGGCTGGAGCCAGGGTGGCAACACCGCCGTCGGCGGCGTGACCTACAGCGTCTACACCAACCTCGCCGGCACCGCAGAACTGCTGGTTGAAGACAAGGTCCACGTGACCCTCATGTAAGCCACCCCACTCACCGGCGCAACCCGCGCCGGTGCAGCCGACAACGCGACAGCCGCCATCAGCGACTGTCGCGTTTTTTGTTTCTGCTGCGTCGCGATGCCCAGTTGTGAGCGACCACGCCGTGATGTGCCTTCCCGCACGACTTTGTGCGCGCTTTGAGCACCGACTTATTCCTTCGAGCTTAGGTTTCGGACTCGTCCGATGGTCTCGCAGAGCCGTTCTTCCTAGAGTGCTCCATTCCCCCAGACCGTTTGATTGCGCTGCGTTCATTTGCGCGCCGATGCGGTCTTTTCTTTCCTTTTCAGAACAGAGAATTCCATGCCCTCCGAGAAAACTCAGGTCACCATCGACCACCCGAGCAGCACCTTCGCAGCCCCTCCCGCCATCGTGGGCGGCGCCCTCGACGACGCCGGCGATATCCAGAGCCCCATCGCCCCCGGCGGTATGACCGACGACCGCCAGCCCGGCTTCCACGGCCAGGGCACGCCGGGCGACACCATCGTCATCCGCGACAACGGCACCGAGATCGGAACCACCGAAGTCAGCGAAGACGGCACGTGGACCTTCACGCCGTCGACCGACCTGCTCGAAGGCCAGCACGCCATCACTGTCGTTGCGCGCGACAGCAGCGGTAACGAAGGTACGCCCTCCCCCGCCTTCAACTTCGAGATCGACGTCACCCCGCCCGACGCCAGCCGGCTGAACGTCAGCGGCTTCACGGACAACGTGGGCGGGGTCACGGGCAACGTGATCTCGGGCGGCACCACCGATGAAACGCGCCCGCTGCTCAGCGGCATCAGCAACGGTACGCCCGGCCACACCGTCACCGTGATGGTGAAAGACGCCACCGGCACCCATGAGCTGGGCCAGGCCATCATCGGCGAGAACGGCCGGTGGACCTTCCAGGTCGACACCCCGCTGGCCGCAGGCCTGAACACCTTCATGCTCGTGGAGCGCGATGCCGCCGGCAACGAGACCATGCCGACCGGGCGCTACAAGGTGACCGTCAACACCGACAAGCCGAACGCGCCTGTCATCGACAGCGTGTTCGACGACGTGGGCGAGGCGCACATGCTGCAGCCGGGTGAAGCCACGAACGACGCGCGGCCGACGCTTGCGGGCACTGCGCAAGCCAATCACACCGTCAAGTTCTACGACGGTTCCACCTACCTCGGCGAAGCCGTGGCCGATGAAAGCGGCCACTGGAGTTTCACGCCGCAAGCCAACCTGGCTGATGGCGCGCACGGCCTCACCGCCACCTCCACCAACCCCGTGGGCCAGACCAGCGAGGCCAGCAGCGCCTGGAACTTCGTGGTCAACGCCTCCGCCCCGACGCAGACCGCCACCGTCACCAACATCGGCAAGGACAGCGGCTTCGACGCCGACGACTACCTGACCAACGATGGCAGCGCCGGGCGGCTTTTGCAGGGCAAGCTGTCAGGGCCGCTGGGCACCGGCGACACCCTCCAGGTGTCGACGGACGGCGGTACAACCTGGAAGGTTGCCTTCGTAATCGGCGACCGGTGGAGCGCCCAGGATGACAACAGCCATGCCGACAACTGGACCGTACAGATGCGCACCGTGAACGAGGTCGGCAATGCAGGCCCGGTGCAATCGCAGGCGATGGCGCTGGACACCGTCGCCCCTGCGACGCCGACCGAGGTGGCGGCGGTCGCCGGCGGCGTGGAAGTTCGATTCAACCCGGCGGAAGTGGCCGTAGGCCACAAGATCAGCTTGATCGTGCGTGGTGACTACCTTGACTACACCCTAACGGCCACTGATATCGCGATAGGAAAAGCGTTCATTGCCGACCCAAAACCACCAATGATCGAGCAGTTCGAAAATGAGCCGGCAACCACTTGGGCGACCAAGATGACCTTTGGTGCACTCACCGTGGAGTCCGCCGAGGGGATACAGTGGACAACACGGTTCGGCTCAACGTATGGCGGAAGCGGCGCATCTCTTTGGATTGGGGCCGGCATCACACACAGCCTTACGACCTACACCATCGACGGTGGTACCGACTTTGTCTCGTTCAGTGTCGGTGCGCATGAGGGCATGGGCACCGTTGCATTCTTCGGACTCGACGGGAAATGGCTTGGGAATCAATACATTTCTGGAACGCACACTCAGGCAATCACCTTCACCCCTCCGGCTGGAGTGATCGTGGGGCATTTCACCGTGTCGTCATCACCTGGCGATGGCAACGGCCATGTTATCGACAATGTGGCTCTCGGCAAGGCGGTGACTCAGGCCGTTGCTGCGATCGTTGATCCTGCCGGTAACGTGTCGCAGTACCTCGGTACATCCGGCCAACTGACCAATCCAGATCAAGTACAAGTCCTTGGTTCGAGCTCTGCCGGAACACTGCATGGCGGATCAGATCCCACCGAGTTCACCGTTGCCAACATCAGTTCTTTCGTCGATTCCGCAGTATCAGGGAATGCTGGAGTGGATACGCTCAAGCTGACCGGCACCGGCCAGACGTTGGACCTGACGACACTCGGCCACAAGGTCAGTTCGATCGAAGTGATCGACCTCACCGGCACGGGCAACAACACCCTCAAGCTGTCGCTGGCCGAGGTGCTGGAGAACGGCGGCAAAAATCTGTTCGTTGAAGACGGTCGCGTACAGATGAAGGTGCTGGGCAACAGCGGCGACCTCGTCGACCTGGGCGACCTCCTGAGCAACGACCACCTGGGCTACTGGAGCAAGAGCGGGCAGCTCACCCTGAGCGGCGTTGCTTACGACGTCTACCAGCATTCGGGCCTAATGGCAGAAGTGCTCGTCCAGCAAGGCATTGAGATGAAGCTCGGCATCGGCACGTCGGTCACGATCGATGAACTGGGCAAGGACAGCGGCGTCGCCACCGACTTCGTCACCGCCGACAGCGGTGCAGGGCGCGTGGTCACTGGCAGCCTGAGCGGCGCACTGGCCAGCGGCATGAAGGTGCAGGTGTCTGTCGACGGCGGCAAGACCTGGCAGGACGCCGTGGTCAACGGCAAGAACTGGGCCTTCGTGGACACCCAGGCGCACGGCAGCGACTGGAGCGTTCAGGTCCGCGTCTGCGACGCTCAGGGCCACAGCGGTGCGGTGGTTGAGCGCGAGGTCACGTTGGTTGACGCCCCCGAGGCACCGTCCATCGTGCGCATTCCAGAAGCGGAAGGCGTCTACACCGCTGCGAAGGCGCAAGGCGGCTCGCAAGTCCAGGTGTCGCTGGAAGGCACAGGCGCGAAGGCCGGCGATACGGTGCACATCCAGTGGGGCATGAGCACTTACGACCAGATCCTGACGGAGCAGGACATCGATGGCGGTATTGCCAACGTCAACGTATCGGCAGCCGTGACCGCCACTTACCAGGGCGTGAGTACGGACTTCATGGTCACTGCGCAGATCGTCAGTCAGAACGGCGCGCTCGGCGCAGTGTCCAACCCCTATGAAGTAGTGGGAACCTTCACCGTCTCGACAGTGGCCGACACCTTGCGCAAGGAGCCGGTGGGCGATGTCTATGCCGGCACTGGCTTCACCGTGACCACCACGGGCACCCTAGCCAAGACACTGCAGACCCCAACAACGCTGGCCGGCCTGACGCTGAGCGACGGCGCACAGGCGAACGCCCTGTTCACCCTGGACAAGCCCGCCAACTACTTCACTCTGCGCCTGACCGGCATCGACAACGCCACGGGCGCACAGATCCAGGTGTTCGACGTGAAGGGCAACCTGATCCATACCGAGAACTTCATCGGCGGCACCGACGCGCGCCACACCAAGGTGTTCACCTACACCTCGGCGGAACTGGTGGATATCGGTTCGTTCAAGGTCATCTCGCTGAGCACGAGCGTGACGCTGGACGCGTTCAGCCAGAACGTGGTGAACCACGTGGCGGAAACACGCGACCCGAACCTGATCGACTACGCACCCGAGACCTTCTACGGCAGTGCGGAAGATGACGTGGTGTCGCTGTCGATCAGCGCCGGGACTTACTTCAATCGGACCAATGCGGCCGTTCATGGTGGCAACGGGATCGACACGCTGAAGCTGGAGGGTGCCGCGCACGTGCTCAACCTGACCAAGGCCGGCAGCAAACTCAGCTCCATGGAAATTGTCGACCTCACGGGCACAGGCAACAACACGTTCACCCTGTCACTGTCGGAAGTACTGAACAACGGCGGCGTCGACCTGTTCTACAAGGGCGACAAGAGCCGCGTGCAGATGATGGTCAAGGGCAATGCCGACGACATCGTGAAGCTGAGCGACCTGCTGTCCGGCGGCATCGACCAGGGCGACTGGGTGAAGAAGGTCGGCATCGTGACGCTGGGCGGCATTGTTTACGACGGCTACCAGCACTCGTCGCTCGGCGCCGAGCTGCTGGTGCAGCAAGGCGTGACCGTCACGGTCACCAACTCGAAGCTGGTCGGCTTGCCTGCTACTTTCCAGGCGGCGTCGGATTCCGTGGCAGGCGAGCTTGCCGATGACGAGGTGCTGATCAACTCGACCCAGGGCTACACCCAAGGCGACGACACGATCATCGCCAAGCTCGGTTTCGCCGATCGCCTGAGCGGCGGCGCCGGCAACGACACCGTCACCAACGTCGGCACGGGCGACACGGTGCACGGTGGCGCGGGCGACGACACGATCCGCATCAACAGCGGCGACTTCGAGCGCGTTGAAGGCGGTCTTGGCATCGACACCCTGGTCATGGACGGCAAGGCCATGCACATCGACCTGAGCGCCTTCGGTTTGAAGATCCAGGGCATCGAGAAGTTCGACCTGGGTGCAGGCGGCAACACGCTGGCACTGCACGCCAGCGACGTGCTCGCCGGTGGCATGCGCGACATGGTCACGGCTGACGGCAAGGTGCAGATGCTGGTCAACGGCGCCAACGGCGATGTGAACCTGCTCGGCGGCGATGACGACGGCTGGACCCTGGGCAATGCAGCCACCGTCGGCGGCGTGACCTACAGCGTCTACACCAACCTCGCAGGCACCGCCGAACTGCTGGTCGAGGACAAGGTCCACGTGACCATCCTCTAAGCCTGCAGGCAGGCCACGCGGCGCCCCATCGGCGCCGCCCCCAACGCGACAGTTGCCCCGCGCGACTGTCGCGTTTTTTTGTCGTTGTGCCCCGCCCTTGCGTCAGCCCGCCGTCACCGCAGGCCCGAACCCATGGGCCTCTCCCGCCTGCTCGCACGGCACGCGCTCCACCTGCACGGTCGAGTGGTGGATGTCGAACTTCTCGGCCAGCAGGCCGCGCAGCTGCAGCATCAGCGGCGCCAGGTCGACCACGTCGGGCGTGCACACCACGTGCACGCTCAGGCTCACCTTGCCGCTGGACAGCGCCCACACATGCAGGTCGTGCAGGCCGGCCACGCCCGGCTGCGCCTGCAGCGCGCGCTCGACCTCGGGCAGGTCGACGTCGTCGGGCACGCCTTCGAGCAGCACGTTGAGGCTCTCGCGCAAGAGGCGCCAGGTGCGCGGCAGCACCCACAGGCCGATGGCGACGGCGATCACCGAGTCGACCCAGGCCCAGCCGGTGAAACGGATGACGAGTGCGCCCACGATCACGCCGACCGAGCCGAGCATGTCGGCCCACACTTCCAGGTACGCGCCCTTCACGTTGAGGCTCTCGTCCTTGCCGCTGGCCAGCAGGCGCATGCCGATGAGGTTGACCACCAGGCCGCCGATGGCCACGAGCAGCATCATGGTCGACTGGATCTCGGCCGGCTGCGAGATGCGCCGCCAGGCCTCGTAGAGCACGTAGATCGCCACGAAGAACAGCAGCACGGCATTGACCACGGCCGCCAGGATCTCGAAGCGGTAGTAGCCGAAGGTGCGGCGCTTGTCCGCCGGCCGCTTGCCCAGCCAGATGGCGGCCAGCGAGATGGCCAGCGCCACGGTGTCGGTGGCCATGTGGGCCGCGTCGGACAGCAGCGCCAGGCTGCCCGACACCAGCCCGCCGATCACCTCGGCGACGAGGTAGGTCGAGGTCAGCGCCAGCGCCCAGCGCAGCGCCTTCTCGTTGCCACCAGCAACCGCTGTGGCGTGTGAATGCTCATGGGCCATGGGAACCTTGCAGTGCGGGGTCGAGAGGTGCGCCGTGTTGCTGCTCGGCGTTGGCTTCCTGCACCTCGTCTTCATCGCGCCGGTGCGCGATGCGGTACAGCAGCGGCAACACCAGCAGCGTCAGCGCGGTCGACGACAGGATACCGCCGATGACCACGGTGGCCAGCGGGCGCTGCACTTCGGCGCCCGTGCCGGTGGCGATGGCCATGGGCACGAAGCCCAGCGAGGCGACCAGCGCGGTCATGAGCACGGGGCGCAGCCGCGTGAGCGCGCCTTCGCGAATCGCTTCGTCCAGCGGCAGGCCGCCCTCGCGCAGGTTGCGGATGAACGAGATCATCACCAGCCCATTGAGCACGGCCACGCCCGACAGTGCAATGAAGCCCACCGCCGCCGAGATCGACAACGGAATGCCGCGCAGCCACAGCGCGACGATGCCGCCCGTGAGCGCGAACGGAATGCCGGTGAACACCAGCAGTCCGTCCTTCAGGTTGCCGAACATGGCGAACAGCAGCGTGAACACCAGCAGCAGCGACACGGGCACCACCACCTGCAGGCGCTGCGTGGCGGAGGCCAGGTTCTCGTACTGGCCGCCCCACACGGTCCAGTAGCCCGGCGGAATGCGCACGGCGCGCATGGCCTCCTCGGCCTCGGCCACGAAGGAGCCGAGGTCGCGCCCGCGCACGTTGGCACTCACCACGATGCGGCGCTTGCCGTCTTCGCGGCTGACCTGGTTGGGGCCGGGCGCCAGGTCGAGCGTGGCCACTTCGCCCAGCGGGATGAAGCTGGTGCGCAGGCCCTCGCCGCCCGCGCCCTTCGGCAGTGCGATCGGCAGGCGGCGGATGGCCTCCAGGTCGGTGCGCAACGTCTCGGGCAGCCGCACGAGGATGTCGAAGCGGCGGTCGCCGTCGAACAGCGTGCCGGCCTCGCGCCCGCCCACGGCGGTCGAGATGGCGTCCTGCACGTCGCCCACGTTGAGGCCGTAGCGCGCGGTCTTCTGGCGGTCGATGTTCACGGTGAGCATCGGCAGGCCGGTGGTCTGCTCCACCTTCACCTCGGCGGCGCCGGGCACCTTGCCCAGCGCGTTCGACACCTGCGCGGCCGTCTGGTTGAGCACGTCCATGTCGTCGCCGAAGATCTTCACGGCCACGTCGCTGCGCACGCCCGAGATCAGCTCGTTGAAGCGCAGCTGGATCGGTTGCGAGAACTCGTAGTTGTTGCCCGGCAGCTTCTCGACCTCTTCCTGCACGGCGGCCAGCAGCTCGGGCCGCGTGCGCTTGGGCTTGGGCCATTCGCTCTCGGGCTTGAGCATGATGTAGCCGTCGGAGATGTTCGGCGGCATCGGGTCGGACGCGATCTCGGCCGTGCCGGTGCGCGCGAACACGCGCTCGATCTCGGGGAACTTGTCTTTCAGCGTGCGTTCGAGCTGCTTTTGCATCTCGACCGACTGCGTGAGGCTGGTGCCCGGAATGCGCAGCGCCTGGATGGCGAAGTCGCCCTCGCTCAGGCTGGGCACGAACTCGGTGCCCAGGCGCGTGGCCAGCAGGCCCGAGAGCACCACGGCCACCACGGCCGTGGTGATGACCAGCGGCTTGGCATTCATCGCGCGCGACAGCAGCGGCGCGTAGCCGCGCTTGGCCCACAGCATGAGGCGGTTTTCCTTCTCGGCGACCTTGTTGCCGATGAACAGCGCCACGGCGGCCGGGATGAAGGTGATCGACAAAATCATTGCGCCCAGCAGCGCAATCACCACGGTGAAGGCCATCGGGTGGAACAGCTTGCCCTCGACGCCGGTGAGCGCAAAGATCGGCAGGTACACGATCATGATGATGAGCTGGCCGAACAGCAGCGGCCGGCGCGCCTCCTGCGAGGCCGCGAACACTTCATGGAAACGCTCGCTGCGCGTGAGCGCCCTGCCGTGTTTTTCCTGCGCATGCGCCAGGCGCCGCACGCAGTTCTCCACGATCACCACGGCGCCGTCGATGATGATGCCGAAGTCGAGCGCGCCCAGGCTCATGAGGTTGGCGCTGACCTTCTGGTTCACCATGCCGGTGAAGGTGAAGAGCATCGACAGCGGGATCACCGTCGCCGTGATGATGGCCGCGCGGATGTTGCCCAAAAACAGGAACAGGATCGCCACCACCAGCACCGCGCCCTCGAAGAGGTTCTTCTTCACGGTGGCGATGGCCTTGTCGACGAGCACCGTACGGTCGTACACCGTCACGGCCTTCACGCCCGCGGGCAGCGTGCGGTTGATCTCCTGCATCTTCTTGTCGACCGCCTGCGAGACGGTGCGGCTGTTCTCGCCGATGAGCATGAACACCGTGCCCAGCACGACCTCGCGGCCGTTGTCGGTGGCGGCGCCGGTGCGCAGCTCCTGGCCGATGCCGACCTCGGCCACGTCGGACACGCGCAGCGGAATGCCGCCGGCGTTGCCCAATATCACGTTGCCGATGTCCTCCACCGACTTCACCTGCCCCGGCGCGCGAATGAGGTACTGCTCGCCGCGCTTCTCGATGTAGCCCGCGCCCACGTTGGCGTTGTTGCGCTCCAGCGCGGTGACCAGGTCGGTCATCGTGAGGCCGTGCGCCAGGAGCTTGGCAGGGTCGGGGGCGATCTGGAACTCCTTGGCGTAGCCGCCGATGGAGTTGATCTCGGTCACGCCCGGCACGTTGCGCAGCTGCGGCTTGATGATCCAGTCCTGAATTTCTCGCAGGTCGGTGGGCGTGTAGGGCCTGCCGTCGGCCTTCTTCGCGCCCTCTTCGGTCTCGACGGTCCACAGGTAGATCTCGCCCAGGCCGGTCGAGATGGGCCCGATCACCGGCGACACGCCGGGCGGCATGCTCTCGCGCGCCGACTGGATGCGCTCGTTCACGAGCTGGCGCGCAAAGTAGATGTCGGTGCCGTCCTTGAAGATCACCGTCACTTGCGACAGGCCGTAGCGCGATAGCGAGCGGGTTTGCTGCAGGCCCGGCAGGCCGGCCATGACGGTCTCGATGGGGTACGTGACGCGCTGCTCGGCTTCGAGCGGCGAGTAGCCGGGCGCGGAGGTGTTGATCTGCACCTGCACGTTGGTGATGTCGGGCACGGCGTCGATGGGCAGCTTCTGGTAGCTGAAGACGCCGAGCGCCGCCATGCCGAGCACGGCCAGCAGGATCAGCCAGCGCTGCTCGATGGAGAAGCGGATGATGCGTTCGAACATGCGGTCGTCCTCAGTGGGTGTGCGTGGCCGAGCTCTTGCCCTGCTGCGACTTCACGACGAAGCTGCCGCTGGCCGCATAGGCCGCGCCGGGCTTCAGGCCGCCCACGATCTCGATGCGCTGGCCGTCGCTGCGGCCGGTCTTCACGTGCTGCGGCACAAAGCCGCCGGGCACGCGCAGGAACACCGTGGGCTGGTCGTCCACCGTCTGCACGGCTTCGGCCGACACGGTGACGGGTGCGTCGGCCTGCGACGCCACCAGCTCCACGTTCACGAACAGGCCCGGACGCCAGGTGCGCTGCGGGTTGGTGAGCGTGACGCGCGCGGTGGCGGTGCGCGTCTGCGCCCCCAGCAGCGAGCCCACGTACGACACGGTGCCGCGCGCGGCCTGCTCGAAGGAACCGGCGCGGATGGTCACGGCCTCGCCGACGCGCACGAGGTTCAGGCTGCTGGCGGGCACGCTGATCTCGGCCCACACGGTCGAGAGGTCGGAAATGGTGAACACGTTGACCGTCTCGCCCACCGATTCGCCCAGCGAGATGTGCTTCTCGACCACCATGCCGTCGAAGGGTGCGCGCAGCTCGTAGCGGCCCAGCGCCGACGAGCCGGGCGTGGCGCCCAGCGCCAGCAGCTTCTGGTTGGCGTTGGCCACGGCAATCTGCGCCTCCTGCATGGCCTGCTCGGCCTGCAGGAAGTCCTGCTGCGGCGAGATCTTTTCTTCCCACAGCTTCTTCTCGCGGTCGTGGGTGGTGCGTGCCAGCGCCAGCCGGCGCTGCGCGGTCTGCAGCTCGCTGCGCTGCTCCGAGAGCGCGGGGCTGGAGATCACGGCCAGCACCTGGCCGCGCTTCACCTCCTGGCCCAGGTTGGCCGACACGCTGTCGACCACGCCCGCCACGCGCGGCACCACGTGGGCCGTGCGGTCTTCGTTGAACTTGATCTCGCCGGGCAGTTGCAGCGACGTCTTGATGCGCGCCGGGCCGACGCTGTCGATCGCAATGCCGGCGGCCTTGACCTGCTCGTCGGTGAAGGGGATCTTTTCCTCGTCTTCCTTGTGGGCGTTGGCGGCGGCCTTCTGCGGCTCTGCGGCTGCAGGCGCTTCCTTGCCCGCCTCCTTGCCGGCGTCCTTGCCTTCTTCCGCGTGGTGCTCCTTGTCGCCATGGCCTTCGTCATGCGAATGGCCGTGGTCGTCTTCCTTGCCCTTGGCGTGGCCCTTGTCTTCCTCGTGGTGCTCGCCGTCGGCGTGGCCGGCGGACTCCGAGTGCCCGCCCGCCTCGGGCTTGGACGGCGCGGTGCGCAGGATGAGCGCGCCGGCAATGAGGCCGGCGAGCAGGACGGCGGCAATGGCGATCCACTGCTTGCGGCCGGAAGACGTGGTGCGGTTGTGTGGTGTGGTCATGGTCGGAATCGGTTCGGTGTTCTTCTTCAGCGCGCGATCGGCGGCACGTTCGGCGCCGCGTTCGGCGTCGCGTTCGAGGCGATGTCATCGCCCCCGGTGCCCAGCAGGCGCTCGAGCTCGCCGGCCGCGCGGTGCGCCTCGGCCAGCGCGACGAGGTACTGGTTGCGCACCTGGAACAGCGTGCGCTGCGCGTCGAGCGCCTCGAGAAAGCTGAACTTGCCCAGCTCGAAGCCCTTGGTGGCGGCGCGGTAGGCGGTCTCGGCGCCGGGCAGTGCGTCGCGCTGCAGCGTCTCGGCCGTGGCGCGCGCCGAGCGCAGGCGCTCGCTGGCCTGGGCCACGTCGGCGCCCAGTTGCAGCTCGGCGGCGGCGAGTTCGTCGCGCGCCTTGTCTTCGCGGCTCAGTGCCTCGGCGATGTTGCCGCGGTTGGTGTCGAAGATCGGCAGCGGCACCGACAGGCCCACCACCACCTGGTTGCGCCGGCTGCTGCTCACGGCCTCACCGCCCTCGCCTTCGGACGCGGGCACGCGCTTGACGCCGAGCGACACGGTCACGTCGGGAATGCGTTTGGCCTGCTCCAGGTCGCTCAATGCGCGGCGGCGCTCGACCTCGAGCCGGGCCTGGCGCAGCACGGGCGCATCGGGCAGGCGGCGCGCCACCTCGGGCGCGGCGGCCTGGGTGGGCAGCTGGTCGACCGCGCCGTCCACCTGCGTGAAGCGCGGCGCCGGGTTGCCCCACAGCGCGGCCAGCAACTGGCGCGACGCGCGCAGCGTGCCTTCGGCCTGCAGCAGTTCGACACGGATGCCGGCCTCGGCCACGCGCGCCTTGGTTTCCTCGAGCGGCGACACCTTGCCGGCCGCCACGCGGTTGGCCGCGGCGCGGGTGGCGATCTGCGCGAGCCCCACCGAGTCTTGCGCCAGGCGCAGGCGCTCCTGCGCGGTCAGTACGTCGAAGAAGGCCGTGACGGCCGCGGCGCGCAGCTCGGCGCGCCGCGCCGACAGCGCCGACGCCGCCTGGTCGCGCGCACGCTCGGCCGCCGTGACGCGCGCGGCGCGCTTGCCGCCCAGCTCCAGGGGCTGGCTCAGCTGCAGCGTGGTCGTGCGGTTGTTGCGGCGCAGGTCTTCCAGCTGCGTGTCGAGCGTGGGATTGGGCCAGGCGCCGGCCTGCACCACGGCGCCGTCGGCGGCGGCCTGCTCATGGCGCGCGGCCGACAGGCCCGGGTTGGCCTGCAGCGCCAGCGCCACGGCGGCGCGCAGGGTCAGCGGGCCTTCGGGCTCCAGCGTGCGGGCGGGTGCCGACAGGGACGACGAGGGACCGGCCGCCTGCGGGGTCTGTTGTGAAAAGGCCGGGGGTACCGCCAAGGCCAACACGGCCAGCGGCACGAAAAGCGTGCGCATCGAATTCTCCTGGGTTGCGAAACAACGGACGGACGAATTCGGCGAGGAGCGCTCAGCTGATGAGTGAGATCAGAAAAAGAAAAGGGGCTGTGCTCTCGCCGAATCAGGCAGAGAGCAACCAGTCGGGGCGCACCGGCACTTCGGCGATGTGCGAGGCGAAGCGTTCGGTGGAAACGGCGCGCAGCGCCTGCGAGGCGATGGGCGATTCGGCCGGCAGCGCGGCGGCGGTGTCCGCATGCTGGGCCTGCCCGAAGTGGGCAACGATGCAATGGCCGACCGCCGCGTTGGGCTGGCGGGTGCTGTCTTTCTTGGCGCCGTCGCCCGCGTGGGTGCGGTCGGTGCCGCGCGGCTCGTCCTCGTGGTGGCCCCAGTGGCCGCTGCTCTTGTCGCCTTCGTGCAGGCAATAGGCGGCCGACACCGCCCAGCTGTACTGGAAAGGCAAGAGAAACAGCAGGAAAATCAGGAGCCAGCGGCGCATTGTTGACAAAAGTATATCGACGGGGCGTGGCGCGCCGACCAAGAAAAGCCCTGCGAACCGAGGGCCCGGCCCACTGTACGACAGCGTGTCGGCGCTTTGTCCTTCAATAGGATTACTAAATCGTAACCAGCGTCTCGAAAGGCCTTGGGTACGATCCGTACCATGCGAATTCTTGTCATCGAAGACGAACCCAAACTGGGCGATTACCTGAAAAAGGGGCTGGAAGAGAACGGCTACGTGGTCGACATCGCCCGCGATGGCATCGAAGGCCGCTACCTCGCCACCGAGGGCGACTACGCGCTCGTGCTGCTGGACGTGATGCTGCCGGGCATCGACGGCTTTGCCGTGCTGCAGGCCATTCGCCGCACGAAGAACGTGCCCGTGCTGGTGCTCACCGCGCGCGACAAGGTCGAAGACCGCGTGCAGGGCCTGCAGCAAGGCGCCGACGACTACCTGGTGAAGCCCTTCTCCTTCTCGGAGCTGCTGGCGCGCGTGCAGGCGCTGCTGCGGCGCGGCAAGACACAGGAGCCCACGGTGCTGCGCCTGGCCGACCTGGAGCTGGACCTGGTGAGCCGCAAGTGCATGCGCAACCGCACGCGGCTGGACCTCACGGCCAAGGAGTTCACGCTGCTGGTGGTGCTGCTGCGCCGGCGCGGGCAGATTCTGTCGCGCTCCACGCTCGCCGAGCAGGTGTGGGACATGAACTTCGACAGCGACACCAACGTGGTCGAGGTGGCCATCCGCCGCCTGCGCAGCAAGATCGACGACCCCTTCGACGTGAAGCTGCTGCACACGGTGCGCGGCATGGGCTACGTACTCGAAGACCGCTCCTGGGCATGAGCCCGAAGCCGCATTCGATCCAGAGCCGGCTCTCGTTCTGGTTCGCCGCGCAGACGCTGTCCGGCCTGAGCATCATCTGCCTGGCCATCTACCTCGTGACCGCCTGGAGCTTCGGCGCCAAGCAGCGCGACGCGCTCGACCAGAAGACGGTGCTCGTCGAGCACCTGCTCAAGGAGGCCGAGAAAGGCGGCGACCTCGTCTTTCTGCGGCACAAGCTCGACGACTTCTTCTCGATGCAGGACGACGTGACCCTGTCGATCGCCAACGCCGGCAAGCCGCTGTTCCAGTCCACGCCGCCGCCGCAGGGCCGCTGGCTGCGGCGCGCCATCGTCGTGCCCTGGCAGAACGGCGACTTCCACACCGACCTGTCGGTGCAGGTCGGCGTGAACATCGCGCAGGACTCCCGGCTGCTCGAACGCCTGGCCTGGACGCTGCTGGGCGCGGTGGTGCTGGGCACAGCGCTGGTGTCGCTCACCGGCATGTGGCTGGTGCGGCGCGGGCTGCGGCCGCTGAAGGCGCTGGCCGAGCGCACGGCGGCCATCACGCCCGACCACGTCCACCAGTCGATCGACCCCGGCGCCTTCGCGCAGGAACTGCGGCCCTGGATCACGCAGTTCAACGCGCTGCTGGCGCGGGTGCAGCGCGCCTACGTGCAGCTGGAGTCGTTCAACGCCGACGTGGCGCACGAGCTGCGTACGCCGCTGGCCAACCTGCTGGGCTCGACCGAGGTGGCGCTCACGCGCCCGCGCAGCAACGAGGAACTGCAGGCCGTGCTGGCCTCCAACCTCGAGGAGATGGGGCGGCTGTCGGGCATCGTGACCGACATGCTGTTTCTTTCGAAGGCCGACCGCGGCACCTCGGCGCGCTCGATGGCCCCGGTGAGCCTGGCGGAGCAGGCGCGCGACGTGATCGATTTCTACGACGCCATGCTCGACGAGGCCGGCCTGCGTGCCGAGGTGCACGGCGAGGCCGTGGCCGAGGTGGACGCGGGGCTGATCCGGCGCGCCCTCTTCAACCTGCTGGGCAATGCGATCCGCTTTGCCGAACCGGCCTCGACGCTGCGCATCGAGATCGCGGCCGCTCCTGGCGGAGAACACCACACCATCACCGTGATCAACCGCGGCGCGCCGATCGACCCGGAGGCCCTGCCGCGCCTGTTCGAGCGCTTCTACCGCGCAGCCCAGGCGCGCGACGGCTCCACGCGCCACCACGGACTGGGGCTGTCGATCGTCGAGGCGATCGCGCGCATGCACGGCGGGCAGGTGTTCGCGTCGAGCCATGGCGGCCAGACGCGCATCGGGTTCAGCGTGCGCCGCGGCGGCTGAAGGGGTTCAGGGCTCGGCGTGCGCCGCCGTCTCGGCGGGCTTCGGCTTGCGGCCGACGCACAGCGTCATCAGCGGCCCGGTCATCGCGGTGGTGGCCAGCGCCATCACCAGCAGCATCGTGAAGAGCTCGGGGCCGATCAGGCCGACGTCCAGGCCGATCTTGATGACGATGAGCTCCATCAGCCCGCGCGCATTCATGAGCGAGCCGGTGGCCAGGCTGTCGCGCCAGCTGTAGCCGGCGATGCGCGCGCCCGCCGCGCCGCCCGCGATCTTGCCCACGGTGGCCACGCCCACGATCAGCAGCATCGCGCCCAGGCTGGCGCCCGAGAACGCGTTGGCCGTGGTGCCCAGCCCCGCGAGCGCGAAGAACAGCGGCATCAGCACCACGATGGAGATCGGCTCGATGCGCTCGCTCAGCGAGCGCAGCAGGCGGTCGTCGCGCGGCAGGCAGGCGCCGAACAGGAAGGCGCCGAACACCGCGTGCAGGTGCAGCCACTCGGTCAGCAGCGCCGTGACCAGCAGGCCGATCATGAGCGCGGCCATCAGCGTGGTCGACGGCTCGCCGTCGGGCGCCTTCACGCGCAACAGCCACGCAAAGGCCGGCTTCAGCCCGAGGAACAGCACCGTGAGCATCACCACCACGCCGACCGTGATCTTGATCAGGCCCGCGTAGCCGTCGCTGGTGCCCACCAGCGCGACCACGAAGGCCAGCAGGATCCACGCGAACACGTCGACCACCGCCGCCGCGCTCAGCGAGAGCTGGCCGAAGGGCGTGCGCGTCATGCCGCGGTCCTTGAGGATGCGCGCCATCACCGGGAAGGCCGTGATCGACAGCGCCGCCGCCATGAACAGCGCGAAGGGCCAGAAGCCCACGCCGGCCGGCGCGAGCGTGGGGTGCAGCGCCGGCGAGATCGCCAGGCCCAGCACCAGCGGCACCAGCACGCTGAGCACGCCCACCGCGCCGGCCGCCTGCAGCTGCGCGCGCATGTTGCGCGTGGCCCGCAGCTCCAGGCCCACCACGAACATGAACAGCACCAGCCCCACCGTCGCCAGCGACGACAGCCCCTGCAGCGACTCCTTGGCGAACAGCTGCGCGTGCAGCGACGGGAACAGCAGTCCCATGACCGCCGGCCCGAGCATCAGCCCCGCCGCCATCTCGCCCACCACGCTCGGCTGCCCCACATGGCGCAGCACCCAGCCGCACAGGCGCGCGGTGGTGAGGATGACGACGAGTTGCAGCAGGAGGGTGGTGACGGACATGGGCGGAACGGTCGTGAGGCCTGGGGAAAAAACTCGCCCGATGTTAGTTCGGCGCGCCCGGCTCGATCCAGATGTGCAACGCGGCGCGGGGGCCGTTGGAGACGTGGGCGGCGCGCAGGTGAGCCCAGACGCCTCAAGGCCGTGCTAAAAATCCGAATGCGCATGATCCAAAACTCAGCCACTTCAGCCTCATGAACACCCCTCTGTTCGCCGATCTGGCCACCTGGATCGATTCCGTCTTGTCTGCGCCGCTGCCTGAAGGCATCGCCGCTTTTCACTTCAACCTCTACGACAGTTCGACGACCTACGACCTCGAACTCGTGGGTGCTCCAACCTACGACCCGGAAGATTCCGACTGGGCGTGCGACGACATCTTCATGTCCTCATTGCCACGTTTCGAGATCGCGAGCGAAGCGGTGGGGCCAGACTGGGAGGCAGGCCTGCAGGCCATCTCGCAGATGATTCTTCGCTACCTGGACGCCGCGTCTGCGGGCGCTTCGCGCCTGAAGGCTGCTCGCGCGGTCTCTCTGGGATTCGTAGATGGCGACCTGCACCTCGTCTGGCGTGCCGAGTGAGGCGTTGACCGGCAGGCGCTCGCTTCAGCCCTCTTCTCCGAGGCCGCCTCCTCCGCGCTGCGCTATTCCTGCTTTTCGGTCCGCATCAACCGCAACCCGTTCGCCACCACCAGCAGGCTCGCGCCCATGTCGGCGAACACCGCCATCCACATGGTCGCGCTGCCGAACACCGCGAGCACGAAGAACACGCCCTTGATGCCGAGCGCGAGGGTGATGTTCTGCCACAGCACCGCGTGCGCGCGGCGCGACAGGCGGATGGTCTCGGGGATGCGGCGCAGGTCGTCGTTCATGATGACCACGTCGGCCGCTTCCATCGCGGTGTCGGTGCCGGCGCCGCCCATGGCGAAGCCGATGTCGGCCCTGGCGAGCGCAGGGGCGTCGTTGATGCCGTCGCCGGTCATCGCGACGGCGCCGTAGCGTTGCTGCATCGCCTGGATGGCATCGAGCTTTTCTTCGGGCAGCAGGTTGCCGCGCACGTCGTCGATGCCGGCGTGCGCGCCGATGGTCTTCGCGGTGGCGGTGTTGTCGCCGGTGAGCATGACGGGCGTCACGCCCAGCGCGCGCAGCTCGGCCACGGCGGCCTGCGACGAAGGCTTGATGGTGTCGGCCACCGCGAACAGCGCCAGCACCGACTTTTCAGATGCCAGCAGCGTCACCGTGCGGCCGGCTTCTTCGTGGCGCTTCAGCTCGGCTTCCAGTGCCGGGGAGCACAGGCCGCGCTCTTCGATCAACCGGTGGTTGCCCAGCACGTAGGTCTGGCCGGCGTGCGTGGCCTGCACGCCGCGACCGGGCAACGCGGTGAAGTCGCCGACCTCTTCGACCGGCCCGCCCAGGCCTTGGGCGATGGCCTTCGACACCGGATGGTCGGAGCGGCCCGCAATGTTGGCGGCCAGCGCGTACACCGCGCCTTCATCGCCACCGGCCTTGTCGATCAACACCGACTCGACCAGCTTGGGCTTGCCTTCGGTGATGGTGCCGGTCTTGTCGAGCGCCACGGCCTTGAGGTTGCGCGCCTCTTCGAGGTAGGTGCCGCCCTTGATGAGAATGCCGCGCCGCGCGGCCGAGGCCAGCGCGCTCACGACCGTCACCGGCGTGGAGATGACCAGCGCGCACGGGCAGGCGATGACCAGCAGCACCAGGGCCTTGTAGACGGCCTGCACCCAGGTCCAGCCCAGCAGCCACGGCGTGAGCACCGCGATGGCCAGCGCCAGCACGAAGACGGTGGGCGTGTAGATGGCGGCGAATCGGTCGACGAAGCGCTGCGTGGGCGCGCGCGAACCCTGCGCCTCTTCGACCGCGTGGATGATGCGCGCGAGCGTGGTGTTGGCCGCCACGGCCGTCACGCGGAACACCAGCGCGCCGGTCTGGTTGATGGTGCCGGCGAACACCGCGTCACCCGCGGCCTTGTCGACCGGGATGCTCTCGCCCGTGACCGGGGCCTGGTCGATGGCGCTGGTGCCCTCGAGCACCACGCCGTCCAGCGGCACGCGCTCGCCGGGGCGGATGCGGGCCACGGCATCGAGCGCCACCGCGTCGGCGCGCACGGTCAGCCAGCTGCCGTCGGGCTGCCGCACCTCGGCCTGTTCGGGCGCGAGCGCGAGCAGGCTCTGGATGGCGTTGCGCGCGCGATCGACGGCACGGGCCTCGATGAGCTCGGCGATGGCGTACAGCGCCATCACCATCGCGGCCTCGGGCCACTGGCCGATGATGAAGGCGCCCGTGACGGCGACGGCCATCAGCGCGTTGATGTTGAGGCGCCCGCGCACCAGCGCGGCAAAGCCCTTCTTGTAGGTGTCCAGGCCGGCCAGCGCGATGGCCGCGAGCGCGAGCCCCATCTCGGCGGCCATGAAGCCCACGCCGTCGAGCGCCAGGAAGGACACGGTCTCGGCCGCGATGGCCAGCACCAGCGCGGCGACAAGGCGCGCCAGGCCGGTCGACATGCCGGCGAAGCGCGCGGTCTCGGCCTTCTGTGCGCCCGTGGTGGCCACCGGCTCGGGCTTGAAGCCGGCCTGGCGGATGGCGTCGAGCGCGGCGGGCAGCGCGCCGTCTTCGGTGGTGAGGGCCAGCGTGCGTTCGCTTAAACGAAAGCGCAGGGCCTTCACGCCCGCGACGGGCTCGAGGGCGCGGCGGATCTCGGACTCTTCGACCGCGCAGTCCATGGTGGGAATGCGAAACAGCACGGCGCCCTTCGGCAGGTCGGCAGGTTCGGCCGACGCCGGGGCACTGCCGCACACCGCGCTGCCGCAGCAGGCCGTTGCCGGTGCGGCGGGGGCGTGATCGTGTGCATGGTCGTGCCCGTGGTCGTGCCCGTGGTCATGTCCGTGGCTGGGCCCGTGGTCATGGGCGTGGTCATGCGGCGCAGCGCGCGGCACCGGCTGATTCAGGGTGTTCTGATTCGTCATGCATTCATTGGAAACCCTGAAGCAGGTGTAGAGTCAACCGTTGATTGCCACTTCCTTGAGATGCCGCATCATGAAAATCGGTGAGCTGGCCAAGGCCACGAACACGCCGGTCGAAACCATCCGGTACTACGAGCGCGAACAGCTGCTGCCCGCGCCCGCGCGCACCGACGGCAACTACCGCATCTACGACGAGGAGCATGCCCAGCGCCTGGGCTTCATCCGCCGCTGCCGCTCGCTGGACATGACGCTCGACGAGATCCGCAGCCTGCTGAAATTCCGCGACGCGCCGCAGGACGACTGCGGCGAGGTGAACCAGCTGCTGGACGACCACATCGGCCACGTGGCCTCGCGCATCGCCGAGCTGAAGACGCTCGAAAAGCAGCTGAAGGCGCTGCGCCTGCAGTGCGGCGGTCCCGAATCGGCGAGCGCCTGCGGCATCCTGCAGGAGCTGGACACGGCCGCGCTCGCACCCGAGACCTTCGGCCAGCACGCGGGGCACGTGCACGGCACGCTGCACGGCGCCTCCGCCAAGCGCTCCTGACGTCGGGCCCAGCGCCACGCTGGGCGATGCGGGGGTCGTGCTTCGCCGCCGTCGATCGAACTTCAATGGTTCGTGTGGAGGCTGTGTGGCCGGGCTCCGCGCCGATGCGCATGCGTGCCGCACGGCCTCTTTTTCTCCCTCAGACAGGGCCTGACGCGCCCACCGGCATCGCGAATGTTCGCGAAGGCGGTGCGGCCGACCCCGGCAGACAATTCCGCCGACCCGGCGCATCCGCCCTGCGACCTTGGGGCTGCGAGCCGGACAGACCTACAACGGAGACACCATGCCGATCGACTTCACCCTCACCCCCGCGCAGCGCGAGTTGCAACTCTCGGCTCGCCGTTTCGCGCGCAGCGTACTGACCGAGGTCGCTCCGGCCACGCGCCACCTGCCCACGCCGCTGGCGCGCTTCGTCGCCACGCGTCCGTTCTATGCACAGCTGGTGAAGGCCGGGTTCCTGCGGCGCATCATCCCGATGCCGTTCGGCGGCGAAGGCACGGGCATGCTGGACATGGCCGTGGTGGCCGAGGAGTTCTATCGCGTCGACCCCAACGTGTCGCTCACGATGTTCGCCACGCTGCTGGGCCTGCTGCCCGTGACGATCGGCGGCTCGCCCGAGCAGCAGAAGGCGTTTCTCGGGCCGTTCCTGGAAGGCTCCGGCACGCCATTGGCCGCCCTGTGCAACAGCGAGCCCGGCGGCAGCGCCAACTTCGATGCCGCAGCCCCCGGCGAAGGCACGCGCACCCGCGCCCGGCTCGAGGGCGAGCAGTGGGTCATCGACGGCACCAAGCAGTGGATTTCGAGCGCGACCGGATGGGACGAGCAAGGCGCCGACCTGCTGTGCGTGGTGTGCCGCACCGACGCGGACGCGCCGCCCGACAGCGGGCTGTCGGTGCTGGTCGTTCCGCGGCCCGAGGGCGGCATCGTGGTGGAGCGTTATCACGATTCGATGGGCCACCGCGCGCACCTCACGCCCCGCTTTCGCCTCGAGGGCGTGCGCACCGCGCAAGCCAACGTGCTGGGCCCGGTAGGCAGCGGCAAGGGCCTGGTGGCCACCAGCTTCTCGGCGACGGCGGCGCTGGTCGGCGTGTTCGGCACGGCCCTGATGCAGGGGGCCTTCGATTTCTCGTTGCACTTCGCCAAGACCCAATGCCGCGGCGGCGCCCTTCCGATCATCGAGCACCAGGCCGTGGGGTATGCGCTGGCCGATGCCAAGACCGCCATCGAAGCCTCGCGCTACCTCAACTGGCGCGCGTGCCACGCGCTGGACACGCAATCGCCCGCGGCGCTGGAGCTGGCGCTGCAGGCCAAGATCTACGGCTCCGAGACCGCGGTGCGCGTGATCACCGACCTGATGCGCGTGGTGGGCATCGACAGCTACGACCACGACCTGCCGCTGGCCGGCATGCTCCAGGACGCGTTGGTGCTCCCGCTGTTCGACGGCGGCAACATGGGTGTGCGCCGACGCCAGCTGCACGAGCTGCTGCGCTCGCCGGACTACGACCCGCTGACGGCCAGCGGTGCGGCGTGACGGCCGCAGGGCTGACGCGCCCCGGCGCCTTCGCCTGACCGGCGGCAGCGTCGCGGGGCCACACCGGCGTGGTATCGGACGCAGGCCCCTTCCGCCCGGGGACGCCGGGCCGTAGCATTCGACTTCCGCACTGCAGCCCGGCATCCATGCTCGAAGACCACGACATCCTTGTGCTTCAACGCCAGCTCCGGCGGCGCCTGTTCGAAGGCGAGCGCGCGATCACCTGGCGACCGGGCCGCGAGCTGGCTGCGCAGCTGCTGCTGTACCTGGACGACCCGCAGGCCTGCTGGCGCATCTCGGTGCAATGGCTGCGCGACACGCTCGACGCCGACCGCGTCGACGCCGGCTTCGGCGGCTATGTCGACGCCAGCGGCCGCCTGCATGACTACGTGGTCGCGGCCGAGGTGCAGCGCCCGTCGCAACCACTGCCTGCGGTGATCGGCCTGCGCTTCAGCGCCGCCAACCCGGGCATCCGCGCGGTCTGGAGCGGCAGCGGCATCGCCCCCATCATCGACGTGTCGCAGGAGCGCAGCTTCACGCAGGAGTTGCGCGCCACGCTGATGCAGGCCGGCACGGCCTCGAAGCTGGCGGTTCCCGTGCACGACGAAGACCGGCCGGTGGGCATGATCTGCGCCGACTGGCACCACAGGGCGCCGCGCTGGAAGCACGCCGTTTGCGACGAGTTGCCGGGCCTGGCCCGCACCGCGCTGGGCCCGCTGCTGAGCGCCGCCCATCGGTTCGCGCAGGCGCAGAGCGAGCGGGCCCCGGCGAACCTCGCGGCGCTGACGCCGGCGGAGTTGAAGGTGGCGAAGCTGGCGGCCGGCGGCCTGAGCTACAAGGAAATCGCGCGCCAGCTGGACCGTTCGCTCTCCACGATCGACCACCAGCTGCGCAGCATCCGCGAGAAGCTCGGCACGCGCTCGACGGCGCGCCTGGTGCACATGCTCAGCGAACTGAACACGTCGGCGACGGGCCGCTCGGCACCGCTTCAATGAGTGAGGCGGGGTGGGAATGAGCACCGCTGAACGCCGGGGCTGCGTCAGCGGTGTCGGCAACCTCAGCGACGTGAGGGTTCCACTTCAAGGGTCAGGGTCACGGCCACCGGCAGGTTGCCCGGCAGGTTGCGCACCCCGCACACCGACCGCGCATGGCCCGCGCGCGTGTCGAACAGGCGGGCCAGCAGTTCGGAGGCGGCGTCGAGCACCTGCGGGTGCTGGGTGAACGACTGCACGCAGGCGACATGGCCTTCGAGCCGCACGATCTGCCGCACCCGTTGAAAACCGCCCAGGTGCAGGCGCACCTGGGCCAGCGCATTGAGCACCGCCAGCCGGGCCGCCTGGCGGCCTTCTTCCAGCGTCAGCTCGGCGCCGAGCAGCCCACGCGGCAGCGGATGCCCCGCGACCACGGGCCCCTGCATGGAGACATGCAGCAGGCCGGCCGCCTCGATCGCCGCGCGGTAGGCCCCGAGCGGCGGCGGCGGTTCGGGCAGTGCGAGTCCCAGGGCCTCGAGGCGTTGAAGCACCGCGTCGCCCTGCGTGGCGAGCGAAGGGTCCATGGCCATGGCGCGCCCCGCTTCAGCTCGCCCACGGCTGCAGCACGATGCTGCCCCGCGCCTCGTTGGCCGCGATGCGCCGGTGCGCTTCGCCAGCCTGAGAAAGCGGCAGCACGCTGTCGATCTGCGGACGAATCTGGCCCAGCCGTATCGCGTCGAGCCAGGCAGCGAAGTCCTCGATGTCGCCCACCAGCGTGCCGCGCAGCTGCTGCTGCGCGAAGAAGAAGCGCCGGATGTCGAAGCGCACGTCGGTACCCGCCATGAACCCCATCGCCACCACGATGCCCATGGGCTTCACGGCCTCGAGGGTCTTCGACAGCACATCGCCGCCGAGGTTGTCGATCGCGACATCGACCCCCTGCCCGCCGCTCCAGGCGCGCACGGGCTCGACGAAATCCTGCGTCCCGGTGTCGATCGCCAGCTCGGCGCCCAGGCGCAGGGCCAGTTCGGCGGAGGCTGCGTTCTGCACCGTGGTGACGACGCGCGCCCCCAGCGCGCGGGCCACCTGGATGCTGATCATGCCGGTGCTCGACGCGCCGGCATGCACCAGCACCCGGTCGCCGGCCTTGACCTCGCCGACGACCTGCACCGCGCGGATCGCGATCAGCAAGGAGACCGGCAGTGCGGCCATCTGCTCGGCCGGCAGGCCGGTGGTGTCGCGCAACAGCCAGTGCTCCGGCACCACGATGTACTGGGCATAGGTGCCCGGCATGTGAATGCCTGGGATCGCGTAGCTGGCCGCCGCCGTGACCGGGCGGGTGTCCCACTGCGCGGGGTCGGTCGGGTAGCCGGGCATGGCGATCACGCGCTCGCCCACCGCGAAGCGCGAAGCGCCGGCCCCCAGTGCCGCGACCTCGCCCACCGCATCCGAACCCAGGATGTGCGGGAACGGCAAGGCCGGGGCGATCTGCCCCAGGCGCACGTAGTGATCCAGTCGGTTGACGCCGACGGCCAGCACCTTGACCAGGACTTCGCCCGGTCCCGGCGCCGGCGTGGCGACCTCTTCGAGCTGGATCTGATCGGGGTCGCCGAAGGATCGGATGACGGCTGCTTTCATGAAAATCTGCTCCTGTCGTGTGGCGGGCACCATGCCTCGCAACGAAACAGGAATGGTAGATTTCACGTCACCAACCCGGAAGTAGTGACTTAAAAGTGCGATAGGGATAAAAAAGTGCCCATGAAGAACCGGATGAACCGCGCGGGCCGTGCCCCGCGCGTCGCGGCGCCGCCCGGCGACACGCCGTTCGTTCTGCGCGAGGACTGTGCGCAGCGGCGCATCCACTACGTCCTGAACGGCAAGTGGACGTCCATGGTGCTGTATGCCCTCAGCCACGGCGCGATGCGCACCGGGCAACTGGAACGCGCCCTGCCGGGCATCTCCAAGAAGATGCTGACCCTGACCCTGCGCGAAGTGGAGGCAGGCGGCCTGGTCCACCGCGAGGTGTTCCAGGTCGTGCCGCCGCGCGTGGAGTACGCCTTGACGCCGCTGGGCGAGGTCTTCGTCGAGCCCTTGCGCGCGCTCTATGGCTGGGCGCTGGACCACGGCGACGCGCTCGACCAGCTGGAAGACAACCTGCGGCGAGACAGGGCGTCGCCCGCCTGAACGGCGACAGCGCCCTCTGCCCCGCTTCTACTTGCCGATCAGCTGCGTCAGCTTGTCGGCCTCGAACGACTCGCCACGCGCCGCGTCGCCCGGCACGCAGTCCTTCGTTCCCGGCTGCGCCGACAGCTTCTCGATGGCCTGCCACAGGAGCGCGATCTGGTGCTCCTGGCTCGAGGCGTTGTCGATCAGGCCGCGCATGGCCTGGCTCAGCGGGTCGTCGTCCTGCGTGATGCCGTAGGCCGAGAACTTCTGCGGCGCGGCCACGTCGGCGCTCTCGCCCTCTTTCGAGGGGATGATGCGCGCCGGAATGCCCACCGCGGTCGCCCCGGCCGGCACCGGCTTGATGACCACCGCGTTGGAGCCGATCTTGGCGCCGTCGCCCACGACGAAGCCGCCCAGCACCTTGGCACCCGCGCTCACCACCACGTTCTTTCCCAGCGTCGGGTGGCGCTTGGTGCCCTTGTAGAGCGAGGTGCCGCCCAGCGTCACGCCCTGGTAGATGGTGCAGCCGTCGCCGATCTCGGCGGTTTCGCCGACCACCACGCCCATGGCGTGGTCGAAAAACACGCGCTCGCCGATCTTGGCGGCCGGGTGGATCTCGATGCCCGTGAACGCGCGCGCGCAGTGCGCGATGAAGCGGGCCGGCCACTTGAAACCGTGGGTCCAACAGGCGTGCGCCCAGCGGTGCAGCACCACGGCATGGAAGCCGGGGTAGACCGTGATCACTTCCCAGGCGCTGCGGGCGGCCGGGTCGCGTTCGAGGATGCACCGGATGTCGGCGCGCAGTCGAGAGAACATCGCTGCCTTTGTTGTCGTTATATCGATAGGGGCCGGGCAGTCTAAAGCCGGGCGTCTTCGCTTACGCGCGATGGGGTTTTGTGACGGTTCAACTGCCGCGCGGCTCGCGGGTGGCGTCGCTCATGGCCTTGGCAATGCCGCGCAGGATGTGGATTTCCTCGGGCGTGGGCTGCGCGCGGTTGAACAGCTGCTGCAGCCGCGGCATGAGCTTCTTGGGCGCCGCCGGGTCGAGAAAGCCGATGTCCACCAGCGAGCGTTCCCAGTGGTCGAGCATGCCGGCCACGGCCTGCGCGTCGGCCGCCTGCACCGGGGCGATGGCCTCGCGCACACCGTAGCCGCCCAGCGCCAGGCGCCATTCGTAGGCCACCACCTGGATGGCCGCGCCCAGGTTCAGCGAGCCGAACTTCGGATCGGTCGGGATGCTCAGCGCCACGTTGCAGCGGTAGACGTCCTCGTTGCGCATGCCGAAGCGCTCGGAGCCGAACAGGAAGGCCACGTGCTGGTCGCCCTGCTTGCCCAGCGGTTCCAGGTGCTCGCGCGGCGTGCGCGTGGGCGGGCCGAAGTCGCGCGGGATCATGGCTGTGGCGCACAGGTGGGTCACGCCGTCGAGGGCTTCGTCCAGCGTTTCGACGATGCGGGCGTTGTTCAGCACGTCCAGGGCGCCGCTGGCGCGCTGGATGGTTTCCTCGCGCCGCAGCACGTTGGCCCAGCGCGGCGCGACCAGCACCAGGTCGTCGAAACCCATGGTCTTCATGGCGCGGGCGGCGGCGCCCACATTGCCGGCGTGGCTGGTCTGGATGAGGATGAAACGGGTGCGCATGACGGGTGGGGAAGACACAAACGGGCTGAGCCGGTAAAATGCCCGATTCTCGCCGCCCGCATCGCCGGACCGCAGGGTCGCCCAGATTGCATTCTTGGGGACCTCTCCCACCCGTTCTTCTCACAATCCAGAATGTCGTCCCCCAACCTGCATCCCATGCTCAATGTGGCCGTCAAGGCCGCACGCGCCGCCGGCGCCATCATCAATCGCGCCGCCCTCGACGTCGAGGCCGTGCGCATCTCCCAGAAGCAGGTCAACGACTTCGTCACCGAAGTCGATCACGCCAGCGAGAAGGTCATCATCGAGACCTTGCTGGGCGCGTACCCGGGGCACGGCATCCTGGCCGAAGAATCGGGCACCGAATACGGTGCCAAAGACTCCGAATTCGTCTGGATCATCGATCCGCTCGACGGCACCACCAACTTCATCCACGGCTTCCCGGTCTACTGCGTGTCGATCGCGCTGTCGGTGCGCGGCAAGATCGAGCAGGCGGTCGTTTTCGACCCGTCGCGCAACGACCTGTTCACGGCCACCAAGGGCCGCGGCGCCTACATGAACGAGCGCCGCATCCGCGTGTCCAAGCGCGTGAAGCTCAGCGAGTGCCTCATTTCCACCGGCTTCCCGTTCCGCACCGGCGACAACTTCAAGCAGTACCTGGCCATCATGGCCGACATGATGCCCCGCATGGCCGGCCTGCGCCGCCCCGGTGCCGCCGCGCTCGACCTGGCTTACGTGGCCGCCGGCTTCACCGACGGCTTCTTCGAAACCGGCCTGAACCCCTGGGACGTGGCCGCCGGCTCGCTGCTGGTGACCGAGGCCGGCGGCCTCATTGGCAACTTCACCGGCGAGCCCGAGTTCCTCGACCAGCGCGAATGCCTGGCCGGCGCCCCGCGCGTGTACGGCCAGCTGGTGCCGCTGCTCGCCAAGTACTCCAAGTTCGCCAACGTGGACGACAAGCTGCGCGCCAGCGACCGCGTGCGCGCCGTGTCGGCCTCGACCAGGTCGAGCCCCGCCGACGCCTCGGTCGACCTGTACGCCCGCAGCACCGTGACCGAAGCCACGGCCGCCCCGCTCGACGGCAGCGCCGAAGCCCCGGCCGCCGCAGCCCCCGCCGCGCCGGCCGCCCCGCGCAAGCTCACCCGCATCAAGCGCGAGGCGCCCGCCGAGGGCGACGCCTCCGCCAAGTGATGACGGGGCCGGGCGCCGCCTCGCGGGTTCGCGCGGCGTTGCGCATTGCGCTGAGCCACTACGTCGCGAGCGGGCTCACCGTCGCGCTCGGCCTGCTCGTGATCTCGGGCGGGGTGCACCTGTGGCTGGGCACCCTGGCCGCTTCGGCCGCCGCCACCGGCGTGATCGTCACGGCGCCGCCCGACCTGCCCGGCCCGCGCCGCGGCAAGTTTTTGCAGATGCTGCCGGCGCCGCTCATCGGCCTGCCGCTGTTCTTCGCGGTGCAGATGCTGCACGGCGCACCGATCCGCCTCGGGCTGCTGCTGGTGCCCGCCACCTTCATGGCCTTCGTGGCCATGGCCTGGGGCAAGCGCGGCATTCCCATCGCCATCGCAGTGATGTTCTCGATGGTCTTCTCCATGGCCACGCCCGCGCCCGCCGGGCTGTCGGACGCCATCGCGCGCACCACCGAATTCGGCCTGGGCGCCGGCCTGTACGTGGTGTGGGCCACGCTGGCCAACCTGCTGCTCAACGGGCGCTTTCGCACGCAGTCGATCGCCGACGTGCTGTTTTCGCTGGCCGCGCTCATGCGCACCGAGGCCAGCCAGTTCACGCCGCAGGACGAGACCCGCGACATCCGCGACACCCCCGCCTCGCTGCTGGGCCAGCTGCTGCGCGAGCAGGCCGCGCTGGCCGACCAGCTGCAGGCCACGCGCGACATCGTGCTCGAGTCGCCGCGCACGCCGCGCCGCCAGCGCCTGGCCGGCATGCTCGTCATCGTGCTCGAGATGCGCGACCAGCTGCTCGCCAGCGAGCTCGACCTCGACGCCCTGCGCGCCCATCCGTCGCACGCGCAGGCGCTGGTCGAGATGCGCCGCATCCTCGAAGAGCTGGCCGACGAAACGACCGGCCTGGCCGATGCGCTGCTCATGCGTCGCCACCCCGCCGCCGTGGCCGACCGCCGGCCGCGCCTGGCCGCCATCCACGTGACGGCGGACGACGAGGACACGCACGGTCAGATGGGCCCCTCGGCCGCCATGCTCGCGCGCGGGCTGGCCAGCCGCATCGGCCACATCAACGACGAGGTGCTGCGCCTGGCGGCCATGGCGCGCGGCGACGCCGAGCCCAACCTGGCCGTGGTGCGCGCCAACTGGCAGCTCTTCGTGAGCCCGACCGACTGGTCGCTGCGCCCCTTCCTCGCGCTGTGGCGCTGGGACGCGCCGCCGCTGCGCCACGCCATTCGCGCGGCGCTGGCCATCGCGGCCGGCTACGGCATCGCGGTGTCGATGCCCTGGGGCTCGCACGACTACTGGATCCTGCTGACCATCGTGGTCGTGCTGCGCGGCAGCCTCTCGCAGACGCTGGAGCGGCGCAACAGCCGCGTCGCCGGCACGCTGCTGGGCTGCGTGCTCGCGGTGGGCCTGCTGTCGGCACACCCCTCGCCGCTGATGCTGCTCGTGACCGTGACCATCGCGCAGGCCATCGCCCACAGCTTCGCGGTGCGGCGCTACCTCGTCACCGCCGTGGCCGCCACCGTGCTGGGCCTGCTGCAGGCCCACATGCTGAACACCGGCACCGCGCCCATCTTTGCGCTGTTCGAGCGCATCGCCGACACGCTCATCGGCGCCGCGCTGGCCTGGGGCTTCTGCTATGTGCTGCCCTCGTGGGAGCGCACGCAGATTCCGGCGCTGGTGGCGCGCGTGCTCACCGCGCAGGCGCGCCATGCGCGGCTCGCACTCGGCCTGGGCCAGTTGCAGGCCATCCAGAGCAGCCCCGAGCTCGAGTGGCGGCTCGCGCGCCGCGAGGCCTACGACAGCCTCTCGGCGCTGGTGCAGGCCACGCAGCGTTCGCTCTCCGAACCGCGCGCCGTGCAGCCGCCACTCGAACCGCTGGAGCATCTGCAGGCCCACAGCTACCAGCTGCTCGCGCAGCTCAGCGCCGTGAAGTCGATGCTCGTGCTGCGGCGCGACCGCCTCACGCCGGGCGACATCGAAGGCCCGCTCGTGCGCACCGCGCAACGCATCGAGGCCGCCCTGGGAACCATTCCGATCGCAGGGCCCTCTCACCCCGAGAGCACGGGGGCCACCACCGTCGGCGGCCCCATTCCACTGCCTGACCCGTTCGACAACGACATCAGCCCCTGGCTGGTGCGCCGGCTCGACCTGGCCACGGCGCTCGCCACGCAGCTGCGCGACGACGCAGCGCGCATTCTTCAACCACTGAACGACAACACCCCAGAAGCAAAGACCACCCCCGCCTGATGACCCAAGAGCTCCTCGCACACCCCTGGTTCGGCACCTGGATTGCCGCCCTGATCGCCGCGCCCCTCGCCCTTCTCGCCCACCGCATCGGGGGCATGGTCCTCAGGCGGATCACCCGCCCGGCGCCCGCCGTGCATGCGATGGTGGTCAACTGCACCGCCCCCGCGCGGCTGGTGCTGCCGCTGGCGGCGCTCATGATGGTGTGGCAGGCGGCGCCGGACGACCTGCGCTTCATCGGCAGCGTGCGGCATCTCACGGGGCTGCTGCTCATCGCGGCCAGCACCTGGTTCGTGCTCAAGGCCATCAGCGGCTTTGCCGACGGCGTGCTCGCGCAGCACCCTTCGGACATCTCCGACAACCTGCAGGCGCGCCGCGTGCTCACGCAGACCCGCGTGCTCGCGCGCACCGCCATGTCGGTCGTCGTCGTGGCCGGCGGCGCCATGATGCTCATGACCTTCCCGGGCGCGCGCCAGGTCGGCGCCAGCCTGCTGGCCTCGGCCGGCGTGATCGGCATCGTGGCGGGCCTGGCGGCCAAGCCCGTCTTCAGCAACCTCATCGCCGGCCTGCAGATCGCGCTGTCGCAGCCGATCCGCATCGACGACGTGCTCGTGGTCGAGGGCGAATGGGGCCGCGTCGAGGAAATCACCGGCACCTTCGTGGTCGTGCGCATCTGGGACGACCGGCGCCTCATCCTGCCGCTCACCTACTTCATCGAGAAGCCGTTCCAGAACTGGACCCGCCACTCGGCCGAACTGCTCGGCTCGGTCTTCTTCTACCTGGACTACGGCACGCCGCTGGCGCCGCTGCGCGCCGAGGTCGAGCGCCTCGTGAAGGCCGCGCCCGAGTGGGACGGCCGCTTCTTCAACCTGCGCGTGACCGACGCCACCGAACGCACCATGCAGGTCCGCGTGCTCTGCACCGCCGCCACCTCCGGCCTGGCCTTCGACCTGCGCTGCTACGTGCGCGAAGGCGTCATCGACTTCATGCAGCGCGAGTACCCGCAGTTCCTGCCGAAGATGCGCTTCGAGGGCAACGATCCGGCGATGGGGCAGCCGGCGGTGATGCAGGGCGCGACGGCGGGCTGAAGCTCCCGCCGCCGTCTTCTTTCTTCTCCCCTACCGCGCAGGCGCCGCCGCAGGCAGCACCATCGGCGCCCCCAGCCGCGAGGCGCGCTCCCAGCCCGGTTGCGACTGCGCGCGTTCCAGCTCGGCCACCACCTCCGCGCGCGTGCGCGGTTGCGTGGCCTTCACGGGGATCGGGGCGCCCCAGCGCAGCACGCCGGCCCACTCGGGGCTTTGCTGCGCGGCGCGCAGTTCGGCCACCACCTGGGCGTCGGTCTTGCCCGGGCCGGCGTTTTCGGGGTGCTCCTTGATGCCGGCTTCGGTCGCCGCGAAATGCGCCGGCCCCTCGACGTGCTGCTGGCTGGTTTGCGCGCCGGCCATCAGCGGGAGCGCTGCGGCGGCCATCGCCGCCAGCGCAAAGGCCATCTTCCTGTTCGTCATGTGTCATCTCCTTCGTTGAACGCCGAAGAGGACCACCCGCTTCGGCGATGGCGGTTTTGCTTCGCCATGCCGACACGCTAGAAATTCGGACCGTCGCCGCGCGAACGGTTCAATTACAAAAACGACAGGATGAAGACCAATTCATCAATTCCCTGCAAGCGGCAAGCGGAGCTTTCCAATTCGTAACCCGGCTGCACGGAAAACGTAATTGAAAAAGGCGGTTTCGGTCTTTTCCTGTCGCAATCGATCGATATGATTTGCCCAGACGCATGAACCATGCGGAAGGCAGAAGAAATCAATTGAATTTATTTCCGCATGCCGAACCGGAGCTCCCACGCGGTGCGTGGGAGCGATGAATTTCATATTCAATTCAAGGGCAACAATGAAAAGACAATTCCTCACGGCCGCCGCACTGTTCGGTGTCGGGTTCGCCAATGCGCAGTCTTCCGTCACGCTGTTCGGCGTGGTGGACACGGGCATCAGCAATTACTCGTCCAAATCGCAGGACATGAACGGCGCCACGCTGTTCAACCCGTTCTACGTGAACCAGGGCACGCGCACCGCGAGCCAGACCGCGCTGAGCTCGGGCGGCTATTCCACGAGCCGACTGGGTTTTCGCGGCACCGAGGACCTGGGCGGCGGGCTCGCGGCCAGCTTCTGGCTCGAGGCGCCGATCAGCCCCGACGACGGCAAGACCGGCATCACCACCTTCCAGCGCCGTTCCACGGTCAGCCTGTCGGGCGGCTTCGGTGAACTGCGCCTGGGCCGCGACTACGTGCCCACCGCCTGGAACGACATCGTGTTCGACCCCTTCGGCATCGTCGGCGTGGGCCGCAGCCTGATCTTCACCGCCGCCAACACGAATGCCGGCGGCGGCTCGGGCGGTTTCGGCGGCGACCTCAATTACAACCGCGCCAGCAATTCGATCGGCTATTTCCTGCCGAAGAATCTCGGCGGCTTTTATGGCCAATTCATGTACGCGCTGCATGAAAACACCAAATACGACCCAGGCACGGCAACGCCGCCCGGCGTCAATGCGGCGGGCGCGCTCAATTCTGGCAATTCGGTCGCATCGCGCGCGGGGCGTTACTTGGGAGGGCGTGTCGGTTATGCCAATGGCCCGTTCGACGTGGCCGTGTCGTATGGCAACAGCACGGCGGCCGACAATTTCTATGCGGGCACCACCGACAACGTCAAGACCTTCAATCTCGGCAGCTCCTACGATTTCGGCGTAGTCAAGCTGTTCGGCGAATTGTCGCGAATCAAGAAAACGCGCGATTACGCGGTCACGCCGCTGGCCGGTGGCGTGCCGGACGTCGACCTCACGGGCTACCTGATCGGCGTGACTGCGCCCGTCGGCCCGGGCCTGATCCGCGCCTCGTACTCGCAGGTCAAGTACGACCTCAACACCGTCAACCTGCCGTTCACGCCGTCGGTCGCCGACCCCAAGGCCAACAAGCTGGCCATCGGCTACATCCACAACCTGTCCAAGCGCACCGCCCTGTACGCCACCGTCGCGCGCATCAGCAACAAGAACGGCGCGGCGCTCACGGTCGGCGGCCCCGCCTTCGTGAACACTGGGGTGTTCGTGCCCAAGACCTCGACGGGCTACGACGTCGGGCTGCGCCACTCGTTCTGATCAGGGAAGACTGTCACGCGCAAAGAAGCAAGCAAGTGAGTGAATGACCGCGGGCGGCCCTGCGCCCGCGGATGTTCCGTTTCTCCAGGAGCCCGTCAGGCGGGTCCATTCGGTCCGCCTTTGTGCGGACCATTTTTTTGGGGCGAGAGAAGCGCGCCTCAGTCAGGCACGGTGCCCGCCGGCGCCGCCACCGCGCGCGCCGCGATCGGCACCGACATCACGATCGAGGTGCGCGTCTCGCCCAGGTGGTTGATGCTGCTCACGAACGACTCGAGGTGTTCGATGTCGCGCGCGACCACCTTCAGCACGTACGAGTCCTGCCCCGTGACGTGAAAACATTCGAGCACTTCGCGCCGGCTGCCGAGCAGCTTCAGCAGCCGGGCCTTGTCGGGTTGCGCGGTGGTGATGCCGACGAGCGCGGTGACGGTGTAGCCTGCCTTGCGCGGCGGCACCACCGCGCGGTAGCCCTCGATGACGCCGGCCTCTTCGAGGCGCTTCACGCGCTCGGAGGTGGACGGCACCGACAGCGCCACCTGCCGCGCGAGCGCCGTGAGCGAGGTGCGCGCGTCCTGCTGCAACACGTCGAGGATCTGCCAGTTCTTGGCGTCGATTTCCATGGATTTCAGGCCCGATTGAGAATTTCGCTTCCGATTTCAGGCAAGGCATGCCGCGCGCCTGAATTTCGCCATTCTCGCCATGCACGCCTCGCCGAACAATCGATGGCATGGACTTCCCTCTCTTTCTCAAGGCCCTCGTCATCGGGCTCTCGATCGCCGCACCCGTGGGCCCCATCGGCCTGCTGTGCATCCAACGCACGCTCGCGCATGGCCGCACGATCGGCTTTCTCAGCGGCCTGGGCGCCGCGCTGGCCGATGCCTGCTACGGCGCGATCGGTGCCTTCGGCGTGTCGGCCGTGGTGTCGACGATGGTCGCGGCGCGCGTGCCGCTGGCGCTCGGTGGCGCGGCGTTTCTTGCGTGGATAGGCGTGCAGCTGCTGCGCGCGCCGGCGGCCACGCAGGCTCGGGCCGCGGAAGACGCGGCCACGCCGGTGAGGGCGCTGCTGTCGGTGTTCGTGCTCACGCTGGCCAACCCGATGACGATCCTGTCGTTCGTCGCGGTGTTCGCCTCGCTCGGCAGCGGCCATGTGGGCAGCGGCAGCGGTGCGGCGCTCACGATGGTGGCAGGCGTGTTCCTCGGCTCGGCGCTGTGGTGGCTGGGGCTGTCGAGCATCGTGTCGATGGTGCGGCACAAGCTCGGCGCGCGCGTGCTGCAGGGCATCAACAAGCTGTCGGGTGCGTTGCTGCTGGGGTTTGCGGTGTTTCAGCTGTCGACGCTGTTGTCGCGCTGACGAATCAACTGGCCGGCTTGCGGCGCGCAGGCTTGCGCGCACCCAGCGCGCTCGCCAGCGCCTTCGTCGCCCAGTCGCGCAAGGCGTGCGGGTCTTCGAGCGCATCGACCGGCGCCTCGTAGTAGCTCGCGACCTTCACGGTCGAGGCGCTGGTCGCGTACGAGAACGGCACCGCGCCCAGGCGCTCGAAGTCCGGCCGGGTGGCGTCGTCGACGCGCAGGTACAGCGTGCCCTTCATCACGAAGGCGAACTGCACGCCGGCCTGCACGAGGCCGAAGCCGCCGAAGAAGCGCTTGACCTCGATGGGGCCCATCGCGCCGAGCGACTCGGCCAGCTCGAGCGCTCGCCCGTGCGAACGCTCGGCACCGCCGGCGGTGGCCGCACCTTTCGCGCGGCTCAAGCGACCGCCTTGCGCCGCGCGTCGGTCACAGGCGCGCCGCCATGCACTTCGAGCAGGCGCAGCAGCGCCTCGGAGCTGTGGGCCTTGGCCCAGTCGCGTTCGGAATCGTTGATGCCGACGAGGTGCAGGAAGTCGAAGCGGCCCGAATCGAGCTGCGCCGTCGCGGGGTAGTGCTTGGGCTCCATCAGCACCACATGGCGCAGGGCCACGGTGCCCTTCTCGCGGATCGCTTCACCGACGGGAATGCGGTCGCCGTAGTCGAAGGGCTGCTTGTCTTCACCGAAGTGCGAGTGCGCGAGCAGCACGTTGTAGGCGAGCAGGCGGCGCAGGAGCTTGATGGCCCATTGGTCCTGCGGCTGCGAGGGCACTTCGATGACCAGTTCGGAGCCGATCCACGAATAGTCCTCGGGGTCGTAGTCGGCCGGCTCCGTTTCCCACGGCGTGGAGCCGCCCGAGGTCACGTACAGCCAGGTGTTGCGCACGGGCGTGGGCGCGAACTCGAACACGCCCAGGTGCAGCCAGCGCGGGTCGACGTCTTCGGCGCCCAGCGCCTTGAAGTCGTCGAAATCCAGCACGTAGATGCCGGTGCGCTCGGGGCCGAACAGGCGCGGGTAGAGCGTCTCCTCGCGGTAGGCCCACACGTCTTCCATGGAACTCATCGGCGCATCCTCCTCGTTGGAACGAGGGCATTCTCGTCGCTCAACGTGACCCTTGCATACGCCGCAGGGCGGGCCATTCGAGGTTGGTGAAGGCGCGCAGCACCCATTCCACCGGTCCGTACGCAAAGCGTGCCAGCCACCAGCGGCTGACCAGCATCTGCGCGCCGAAAATGCCGAAGGCGACCAGCAGGCTCATGAACGGCCCGAGCTCGCCGATGAGCCGCAGCCCGTACGCCAGGAAGAGCCACGCACACACCGCCGACTGCAGCAGGTAGTTCGACAGCGCCATGCGCCCCGCCGGTGCGAGCGCCTGCGCCAGCCAGCCGCCCCAGCGCGACTGGAACAGCAGCATCATCGCGCCCACGTACGTCGCCGTGAGCAGCGGCGAGGTGAAGACGCCGACCGCCAGGCCGAGCACGTCCCAGCGCGAGCCCGGCACGACGGACGCGGTCCACGCATACACGGCCGCGCCCGGCAGCCCCAGCACCAGCCCGGGTACCAGCAGGCGCTTGAACAGCGGGCGGTAGCGGTCGGCCCGTGCGAACAGGTTGCGGCGGCCCTCGATGACGCCCGCGAAGAACATCGCCAGCGCCATCGGCGCCTGCACCAGCCCGAGCACGATCCACACCTGCGACAGCTCGCGCAGGTGCTGGCGGATGACCGTCGCCGCCGTGCCGCGGTAGGCCGCGAGCGCCGAGGCCGCGTCGGCCCTCGCGGTGCGAAGAACGTCTTCGGTCGCCGGGCCGCCCAGCATCGCGAGCATGCCGATGGCGCCCCACACCAGCGCGGTCGCCAGCACCAGCCGCAGCGCCCACCGAGCGAGCACGGTGTCGCTCTGGTGGCGCAGCGCCAGCAGCACGGCGCCGAGCACCGCGTAGGTCGTGAGGATGTCGCCATGGAACAGCAGCACCGCATGCAGCGCGCCGATGCACCACAGCGCCACCAGCCGGCGCGCCAGGCGCGGCACGAAGGGCTTGCCGCTGCGCTGCGCCGACTGCATCTGCAGCGTGAAGCTGTAGCCGAACAGGAACGAGAACAGCAGGTAGAACTTGGTCTCGAACAGGAAGGCAACGGCAAAGGCCGCCACGCGGTCCAGCCCCGATCGCATCATCGGATCGGGCAGCGGCTGGCCGTAGTACGGCGAGGCAAAGGCCGCGATGTTCACGACCAGGATGCCCAAGAGCGCAAAGCCGCGCAATGCATCGACGAGCGACTGGCGCTCGCCCGCTACTGGAGTGGGGTTCATGCGCCCCGCCCCGGTTTCGCGAGAAAGCGGCCCACCACGCGCCGCAGCATCGGTGCCTCGCGCGCGGGGTCGAAGCCCGTGTCGAGTGCCAGGCGCGAGAACACGCCGTCGATGAGCGCGGCGATCCAGTTGGCCGATTGCACGGGGTCGAGCTCGGGGTCGATCTGCCCGCGCGCGGCGGCCTTGCGCAGCAGGGCCGCGAGGCCGTCGCGCATTTCGGTGTCGCCCGCGGCCACGCTGGCGCAGACCACGGGGTTGCGCAGGGTCTCGGCGGCCACCTCCAGCGCCAGCCGCGAGTAGCTGCGGTCGGAGGCAAAGACCATCACCACGTCGAGGAAAGACAGCACCACCTCCAGCGGGTCGGCCGGGTCGTCGTCGATCGCGGCGAAGTACGCGGCCGTGTCGCGCCACTCCTCTTCGGCCAGGGCCTCGATGATCGCGTTCTTGCTGGGAAAGTAATGAAAGAGATTGCCCGGGCTCATGCCCGCGGCGGCGCAGATCTCGGCGGTGGTGGTGGCATGAAAGCCGCGCCGCGCAAAGCAGTCGCCCGCGGCCTCCAGGATCTGGCGGCGCTTGGCCTGCTGGCGTTCGGGGTCAACTTTGCGCACGGTGGTTCTCGCGGAATTCGGTCATGCCCAAATTATTAGACCGAGCGCTCGATCTATTCTGAAGGAAGCCTGAAGAAACCCTTCAGGCAGCGCGTGTGGCCGCAATGCCCCGGATAGTGTCCAGCAGCAGGCGCGCGCCCTCGCCCGTCTCGCTGCCGCGCCGCACGGTCACGCCCACCGGGCCTTCGGTGCTCGCCGTGTCGATGGCCACGCGCTTGAGTTCGCCGCGTGCCACGAAGCCTTCCACCGCGCCCTGCGGCGCAAACCACACCGCGTCGGAGCGCTGCAGCAGGCCCACCGCAAAGCTGGTGTCGGTCGCCTCCACCAGCCGGGCCGGCAGCGCCAGCCCCTGCGCGATGAGAAAGGCGTCGGCCGTGTGCCGAATCAGCGTGCCCGACACCGGCAGCACCAGCGGGTAGGCGGCCAGCGCGTCGAGCGTGGGCTTGCGCCGCGACGCCAGTGGATGGCCGGGGCGCACCACCAGCAGCAGCACTTCGCTGTACAGCTGCTCGAAGGCCAGGTCGGCCATGGCCGAGGCCTGCGCCAGCCGGCCGAGCACGAGGTCGATTTCGCCCTGGCGCAGCTGCGTCATGAGCTGCGCATTGGTGCCGCTCACCACGCGCACGCGCATCGCCGGGTGCGCCGCATGCAGCCGCGCGACCGCCTCGGGCAGCAGGTGCGCCGCCATGTTGGGCAAGGCGCCGACCGCCACGCGCAGCTGGTCGGCCTCGGGCTGGTCCATCGCCAGGCCCAGGCCTTCGCGCAGGCCGCGCAGCGCCGACACCGCGTGGCGCACCAGCACCTCGGCGGCCGGTGTGAGCTCCACGCCGCGGCGGCGGCGCAGCAGCAACTGGCGGCCCACGATCTCTTCCAGCTCGGCCACCGTCTTCGACACCGCCGGCTGCGTGAGCGACAGCGCCTCGGCCGCGCGCACCAGGTTGCGCTCCTGCGCCACCATGACCAGGCATTGCAGGTGGCGCATCTTCAGGCGCTCAAAGTTCATGGCTGACATGCGGTTCTCCTCGAAGCCATTGGGGCGACGCGCTTTCAAATATAACCAGAGGGAATAGCTGGCGGAAGAGACTTCAGTTGTGCCGCGCCGCGCAGCCTTCTAGAGTGCCGTGGATACGGAGACAGACAAAGCAGCCCATGACCACGACCTTTTCCTCGAAGCCTTCCTCTTCCTTTGGCACGCGCCGCCGCCTCACGCTCGCCGCCGCCTGCGCCGCGCTGACCCTCGGCCTCGCCGCCCCGGCCGCGCAGGCCCAGGCGAGCTACCCCGCCAAGCCCGTGAAGTTCCTCGTCAACTTCCCGGCCGGCGGCCCCATCGACATCCTCGGGCGCGCGCTGGCCGACGCGCTGCAGAAAGACCTGAAGCAGCCCTTCGTGGTCGACAACCGCCCCGGCGCGGGCGGCAACATCGGCGCCGACGCCGTGGCCAAGAGCGCGGCCGACGGCTACACCGTGCTGCTGGGCATCGACAGCACCTTCACCGTCAACCCGCACCTGTACGCCTCGATGCCCTTCGCGGCCAAGGACCTCAAGCCGCTGATGATCTTCAGCTCGTCGGGCCTGAGTTTCACCACCGCCGCCTCGGTGAAGGCCAAGACGCTGCCCGACTTCATCGCGCAGGCCAAGGCCGAGCCCGCCACCTTCAGCTCGGCCGGCAACGGCAGCCCGGGCCACATTGCCGCCGAGATCTTCGCGAGCGCAACGGGCGCGAAGATCGTGCATGTGCCCTACAAGGGCAACGCCCCGGCCGTGATGGCCATGCTCGGCAACGAGGTGCAGGCCGGCATCGTCGCCACGCCCGGCGTGCTGCCGCAGATTCAGGGCGGCAAGCTGCGGGCCCTGGCCGTCACCGGCCGCCAGCGCGCGCCGCTGCTGCCCGAGGTGCCCACCGTGGGCGAGCTGGGCCTGAAAGACCTGGAGTTCGAAGTGCTCTACCTCGCCATGGTGCCGGCCGCCACGCCCGAGCCCGTGATGCAGACCCTGCGCCAGGCGCTGCACAAGGCGCTGGCCCTGCCCGAACTGAAGGCCCGCCTGGCCTCGCTCGACATGGTGCCGCTGGCCGAAACCGATGCCGCCGCCACCACGCGCCTGGCCACGGCGCAGGCGCGCTACGGCCGCATCGTCAAGGCGACCGGGATGAAGGTGGACTGACGGCCTTGCCGCTGCGCGCCGTGCTGTTCTTCTTGCCGTTGCCTGCAGCAGCTGCCGCAGCCGCCGCCGCGTGGCGCCCCCGGTCGGCCTTGGGCAGCACCGCCTGCGCCACCATGGTTTCGGCGTGCGCCTGCAGCCGGTGCAGCGCGTCGTCGAAGCGCGCGGCATCGTCTGCGTCGAGCGTGCCCATCAGCTCGGCGTTGATGCGCGTCACCAGCGGAAAGAGTTCGTCGTACAGCGCCTGCCCCGCCGCCGTGAGGCCCAGCCGCACCTGCCGCCGGTCGCCCGCCAGCGCCGTGCGCGACACCAGCCGCTTGGCCACCAGCGAACCCACCGCCTTCGAGGTGCGCGCCCGGTCGAGCTGGGCAGCCTCGGCCAGTTGCGACGAACCCAGCTCGCCCCGACTGGCCAGCACCGCGATCAGCCGCCACTCGCGCCGCGTGATGCCGAAGCGGCCCTCGCACAGCCGGATGACCATGCTGCCCGCCACCGCGAGCAGGCGCGACAGCCGGTACAGCAGCAGGTCGTCCAGCGGGCGGCGCGGCGGGGTGGCGGCGTCTTCGGCAGTCATGGGGCGGGGTCTCGAAAGGCCGGGTAAATCCGGGCGATGGTTGATTTGATCAATCGAATGTAGCGTCTCCAGAATCGTCCGCAGCCGCGGCCACCCGCCCCGGCCACGCACAGACCCTGCCGAACGCCGAACGAGACCCCGGAGAGATTGACGATGCCCCAGCTTCCCGACCCGACCCGCCGCCGCACCCTGACCACCCTTGGCGGGCTGGCCCTTGCCCCCCTTGCATCCTTCGCACCGCTTGCGTTCGCGCAGCAGCAGCCCGCTCCCTTCACCCCCGGCCAGCCGATCAAGGTGCTCATCGGCGTGCCCGCCGGCGGCACGCAGGACGTGCTGACCCGCGCCATTGCCCACCAGGTGCGCGATTCGCTCGGCCCGCTCATCATCGACAACCGCTCGGGCGCGGCCGGCCGCATTGCCGTGGACGCCGTGAAGACCGCGCCGCCCGACGGCCACACCCTGCTGCTGGGCACCGCGAGCATGATGACCATGTTCCCCAGCGCCTACCGCAACCTGTCGTACGACCCCATCAAGGACTTCGTGCCGCTGGTGAACGCCGCGCGCTTCGAGCTGGCGCTCACCGTGCACAAGGACGTGCCCGCCAACACGCTGGCCGAGTTCATCACCTGGGCCAAGGCGCAGGGCGACAAGGTGAGCTTCGGCTCGTACGGCGCCGGCACGCCCTCGCACTTCCTGGGCGAAATGCTCAACCGCGCGGCCGGCCTGAAGATGGTGCACGTGCCCTACCGCGGCTCCACACCCGCGCGCCAGGACGTCATGGGCGGCACCGTGCCCGTGTACTTCGACACCATCGGCGGTGCGCAGCAGATGCTGCCCACCGGCCGCGTGAAGGTGCTGGCCACCAGCGGCGACAAGCGCTCGCCGCTCATGCCGCAACTGCCCAGCTTCGTCGAGAGCGGCTACAAGGACGTGGTGGCCACCGCCTGGTTCGCCTACTACGCGCCGCTGAAAACGCCGCCCGCCACCGCCGAGAAACTGCGCACCGAAATCATCCGCGCCGTGAACAGCCGCGACGTGCGCCAGCTGCTGCTGCAGAACGGCATGTACCCCGTGGCCGACGGCCCCGAGGCGCTCGTGAAGACCATGCGCGAAGACATTGCCCGCTGGGCCGGCATCATGAAGGCCGTGAACTTCCAGGCCAATGACTGACCGACCGATCGACACCAAGGACACACCCTTCATGACCCCGCGCGCCCTCCCCGCTTTCGCTTCTTCCTTCAACCCGGCCCGCCGCCGTCTCGCCACCGTGCTGGCCATGGCCGGCCTCGTGGCGGCCATCGCCGCCCCCACGCTCGCGCGCGCACAGGCCGCCCAAGCCGCACTCGACAGCCCGCTGCGCATCGTCGTCGGCTACGCGCCCGGCGGCGCCACCGACCGCGTGGCGCGCATCGTGGGCGACAAGCTCGCGGCCCAGCTCGGCGTGCCCGTGATCGTCGACAACAAGCCCGGCGCGGGCGGCCGCCTGGCCGCGCAGCAGGCCAAGGCCACGCCCGCCAACCAGAACGTGCTGATGCTCGCCAACCCCGCCGTGATGGTGGTGGCGCCCCTCGTCTTCAAGGACAACGGCTACGACGCCGAGCGCGACTTCGTGCCCGTGTCGCACGTCAACGCTTACGACTTTGCGCTGGCCGTGTCGCCCACCCTGCCCGTGCGCGAGCTGAACCATTTGCTTGCATGGATGCGCGCCAACCCGCAGCAGGCCAACGTGGGCGTGCCCGCCACCGGCAGCCTGCCGCACTTCTTCGGCCTCATGGTGGGCGAGAAGGCCAAGGTGCAGACCCAGGTGATTGGCTACCGCGGCTCCGCCCCGCTGCTGAACGACTTGATCGGCGGCCAGGTGCCCATTGCCGTCGACACCGAAGACGTCGTGCTGCCGCAGCACACCGCCGGCAAGCTGCGCATCCTGGCGCTGTCGGGCGAAAAGCGCTCGCCCTTCGCACCGAATATTCCCACCTTCAAGGAAGCCGGCCTCGACCTCGCCGCCACCGGCTGGAACACCTTCTTCGCGCCGGCCAGCATGCCCAAGGAGAAAGTCGAACGCCTGGCCACCACCATCCACGCCGTGATGCAAGACCCCGACACCCAACGCAAGTTCAAGGACGCCGGCATGACGCCGGTGGTGAGCACCCAGGCGCAGACCGCCGCGATGCTCAAGGCCTACAAGGCGCAATGGGCCCCGGTCGTGCAGAAGTCCGGCTACCAACCCTGATTGAAATCCTCCAGCGATCTATGACGACACGCAGCACCCGCCCCAACATCATCTTCATCGTGGCCGACGACCTCGGCTATGCCGACCTCGGCTGCTACGGTGGCCGCGAGGCGCCTTTTGGCCGCGTGTCGCCCGTGCTCGACGGCCTGGCCGCCAACGGTTTGAAGCTAACGCAGGGCTACTCGAACTCGCCCGTGTGCTCGCCCACGCGCTTCGCGATGATCACCGCGCGGTATCAGTACCGCCTGCGCGGCGCGGCCGAAGAGCCCATCAACAGCCGCAGCCGCGGCAGCACCACGCTGGGCCTGCCGACCGAGCACCCCACCCTGCCCTCGCTGCTGAAAGACAGCGGCTACAAGACCGCGCTCATCGGCAAGTGGCACCTGGGCTACCCGCCCAGCTTCGGCCCGCTGCGCTCGGGGTATGAAGAATTCTTCGGCCCCATGTCGGGCGGTGTCGACTACTTCACCCACTGCGACTCGGCCGGCCGCCACGACCTCTGGTACGGCGAAGAAGAGCACAAGGACGACGAGGGCTACCTGACCGACGTACTGTCCAAGCGCGCCGTCGACTACGTCGAACGCATGGCCACGCAAGAGGCGCCCTTCTTCCTGAGCCTGCACTACACCGCCCCCCACTGGCCGTGGGAAACCCGCGACGACGCCGACAAGGCGCCGCTCGTGAAGGACAACCTGTTCGACCTGTCGGGCGGCAACATCCACGTGTACCGCCGCATGATCCATCACATGGACGAGGGCATCGGCTGGATCATGGCCGCGCTCGAAAAGCACGGCATGGCCGACAACACCCTCGTCGTGTTCACCAGCGACAACGGCGGCGAGCGCTTCTCGGACAACTGGCCGCTCGTCGGCGGCAAGATGGACCTGACCGAAGGCGGCATCCGCGTGCCATGGATTGCGCACTGGCCCAAGGTGATCGCCAAGGGCGGCGAGAGCACCCAGCTGTGCATGACCATGGACTGGTCGGCCACCATGCTCGACGCCGCCGGCGTGAAGGCCGACGCGGCGTACCCGCTCGATGGCGTGTCGCTCATGCCCGTGCTGAAAGACGCCACCCACACCTTCCGCCGCCCTCTGCACTGGCGCATGAACCACCGCGGCCAGGAAGCCATGCGCGACGGCGACTGGAAGTACCTGAAGGTCGACGGCAACGAGTACCTGTTCAACATTCCGGCCGATGAGCGCGAACGCGCGAACCTGGGGAAGAAGGAGCCGCAGCGGCTGGAGGCGATGCGGGCGCAGTGGCAGGCTTGGAATTCGACGATGCCGGGGATTCCGGAGGATGCGACTGTGAGCCTTGGGTATTCGGTGAAAGATATGCCGCAGCGCTGAGCTTCGCGCTGGATCGAAGATTTCTCAGCCAGCCAGATCTGAGAATCTTTCGGCCAGCATTCGCGACTGCTCCTCGAACTTGGCCGGGTTCTTTTCTTTCAGAGAAGCCAGGTTCCTCAGCTTCCATTGAATCGCCGGCATCGCGCTGAGATGCGCGATGCCCATGCGGTCCCAATCGGGAGCGCCGTTCGCAAGGGTCATGAGAAAGGCGCGCTCGTCCGCGTCGAGTTCCTTGTGCAGCGTGGCAATCATCTGATCTCGCGCTACGAGCAGCGCGCCCAACTCGACGGGCTCGGCTGTCATGCCTTGAAAGTTGGCTTCGAACTCGGTGGTCACGTCGCGCAGCGGTGGGAACAACACCTCGTGAATCGGCCTGTTGTGGCTGGCGAGGTAGACCACGAACGCGCGCCGGATGCCGGCTGTGATGCCTTCATTTGCGAGCAGTTGCATCACGTCGAACAGATCGCGCGGGTGCTGCCGGTCCATGGCCGCGACGAGCTTGCCGCCATACACGTCCTCGACCGACACCACTGGGATCTCCAGCTCCGCCTGGAGCACTTCCTGCGCTTTGGGCGAGAGCCCCGCCATGACGACCGGCCGCACGGTACCGCGCATCACGTAGTTGACTTCGATCTTGACCTCAGCATCCTCGCGCCTCACAAAGAGCTTGGTTTCTCCCGCTGCAGGCACGCCTGCGAGATGCGTCTGGAATCCCATGCGCCCAAGCGCATCGGCGGTTTTGCCGAGTGCCACTTTGATCTGGTCAAGCGCCGCATCGCGCGACAGCGTGTGATCCGGAAAAACCAGATCGAGATCGACCGACAGGCGCGGCATGTCCCGCACGAAAAGGTTGATGGCTGTGCCACCCTTGAGCGCGAAGGTTTCGTCCGCAAAGACGAAAGGAGCGACCTGGGTCAGCAGACGCGCTGTCTTGAGATAGTTGTTGTTCATGACTTGAGGATCAGCAGACCCTCGTTGGTTTTGGCCACCCATGGGCGATTGCCACCCGTGGGCAGGTCGGCCGGGTCGAGCTTCTTCGCCCACGGCAATGACAGATCGCGCCCGAGTTGAAGGCACAGCCGCACCGTTTTCACGTTGGTGCATTGGCGCAGCAGTTCACCAAGGACCGAAGACCGCAACCCATACGTGCTCTCCGCCAGTTCGCGTGCCTCTGCCAGCGGCTGGCGCACGCCCACTTCGCTCAGCATTTCCAGAAAGGCACGCTCAGGGGCAGAAACGTTCGGCGCGTCTGCACGCCCCTCGAAGGGGCCGGTGTATCGCATACCTGTCGCGTCACTGCTGAAGAGCTGCTTGCGGTGGTACTCCGAGGGGAAAACGTCGGTGAACCAGCCCGGCAGCTTTGCTGACTTCAGACCGTAGAGGTGAAGCTTGGGTGCCTGCGAGACGTAGTGGCGTATGCCATGCCAGTCCAGCGCGGATTTGCCGCCCACATGAAGACCGGGGACCTGGCGCTGAAGCAGCAGCAGGCTCGGGTCACGCTGCAACGGAGTGTCTGGCCGACAGTACACCCCACGCGCCAAGCGCTGGAGCCACCCTGCTCGCACGTAGTGAACGGCCAGATCGGCAGAGATGCCCTCGAGTGCCAGGTCTTCGCTGGTCACGGGCGCGCCTCCGGGGACCCGAGTCAGGAGGGAGTTTAGTTTTGAACGACTTGTCGTAGTCACACTACGATTATTCGAATAATTTCAAGACAATGCAAGGCTTTGATTTGTTCGATTTGTTGTAGTGTGACTACGATAAATCGGATAAAACAAAATCCTCAAGGAGGCAGCCCCAATGCGGTGTCGCCTTGCCTGCCCGCCATATCGCCTGCGCACTAACAAAATTTCGCTCGCGCCCAATCCCTTTGGGCCGCGTAGACACGACAGCTATGAATTCAGAACCGATCTGACTGCCCCCAGGTGCTCCTCATCGCACGCATCAACCCATAGCCTGCCATCCTCGACGTCCGACAGGAATATGCCGTACTGCCAAAGCACACGCTCCACGTGCTCCGAGAGGGCCAGTACCTGCTCAATCGATGACGATTTTCTTTCCATCGACTTGCGGTGTCTGTGGAGTTCCGGTCCGAAGAGGTTCAACCATTCCCATAGTCCGACTCGGACAAGATACTCGGCGGTTGGAGTGGTCCGCGAGAGCCGCCGACTTTCTGCGTCAGACAAGTAACGTCCACAGTACTTAGCAAGCGTCCCCAACAAAATATCAAGGGCTGGAACTACATCGGGCAACAGTGCATCCACGCTCTGGTGCGCGATGAACTGCTGGCGCGCCACTTCAATTGCCCCCAAGGCGGCGGTAACAGCATGGACTGACAGATGCTCGTCTTCCTCCCGCAGTTCGCTTTCATTCGCCGCTTGGGCGGTTTTGACGGAGCCGCAATAGTGCGAAGAAAACCGGTGCGTTAGTTCCAACGCAATGCGTTGCCTTAGCGTGAAAACGCGCCCCTCGCTCATCGGGACGATATGCTCAAACCAATAGATGAAGTAGCTCATCTGACCCAAGAGATGCGTGACTAGCACGGTGGCCCATTGGCTCATTCGCACATCCGCAGCGCCCATAGTCCGCACGACCCGCTCCGGCAAGAACATTCGAAATGAGGAGGGAACCGTGTCGGGGACAAGCTCGATTGTTCCGCCCATTTTCACGGCTTCTTCGTATGGAGACAGCTCCCGACCATAGAGCCGCGCGACCTCAATACAGACATCGTCAGTAACAACGATCGACTCGAGACGATTGGCTTCACGTACATCACACTGCTGCGCGACTATTCGCTGGATCAATTGACTGATATCCGTCGACTTGCCCTCGTTCGAATGGATGATCACGGGAACGATCCGAATGCTGGAGGTACTGGCCTCAGTGGCCGATTCTCCGTATCCGAGACGGGCGGAGACAAAACTCTCTTCCATGAGATCAACTGTCAGAGCTTCCAGTAGTTCGCCCATATGCGAGGTGGCTACTTCCAGATCGGCATGGAAGATCGAACTCACAAAAAACTCGAGTGAGCACTTGACGAAATGCTCGTTCAGATTCGACACCACCGGCGGCTCACTTCCCGTGTATCCGATCAGCACCTGCCTCGCACTGATGGGCATCGCAACCCAAGAAATTTCCTCATCCGAACTCATTGCAACAGGTTGAATTCGACCCGAAACGGTGGAAGCGATGGCGGCGCAATCAGGCAGAACGAAATGACTCGGCGACTCCGCGGAAAAGACTCTCCAATGCAATCTTCGCAGCGCCTCTAGTCGCGGGGCGGGCACCAAGGACTGCTCCAAAACTTTGGTGTGACCCCGTACGACCATCCTTGGAAGCTCGCCCCCAAGAATTGACAGCTGCTCGCGCAGTACTGGGGTGAACTCCCGCATCTGTACATCGAACTTCTCACGAGCCTTGAAGCGCGCCATCTTCTCGAGGATTGCCCTCTCCTTCTCGGGGAATACCTCGATGGGCAGCGCATCAAACACCTTCTTAATTTCCTCGGACAAAGGTGACTGAGGGTTTGTAGAGTCAATATCTACAAGCTTCCGGACAACTTCTGGATCACTCAGGAGATCATCAAGCTGTGTAAGCATCTTCTGCATGAGAAGGGCAAAGGCCCCCCGCAGATGCGAGGCTCTGACGGTTAAGTGAACGACGGCAGTGGCTGCACTCTCCGCACTAAGTAACTCATCGGGCGTCACTAATCTGGCTTGATCGAGAAACGGGTTGAACGTGCTGCCTTCAAAAGCAGTGATCAAGTCGTCCAACGTATCTGTGACTCCATCGCCCGGTTTTGAATAGAAATCGCGTTGGGATGCGACCCCTTCGGTAGAGGTAACGTACGGGCGTGCGCCCTTTTTGTAGACGACCACTTGGGTCTTCTTTCCGACTTTCGAAGCTTCAAAGCCTCGAAGCAGATGCTGCGGCAGGTAGTGTTGCTTGCGTCCAGCCAATTTTCTTCTCAGGGTGACGGGTTTTCAGCGCAAAGACCGCTCTTTTAGAAGTGGTCGATGAATCGTTTCACGATATCGATTCCGCAATTTGTGCGCCACGTCCTCAGTATCTTCGGTTTCACCCGAGGTAGCGGACACGGCACGTTAGCTGAAGTTCAGGAACTAGGAGAGGATATTTCCCGCCATGCATAGACAGGACTCAATGCGACCTTTGAAAAACGCAAAGATTTCCTGCCACGCCCAACATCCAACGGATGCGGCTCAATCCTTGGTGAAACAAGGCGGCCGCAAACTGCGTTCAGATGAGACGGCGCGTCAGCGATCCGATTCGACATCGTGCCGTCCGTACGAACCGGCGCCCGCCTCTTGTGTGCGCTCAAAGGCATAGGAAGGGGGGGCCTCTACCTTCGACTCCTCCCCAACAACCTCTTCGCGTCCCTCGCCAGATCAGCCGCGATCCACCGCATGTGATCCTGGTGTTTCTCTCCGGCTTCCTCAAACCAGCCGTTGTCGTTACCGTCGCCGTAGCAGCACCAACGCAAGGAGTTCAGCTGGGCCAGTTTGATTTCGATGAGATCTCGGGCGTCTTCGCCTGTGGTGATTGGATGAAGGTGTCGCGCCGCGCTTACCGGCGTCAGGTGCTGGCAGCTGCGGCGACGGAACCCGGTAAAAAGTCGATCACCCGCTGCACGAAGGCTTCGAGCTCCGTTGGGCAGTCTTCCGTCTGAAGCTTCTCAAGCGCCTTGCGGTTCCACTCTCTGCCCTTGCTCACGCCGGTATCGATCCATTGCTCGAGCTCTCCACAGGGAACGACGAACACACCGATCTTGGCCAGGTCTTCGATGAGGCTCTCGACGGCAGCCAACTGGTCGCCAGTGAAATAGGAAGTGCCCACCTCCTTCACGACTTCCCACTTAGACGTCGTCGCCTTGAGCGTGTTCTCGAGCCGCTTGCGGGATGAGCGAGCATCAGTATGAGGAGACGTGATCCATGCGTTGACGCCGTCGAGCAGCTTTTTCAGGAACTGATCTTCCGGCATCTGGAGCACCCATTTGCCGATTTCGGCGCGTCGCTCTTCAAGCTCCGCCGTAATCTCGGCGCCCGTCAATGCCTTGACGATCTTGTCCAACGGGCCGCTCGCGTTGAGGATGTCGATGTCTACGATGACGGCGACTGGAGCGCCGGCGCTTTTCAGCAACTGGACAGGCGTGTCCGCGGCGCCCTTTCCATTCGTATGGATGAAAAGCAGGTCTTCGCCTCCCTTGCCGATGAGCGTTCGGTGCGCAACGAACTGGTAGACCGCACGGTCGGGATCGCCTTCGCAGACGACCACGCCTTGATGGAAGAGCGAGTCGAGGACCGGCTGGCTTGAGAGCAAAGGTGTGCGCGTCAGAGCTGTCACTGTTGAGGCTGGAACCTGGGTGTAGCGCGTCGTATCGGCCGTGCGATTGAGTCGCAAGACGTTGGCATTGTTGTTCCCGCTCACAACGCCCCACATGAATGCGGAGCTATGGGTCGAAACAATGATCTGTGCAGGGCGATCAATGCTCAGTCGCCCCAACAATCCGCCCAGCACGCGCGCCTGCTTGGGATGAAGGAATGCTTCGGGCTCATCCAGCAGCAGGGGGCGATCTGGGAAGACGATCGCAGCCATGAGGATCCCAGTAAACGACTGGTACCCGTCGCCTTGTTCTTTGAGCAGCCGCCCAATACGAAGTTGTTGTTTCAGGTCATCCAGCGATTCGGAAAGGTCGCCGAATGCGTCGCCGACCTTGAAGTACCAGCGCTTCATGGCCGTCCAATCGAGCGCAATGTCGCGTCCAAAGGCTTCCGAGAACGCTCGCCGCAGCTGTGGTTGCACCTCAAGGCGCCGACGGAAGAACTCTTGCAACGCGTGTGTGGGTCCCTCTGTCTCTAGATCGTAGGCCTCTTGCGGAGCGGTCAACTCGAACCGCGTGCCCGCATGGAGATGGCTGATCAAGAACCTCCCCAGTGACTGACGCTGATGCTTCAGGTCGGTGTGTTCGGTCACGGTTTTCGACCAGCCGACATGACTCTCGACGCTGTGAATCTTGACAAGGCTCTCGCTTATGCCGACGACGTTCTCGTTCGTCGGCGAGTGCTTGGAAGGCAGGATGTGGAAGTGATTCCGAAAGTCCTCCTTGGAGGGCATCGTCACGTCAATGCTCTTGAAAAGCGTGAGAGCGCTCTCTGGACCTCCTAAAGCGAAGTCTCGCAGGTCTCGCAGGGTTTGTGACTTGCCGCTATTGTTTGGACCAACGAGCACGGTCATTGGCCCGAACGCAACCGCCTCGTCGCGGTGGTTGACGGCGGAAATAAATTTAAGCGGCATATCTTCTCCCTCGCTTGGCGCTGCTTCAGGTCTTCTTGGAGTTCAGATCGCTGATGCGATTGAGTTCCGGCGTACCCCTAGTATCCATTTAGAAAAGACCGTTACTGAGGCTGCAGCTGAGTACAGAGCAGCCACTCGCCAGCGGCCGTTCAATGGCGAAAATCGATCGATCGACCGATCGCGCAGCGACGACAGCAGCGATCGCTGCAAAGCGGGCAACCCTCGATCGAAGAACCGACGACACCCACCCCTTGCCACATTGGCGGAGGCAGGAAAGTGAACCGCCGCCGGTCACAAAGACACGGCGGCCGAGCACCAATCTCTACTACCCCCTCCCACTCTCCCCCAACAACCTCTCCGCCTCCCTAGCCAGATCCGCAGCAATCCACAACATGTGATCCCGGTGTTTCTCCCCGGCTTCCTCGAACCACCCATTGCCGTCGCCGTAGCAGCACCACAGCAGGGAGTTCAGCTGGGCCAGTTTGATTTCGAGGAGGTCTCGGGCGTCTTCGCCTGTGGGGGTGGACGAAGGGGTCGCGCCGCGTGTGCGACGGGCAGATTTGGGCGTGGAACGCCCGGCCATAATTCGATCAGCCATTTGGTGTGCCCTTTCAAAAGTTCAGCACGTCTCTTGGTCAGACGGTCAGGGTGTTCACGCACCCTGGCCGTCGCCTTTTGTGCCTCACATTCGTGTCGCCGCTTCACAAAGAGGCATCGACACCCGCCGTGAGGCAAGGCGGTTCATTCGCTCGCACGAATCAATCGCTCGATCAATCAGTGAATGTCTGGGAAGAAGGCGTTCCTTTCACGGGGTTCGTCGGCCGCTACAGCGGGCCGTCTTGTCGCGGGGGCATTCACTGTAGAGAAGCGAAGCCGCGCAAGAGAAAAGAATTCGTCGACGATTTCTCGAATCGACGAGATATCTGAGGTGCCCCGGTTTTTCTGCTTCGCCGGAGGCGAAGGAGGGCTCGGAGCCGGCCGCTAGCTAGTGCGCGTGCGTGGCGCGCTCGGCTTCGCTGTCGTGGTGGTCCTGGCTGACGCCTCGCGCCGGCAGCGCGTCGGCCGCCAGCGCAAGGAAGAGCGCAAGGAGCAGCCACAGCGCCACGTCGCTCAACCGGTAGAGGGTCTTGCGAAAGCGCTTGGTGCGGCGGATCACGGCGCGGCTCCTAGGACGACCGCGCAGGCGTCGTCGTTCAACGCCGGAAGAAGGCAAAGCCCCATGCAGCGGACCGCATCCACCGCGAGGGCCGCGTCGTCCACCTCAGCCATGGGGCATGAGGTGGTACAGCTCCGGCAGAAACCCGCCGGGCGCGGTGAGGCGCGACTTGAGCCGCACGACCAGGTGCAGGTCGTCCACCAGATGGAGGTCGCCACCGCGGTTGGTGAGCTGCAGCTTCACGGCCAGCAGGCCCTGCAGCTTGGCGCGGTGCCACTCGGCGGCGTCGGCGATCTGCGCGCGGGTCATGGCCGCGATGCCGATGCCGTGTTCCAGTTCGGCCGCGCGCAGGCAGGCCACGACGCGGTCGACGCTTTTCAGCGTGCCCTCGATCACCTCCAGGCAACGCTCGGCCAGCCGCGTGGGCTCGTCGGCGGAGTTGCCGTACACGAAGGCCTCGTAGGGACGGGGCGCGCGCGTGGAATCGCGAGGCATGGGCTGCGGGCCGGCGTCGCGGCTCAGCGCGGCAGCAGGTCCAGGCATTGGCGGCGGCGCCACACGGCGCTGCGCACGGCCTGGCTGTCGTCGAACACGACCTTGTACTGGCACACGAGGTAGTTGGCCGACTGGGGCATCTGGAACTTGAAGTGGTAGTCCCACTCGGTGCCGAGTGCGCCGCGCTGTTGCTTCAGGGCCTGTCCGAGCACGGCGAGCACCTGGGCCTGGTTGAGGCCGGGCTTGATCTCGCGAAAGCGCTCGGGCCGCGACACGACGCCATCGCGCAGAAAGGGCTCCTTGAAGTCGGGGCGGCGCGCCTCGACGTCGCGGTAATCCAGCTTGTCGGGGTTGCTCACGGGGTCCACGGGGTTGTCGCGGGCCACCGCAGGAGCGGCGGCGCCGAGCAGCGCGGCGGCGAGCACGAAGGCGGCAGCGGCGGGGGATGCGTGCGGGGTGGTTTTCATGGCTAGCGTCCTCTTGGGTCGGATGGGTGTCGGATGGGTTTCGTGGGGAAATGAGCGCGCGCGGGTCAGCGCTCGCGCATGGCTTCGCGCGCCTTGTTCAGCGGCTTGGTCAGGTAGTCCCACACGGTCTTGCGGCCGGTGCGGATGTCGGCGGTGGTCACCATGCCGGGCACGATGGGCATGCGGCGGCCGGCCTTGTCGGTGAGTGCGTCGGAGTCGGTGCGCACGAGCACGGGGTAGTACACGATCTCGGGCTTGACCTCGTCGCGCTGGGTGTCGGGCGCGATGGTCACCACGCGGCCCTTGAGGCCGCCGTACACGGCGTAGTCGTAGGCGGTGATCTTGATCTGCGCCTCCTGCCCGGGCCGCATGAAGGCGATGTCGCGCGGCGAGATGCGCGCCTCGACCAGCAACTGGTCGTCCAGCGGCACGAGCGTCAGCAGCGACCCGTTGGGCGGCACGACGCCGCCGATGGTGGTGACCTGCAGGCTCTTGACGATGCCGCGCACGGGCGAGTTCAGGGTGAGCCGCTCGAGCGAGTCGGCGCGCCCGCGCACCACGGACGACAACGACTTCACCTCGGCATCGGCCTTGGCCAGCTCTTCGCGGCTGCGCACCATGTAGTTGGCGCGCGCCTCGGCAATCTTCAGCTCCAGGTCGGCGGCCTGGCGTTGCAGGCGGATGAGCTCGACGTTGCTGGCCGCGCCGCTCACCTGCAGCGAGCGGGTGATGTCGAGCTCTTTGCGCACGAGCGAAAGCGCCTGGCCCAGGCCGGACACGGTGTCGCGCAGGCTGCCCTGGCGCGAACGGAAGAGCGCGCTTTCGGAATCGACCAGTTGGGCGTAGGCCTTCAGCTCGGCGGGGAACTGCAGGCTGCCCTGCCCTTGCACCTCGGCGCGCAGGCGCACGCTGCTGGCCAGCGCGGCGCGGTAGCGCGCGGCGGTTTCTTCCACGTTCGATTCGCCGCGCGTGGGGTCGAGCTGCGCGAGCACCTGGCCCTTCTCGACGATCTGGCCTTCTTGCACGCGCAGCTCGGCGAGGATGCCGCCTTCGAGCGACTGGATGCGCTGCTCGCGCGAGCTGGGAATCACCTTGCCCATGCCGCTGGACACCTCGTCGATCTCGAAGACCCAGGCCCACACGAAGAAGGCGAGCAGAAAGAGCGCGATGAACCACACGACGCGCGCGGAGCCGCTGGCGCGGGCTTCGTCGAAATCGTCGGCGCCGCCGGGGCCCCACACGGTGGCGGTGGAGACGGCCGGTGCCTGCGCTTGTGTCTGTGCCTGTGCTTGCACCTGCGCCTTGGTCAATGTCACGGCGTTCATGCCTGCCCCTCCTTGCTGCGGCCTGCGGAGGCCATCGCCTCGCGCGAGGCGACCGCGCCCTGGCGCAGCCGCGCCATCACCTGGTCGCGCGGCCCGTCGAGCACGACGGCGCCGCCGTCCACCACGAGGATGCGGTCGACCGCCTCGAGCACGGCCGGGCGGTGCGTGGCCACCACCAGCGTGCGGCCGGCGGGCAGCGCACGCAGGTGTTCGATCACTTCGCGCTCGGCCACTTCGTCGAGCGAGGCGGTGGGCTCGTCGAGCAGCAGCACGCCGGGGCGGCGCAGCAGGAGCCGCGCGAGCAGCAGGCTCTGGCGCTGTCCGCCCGAAAGGCCGCGCCCGCCTTCGAGCAGTGGATGGTCCAGCCCGGTGGGCAGGCGGCGCACGAAGGCCCAGGCGCCGGTGACCTGCAGGGCCGCCACCAGTTCGGCGTCGGTGGCGTGGGGCGTGCCCATCTGCAGGTTCTCGCGCAGGGTGCCGTGGAACAGGCGCGCGTCCTGCGCGAGCAGGCCGACGTCGCGGCGCACATCGGCGGGGTCGATGTGGGCCATCGACACGCCGTCGAGCAGCACGCTGCCCGCGCGCGGCTCGATGAGGCCCGACAGCGCCTGCAGCAGCGTCGACTTGCCCGCGCCGTTGCGCCCGAGCACGGCAATGCGTTCGCCGGCGCCGATGTGCAGCGCCTTCACGTGCAGCGCGGTGGTCTGGCCGTCGTGGCTGAAGACGGCGTCGCGCAGCGTGTAGTCGCCCTGCACGGCGGGCCTGTGCACGCGGGTTTCGTGGGGCGGATGGTCGACCGGGAGCTTCATGAGCTGGTCGAGCGCTTCGCCGGCCACCTTGGCCTGCTGCCAGCGGTTGAGCACCTGCGTCACGCCGGCCAGCGGCGTGAGCATGCGGGTCGACAGGATCGATGCGGCCACGAGCACGCCGGTGCTCATGTGGCCGTCCATGACGAGCGGCGCGCCGAAGAACACGACGAAGGCGAAGGCGGCGCCCTGCACGGTCTGGGTCCAGTTGCTCAGGGTGTTGAGCAGCGCGCGCAGTTGCAGGCCCGAGTCGGCGTTGACGGCGTTGTAGTGGTTCCACTGGTTCTGGAAGCGCGGCTCGGCCTGCAGCCCCTTGATGTCGTCGATGCCCTGCACGGCCTCGACCAGCATGGCGTTGCGCAGCGACGACTCGCGCATGCCCGTCTGGGCCAGCGCGCGCAGGCGCGGTTGCGCCAGCAGGCTGGGCACGATCAGCAGCACGCACGCGACCAGCGGCACGAGCACGAGCCAGCCGGCAATGAACCAGAAGAGCACGCAGAACACGAAGAAGAACGGCAGGTCGGCCACGGCCGCCACGGTGGTCGACGTGAGCATTTCGCGCACGGGCTCCAGCTCGCGCAGCTGCGAGATGAAGGTGCCGGTGGCGCGCGGGCGCGCCGAGCCGCGCACGCGCAGCGCGTGGCCGAACACGCGGTCCGAAATGCGCAGGTCGGCGCGCTTGCCCACCACGTCGGTGATGCGCATGCGCGCGCCGCGCATGACCCAGCTGAACGCGATCGACAGCAGCACGCCGCCGAACAGCACATGCAGCGTGGGCAGCGACTGCGCGGGCACGACGCGGTCGTACACCTGCATCGAGAACAGCGTGCCGGCCAGCGCCATGAGGTTGTAGGCCAGCGACGCAACGAGGATGTGCGCGTAGGGCCGCCAGTCGGCCAGCACGATCTGGCGCAGCCAGTGCGGCTCCACCGGGCGGATGTAGGCGTCGACGCGCGAGTCGGGCGCCGATTGCGCGGGCCGCAGTACGGCCATGGCTTCGAGCGCGGGTTGCAGCTCGTCCACGGTGCAGACGGTTTCCGCGCCCTGGTCGCCACCGAGCATCACGCGCAGGCCCTGCGCCGAGATGGCGGTGACCACGGCCACCTGCCCGTCGCGCAGTTGCAGCACCACGGGCAGGCGCCAGGGGCTCAAGGTGTCCAGGCGCGGCGCGACCTGGCGCACGGTGAGCCCGGCCTGGCGGGCCATCTGGCGCACGCGCTCGCCGATGTCTTCGTGGTCGCTCCACGCGGCGGCGCCGCGGATGCGCTCGCGCGAGGTGTCGAGGTGGTAGTGGGCGGCCACGGCCAGCACGGCATCGACCCAGCCGGCGAGCAGCTCGGGGCCGCGCGCGGCGGACAGTTCGGGCAGGGTGGTGGCGGTCATGGCTGGCCTCCGGCGACGAGCTCGCCCGCATCGACCAGCCCGAAGGCCTCGCGCAGGCGGCCCGACTGGTACAGGCACTCGACCGCGAGCCGCTGCACTTCGTGCGCACTCTCGGCCTGCTCGAAGCGCGCGCCGTGGAACTCCTGCTCGGCATTGAGCAGGTCGAGCAGCGAGCGCGTGCCCAGCTGCAGGTACTGCTCGCGGTACAGGTCGCGCGTGCGCTGCGTGCTGTGCACGCGCGCGGCAAGCACGGGCAGGCGCAGCGCGTGGCCTTGCGACTGCACGCGCGCGTCTTCGAGGCGCTGGCGCACGCTGAGTTCGGCATAACCCAGCGCGGCCTCGGCCGCCTCGACGGCGTGCGCGGCGGCGCGCTGGCGGGCCTGGCTGCGCCCGCCTTCGTACAGCGGCGCGGTGAAGTTGACGGTGAACGTGCTTTCGTTGGCCGACTGGCCGGCAGGCCGCGCGCCCGATTCGAGCCCCCGGTTGACGGCGGCGTTGAGCGACAGCGTGGGCAGCAGCTGCGCATCGGCACCGCGCAGCGCGGCCTGCGCCATGTCGCGCTCGGCCTGCGCCATCTGCACGGTCGGTGCGGGCAAGGCTGTCTGCGGCAACGCGGCGCAGGCGCTCGCGAGCGGCGCAGGCGCTTCGCCGGCGATGTCGGCCGGCGCGCGGCCCTGGGTCAGGTGCATGAGGTTGAGGCGCCAGCGCTCGGCCTGCGACGCGGTGTTGAGTTGCTGGGCGCGCGCGGCCTCCAGGCGCGACTGGGCCTGCGCCACGTCGGACTGGCTGGTGGCGCCCTTGGCCTGGCGCTCGCCCACGAGGCCGGCCAGCGACTGCACGCCCTTCACCTGGGCCTGCGCGATCTCGCCGAGCGCCTGCTGGCGATGCACTTCGATCCATGCCTGCGCGGTGTCGCGCACCACGTCGTCGACCGCCACGAGCAGCTTGGCGCGCGCGGCCGTGGCCGAGGCTTCGGCCTCGCTCACGGCGCTCGACACCTTGCCGAAGTCGTACAGCAGCTGGGTCACCGACAACGAGGCCTGGTGCACCTGGCGGCGACCGTCGGCCTGCAGCTGGCGGTTGCCCGTGCGTGCGCTGACGCCGGCGCTGACCTGCGGGTAGTAGCCCGAGCGCGCGGCCGCAATGCCCTCGCCCGCCTGCAGCGCCTGGCCGACGGCGTTGCGCACGGTCGGGTGCGAGGTGGCGGCCAGGCGCACGGCCTCGGCCATGCCCAACGGGGCGGCGGTGCTCGCTTGCGCAAGCGCCGCCGATCCGGCGAGCAGGAAAAAAAGGCCCGCGGCAGCAGACGAAAGATGACGGGAAGCAAGCATGCGTGAAGACGTGCAGACCACCAGGTGCCGACGCCGCAAGCGGCGCCGGCACGCCGGTCGGTCAGTGGTGAAGCGCGAGGCCCATGTGAAGCTCGTCGTCGAGCGAAGGCGCCACCGGCGGTGCGTAGGCCGCGAGCGAATCGGCCGAGGACGCCAGCGACAGCACCGTGGGAGACGCCTGCGTGCCACCGAAGGCCGGCGGGAACGCGGCCTGCAGCAGCGCATGCAGCGACTCGGCGGCGCCGAAGCCCTGCAGCATGTCGGACAGCTGCAGCCCTCCCCATGCCGGACCGTCGCCGAAGGGGAAATGCGGCGCATCGTGCGGTTGCTGTTGCTGCTCGATCGACACCGTCACTTCGTCGACGCCGGCCAGGCCCAGCGAGTCGGCCGAGGTGAAGAGCGCTGCCGCCCCCGCTGCTGGCGTGTAGTTGACGTGCAGCGTCTGCGTGGCCGCGTTGCTCGCATCGCCGTCGCGGTCGACCACCTGGTAGCTGATGGTCTCGTCGTAGTTTTGCGAGGTGGTGGTACGCGGTGCCACCTGGTAGCTGAATTCGCCCGAGTCGAAGTCCACGACCAGCTTGCCGCCCTTGTCGGTGGCAATGGTGACCTGGTGCGTCGCCTGGTTGTAGCTGTAGTCGCTGCTGGTGGCCGGGCCAGTCTTCGTCATCAAGCCCGTGACGCTGTTGAAGGCGTAGGTGGTGCCGTCGATGGTCAGCGTGGACACATGGCCACCGTCGGCACCGAAGCCCGACGAGCCGCCGAGGCCGCCGGTCAGCAGGTTGCTGACGGTGGGCGGCACGCTGATCGTGCCTTGCAGCATGTCGTTCAGCTGGCTCGTGTCGGTGACGATCTTGCCGTTGGTGTTCGTGCCGGTGTTGCCGTTGTAGGCGATGGGGTCGATGTAGGCCTGCTCCGTCGGGCCCAGGCTGGAACCTAGGCCCAGTGCGAACGAGTTGATCTTGTTGTTGGTGAGGAAGGTCTTCCAGAGCGCTTCTTCCGCCGCCTGGATGCCGAAGTCGGCCGCGTTGCTGCCGTTGCTGTTGTTCCCGAGCTGGCCGGTGTTGCCGTCCCCCCGGGTCGGCTCGCCGTCCGTGAGGAAGTAGGACACGTTTTGGGCGCCCTGCAGCTTGCCATTGGCCTCGAAGCCGGTCATCGCCGTAGCCAGGGCGGCGTCGTAGTTGGTGCTGCCCCCGTCCTCCAGGCTCTGCACCAGCGTCTTGGCTTGGGCCGCCGTCATCCAGGCCTGTTGTGCCTGCCCGGTCGTGCTGAAGGTGACGAGTTGCACCCGCACATCGCCGTACATGTCGTAGCCGTCGATCAGGTTCTTGATGGCCTCCTTCGCACGCGAGAGCCGCGTCGGGTTCTCCTCGCCCATGCTCCCGGAGAGGTCCAGGATCACCATCAGGTTCGTGTTGATCGGTGCCACGTCGACCGCCTGCTCGCCGTTCACGAGCGCCGGCACATCGTCCTTGACCGGCACGTTGAAGCCCACCGGCGCGCCGCTGAGCTGGCCATCGCTCACCACGGCCTCGAAGTGCAGGTTCGACACGCCCTCGCCGTTGCCCGCCGGGTGGTCGATCGGCGCCTTCAGCGTGACGGTGTAGCCCGCCTCGAACTGCCCCGCGCCGGTGGCGCTGACATTGCCCACGGCCACGGTCATCACCTGGGTGGTGACGCCGTCGACGGTGACGCTGCCCGTGAGCGTGTGCGTGCCCGCGTCCCAGGTCCACGACACCGGCTGGCCGCCGGAGGTGACGCCGGTCGGGCCGCTGAGCGACACCGACAGGTCGCCCGCCAGGCTGTCGGGGTCCGCGATGGAGATCTTGCCGGTCGATTGCACCGACGGCTCGTCCGCCGCCGCAATGCCGCCGGGCAGGCTGCCTTCGGAGACGATGCCGGCGTCGGTCGCCGTGGCCGTCGGCGCGTCGTTCACCGGGTTGACGGTCACGGTCACCGTGCTGGTGGTCGTGCCGCCATGGCCGTCGCTCACCGTGACGGTGAAGCTGTCGGTGCCGTTGAAGTTGGCGTTGGGAACGTAGGTGTAGGTGCCGTTGGGGTTCACCGTCACCGTGCCGTTCGACGGGTTGCTGCCCTTCACGTAGGTGAGCGTGTCGCCGTCGACGTCGCTGCCGACGATCTGGCCGCTGACCGGCGTGTCTTCGTCCGTGGTCTTGGTGTCGTCGGGAGCCTCTGGCGCCTCGTTGACGTTCTGCTCGTTGAGCGTGACGGGGATGTTTGTCGTGATGGTGCCGTCGCTCGCACCGACCACCAGCGAGTGCGCGTTGGCGCCTGCTTCGTAGTCGTTGACGAAGGCTGCTGCGCCTGCCGGCGTGAGGCTGATCGCGCCCGTGAGCGGATCGATGGCGAAGTAGCCGTTGTCGTTGCCCGAGAGGATGCTGTAGGTGACGTTCGCGCTGTCGATGTCGGTGGCGTGGACCGTGCCGAGCACGGTGCCCGCAGTGCGGTTCTCGTCGTAGCCGAAGACGTAGCCGGTGGCACTGTCGACCGGCGTGCCGCCGCCGTCGACGAACACCGGGGCGTCGTTGACGGGGTTGATGGTCACGGTGACGGTGCTGGTGGTGGTGCCGCCGTGGCCGTCGCTCACCGTGACGGTGAAGCTGTCGGTGCCGTTGAAGTCGGCGCTGGGCGTGTAGGTGTAGGTGCCGTCGGCGTTGACGGTGACCGTGCCGTGCGATGGGTCGCTGCCTTTGGCGTAGGTCAGCGTGTCGCCGTCGACGTCGCTGCCGACCACGCTGCCACTGACGGGTGTGTCTTCGTCCGTGGTCTTGGCGTAGTCGGGCACCGTCGGTGCGTCGTTGATGTTCTGCTCGTTGAGCGTGACGGGGATGGTGGTCGTGGCCGTGCCATCGGTCGCACCGATCACCAGCGCGTGCGCGTTGGCGCCTGCTTCGTAGTCGTTGACGAAGGCTGCTGCGCCTGCCGGCGTGAGGCTGATCTCGCCGGTGACCGGGTCGATGGCGAAGTAGCCCTGGTCGTTGCCCGAGAGGATGCTGTAGGTGACGGTTGCGCTGTCGATGTCGGTGGCCTGGACTGTGCCGAGCACGGTGCCTGCGGGGCGGTTCTCGTCGTAGCCGAAGACGTAGCCGGCGGCCGTGTCGACCGGCGTGCCGCCGCCGTCGACGAACACGGGGGCGTCGTTGACGGGGTTGATGGTCACGTTCACCGTGCTGGTGGTGGTGCCGCCGTGGCCGTCGCTGACCGTGACGGTGAAGCTGTCGGTGCCGTTGAAGTTGGCATTCGGGGTGTAGGTATAGGTGCCGTCCGCGTTGACCGTGACCGTGCCGTTCGCGGGATCGCTTCCCTTCACGTAGGTCAGCGTGTCGCCATCGACGTCGCTGCCGACGATCTGCCCGCTGACGGGTGTGTCTTCGTCCGTCGTTTGGGCGTAGTTGGGCACCGTGGGCGCGTCGTTCACCGGGTCGATCGTGACCGTCACGGTGCTGGTGGTCGTGCCGCCATGGCCGTCGCTCACGGTGACGGTGAACGTGTCGGTGCCGTTGAAGTTCGCGCTGGGGACGTAGGTGTAGGTGCCGTCGGCGTTGACCGTGACGCTGCCATGCGCAGGGCCGTTGCCCAGTGCATACGTCAGCGCGTCGCCGTCCACGTCGCTGCCGATCACTTGGCCGCTGACGGGGGTGTCTTCGTCCGTGGTCTGAGCGTAGTTGGGCACCGTGGGGGCGTCGTTCACCGGGTCTATCGTGACCGTCACGGTGCTGGTGGTCGTGCCGCCGTGGCCGTCGCTCACTGTGACGGTGAACGTGTCGGTGCCGTTGAAGTTGGCGCCGGGGACGTAGGTGTATGTGCCATCGGCGTTGACCGTGACGGTGCCATGTGCCGGGTCGCTGCCCTTCGTGTAGGTCAACGTATCGCCGTCGACGTCGCTGCCGACGACCTGGCCACTGACCGGCGTGTCTTCGTTCGTGGTCTCGGTGTAGTTGGGCGCCGTCGGTGCGTCGTTGACCGGGTTGACGGTCAGGTTCACCGTGCTGGTGGTCGTGCCACCGTGGCCATCGCTCACCGTGACCGTGAAGCTGTCGGTACCGTTGAAGTTCGCGCCGGGGACGTAGGTGTAGGTGCCATCGGCGTTGACGGTCACCGTGCCGTGCGCTGGATCGCTGCCCTTGGTGTACGTCAGCGT